>DHQV01000055.1:161224-161778 GCA_002408185.1 Deltaproteobacteria bacterium UBA5329
CTCGTGGCAAAAGCTATCCACTATAGCGGGGCAAGAAAGAACGGGCCTTTTGTAGCCGTAAACTGTGCCGCCATACCGGAGAATCTCCTTGAAAGCGAATTGTTCGGTTACAGGAAAGGGGCATTTACCGATGCAAAAACGGACAAGGAAGGGCTCGTTATCGGCGCATCCGGCGGAACACTCTTCCTCGATGAGGTAACGGAGATGCCGCCCTCGCTCCAGGCCAAGATATTGCGGGTGATCGAGGCGAGAGAGGTCCGTCCGCTGGGAGGGACGACGACGTATCCGACCGATGTCCGCATAATATCGACATCGAACAGGGACATCCAGACCCGTATCGATGAAGGCCTTTTTCGCAGCGATCTCTATTATCGGCTCAGGGTGATCGATATTGACCTCCCGCCCCTGAGAGACAGAAAGGAAGATATTCCCCTGCTTGTAAGGCATTTCCTGAACACCTTCAACAAGGACCTGAAAAAGAAGATCGGCCAGGTTTCGAACGAAGTGATGAAGATCTTTATGGACTACTCGTGGCCCGGAAATGTCAGGGAACT
>DHQV01000055.1:161855-166189 GCA_002408185.1 Deltaproteobacteria bacterium UBA5329
TGGCCCGGAAATGTCAGGGAACTGGAAAATGTCGTCCAGCGGGCTGTTACGCTATGCCGCAGCGAAACGGTGGCCCCCGAGGACCTTCCCGCTATCATGACCAGGGCCAGTGACGATACCTTCATTGACCGGGCTCTGGTAAAAAGCCATACGCTGGAAGAGCTTGAAAAGGAATATATCCGGCATATCCTTTCCCAGGTGAAGGGCAACCGGTCCCGGACTGCCGAGATCCTCGGAATTGACAGAAAGACCCTCTATCGAAAACTCAAGAACGAATAGAAATTGAGCTGATGACGGTTATGGGGTACAATGCCTCCCCTTCAGGGGCTTTTTGCCCCAACCTGTCCCCGGTTCCGGAAAGGTAGCAGAGAGCCCGTAACGGCGTCGTCCCTTGCTCTACCGTTAAAATCCATCTTTCCCTGGTTTCGTGGCGCACGATTTGCAATTTTGGATCGAACGGCTTCCAGATCTTTTGGTGGAAGCATCTGACGGCTGTGGTAAGCGCAGGGTCTTAAATGGAACAAGGAGGGGATATGTCAAGGAAAATTGCATTGACACGCAGAAAACCACCCAAAAGCAAATTTGATGCCCAGGAGACACATGATTGTCCCAGGTGTAATACAGCGCTAGTGCATGAAAGATTTTACGGCATGTGCGCACATATCTGGGTATGGCGCTGTATAAAATGCGGGGAAATAATCGATGATGTTGTGCTCTATAATCGCCGCATGTTGAGAAAGGCTGCCAAAGTCAAGGTCGATGTCCTGACATTGATCCGCTAAAAATAGGGTCACAGGTTACAGGTGACGGGTTACGGGAAACCCCCCCGATTCTTCCCGTTACCTGTAACCTGTGATGTTCAAAACATTCCCGAACAATCTGAAGCGGTTTATCCGATAAGCTCCTCCACTTCTTCTTTCCCGTGCTCGAGCTCCCTGGCATGCTCAGGGTCGGTACGGAGAAGGAGTGCCTGAAATTCTCCCACGTGGGTCTTTTCCTCTTTTGCGATATCCAAAAGGACCTTTTTGAGATCTTCGTTTGCCGTTAATGCGGCCATCTGATTATAAAGGTTGATCGCGTCATATTCAGCGATAATAGCGGCGCGAAGGATCTCTCTGTCAAGTTCATTGCCTTCAAGCCTTTCGATATTTACCGGAACCGATGACAACATAAACCCTCCTCCTGAAATTTAAGGTAGCCTGATCGGCAGGCCCAAAGGACAGTATCAAGAAGTGTGCCAGAAAATACCCTTTCGCATACCGGGGCAGTGCCGTAATTCTCCGACGTCGTCATTCCGGCGTGGGAGAGACTAATTGCGATACGCCACATGTTCTGAAGTGCAGTGCGTATCGAGAGGTACGTGTCGATATATGCCGCGCGTGTTACGGGGAAGACCTGGGCCTAAAAAGGCTATTGTTGTGGCATATTGCCCCGTATTGTCTCCTGCACCGGTTCGGTCAGATCATGTAAGAGCCTGTAATAAAAACGTAATCGGAACCTTTCCCGATATGGCATCGATGTTGCTTTTATCAGGGAGAATGGAGATCTCTGAAAACCAAATCGCCCGGTATCTGTCCGACCGGTTTTCCGAGCAGGTCCGGATCGTGGAACTGTCCGAATTGTCGGGCAAAACCGCCCCCGACGAGGAAATGAAAAAGTTCGGCTATGGCCGGCCCATCCTCGTTCTTTGCGTTGTCGGCGGTAAAAGGAGGCGCTTTGTGTTTCACAGGATCCGCCCCAACGCCTTTGGCAGGGAACGCGAGGATGACAGGGCGGCGGCCGTGTGGCTCGATTATCAGTCGTTCAACCATCTGCCGCGGCATGTTCCGGCCGTAGACATGCTCTCTCTTGACGATGCCGGTGAAATGAGATCGCTCGGCCATGCCCGGGAGCTTATCCTTGTGACGGTGTTCAAGCGGGGTGCTCCCTACGCCCATGACCTCACGCGCATTCGCGATGAAGGGGAATTGACACCCCTCGACCGCAGGCGGACCCAGAAATTGGCATCATACCTCTCCCAGATCCATCAATTGAGGCTCGACGAACCCATGCTATGGGCACGCAGACTGAGGGACCTTATAGGGCACGGTGAGGGGATCATGGGGCTAACGGACAGCTATAAGGCCGCACAGACAGACTTGAGCGACAAAGAACTGCGTTCCATAGAAGAGGCGGCAAATGGATGGCGATGGCGGCTCAAGGGTGCATCGGGACGGCTTTGCCAGGTACACGGCGACTTCCATCCGTACAACATAGTTTTCGAAAAAGAAGACATGTTCTGGGTGCTGGACCGCAGCAGAGGCCCGTGGGGGGATTCTGCGGATGATGTCAGCTGCATGGCGGTCAATTACCTTTTCTTTTCGCTGCAGCGATACGGCCGGTTAGAGGGACCGTTCAAAGAACTCCATGACCTGTTCTGGAAAACTTATCTTTCCTTTCATCCGGACGATGGCCTCCCGTACGCCGTGCAGCCTTGGTTTGCCTGGCGCTGCCTTGTCCTGGCGAGCCCGCTATGGTACCCGGACATTTCGGACGATGTAAGGAGCAGACTATTTCAATTTATCCACAGGGTATTGAAGATCAAAAGGTTCGATTACCGTAAAATAAACGAATATATAGCGTAGGAGGGCGGGGGGATGGCAGTCAATCAGGCGGCAAGATCGGGATTCGCGGTATGGTTTACGGGGCTGCCGGCCTCGGGGAAGACGTCAATAGCCAGAAGATTGTGCCAGATACTGTCGGAGCAGAGCGTAACGATCGTTCTTTTGGATTCGGACGAACTGCGCAAAGTTCTTACCCCGCATCCCCGGTATACGGACGATGAGCGTGATTGGTTTTACAGCGTTGTGGTCTATCTCGCGGAGCACCTGACGGAGAGCGGCGTCAACGTGGCGATCTCGGCGACCGCTCCGCGGCGGTTTTACCGCGCCACTGCCCGGCTGCATATAGAAAAATTTGCCGAGGTTTATGTAGATTGCCCGGAGGCGCTGTGCAGGGAGCGTGACCCAAAAGGGTTGTGGAGAAAGGCCGACAGCGGCGAGATCAAGACACTTCCCGGCTTCGGAGTCCCCTATGAAAAGCCGTCTTCACCTGAGATCCATATAGAAACCGCGCAGACAAGTGTCTCCAACGGTGCATCTCGTGTTCTCAAGGGACTCGAAAAGCTGGGCTTTCTCGCCAAAGGTTTTGGCAAAGGAAAGACACGATCGTTCGACGGGAAGGTGATCTTCCTGTAAGGAATTAACTTGATATTTATATTCCATATTTTTTTTACAGCGTTTTTTCTCGGTATTCAGGTATTGACAGGTGTACCGGTGTCGCACGCGCGTGAGAGTATTGCCGTTCCTTATGGAAATGCCGATGTCAATAATGCTTTTGTAGCAGTGGTGCGCGATGTTGGACCGTCTGTCGTATCTATCCGCGCCGAGGCGCTGGTCGAAGGGTTACAGATACAGATCCGCGAAGATGGATTGGACGATAAGGCATTGAGCCAGTTCCTCGAGGACCTTTTGAAACGGAAAAGGAGGATCGGGACCCGGGAGGCTTCCGGCATCGTTATCAGGGAAGACGGATATATCATCACAAATCACCATGTTGTCTCGGATGCTACGAAAATAAGTGTCAATCTCTATGACGGGACAAACCTTGAAGCACAGGTTGTCGGTTCGGACAGTAAAACTGACCTTGCCGTTATCCGTGTCGATGCAAAAGGTCTCAAAGTGCCAAAGTTTGGAGATTCCGACCGGGTCGAGCCGGGGGAATGGGCAATAGCGATAGGTTCGCCGTACGGTTTTGATAAAAGTGTAACGCTCGGGGTGATAAGTGCCAGGAGCAGGCCGGGCTTGCATGTGGTGACACCTGCCGGCGAGCTCATCCAGACGGATGCATCGATCAATCCCGGCAACAGCGGGGGGCCTCTTGTCAATATCAAAGGTGAGATAATAGGCATAAATTCGATTGTTGTCAGGCCCGGCCAGGGAATCGGATTTGCGATTCCGGTGAATGTGGTTAAAAGGGTGATGAACGACCTTATACAATCTGGGCGGGTGATGCGCCCATGGCTCGGCATCGGTCTTCAGGAATTGACCCCGGAAATGAAGAAATACTTTGGTATCGATCTTCCGGGGACCATGATACGGCAGGTTGTCGAGGGAGGCCCGTGTGACAGGGCCGGTTTAATGGCCGGTGACATTATAATATCGGTGGAGGGAAAAGAGGCCTTGAGCCCACAGTACGTGCTCAACACGGTTCTTGACAAGAGAATAGGGCAGATCGTCAGCATGGAGGCCATTCGCAAAGGAAAGCGTTTCATGGCATCAGTGATTGCGGCGGAC
>DHQV01000055.1:166269-179021 GCA_002408185.1 Deltaproteobacteria bacterium UBA5329
TCATGCGTATAGCCGGGCCCGTGTAACGACTGTAGATACCCCGAGGCACTTTGGGCTTCTCGTGAAAACGGTGACCCCGGGCATAGCCCAAAAGGTCGACCAACCGGATATGGAGGGTGTTATCATCATTGCGGTTGAGTCAGGGTCTCCTGCGCATGCGGCCTTCCTCATGATCGACGATATCATACAGTTTGTCGACGGCCGCAAGATCAGAGATGAAAAAGGATACCATTCTGCCGTGAAGAGATCGGACCCTGAAAAAGGCACATTGCTCATGGTAGACCGGGCTGGGTCTACGTTTTTTGTTGTCTTAAGGGAAGACAACAAAAAACCGTAAGTCGTAAGATTTACGATCTCGTTCTTCTTTACAATCCCCGATTTTAATCATATCTTTAAGTTATGGTCGGTCCTATCAGGTTTTCAATCATGACGTACAATGTTCATAGCTGCATCGGGAATGACGGAAAGAACCTGCCGATGAGGATAGCGAAAATAATTGCGGGAATGCGTCCCGATATAGTGGCGTTGCAGGAACTCGATGTTGGTTTGACGAGGACGGGATGCGTCGACCAGGCAGAACTCATTGCCTGTGAACTCGGCATGTACTTTCAGTTTCATCCGAGCCTGTGCATCCAGGATGGACGTTATGGGAACGCAATATTGAGCCGGTATCCCATTAGGCCGGTAAAAGCAGGCGGTCTGCCGTCCCGAAGGAAGGAACCGCGCCGGGGCGCGCTCTGGGTCGAGATTGACCTTAAAGGGCACAGCATACAGGTAATAAATACCCACCTCGGGCTTACGCCCGTTCGGCGCAGGACGCAGTCCCAGATGCTGATGGGCCCTGAATGGCTCGGAAATGAAAAATGCAAGGCCCCCACGATCCTGTGCGGTGATATGAACGCGACCCAGGGTTCCTACGTCTACCATAATTTCTCGCAGAAACTGACCGATGCCCAGATGCTGCTCCCCGTAAGGACAAGAAAGAGACATACGTGGCCGAGCATAAGCCCATTTCTCCGCCTCGACCATGTTTTCGTTTCACAGGGAATCAGTGTCAGGACCTGCAGGATTCCCCGGTCCATGGATGCAAAAATGGCCTCGGACCACCTTCCACTCCTGGTAGAGGCGCAAATCCTGGACAGTACCGAGGCCTCCGGCAGTACCGCGACGCGCAGGTGATCTGGTTCACTTCAACATGATGTGGCGAAATACCCCGTTTTCAAAAAAGCCTGCGGTA
This sequence comes from Deltaproteobacteria bacterium UBA5329, assembly GCA_002408185.1. Classification (GTDB taxonomy): domain Bacteria; phylum Desulfobacterota; class Syntrophorhabdia; order Syntrophorhabdales; family Syntrophorhabdaceae; genus Delta-02. Next base: position 167,507 of record DHQV01000055.1, read on the forward strand.
CGCATGTGCTATAAGATCGGGAACTATCCGGTTTAAAAGACAATTGACCCGCTGGCATTTACCTTGCATTCCAACTTTTATGACAGGGGTACAGTGGCGGTCGGCCCTCTTGTCCTGTGCAAATCCGAGGATGGTGGTGGAACATGGACCTTCTTTCCAAAGTGCAACTGACCTTTTTATCCGAATACAGGGACGATGTGTGTATTTCGCTGTATATGCCCTCTTACCGGGCAAGTCCTGAAAAAAGGCAGAACCAGGTACGATTCAAGAATCTCGTGCGCGAGGCCAGAGATGAACTTTCCCGAATCGGTTTGCGCGCGTCGGACGTCAATGAACTGTTGTCTGCAGCACGGCCCCTTTTTAGCGACATTTTCTGGTCATTTTTTCAAAGTGATGGTTTTTGTGTTTTTATATCACCAGGGGACTTCAGTTATTTCAGGGTACCGGTACGCTTCAGGGAAAGTGTGACCGTCATGGACCGTTATTACATAAAACCCCTGTTGGGGATGATCTATAATGACAACCGCTTCTTTATGATCTGTCTCGGCCTTGAAGGGCCAAAACTGTATCAATGCACCCGTTTCAGCATTAATGAGCTTCCCATGGAAAAAGTACCGGAGAGTTTCAAGGAGGCAATAAAATACAGTATCATCGACCGGGAACTTCAATTTCACACACGTGCGCCTTCATCGGGCGCGGGGGAACCGGGAGCATCTTTTTATAGCCAGGGCGGCGGAATGGATGGCAAGAAAAGGGACATCGTCGAATATTTCAAGAAGGTTGCTCACGGGGTGTCCGGTGTTATCGGAAAGGAGAATGCACCGCTCCTGCTCGTTGGTCTCGAGCAACATTTCGGAATCTATAAAAAAGCAAACGGCTATTCATTCTTTATCGAAGACCAATATATATCGTTGAATCCCGACGATATGACCCGGGAAGAACTCCACGCAAAAGCCGTAGAACTTATGGGCCCGTATCTTCTCGCAAACCGTAACCGGGCGATCGAAATGTACCATAACCTTGCAGGAACCGGAAAGACGACGGCGGACGCCGAGTTCGTTCTGCCCTTTGCCTTTGAGGGCCGCGTCGATACCCTTTTTATTGCACCGGAGATGGAAAAGTGGGGAACTTTCGATGCTGACTCACGAAAGGTGTCTGTCCATACGCAATCCGAGAAGAACGACCAGGACCTTCTCGATCTTGCAGCTCTGTATACGCATCTCAACGGAGGCGTCATTTATGAAGTTACCCCCGAGGCCGATGTGCCGTCACCGGCGGCGCTGCTTCGTTACTAATCCGGTAGGGGTGCGGCCCGCAAGGTACAAAGTATGAAAGTAGGAATTGTCGGGACAGGTTTTGTCGGTTCAACCACGGCGTACACACTTGTCATGAAGGGCCTTGGGACGGAGATCGTGCTTATTGACAAGAATACCGCCCGTGCCGCGGCCGAAGCCTCTGACATACGCCATGCCATTCCGTTCGGACATTCGGTCAATATCCGGCAGGGTGATTATCCCGACCTCGCGGGATGCTCGGCGGTAATAGTAGCGGCTGGAAAAAGCAGGGCGGCGGGGCAGTCGCGCCTTGAACTCGCCCTCGAGAATGCTGCCATCTTCCGGGAAGTGATCCCGGCGATCATCGAGCATTCCCCATGCTCCGTGCTTATCATTACCACGAATCCGGTCGATATCATGACCCATGTTGCGACACGGATCGCTGTTAACCTCGATGTGCCTACGGGGCTTGTGGTCGGGACGGGAACGGCCCTGGATACAGCCCGTTTCCGGACCTTGCTGGGAGATTTCCTCGACATTGATAGCAGTCATGTCCACGCGTATGTCCTCGGAGAGCACGGCGACTCCGAGGTAATGGCCTGGTCCCTGGCACGGGTTGGAGGACTTTCGATCGGCGAGGTATGCGCATTTCTTGACAAGGAATTTGACGATAGCCTGAAGAAAAGGATAAATGACGACGTCCGCCATGCCGGCCGCGACATAATATCAGGAAAGGGAGCAACCTATTATGGGATTGGAAGCATCCTCGCCCATATTATCGATGTCATCATCCACGACCACAGGGCGATCCTTACGGTCAGCACGTTCGTCCACGACTGCGAAGGTGTCCGTGATGTCACCCTTTCGCTTCCCCACATTCTAGGCGGACGCGGGATCATTGCCAGGCTTCCCCTGCCGCTCGACGCTGCCGAAAGGTCGGAGCTCCGAAAAAGTGCAGAGATACTGCGCAAGGCAACCGATGCCCTGAGTTTTTCGTAAAGCCAAACCATATATAATTCGCCATCCTGCGGGCCGTGTTCTGCCGGGCCTTCACGAAATTCCGCAGCAGCAAAAAGGGCTGGTGTTAGTCGGTCGTGGGAGGGTTTTTGGCGTAAGCCAACTCCCGTTTTCCTTTCCCCGTTTCAGGAAAATACGAAATCCAATTCAGGAATCTCCCGATTGTTGGGAAACTGTTGAAGTTCTAAACTAGCATCAGGATAAACGACAAACCCGGGAGGACACCATGGATTTTTCACACATTTTTTCAAACATGATGAGCGCATCCTTTCTCTTCGCTCTCCTCAATATTATCTTCATCAATATCATTCTCTCCGGAGACAACGCGGTCGTCATCGCGATGGCCGTCCGGTCGCTTCCGGATAAGCAGAGGCAGCAGGGGATCATCTGGGGCACGGCAGGCGCCGTGATATTAAGGATCGGTCTCACCTTTGTTGCAGCCAAGCTTCTCGAGGTGCCCTTCGTAAAACTCCTGGGCGGCGTGCTTATACTGTGGATCGCCTTCAAACTTCTCCTCGGCGATTCCGACGAAGGCAAGGAAAAGCAGATCAACGGGTTGATGCAGGCAATAGGCACTATCCTGATGGCCGACTTAGTCATGAGCCTCGACAATGTGCTCGGTGTGGCGGGAGCATCGAACGGTAATATGCTTCTCCTTCTCATCGGGCTTGCCACAAGCATACCGATCGTCGTGTTCGCCAGCAAGCTCATTACCCGGCTGATGGACAGGTTCCCCATAATAGTCGTCCTTGGTGCTGCGATACTTGGCAGGGTGGCTGGCGAGATGATCGCAACCGATCCGTGGATGGCTCGCACTCTCCACAATCCGGGGCATCTCGTGGCATATTCCATTCAGGCAGCGCTTGCGGTAGGTGTCGTGGTTGCCGCGAAGCTGTGGGTCAGGCACCATGCACCGCAGCCTGCGATGGTACCGGCCGGAGAGATTGCCGGGAATCCCTTCTCAGTGGAAGGCTGGGACATTCTGTAAAAAGAGCGGACAAAAAATATGTCAGGGGGCCCTTTCGAAAGGGCCCTTTTTTTAATTTGATACTTTGTCTGACATATGATATCTCATACGAGAAGTTCCAAAAATACATTCCCAAATTCTAGGAGGAGTAAGTTATGAAAAGATTTTGCACCGTTATGTTCGTGTTGTTCGCCGCATTTGCCTTTGCATGCGTTTCTTTCGCAGCCCCCGAGGGCAAGATCAAGACAGAGACTGCCCCGGTAAAAGATGACAAAGCGGCCGTCAAAGACGTAAAAGAGCCGAAGAAAGTCGACAAGACAAAAGCGGCAGAACCGAAGAAGGAAGAAAAAAAGGACCCGAAAGATGCAAATAAGGGCAAAAAAGTAGAGAAAAAAGAAGAGCCCAAGAAAGGCGACAAGTAACAGTACGATAACACGATGGGGCAGACCCGCCAGACGGATCTGCCCTTTTTCTGTCTCATAAACCGGCAATAGACCGCCGTGCAGCCGTTTCTTTAAGCGCCCATCTACAGACCTTCTGGAAGCTTGGAGGCCATCGATGTTTTTCGGTCCAGTCTGCGTCCATCTACGATAAAAGTGCCATCGCCGACGGCGTGGATAGTTCGTTTTTCTTTGCGCGAGCCGTCAAAGTATGCCGCTGCGGCCTCGAGAACGACAATGTTGTATTTCTTGATGATGTCGACGACCCTGCACTCGATATTGGCGAGGCATTCTTTTATCAAGGGCGTCTTTACTATTCTCCCTTTTACGGGAGTCAGCTTGAATTTGACAAATTTGTCCGTGTCAGCGCCGGAGCATGTTCCTATTCCCACGACTTTATCGAGCATATCGACCGTGGGGATCGAAATGACACACTCCTTTGTTTTCCGAAGCGCCACAAATGAATAATTCCATTTCCCCGTGGTTATGGCAAAGACCGGCGTGAAATCCAATACCATTGTCCATGAGATCGTCATGATATTGTCCTTCTTTCCGTCATTCGTCGTAACAAGGACAACGGGCCCCGGTTCCAACAACGTAAAGGCTTTATTGATGGCTAATTCTTCCATAGGAGCATCCCCCCGTTTTTTTTTGAGTACCTATCTATCTATTAGTTAAAGATAACCAGCCATCCTTTGCTTTTCCACAGTTCAGGTCTTCAAAAGAGTGAAAACAATTCTCAAAGAAACGAACAGATTTGTTTTGAGTTTTAAGGAGGTATATGTTATAAAAAAATCCCGTGGGCCGTTAGCTCAGTCCGGTAGAGCAGTTGACTCTTAATCAATTGGTCCAAGGTTCGAATCCTTGACGGCCCAATGGTTTACAAGCGGTACCGGCGCTAGTTATACCAAATATTATACACCCTCATTTTTCACCTTAACGTAGTCCGATTAAAAAACCGGTGCAGGATCACGAGTATCGTGAAAAGAGGCCCGAGATTGTCGAGGTGGAACATCCGCTGGACTTTTTTGGCTTCGGACTGCCGGGGGTCGCCTCTAAAGGCATGCTAATCAAGTTTTTAGCACACCCTGCCTGCGACCTCAAGGTTCAATAGTGGATCTTAACGCTCTCTATTTTCACGTATCCCCAGGGTTGAACTGAAGGGGACACCCGTGAAACTGATCCTAAAGAGGATCAGTGGGCATGCCCGCCCTTTGTCTTGCTTTCATCCGGCTTACCGTGTGGAGCAGTTTGAGCGACAGCATCATTGTACAACCGCTCGATGTAGTGCGTAAGATCGACATAGGCCTCCACAAATTCCCGGCCAGCCGTTATGGATTCATCAGCATGCTTCTTCCGCTTAAGGGTCTCGTTGAAGCGTTTCCTGATACCCTCCGTTGCCGCGGCCGTCACGTGTTTTATGACATTCTCGATCGAGCCCGTTTCTAAAGACTTATCTGTCTCGACAATGATGGGTTCGGCAGGTCCTGCTTGCAGGCCCGTGTAAGGAGCACCTTCGCCGGCTCTGTGTATTCGTACGAGGGTCTCGAAGAAATACCTGTCTGCAATTTCCCGCGCCTCGGGAGAAGCCTTTCGAGCTAAGAGCACTTTTTGGAAAACCTCTTTGACTTCCCGCTCATCATCAGCCTTGACCCATTTCAGTACCGGCGCGATGTCGCCTTTTTCCAACGCGGCTTTTGCAGCTGCCACAACCGGTCCATCGAGCGTGTCACAGTGGGCACGGGCATTGATGGGGATCAGTGTAGCCGCGAGAGCAAGAAAACAGAAGACCGGGATCATTACGCAATTTTTCATTCTTTCCTCCTGATAATGAAATTGTTCCGCAGGGGCCCAGACCATGTTCCAGGACCCTGTATGGTTTATAATATAAAACAAATATGGATAGTTGTCCCATCCGGTGTGCGTGACGATAATTCTTCATGATCAGGCCATTCCAAAAGGTGCGACTGCACCCCATCCGATTGCCGGTTCCGCAGTGTTTCAGGCACCAAGGATGCTAAAGCCTTCTCGCTATGTGATAAAATGACAGTATGAACGATGATATCTTCGATATTCTCGGTATATCGATCTTTTTATCAGATTCCGAATCGGATCCTCTTGAGGATATATTCCCAACGTCTTTTTCATCTGACGATAACGCTACAGATGGTCCAGATAGCGATAAGTCAGACGAAAAAAGATTGATGTGCTAAAGAGGCCGGCGAAGGGACCGGGGGCAAAACCGTGCCGTATTTCTCATTTCAAACGAAATTAATTATTCATACGGCTTTAGCTGTAATTTCAGGATGTTGGGGAAACCTGTGTTGAAAAGCCCGTAGCGATTGATTACAATCCAAATATGACGGAAGGAGGGAAGGTGTCGGTCAATTCGTTGGGAATACGGTTGGTACTTGTGTCTGTAATTTTGATATTTACTGCTTCCTGCGCGTCTATCGATTGCGATTTCGACACGAGGGCATATCCGGACCCGATCAGCGTCACGGCAGAAGAAGGCGCTCTCTGGGGACAAAATTATACAGCGTGCTTTATCATAGATGGTGTTGTCCACAAAGAGTATATACCTGAATGCGCGTATAAATATTATTACGCGAAACTACAGGCACAGTCTGGAAGGTGACCGACCAGAACGAGGGATCACTGTCAAATCTTCCCAACAATGATATATGAAGAATATCACCCCGCCCTGAAGGTGAAATTGTAATCCCCCCGACCTGAGGATAAGATATCACATTGTCGTGCATTTACTGTGTGATGGATGTCACGGCCGGCCCTTTCTTCTCATCGTTTTCTGTAAATAGTCTTCGATGACGACCCTTCCGAGGTCACCGGGCTTCGTGAAAAAGACCCGTCCGGCGTTTCGTCGTGCCATGATGGAGGCAAGGTCGGCCATGCTTTTGGTTTCGTCGAGCATAATTATGTTCACGGTAATTCCGTTCAGGCTGCAGCGGCGGGCCTCTTCAAGGACCCCGGGCGCCGCGCGTTCAAAACCTACATATTTTCCGTTCTCGGTGTTCGAGGCCATATCGGTTATCAGATACACCTGTTTTTCCCCGTGGAAGGACCGGGTATCGGCCCTGAACCTCCTCAGCGCTGCCGTTATGTCGGTAGTTGCGCCGGAGAACCTGTGATTTAGTATCTCCCAGGAGGGAATTGCCCGGACGGTACTCGAAAAAACATATACCTTCAGGATATCGCTTCCCGTTTTCCCTATCAATTCCGACAGGGCAAGGCATACATCACGGGCGGCTTTCAGTTTGTTTCCCGTCATACTCCCGCTTGCGTCGATCATGAGCCCGTTCGCGATACGCGAAGCGACGGTGGTTTCCCGGATATGGATGTCCGCCTCCTTGAATCTGATAGGGAAAGCGCGGTTTCTCTGAAGCGCCGACAGTAGCGTGGCCTGCGTGTCTATGCGGGAGAATTCATCGCCGAATTCGTATCTCCGCGTCGTGAACCCCTCGCTCATACCAAAGCCCTCGTCTCCGGTGGGGTTTATTCCGGGCAAACCGGGGCTGATATTCTCGAGTATCGTCTTCAGGATATGGCGGGCCAGGCGGCGGCAGCCCAGAGGCGTCAACCGGTATGTTCCTTCAAACACGTCAATAAGTTTCGCATCTGCAAAAATGCCCAGTGCCTCGAGCATGTCTTTCTCCTCGACGATACTACGGGACATATCTCCATGGGCTACGCGTTCTTCGAGGGCATAACGGGAGGCATTGTTGAGATAACTGTCCAAAAGGCCCGATCCTTCACCGCCCTTGGCCAAGATATCGAGAATGTTGTCAAAAAGATCGTCGCGCATCCGGGAGAGTTTTGCACGGTCCGCCCCGGACGAGCGCATGTCCTCCTGCCTGCGACGGCGCGCGATATCTTTCGCCTTTTCAGAAAGGCCGTCTGCCTGGTGACCGGCGAGGCTCGTAAGCGTCCTCAAGTCTCTTGCCGGCATGTGGGCCATATCATAAAGCGCTCGTTCAAGGCTGTCATCGAAACGGGCACACAGTCTGCAGCCGGCGCGTATTTTCATAGAAGGCCCTTCGTCCAGGAAACCTCCTGCGGGATGTAAATATCTGCTGCTTCACCGGAAAGCGAACCGGATACGATCAGGACGTTGGCGATAAACTCCGCGCAGGTATTGATGTATTCATCACGGCCCTTGCTGTCCTGGCCCGCAAGGGCCTGTATCGACGCATCATCCGGAAAAATATGATCGTCTTCGGCTGCCCTGTCCAATTGTCCGATAATATCCCGGGTGACCGGGGCCCTTTGAGATATCAGGCCCGGCCGGATATTGCGGGGAAGCCTCATAATGTCCCCAAGCTCCGAAGCCGCCTCGGCCGCTTTCCAGGAGGGTGACAACTCCTGCGCCATCGAGATGAGAGCTGTCCTTATAAGATCGCCGGAAAGTTCATCTACCCGGCGGAATGTTTCTGCCGGGTCGTTGATCTCTACAAGGTCGTCCCTGAGGTGGATCCTGCCGCGCAGGGCAAGCCTCACACCAAGTGCCGCATCCTCCATGTTTGCCAGCTCGGAACCGCGCATGCATGCCGTTGAATATGTGTGGTCGAGAGCGCGCATGGTGCCCCGTATGCTGGAGCTTCGTTCGAGCCACCGGCAGACCCTGCTCTGCCGGACAGCACGGTTGATCAGCTTGAGAAGCCACCACGGGGCGTAAGCCCGGTTACCTGCCGGATCTTCCGTCGGGAGATCGAACAGGAGCAGGGGCGGGTACGAACCACACGTGCTTTCCCTCAGGCCCCTTCCATTCATCATGATACCGAGCTCGACATCCTCTTCAGGGAGATCGAGATAGATCGTCTCGAGCCTGTCGATGAGCGGCCTCGGAACCTCGTTAACATGCGAGAAACCCTCGGGATTCCCCGTGGCCATGACGCACAGGTCAAGGGGATATTCCCAGCCGTATTCTTCAAGGACCGTCCTTTGTTCTTCCAGGATAGGATGAAGCAGGACCTGCACCCTTGTCCTGATGGCGGGTAGTTCGTCGATGAAAAGCAGCCCCCTGTTGGCTCGAAAGACCCCTGTGCCGGTAAATGTCCGCGGGTCGCCGGGGCTCAGCCCTGAGGCTATTGCCTGGATATCCTTGAGGCCCAGGAGTTTCGCCTCATTCGTATACTCGTTCCCCTGTATCCGGGAAAAACGTTCCGCACCCGTTATCCACTCGATCCCGAACTCTTTTACAGGGTCTTTCACCGAGGTGCATCGAGGGCACAGCCGTGATCGCGGCCAGGCAGGATCGTCATTGTAGGGGCATCCGGCAATCCGGGGCACAGGCGGGAGAAGGTCTGTTACTGACCGGACAAGCCTCGTCTTGCCCGTGCCCTCCTCTGACACCAGGTACGGGTGTGACCCGGAAAGGAGCGAGCGGATCACGTCATCCTTTGCCTCCTGCCGTCCCTGGATCATGGGGATAATGTCTTCGCCCCTTTTCATTCGCGCAAGAATGGCGTATCTTAATTGCTGGAAGACCGACAATGGACGATAATTACCCATCAATCTGGCGGTTTCGCTATCTGGGAGTGTAAAGGCCATGAATATGAAATACCCCTATATCATAACGGAAGAGAGATGGTTAATCAATCGATGAACACATTGGAGATGCTTCTTTCCATGCCGGCCGTTCCTGCGATCATGTCCGCCCTCATCGAATGCCCGGCAGGCATGGAAGAGGCGAGCCTGATCCGGGGTGAATGTGACCCCGGCAGTCTGGAAGATGCGCTCTGCGCGCTTTCCCGGCATGGTTTTGTCGTGAGGGCCTCGGGCCGCGTCTGTCTTCCGCCCGTAAGTCGTGCCCTCGAGATGGCACGCAAGATCGTGGCGGTCTTTGAGGAACTCCGGTCACTGTCGGAGACAGCCTTTATGATCCGAGGTGTTCTCGGTGCCACCGAGTATTTTGAATGCCTTGTCCACAGGGAGACAATGTTTTCCATGCTTTCCGGAGAAAGTGTCACGAGAGAGATGCTGGATAGGGTCCTCGCTGCCGAAGAGAGACAGGGATATGTGGAGAAACTGGACATCGCATATCACGTACGGGGAAATTTGAGGGAGAAATTTTTCCCTTTCATTCCCCGGCATCATTACGATGACTTTGTATTTATGCATTCGCGCGCGGGGAAGAATTCAGCGGGTGAACCAGGCACTTCCATCGTGCAGGAATGCTATCTCCTTGGCCGTCACCCGGCTGCCCTGGCCGAGCAGGCGCGACGGTACATGAAAGAGCACCATCCCCATATCCTGGACAGGGTCCGGCGCGAAGCGTTCGATATCATCTGGTGGTTCGACAGGTACTGAAGGGCCCGGCGTCGGAAGATGCAGGTTTCGGGGAAAAGATCATTTCGGATTTTCCCGGATGACCAGCGCAGTCTGGTCACCAATTGAAAATGCCTCTTTGACAATCCCGCGCACCTTGAGTTTTTGGCCTGAGGCCGGCAGTGGTCTGGATGTCATCACCGTGATCTCGCCCGTATCATCTTTAAGCACAAAACATTTAAATGCTATCAGAGAAAAAACTTCCGTTACCTGGCCGGATACGGTAACCTCTTTTTCAGCATACTTCCTGGGATTGCCGCGAATATCGCCGATCTTTGTCGGGAAAAGCTCCCCGCACGATGTCAACGCCAAAAAAGCCAGAATACATAAAAAAATAGCGTACTTCTTCATCGTTAGCCTCCAAAGAGATAAAATACTTATACATTTTTCAATATAAGACACCTTTCTCATGGGCGGCGCGAGGGATTGCGCAGCGCTTTAAAATAAAAGATATTTTATAGTTCTTGCACCTGTCTGTCCAGGAGGATTCTTTTTTTAGAGAGGCTCTTTACGGGATCAGGATCGCTGCGGCCACGACGGTTGTCCACACATTCTTCTTTCCGATGGCAGTTTGGGTAATGTTGCGCGTGTGGACGATCTCATCACTTAATTTCCAAAGGTCGAGTCTCTTATTGTAGCTTTCGTTGACATCGAATTCCAGCCCAAGGATGGTTGCCAGCATTTGAGCGGCAATATCTTCGGCGTAGTCTCCGGCCGTTTTATCGTCTTCGCCATGGCTGTGATACTCGGAGAGGTAGCCAAAGCGGTCGCGGTCTTTTGGTATGGCAAGGCCCACAGAAGCGGCAACCAGCCTGTGGTGCTCATTTGTGGACGCCTCGGCAAGGACGGCGTGGACTATCTGTCCGGGAGTCAGGTTCTTCAATCCCTGTTTTACGGATATTATCTCGCATCGGGGAGGGAAAATACTCGACACTTTAACGATATTAAAAGGAGCTATCTTCGCATTACGCAGGGCAAGTTCGAAACTGACGAGTTTTTCCTTATTCTGTCCGACTCCTTTTGTAAGGACAAGCTTGGTGGCGACATACATATCCCCTACTCCTTTTCTGAGAAAAATGTAAGCATAATATCAACGCTCCGGAAAAGCGCATCTCTACCGAAACATCCGGTCAGATGCTGCCCCGGTGATCGCATCCCGAACCCGATCTTATCCGCTGACAGGCAAGCATACCACGATATTCAAAAGGGAACAAGGCAACTTGCCAACACAGTGATACGAACGGGTATTATTTTTTATCGAGCGCCTTATTCCAGGTTTCGAGGGCATCTTTATGATCTTCGGCGAGCTTCGTGAAATCGCCCTTAATCTCTATCTTTATTATCCTGTCTTCCCTGGCAATGCTGTCGACCACCTGCTGGTCTTTCGGCCCTTCTACCTCGCCGAAAATGGAATGCCTGTTATCGAGGTGCGGGGTGGGCACGTGTGTTATGAAAAACTGGCTGCCATTTGT
>DHQV01000055.1:179101-188567 GCA_002408185.1 Deltaproteobacteria bacterium UBA5329
AAAAACTGGCTGCCATTTGTGTTCGGCCCGGCATTTGCCATTGAAAGCATGCCTGGTTTATCATGCTTGAGCTCGGTCGAAAACTCGTCCTTGAACCGATACCCGGGACCACCGGTCCCCGTGCCCAAAGGGCAGCCTCCCTGGATCACGAACCTGGGGATAACCCTGTGGAATGTAAGGTTATCATAAAAGCCCCGCTTTGACAGATTGACGAAGCTCAGTACGGTCAAGGGTGCCTCATCGGGAAAAAGCCGCACGTGGATATCGCCCTTGCTTGTTTTGATCGTTGCGCTTAACGGTGGGTATGTTGTTTTCATTTTCTTGCCTTCGCTCCCTTCTTTCGCAAATGATATAAGCCCGGTAACGGCCAGAAGAATTACCACGAAAATGACAATGAATATTTTCTTCATGGAAAATCGTCCCCTTTGTCTCTTTTGCACAATTATAAAGGATTGTACCTGATTTGGGTATAGCAAAACGAACGTGCCGGACCCGTGCGCGGCACACGGGTGCATGGCCATGTGCCGTGAACCGTAAAAATAGGTCCGGCAGGCGAAAAGCCTGCCGGACATCTTCAGGTCGATCTATCTTACGGTCTTTTAGGTGGGGTTTTCTTTGGCGCCGGTTTTGCCTCTTTCTTTGTCGCTGCGGCTGCGGCCTTTTTCTGCTTTGCGAGCTGGTCTTCAAGCGCCTGGTTCTTTGCCTTGAGAGTGTCTATTTCGTTTTTCGCCTGGCTCAATTCAGCCCGGGCCTTATTATTTTCTTTCGTCATTTCCTGGAGTTTTGTTTCTGCGGATGCCAGTTGGGCCTTTGCCTTGTTAAGGATCGCGACCTCCTGTTCGAGGGCACTCGCTTTAACCATGTAAACTATCGCCACTATAACAAAAATGAGGGCGATAAGACCAAGGGCCGCGGGAAGTATGGGAAACCTTTTTCTGGCAGGCTTAAAACTTCCCGTTTCCTCCGGGTCCTTCATCTTGGGGAATTCTTCATTGTTGGTTATTTGTTTTCCATTTTCGTCGAAGACGGGCATTTAACGACACCTCCCAGCTTGAAGATTTTCTTGAACCTTACCATAGAAGATTATGAAAGACCAGAAAAAATGGGTAAAAGGTAACGGCGAACGGGCAACGGTAAGGGGGCGAGACAGGTTTCATTGTTGACAACATCACCCTGAAAAAGTTATTTTCAAAGATGTAAATGGACCGGACCCTCCTGCTTAACACAACCTTCGAACCGATCGGTGTTTTATCCTGGAAGAAAGCAATTACGTTGATCTATCTCGGAAAAGTGGAGGTGCTCAAGGAGTACGACCGTGAGATCCGCGGGGTCTCGGTCTCGATACGGCAGCCGGCGGTCATCCGGCTCCTCACTCTCGTGAGAAGCAACCATGCCAAGGTCAAGTTTTCGCGGCGCAACGTGTTTCTTCGTGATGACCACACCTGCCAGTATTGCGGTGAGAAATTGGACGCGAAATTCTTAACGTGCGATCACCTTATCCCTAGATCGCGCGGCGGAGTTACCGAGTGGACCAACATTGTCACATCGTGCATAGGATGCAATCTGAAAAAAGGGGACAAGATGCCCGATGAGGTCAAGATGCATCCGAAAAAGCGACCTTCGCGCCCCAACGGCTTTTATCTTTTTATGCTTAATATAGGTGTTAAAGTTCCGCCCGAGAACTGGCGAGATTATATGTTCATGAGGAATTGATATGGATAGAGTTTGGGCACCCTGGAGAATGGAATACATCACGGCGACGAAGGAACCGGGCAACAAAAAGTGTTTTCTTTGCCTCGACGGCTGCTCCGATGATGGGTCCCTTGTTCTGGGCAGACTCGGCAAGGCTTTCGTCATTATGAACCGTTTTCCGTACTCCAACGGCCATATCATGGTCGTGCCGGTCCGCCACACAGGCCTCATGGAAGATCTCAGCGACGAAGAATCCCTCGATATGATGCGCCTTGTAAAGATCATGGTTTCCGTGTACAAGGAAGAATTCAGTGTAGAAGGTGTAAATATCGGGATAAACATCGGGCGTGCCGCCGGAGCGGGCCTTGAAGAACATCTGCACATACACATGGTGCCGCGATGGTTCGGGGATACCAATTTCATGGCTGTGACCGGTGAGACGCGCGTTATCTCGGAACATCTCATGACATCATATGAGAGACTCAAGAGAAAATTTCGTGAAAAGGTTCTTTGATCCCTCACGGGCAATTCTCGAACCGCGATCTCTCGTTACATCATTTACCAGAAAGTCCGGGCATGAGCTTGCCTTGCCGGAACGGGCGATAATTACGTTCAGCAATGGCGATCTCGGACGTCTGGCCGATAAAGTACAACTGCCCGTTATCGCCGCATGGCAGCCGTTCCGGACGATATATTCCCTTTCAGCATCGACAGTGGCCGTGAATTCTTCTTTTGGCGGTCCCAATATCGCCGCACTGGTGGAAGAACTCTCCTCTTTCGGGGTCAGGGAGTTTATCCTCTGGGGTTATTGCGGGGGCATATCCGCATCGAGCAGGATAGGCAGCCTGTATATTGCCGGGAGGGCGCTTCGGGAGGATGGCACATCGTATCATTATCTCGAAGATGATAACGAGTTCGTGTCGTCCGGTTGGGTAAAGGAATGGTCTCCCGTTGCCGAACGTGAAGGTTTTCAATGCGCCGATGTCTGGAGCACAGACGCGATCTATCGCGAAACTCAACAAAAGATCGCAGATTACGCACAGCGCGGCATGGCAGCAGTTGAGATGGAAACCGCATCCCTTTACGCCGTATGCCAGGCAAAGGGCCTCAAGGCCGCAGCCTTTCTGGTAGTATCCGACCTTGTCAACACAGGGACATGGCAAGGAGGATTTCATACCCGGCCATTTAAGGACGGCGTCAGAAGAATGGCCCGCTTCATGTCGGACCACGTGGTCCGCTAGTCCCAAACCCGTCATTCCGGCTTGTCGACAAGTCACGAGAGGTAGGTATCCCGCACCTTACGACTCGGGGCTTACGACTTACGTCTTGACTTACGTCTTTATAAACGTTGCAAACTGGATTATGATATAACCCAATTCCAACGACAGGAGACCGCTCATGAACGTTCTTGATGTCCCGGTGGTTAAGTACTCCGAGGATGGCTCCCTGCATCTCGTCGAACAGGTGGCGGTGGAGGAGCCGCTCGAGATATATATCGATAACGCGCCTTTCTATATGACCATGCGTCTGCCTGGAGAAGAGGTGGCGCTCGCTCTTGGGCTTTGTTTTACGGACGGGCTTATCACGTCAATGGATGATGTTTCGGGCGCAAATTATTGCAGCGATATTTCCACGAACAAGATCAATGTTTTTTTGAGTGATTCCCGCAAGAAAAGACCGGTCCGGGACAGGCCGAAACAGTTCACCAGCTATTCGAGCTGCGGTCTGTGTGGTGCGGATATGATACGCGACCTGACAGCTTCGATAGAAAAGATCGAGAAGACGATAACCGTCCCCTTTGCGGAACTATTTCCCATGCAGGACATTATGGTCGCGAAACAGGCAGCCCGTCGGTCGACCGGGGCCACACATGCTGCTTCCATATTTGACGCCCGGGGAAATTTCCTGTCATTTTCCGAGGATGTCGGCAGGCACAATGGGCTTGATAAGGCCATCGGTAAATTGCTTTTTGAAGGCAGGCTCCGCGAGGCGAAGATCGTGCATCTGAGTTCCCGCCTGAGTTATGAAATGGTGATGAAGGCCGCACGACTCCGCACCGAGATACTGACCGGCGTTTCTGCCGCCACATCCCTGGCGATCCAGGTGGCGGACGCACTCGGAATAACCCTCATCGGATCACTGCGAGAACCCCGGGGGAATATTTTTACACATGCCGAACGGATAAAATAGAACTGCCTTCAAAGAGCCGCGTCAATAGCGGAATTACACCACAATCCTCAATGTCTGATATTTTTCGAAAATAGAAAAAAAATCTTGCATAATTCGTAGATAGGGGAGTATAAACTATTTAGAAGGTGGTAGGGTTGTAAACCCGTGCTAAACAATAATCTAAAGGAGGGGCATGTATGACGAAGGCGGAATTGATTACCAAGATGGCGGCAGGGTCGAAGATATCCAAAGCCGCTGCAGGCAAGGCTCTGGAAGCTTTTCTTGATGGTGTGAAGGCAGCCCTCAAGAAAGACGAACGCGTAACACTCGTCGGTTTTGGCACATTTTCAGTTTCGAAAAGGAAAGCCCGCAAGGGAAGAAACCCCAGAACGGGCAAAGAGATCAAGATCCCTTCACGGAAAGTACCGAAATTCACCGCAGGAAAGGCTCTCAAGGACGCCATCTAATCGCAATTTCGAGTTGATTTGATATAAAAAACGCCCTCTCTTCCGGGGCGTTTTTTATATTGGTGCGGGGTGGGCCTTTTTTTGCGCCTAACTTCGTTGGCCGCGGCGAACCGAATCCTCAGCGTTTGCCACCCGCCCGGGCAAGCCTTGAAGCGTGTACCCGGCTGTTAGGCGCCTTCGGCTTGGTTCATCTTGCCGCCTCGTCGGGCACCGCTTGCGGTCGATCAAAAATAGGCCCACCTGGCCAGATTGTATTTGGAATACGGAATACCGGGGAGGGTTAGCGGTGAGTTGAGAGAATGTCTACGGCCTGTGATATGAGGGTGTCGCGGGCGGAGAGGGGGGCGGAAAGGGTGTCGTGGATGAGAATGGCGCCTTGCTCGTTGCCGAGGGACAGGTTGAGGTCGATCCGATCGTTTTCGATCCGGGCGTGAATGCCGAGCGGTATGCTGCATCCTCCGCCGACAGCGGCCTGTATGGCGCGTTCAATGGAGACTTCGTTGAAGGTGCGCTGGTCGTTGATCGGCCGGAGAAGTTCGGCTGCGTCATCGTCACGCCGTACCTCGATCCCGATGGCTCCCTGGCCGGCTGTGGGCACCATGATAGCTGTCGGTATGACCTGCGCGATCGCGGCATGAAGGCCGAGTCGATTCACGCCGGCTGCGGCGAGTATGATGCCGTCAAGGTTTTCGGTCTGTATCTTCCTGATGCGAGTATCGACATTGCCTCTTAAAGGAACGACGGTAATGCCCGGCCGGTGCCTGAGGATCTGGGCCTTCCTGCGAAGGCTTCCCGTACCCAGGCGGCAACCGGGCACAAGCTCGTCTATGCTTTTGTACCGTGACGATATGAAAACATCCCTCGGGTCTTCGCGCTGCAAGAATGCGCCGATGACGAGGCCCGGGGCAAGCTCCGCCGGGATGTCCTTGGTGCTGTGTACGGCGAGGTCTATCGAGCCCCGTGCGAGCTCTTCCTCGATCTCCTTGACAAATACGCCTTTTCCGCCGATGACCGAAAGGGGTTTATCCCAGGCTGTATCTCCGGTCGTCTTTATGATCTTTAATGCGAAGCTATGCCCGGGGTGTTCCCGGTTCAATACCTCAATAACAATACCGGCCTGGGTGAGTGCGAGTTTAGACCCTCTCGTCCCCACTATCCATTTCGTTCTCATCGTCGTCCTCAAATTGGAACAGCTTCTTCAGCGTGTCAAATACCGCAGGGTCTTGATTGTTTTTCAAAAGGGCCAGGTATGGGTGAACAAGCTTGTTTACGATCGAGCGCGTCATCGCATCTATCGTGTCCGCAAGCTCTGGGTCCTTGTTTGCGAGCCTGGCCATCGTTTTCTTGATCTCACCGCTCCTGATACTGTCGGCAGTTGCCATGATATGACCGATAAGCGGGTTGATATCTATCTTTTCAAGCAAATCCGAAAATTTTGTCGCTTCCTCTTCTATGATAACGTGGGCCTTTTCAGACTCCTTGACGCGGTTCGAGAGATGTCTTTGAGACAATTCCTTGAGGTCATCGATATCATAGAGGTAGACGTTGTCCATATCGTTCACAGCTGGGTCGACGTCACGAGGAACGGCTATGTCTATGAAAAACAGGGGGCGGTTCTTCCGTTTTTTCATTGCCATGTGGAGCATATCCAGGCCAATGAGAGGCGCGTCGGAGCCGGTGGACGTCAGGACCACGTCAACCACCGTGAGGAGCTCGAATAATGCTTCAAAGGGCCGTGCCTCTCCGATGATCTCGTCGGCAAGCTTATGGGCCTTCTGATAGGTCCTGTTCGTGATGAAGATATCCGACAGCCCCTCTTTTTGAAAGTACTTCAGGGCTGTCTCGCACATTTCGCCCGCACCGACAACAAGGATTTTCTTTCCGTCGAGATTTCCGAAAATGCGCCTGGCGAGCTCGACCGCCATCGAACTGATAGACAGCGGGTTATATCCTATCCTCGTCTCTGACCGTATGCGTTTTGCAACGTTAAAGGACTTATGGAAAGTTTTGTTGAGGAAAAATCCGGTCGTTCTCGCCGATGCTGCGATGCGATAGGCTTCTTTTACCTGCCCGAATATTTCGGGTTCGCCTATGACCATCGAGTCTAGGCCCGATGCTACGAGAAAAAGATGGCGAAAGGCCTCTTCGTCCGTAAAGATGTACATGTAGCGGTCAAACCAGTCGTCCTTTGCTGCGACGGCATCCGCGAGTACACGACGGACCTTCCGGACCATTTCGTCGTTGTCATCTCCACAATAATATATTTCGGTCCTGTTGCACGTGGAGATGACGACTGCCTCGTTTATCCCTTCCCGCTTTATTTTAGCGAGGAGTTCAGGGATCGACCCTTCCTTTATATACAATTTTTCCCTGATCTCGAGCGGGGCCGTATTGTGGTTGAGTCCTATTATACCGATAGCCTGTCTTTTCATGTCTATATGTACGTGTGGCTGCCCTTCAACAGAAAATTCACACCGAGGAAAGTGAAAACGATCAGCAAAAACCCGAGGATCATCATATACGCCGTTCGCTTTCCCCTCCATCCGAGGGCAAGCCTGTTATGGAACAGGATCGCATATACGATCCAGGTTATAAGCGACCATGTTTCCTTGGGATCCCATTTCCAGTACGAGCCCCAGGCAAAGCCCGCCCAGATCGAACCCGTTATGATGCCCGCGGTCAAGAACGGGAAGCCGAGCGACATGCACCTGTAATTGATCCTGTCGAGGGTGGAAAGGGAAGGAAACTTTTCCGAAAAGAAGAACGATCTCTTTTTCTTGATCTCTTTTTCAACGACAAGATAAAGAAGAGAGACGATAAAACCGACTATGAAGATGCTGTTGCCTATGAAGGAAAGGATGGTATGGATTGGGAGCCACACGCTCCTCAGGGCCGGGACAAGGGGCTTTATCTCGTACGGGAAATTAAGGGACATGATAACGACCAGGCTGACGAGCGGCGCGATTATGCACCCGATCATGTGGACACGATAGATGCGCCGGATGTAAATAAAAAAACCGGCAATGCACAGGGAAAGAAAGGACAGTGATTCGTAAATGTTGGTTATCGGTGTATATCCTGCTTCAAAATACCGGGCCACAACGCTGGCAAAATGGACCACAAAACCTGTCGCAATGCTGTAATATCCCGGTTTTTCCAGAAAGGTCTTGTTGAGTGCCAGGCTCAGGGCATATATGAACGTGGATACGAGGTAGAAGCCGAGGGCGGTATAAACGAGATATATGTTCATGGTATCTGGCTGTCGACGATCTTCTTCATGCCCGTTATACCGTTGCTGACCACATCTTCCATTTCCATGGCGCTGACAAGTTTCATTATATCCCGGCGCACCGTCCTGTCCGGCACGTTTTTGAGAAGATACTGGCGTATTGCGCCGGTTATCCGGATATACGTGATGTAATCTTTGGTAATGATCTTTTCGATAGCCTGCCGGATCTTCTTTGACGCCATGGGAACGCGTCCCGATGTAGATATCGCTATTGTTGCATCACCTTTTTTTATTATAGACGGGACGATGAAATCACATTCCTCGGGTTTGTCGACAACATTTACGGGTATTCTTTGTGTGGCGGCGTTTTCCCGCACAAGCCGGTTGGTCTCCCGGTCGTCGGTGCATGCGAAAATAATGGCGGCGTTTTTGTGATCGCCCGATCTGTATTTACGCAGGATAAGGTCGATCCTGCCGGTATCGGCAAGACGAATCAATTTCTTTGTCGCTTTGGGGCTGATTACGCGGACAGAGGCGTCGAATTTGAGAAGCATCGCGGCTTTCCGCTCGGCTACGGTACCGCCTCCGATTATCAGGCATTCTTTTCCGGTAATATCTAGGAAAAGCGGGTAGTAATGGCGCCGGTCAGTATCTGATCTCAAATCTCGGGAACCCACCTGTATATTCTTCAAAAGACACATCGGCACGTTCGACGAAGGCCCCGGATGGGCCGGTGTGCGACCAGTGAACCAGCCTATCGACCGCTTCCTTTTCGCCTTCGCAAACGATCTCGACAGTTCCGTCGGGACGGTTCTTTACCCACCCCGTGACACCGAGGCCTGATGCCTCCTGCTGGGTCCGATAGCGAAAGAAGACTCCCTGGACTATACCGTGAACTATTACATGCGCCCTTGTTTTCATTCTTGTGAAAACCCTGTTATATCAAAGTTCTGCCAACGCCCGACCATTAATATTCTTATTGTTGGTAAAGGGTTTTTGTATTATACTTATCACAACATTCACATAAAATCCAGCCGCGATAATTATTGAGGGGATAGAACGATATGTTTAGACTGGGTATAGACATTGGTTCTGTGAGCATCAGCACAGCAATCCTGAATGAGAATGGAACGATCGTAAAATCAGAGTATATCCGGCACAAGGGGAAACCGTATGTCGTTGCGAAAGAGGCGATCGAACGGGCGATCAGCGGGTATGAGATAGAATTTATCGCAACAACGGGCACAGGTGCCAAAATATTCGCCTCGCTCATAGGGGCCCCTTTCGTAAATGAGATCGTGGCGGTATCGAGGGCAATGGGGCGCTTGCACCCTGCAACGGGAAGCATCATCGATATCGGCGGAGAGGATTCGAAGCTGATCATATTTGAACACACCGGGAAAGGGAATGCCCCGCTTCGGGTAAAGGATTTCTCGATGAATGCTCTGTGTGCCGCCGGTACCGGGTCTTTCCTGGAACAACAGGCCTCCAGGCTCCGATTCACGATCGAGGAATTTAGCGAGGTTGCACTGAAAGCGGCCAATATACCGCGAATAGCGGGAAGATGCACCGTTTTTGCAAAATCCGACATGATCCACCTTCAACAGATAGCAACCCCCGATTATGAGATCGTGGCAGGATTATGCTACGCGCTCGCGCGGAATTTCAAGGGCAATATCAGTAAGGGGAAGGAGATCAAGACCCCTGTCGCCTTCATTGGAGGCGTGGCCGCCAATTCGGGGATGAGGAAGGCCATCAAGGATGTCTTTGGATTAACCGACCAAACGTTCTTTGTCCCCGAAAATTACACCTCGGTCGGGGCTGCCGGTGCAGTGTTCGCCGTTATCGAAGACCCTGCGCTCAGGACGCCCTTTGCCGGACTCGACAAGCTTGCCGCTTACCTCCATGA
>DHQV01000055.1:188628-188992 GCA_002408185.1 Deltaproteobacteria bacterium UBA5329
CTTCGCCGTTATCGAAGCCCCTGCGCTCAGGACGCCCTTTGCCGGGCTCGACAAGCTTGCCGCTTTCCTCCATGAGGAGAGGGACGAGCCGACGCATGAGCCATTGACGATCTCCCGGGAGAACATAAATATCGCGTATGACATGAAAACCGTCACGGATAAGATACGCGTGTACCTCGGTGTCGATGTCGGGTCTATCAGCACGAACCTGGTGCTCATCGACGAGGAGCGGAACGTACTGGCAAAACGATACCTTATGACTGAAGGGCGCCCCCTTGAAGCGGTCAAGAGGGGTCTTGCTGAAATTGGCGAGGAGATCGGGGACATGGTGGAGATCGTCGGCGCCGGCACAACCGGTTCGGGC
>DHQV01000055.1:189089-228439 GCA_002408185.1 Deltaproteobacteria bacterium UBA5329
GACAACCGGTTCGGGCCGTTATTTGACCGCAGACTTTCTTGGCGCGGACATAGTCCGCAATGAAATAACGGCGCAGGCGCAGGCTGCCATATCCATCGACCCTTCCGTCGATACTATCTTTGAGATCGGCGGCCAGGACTCGAAATACATCAGTATAGATAACGGGGTCATCGTTGATTTCGAAATGAATAAAGCATGCGCCGCGGGTACCGGGTCTTTTCTCGAGGAGCAGGCGGAAAGGCTCGATATATCGATAAAGGAAGAATTCGGTAAATTGGCCCTTCAATCGAAAAAACCCGTGAAAATGGGAGAGCGATGCACCGTCTTTATTGAATCGGATGTTATCCATCAGCAGCAGAGGGGCGCTGACCGCGAAGATATCGTGAGCGGGCTTGCGTATTCTATCGTTCAGAATTATCTGAATAAGGTTGTAGTCGACCGGCGGGTTGGAAAAAGGATCTTTTTTCAGGGCGGCACCGCCTTCAACAAAGGTGTCGTGGCCGCTTTCGAGGGGGTCATCGGGACGCCGATAACGGTCCCTCCGCACCATGATGTAACGGGGGCCATCGGGGTCGCCATTCTCGCCATGAAAGAACGCACGTGGGACGTAAGCGGCTTCAAGGGGTTCGATCTCAGCAAGAGGCCGTACACGGTAGATACCTTCGAATGCAAAGGGTGCGAGAACCTGTGTGAAATACGAAGGGTTACCGTTGAAAACGAAACACCGCTCTATTATGGCAGCAGGTGCGAAAAATATGACGTTGTCCGCAAGAGCGGCAGGAAGGAAATGGAGGACCTGTTCCTAAGGCGCGAACAACTTTTGAACGATATTTATGACAAGAAGGGCGGAAAATACACGATCGGCATGCCGAAGGTCCTTCATATGCATGAACTTCTGCCATTCTGGAAAAGCTTTTTTTCCGAACTGGGTTTCAATATCGTTGTTTCCGATATGACAAACAAGAAGACGATCAGGGACGGGGTTGAGAATATCATAGTTGAAAGCTGTTTTCCGATAAAGCTTGCGCATGGTCATGTAATGAACCTGATCCAGAAGGATATCCGCAATATATTTATCCCGAGCATCATCAGTCTCAAGAAGCCGTCGAAGCATGCGAAAAATTCCTTCGCCTGTCCCTACGCCCAGTCCCTGCCTTACACCATAAAAGGTTCTATCGACTTTGATGGCAAGGGAGTGCGCGTCTTCACTCCCATAATTAAATTCGGTGAGGGGAACGAAACCGTTCTTAACGACCTGACGGAGCATTTAAAGCCATACAGGATATCTGCACGGAGGGTAAAGGCCGCCTTTGAGAAAGCGATCCAGGTCCAAGACTCTTTTTATAACAGCCTGACCCAAATGGGAAATGATTTTTTGCGTTCCCTCGACAAAAATGAAAAGGTAATGGTTATAATCGGGCGTCCGTACAATAGCGCCGATGCGGGTGCGAACCTCAATATTCACAAGAAACTGCTCAATCTCGGCGTTCAGGCTATACCTATGGACATGCTGCCCGTGAACGAGATGATCGAAGACCCGGTCGACCTCGAACAGATGTACTGGGGCTACGGTCAGAAAATATTGAAGGCGGCGCGAGCAGTAAAAAACAATAAAAATCTCTATGCCATTTATGTGACCAGTTTCGGTTGCGGCCCCGATTCTTTTATATCCCATTTTTTCAAGAAGATCATGGGGAACAAACCGTACCTTTCGCTCGAGATCGACGAGCACAGTGCGGATGCCGGTGTTGTCACGAGGCTTGAAGCATTCCTC
Organism: Deltaproteobacteria bacterium UBA5329; assembly: GCA_002408185.1. Classification (GTDB taxonomy): domain Bacteria; phylum Desulfobacterota; class Syntrophorhabdia; order Syntrophorhabdales; family Syntrophorhabdaceae; genus Delta-02. The sequence goes on from DHQV01000055.1 coordinate 190,864, forward strand.
GACAGCATCAACAACGCGCAATTTGACGAACACATTTCGGAACGAAAGGAGGTTCCGTTCGAACTGAATGGAAAGCGCAGGAAGATCTATATTCCCTATATGTGCGATCATGCCCATGCACTTGCGGCAGCCTTCAGGGCATGCGGGGTGAACGCCGAGGTCATGCAAGAGTCAACCGAGGAGACAGTGCTGATAGGGCGGCGTTTCACATCGGGGAAAGAATGTTATCCCTGTATATTGACTACGGGAGATATGCTTCGTACCGTGCGCGGTCCCGGCTTCGATCCCGAGAGAAGCGCTTTTTTCATGCCGTCGGGTGAAGGCCCGTGCCGTTTTGGTCAATACAACCGTTTCCACAGAATGGTCCTCGACGAGGAAGGTTTTACGGGTGTTCCCATATATGCGCCGAACCAGGACCACCGGTTTTACAGGCAGCTGGATATTGTCGGGAGCAAGTTCAGCCGCCTCGGCTGGAGAGCGGTGGTTGCAGCCGATCTTTTGACGAAAATACTTCATGAGACGCGCCCCTATGAAAAGATGCCCGGACAGACGGACAAGGTCTACGGCGAATCGCTGGAACGGGTGTGCCTGTGCATCGAGAGGGGTGCGCAGGACATCGATGTCGTGCTTAAGGACGTTCTCAAGAAATTTGCGGCGATAGACCGCATACATGAAAAACGGCCAATAATAGGGGTTGTCGGGGAGATCTACATACGTACGAACAGGTTCAGCAATTCACAGCTTGTCAGGACTGTGGAGGAGCTGGGGGGTGAGGTCTGGCTGGCGCCCGTTTCGGAATGGATCTCGTACGTGAATTTCACCGGCAGAAGGAAGAGCAGAAAAAGGGACAGTCTGCGAGGCCTGATCGACTTTCTTGTAACCGAGTATATTCAGAATAAAGACGAGCATCTCATGGAAGAGATCTTCGTGCCTTTTATAAAGTACGGGCCGGAGCCAAAGATAAAGGATATCCTCCAAAAAGCGAGCCCTTATATACACGATAGCTTTGAGGGTGAAGCAGTCCTTACGGTCGGCAAGAGCGTTGATTTTGCCCATAAAGGGGTTGCAGGCATTATCAATGCGATGCCGTTCACCTGCATGCCCGGCACGGTGTCGAGCGCCATCATGCGCCTCATACAGAAGAACCATGATATACCCGTGATCAACGTCGCTTACGACGGGCAGGGCAATACGAATATCCTGACGAGGCTCGAGGCGTTTATGCATCAGGTAAAGGAGCACACCAGGAGTTAATGGGCGTTCCAGTAATAGACATAACCATAATAGTCGTTCTACTTTTTTTGAACGGCATCTTTTCTGCAGCTGAAACAGCGATCATCGCGTCCCGCAAAAGCAAGATAAAGGAGATCCAGAAAAAAAGACCGGACCGGAAAATAGAGACACTCCTCGCCATGAAGGAAAACCCGGAGCGTTTTCTTTCCACCGTTCAGATCGGCATTACCCTTTTCGGCACACTCGCTTCCGCCATAAGCGGTGTTATGGCGGCGAAATACCTGATGCCGTATATCGGCAGGGTCGCGTTCCTGGAACCGTTTTCCGAATCTATATCCGTCGCCATTGTCGTTATCGTTCTCACGTATCTTTTCATAGTCTTTGGAGAACTTGTACCGAAATACATCGGTCTCAGTTATAAAGAAAAAGCGGCACTCGCGGTATTGCCCCTTTTTAACTTCGTATCCAGTATTTTTTCTATTTTCGTCAATTTCCTGTCTGTAACCACGCTGTTTCTGGTTAAGGCGCTGAACCTCAGCAGGGGTGAAGAACATATAGGTGAAGGCGAGATCAAGATCCTCCTGGAAGAGGGCAGGCGGAAAGGCGTTTTCGATAAGACGGAAGAGGAGCTTATCAACAGGGTCTTTCGCTTCAGTGACCGTTCGGTCCGCGAGGTAATGGTCCCGCGGCCCAATGTCTACGCGGTCGACGCGGACGAGAACAAGGAAAACATTCTCGAGTATATCATTGGGAATGAATTTTCCCGGTATCCTGTATACCGGGAAAATCTCGATAACGTCATTGGTTTCATTTACCAGAAGGACGTGTCGCGCCATATCTGGAGGGACCCAGGATCGTTCGAGCTGGAAAAATTGATGAGACGGCCGTTCTTTGTTCCCGCGACGATGGAAGTGAGTGTTCTCTTGAAACAGATGCAGCGCACGCGTCATCACCTCGCCGTTGTCATTGACGAATACGGAACGCTGATCGGTATAATTACCCTCGAAGATATCATGGAGGAGATCTTCGGCGAGATCATGGACGAGACGGACGTCGACGACAAGATAGAGCGCCATCGTGACGGATCGTATCTTATCGATGCGTCATACTCGATCCGCGACCTTAACAGCCGGCTTGACCTGGACCTGCCGGAATCACCCGATTACGAGACCCTCGGCGGGTTTATAATGACACAGCTTCAGGGAATTGCCAATGGCGGGGAGGTTATCTACTACGGCCGGTACCGCTTCACCGTTGTCGACGTGGATGCACTGCGGATCGTGAAGGTCAAGTTTGAAAGGCTGACGCGAACCAGGCCAAACATCGGCAGAAATAATGTCTTAAAATCGTGAGGTTACGTTCTCCCTCCGGCCCCAGGAACGTCCCCTCACGAATGGGATTATTAGTTTGAACTGCAGGAAATTATATCACTGCCGGTCCACGCCATCAATACTGGAAAGGTCGGCATGCAATACGAAGAGGAAACTCGTAAATCAACCCTCCCGGCGGCCGTCATCCCGGCCGTCCAGGGACTCGCGTTCTCCCGGGGTCGAGCACCAGGATGAGGGGAACTGGCGATGTTTTAAAAAATGACCTGCCTTACCGGGCTCGCAAGGAACTTGTCCGTGTGTTCCCGTTCTTTTTCGAATCCTTTTTTACCCATGATCGCTTTTGTGTAGATCTTTCCCTGTTCGACCCCCGGCTGATCGAAGGGATTTACGCTGAGCAGATGCCCCATGAAAGTTGTCACCATTTCAAAGAGGTAGAACAGGGCGCCGAGATTGTAATCGCTTACTTCATCAAGAGTTAAAGAAAGATTGGGCGTGCCGGACTCGGTCAGCGACAGGCGGGTTCCCTGAAATTCTGCGTGGAACAGGTCTTTCATATCCTTATTGGCAAGGTATGAGACATCTTCGAGATAGTCGAAACTATCCGGGATAGGGACTTCGCTCGTGGCGCTGTAAAGGAGAACGATGCATTTGTCCTTCGGCCCTTCTACGTAGAGCTGCAACTGGGAATGCTGGTCGGTGACCCCCACTGATTTCGTGGGTGTGGGCCCGAGGCCTTTTTTGCCGAGGCTTTCGGCCTCGAGCTGTCTGAACCAATCGGCGAATGCGGCCAGCCGTTCGCAATAAGGCATGATGACGTGAATGGGCTTGCCGTTCTTGTACATGAGGTAAAGTATGGCGGCAAGGGCGAAGGCCATGTTCTCTTCGGCATCATACCGCACTATATGGGCAGCCATACCGGCTGCGCCATCGGACATTTTCTTTATGTTGATCCCCATGATAGCAGACGGGAAAAGCCCGACCGGGGTCAATACCGAGAACCTGCCCCCGACCCCCGGGGGCAGGTTCAACACGGGATACCCTTCCTTTTGAGCTATTTTATTGAGGAGTCCTTGTTCCATGTCGGTTATCAGGACTATCCTTTCCCTGTAACCGGCGGACTTTTTCATAAGTTCATTGAACAACATAAATTGAGAAATGGTCTCGGGGGTCTCTCCCGATTTGCTGATCACCACGAGAAAGGTGCGGTCGATCTCCGGAATGATCGTTTCTACAACTGCTGTCATCTTATGAGGGTCGATGTTATCGAGGATAAAATAGCGCGGCCTGCCCTCGCGGAAGCGCTCTTCCTGATTGTGCAAGGGGTGAAGAAGGGCGTCGAATATTGTCTGCGTACCGAGTGAAGACCCGCCTATACCGAGGATCACGAGATTCCTGATATTCGTTTTCGACGCCTTGTCGGCCAATGCGTACATCTCGTCGAATTGAAAACGGGTTGACGGAAGGGTCATAAAGGGAAAAGGTCTCGCGAGAAGTTTCGTATAGTATTCGCTGATCTTGCCGAGCGTCAGCCTGAGATCGTTTTCATGAATGCCGTTTTCGCCTACCGCTTCGGCAAGCGCGCAGGACAGATCCATAGTTATCGTTTTCATCTTCTTTTCTCCTCGAACACGCCCATATTGCGGAATTTCTGGTATCGCATGGTTTTCAACGTATCCGGGTCAAGCCCGATGAGCTCGTTCAAATGCTTGGCGAGTACAGACCGTGTGTTGTCGAACGTTTCCTGCCAATCCCTGTGGGCACCGCCGAACGGTTCGTGAATGATCTCGTCGGCGACCTGGAGCTTGAGAAGATCGCGCGCCGTGGGTTTTAAGGCATCTGCCGCAAGATGGCCTTTTGAACCGTCCCGCCAGAGAATAGCCGCACAGCCTTCGGGAGAAATGACGGAATATGTCGCATTTTCCAGCATAAGGAGCCGGTTGCCGATGCCGATGGCAAGGGCCCCGCCGCTTCCGCCTTCGCCGATCACCACCGAAATAGTGGGAACGCCGAGGGAGAACATGAAATAAATATTCGACGCGATCGCTTCCGCCTGGCCACGCTCTTCGGCCCCAATACCCGGAAAGGCGCCGGGCGTGTCGATAAAAGTGATGATGGGCTTTCCCCAGCGCGTGGCCATGTCCATGACGCGCATAGCCTTGCGGTACCCGTCAGGATGCGCCATTCCAAAATTCCTGTGCGCCATTTCACGGACATCCTTGCCCTTCTGATGACCGACCACGGCGACGTTTATTCCTTCAAACCGGGCGAATCCGGCTATCAGGGCCGCATCGTCCTTGAATTTTCGGTCACCGTGAAGCTCCACGAAGTCCTTGAAGATGCTCTCGACGTAATCGAGCGTATGGGGCCTGTTGAGGTGGCGCGACAACTGCGACCGCTGCCAGTTGGAAAGCTCTGAATATATTTCTTTTTCCAGCTTTGCTATCTTCTTTCGCAGCGAGGCCAGCTCTTTCGCATAGTAGGGATCTTTTTCGTCATAGAAACGCTGTATTTCAAAAATCCGTCTTTCAAGCGGTTCAAGCTTTTTTTCAAAATCAAGGTAATATCTCATCGATGACCTCTACGTCTATGCCTTTTTTAAAGTGCTTCAGTATGACATCTCTCTTCTTCGGGTCGATCTTGATATTTCTGACCGGAACCGACTGTTTTTCCCCATTGAGCCTGAACTCGAGGAGCACGGCTGATCTGCCCCGTGTGCTTATGAGAATGTCTTTGAGCACCCTTAATTCGTCTTTTCGGATAACCTCGCAATTGATGGTGATCTTGACCGTTTTGAGCAATTCCCCGGTAAGGGATTCGAGAAGCGAGACGGCCCTTGCCTTGATCTTTGCCTGGCTTTCATCGGTCTTTTCCAGTGAGCCCGTTACCATAAGCGGTTTGCCGCTCTGGATCATGGAATACTGCTTCACGTACAGGTCGGGAAAGAATATGACCTCCATTACCCCTTTTGTGTCTTCGAGATTGACGTACGCCATTTTATCGCCGCGCCGTGTCGTTATCTCGCGCAGGGTGCTCACGACCCCGGCGATGTCCACGTCTTCGAGATTACCGGCTTCCTTCAGATTCTGACTGTCGTACGGGGTAAGCTCGGCGATAAGGTCCTCAAAGGGCTTCAGGGGGTGTTTACTGAAGTAAAAGCCAAGGGCTTCCTTTTCGCCGCTCAAGATCTCTTCGTGGCTGAGCTCATCCATGGCGGGAATGTCGAAAGATACCATTATTTCTTCGACATCGTTTTCACCAAAGATGCTGCCCTGCTTCAGGTTCGTCTTCGTATCGCGTTTTATAAGCTTATCGAGCATTTCCTGTGCAAGATACAGGATCTGTGATCTTTTCAGGCCGAGGCTGTCAAAGCACCCGGAGCAGGCCAGGCTTTCAATGACCTTTTTGTTCACTTTACGGCCATCGATGACGCTGCAGAAGTGTATGAAGGATTTGAACCCGCCCGCCTCCTGCCGCGCCTGTATTATACTGTCTATCGCCGCTTCGCCGACATTCCTGATCCCGGCAAGACCGTACCGGATCTTCCCATCGACGATGGCGAAATCGCTCTGGCTCATATTGATGTCGGGCGGCAGGATCTCGATGCCTGACTCCCGGCACTCGCCGATGTACTTCACGAGTTTGTCCGTATCGCCGACCTCGGTGGTAAGCATGGCGGCAAAATAATGTACCGGGTAATGGGCCTTGAGATATGCTGTCTGATATGCGATGTACCCGTAGGCTGTGCTATGGGACTTGTTGAACCCGTACTCGCCGAAGCGCTGTATGACGTCATAGATCTTTTCGGCCACATCTTTAGGCACGTTGTTCGCGACCGAACCATCGACGAACTGCTGTTTGTACCTTTCGAGTTGTTCCGGGATCTTCTTGCTCATAGCCTTGCGGAGCGCATCGGCGTCCCCCCGCGAGAACCCCGCGAGCACCGAGGCGATCTTCATGATCTGTTCCTGGTAAATTATGACGCCATACGTGTCGTGAAGGATCTCCTTGAGCTTCGGTGTCTCGTATGTCACCTGCGACGGGTCGTTGCGCCGCTTGATGAACTCGTCGACCATACCGCTCTTCAAGGGGCCGGGCCGGTAAAGGGCGATAAGAGGCATGATGTCGTCGAACTGCGAAGGCTTGAGGCGCGTCAGGAGGTCCCGCATCCCGCGGCTTTCAAGCTGGAACACCCCTGACGTATTTCCGGATGACAGGAGTTCGTATGTCTTCCTGTCGTCGAGCGGAAGACTCGCCAGGTCGATATCTATCCCCTCGTCTTTCAGGAGCTTTACAACGGTGTCCATGAGGGTGAGTGTCTCGAGGCCGAGAAAGTCGATCTTGATGAGACCGATCTTCTCGATCATCTTCATGTCGTACTGTGTCACTATTTCATCGCGCTTCCCTTTGTAGAGCGGAAGGTATTCCGACAGATGCCTGTTCGCGATCACGATCCCTGCCGCATGCGTGGATGCATGGCGTGCAAGGCCCTCGACAACGGACGCATTGTCGAGGAGCTCCCTGACACGCTCGTCCGTCTCATACAGCTCCCGTACCTGGGGCTCTTCGTTTATCGCCCGTTCTATGCCCCTGTCGCCGGACGTGATAAGCTTGGCGATCTTGTCGACCTCGGCGTACGGCATTCCGAGCGCACGTCCGACATCGCGGACCGCAGCCTTAGATTGCATCGTCCCGAATGTCGTGATCTGGGCGACGTTGTCTTTGCCATATTTGTCCGTAACGTACTGTATGACCCTGTCGCGTCCTTTCCTGCAGAAATCGACGTCGATATCGGGCATGCTTATGCGTTCGGGGTTTAAGAACCTCTCGAATATGAGGTCGTATTTTATGGGTTCGATATCGGTTATCCCCATGCAGTACGCTATCAGGCTTCCGGCCGCGGAGCCCCTCCCCGGGCCGACAGGGATCCCGTGCGTCTTCGCGTAATTGATAAAATCCGCGACGATCAGGAAGTATCCCGAGAAACCGGTGTCTTTTATGACCCCCATTTCATATTCGAACCGGTCTTCGTATCTTTTCATGAGACCGGCGTCGAACGCATCGTATCTTGACCGTATCTCGGGCATTCTCTTCATGAACCCTTCGCGGGACAGCTTCTCGAAGTATTCGTTCAGGCCCATACCCTCGGGGGGATGGAATTCCGGAAAATGGTAGGTGTTTGTGTCGATCTCGACATTGCACATCTCTGCGACACGCATCGTGTTTGACAGGGCCTCGGGGTACCGCGAAAAGGCAAGGGCGATCTCTTCCGGTGACTTGAAATAGAACTGGTCGGAAGAAAAGCTCAGGCGGTCCCTGTCGTTGACGGTCTTGCCTGTCTGTATGCACAGAAGCAGCTCGTGTGCCTTGGCTTCCTCGCGGCGCAGGTAATGGCAGTCGTTCGTCGCGACGATCGGGACGTTGTGGGAGGAGGAAAGCTCTACAAGCCGCTCGTTGACTATCTTTTGCTCTTCGAGGCCGTTGTCCTGCAGTTCGAAGAACAGCCTGTCCCCGAAAAGCCCGAGATAGAAGTCGATATTCTTGCGGAGGCTTTCTTCGCTGCCCTTCAGGATCGAATTCGGTATCTCGCCCTTGATGCATGCGGTAAGGCAGATAAGTCCCTCGTTGTATAGGGTCAATATTTCCCGGTCTATCCGGGGATGGTAATAGAATCCCTCGAGATGGGCGAGGCTTATCAGTTTTAAAAGGTTCTGGTACCCAGTGTTGTTCATGGCGAGGAGGACTACATGATAGGCAACGTCCTCGCCCTTCACTTTCTTCTGGTCGAACCGCGAACGGGGTGCGATATAGGCTTCGCACCCGATGATCGGTTTTATGTTCTTCCGGTTTGCCTCGAGATAGAACTGGACGGCGCCGAACATGTTCCCGTGGTCAGTGATGGCGCAGGCGGGCATCCCGTATTCGCTCGCGGCCTTGAAAAGCCGGTCGAAGCGGATAGCGCCATCGAGAAGACTGTACTGTGTATGGAGATGCAGATGAACGAATTCCGGCATTCCCGATCACTCCCACTCTATCGTGCTGGGCGGTTTCGACGATATATCGTAAACTACCCTGTTTACACCGGGTACCTCGTTAATGATCCTTCGTGCCGTCGTATCGAGTGTCGTATAGGGGAGGCGGGCCCAGTCCGCGGTCATCGCGTCCTCGCTTTCCACGACCCTCAGCGCGATAACGTTGGCATATGTCCTTTCATCGCCCATGACTCCCACGGTTTTTACCGGGATAAGTATAGCGAATGACTGCCAGATGTGCTTGAATGCGGGGTTGTGCTCCACCTCCTGGCGGATTATGCTGTCGGCTTCCTTGAGTATCTCGAGCCTTTCCCGGTTCACATCGCCGATTATCCTTATGGCGAGGCCAGGGCCCGGAAAGGGCTGCCTGTTGACGATATTGTCCGGAACGCCGAGTTCCCGTCCGACAATCCGCACCTCATCCTTGAAGAGTTCTCGCAGGGGCTCTATCAGCTTCATTTTCATACGTTTCGGCAATCCGCCGACGTTATGATGGCTTTTTATCGTTGCAGACGGCCCCTTTGCCGATACACTTTCGATAACGTCGGGGTAGAGCGTTCCCTGTGCAAGGAACTTCGCAGAGCCGTTCTTTCCCGCCTCTTCCTCGAATATCTTTATAAAAAGCCTTCCGATGATCTTTCTCTTGCGTTCAGGGTCTCTTACCCCTTTCAGGGCTTTCAGGAAACGGTCCCCGGCATCGATATATTTCAAGTTCAGATGGAGGATATCCCTGTAGGCAGATATCACCTCTTCGGCCTCGTTCTTTCTCAGTACGCCATTGTTGACAAAGACGCACTGGAGGTTTGCCCCGATCGCGCGATGGATCAATGCCGCTACAACGGATGAATCGACCCCGCCGCTCAGCGCGCAGATGACCTTCTGCCCGCCCGTCTCTTCGCGGATCCTCTCCGTCGCGAGCTCGACAAATGATTTCGGCGAGAACAATCCCTTGAGCTTGCAGATCTTGTAAAGAAAATTCTTCAGGATGCGTTTGCCCTTTGGTGTATGATGGACCTCGGGGTGGAACTGGACACCGTAAATAGAACCTGCCTCGTTGCGGATAACGGCATGGGGGGAATTGTCCGAGCGGGCAAGCGTAACAAAGCCGCGGGGCATATTCAACACCTTGTCGCTGTGACTCATCCACACGATGTCCCCGTCCTTGATGCCATCCAGGAATTTGTCCTTGGTTTCGATATACAGCTGGGCCTTGCCGAACTCCCTCTTCGGGGCTTTTTCAACCTTGCCCCCGAAGGTCTTGGACAATAATTGCAGGCCATAACAGATGCCGAGGACCGGGACTTTGAGGTCGAAGACGCCTTTTTCGCATATCGGCGCGTTTTCTTCGTTGATGCTGCTCGGCCCGCCCGAAAGGACGATCCCTTTCGGGTTCATCGACCTGATCGCATCCATGCTGACATTGTAAGGGTATATCTCGCAATAGACGCCAAGCTCCCTCACCTTGCGGGCGATGAGCTGGGTATACTGTGAACCGAAATCGAGAATGAGTACCAGTTCCTTATGATAATCAGTAAAACGCTGTTCCATATTTACTCGATCCTGTAATTGGGTGCTTCCTTCGTTATGATAACATCGTGAACGTGGCTTTCCCGTAAGGCTGCGGATGTTATCCGGATAAACCTTCTCTTTGCCTGGAGCTCTTCGATGGTCTGCGCGCCGACATAGCCCATGCCCGCTTTGAGGCCCCCGACAAGCTGATTGACCGATGTCGAGAGCGGGCCGCGATAGGGCACCCGGCCCTCGATGCCCTCCGGCACGATCTTTGACTCCAGTTCATCTGCAGGCACCGAATACCGGTCGCGGGTCGTTCCTTCGCGCATGACTTCCAGGGAGCCCATTCCACGATATACCTTGTATGTCCTGCCCTGGTAAAGGACGGTTTCACCCGGTGTTTCGTCGGTCCCCGCGAAGAGGTTCCCTATCATGACGGTCTGTGCACCCGCTGCGATGGCCTTCGCGACGTCGCCCGAGAACTTTATGCCCCCGTCGGCGATGACCGGTACCTGGTACCGCCGGGCCACGGACGCCGCGTCCATGATAGCGGTTATCTGTGGTACGCCGATCCCGGCCACGATCCGCGTTGTGCAGATGGAGCCCGGGCCGACCCCTACCTTTACTGCATTGCATCCGGCCTTGACAAGCGCTTCACACCCTTCAGCGGTCCCGATATTGCCAGCGACGAGCTGGACATCCGGGAAGTTTTTCCGTATGGCCTTGATCGACTCGATGACATTCCGGGAATGGCCATGAGCAGTGTCGATCACGATAACATCGCACCCGGCCTTTAGGAGCGCCTCCACCCGTTCATCCCTGTCGGGGCCCACGCCTACCGCTGCGCCTACACGAAGCCTCCCGAGCTGGTCCTTGCACGAGTAAGGGAATTTCCGCATCTTTTCAATGTCTTTGATCGTGATCAGCCCTTTGAGGTCAAAATTCTTGTCGACGACGAGCAGTTTTTCTATTTTATGCTTGTGAAGGATCTTTTTCGATTCTTCCAGACTAATGCCTTCCTTTACCGTGACAAGGTTCTCTTTGGTCATGACATTCTGGACCTTCCTGTCAAGATTGGTCTCGAACCTCAAGTCCCTGTTCGTAATGATCCCGACCAGTCTCGTTCCTTTTGTCACAGGTATGCCCGAGATGTGGTAACGGGACATGAGGTCCAGGGCGTCCCCTATTTTATTTTCGGGTGAGATCGTTATCGGGTCGACGATCATCCCGCTTTCGGACTTCTTGACCTTTTCGACCTCATGCGCCTGCTCCGCCACGGTCATATTCCGGTGAATGATGCCGATGCCGCCTTCCTGTGCGAGACATATGGCCGTTTTCGATTCGGTTACAGTGTCCATGGCCGCACTGAGTATGGGGATGTTAAGCTTTATGGACGGTGTCAGGTATGTGGAGACGTCCACATCCGACGGCATGATCACGCTCAATGCCGGCTCGAGCAGAACATCATCGAAGGTTAGACCCTCCCTGAATTCCGTCGGCTCTTTCTGTGACATGATTCACCTCATGGGGATAAGATACGATCTTTAATATATAAAAACATGTATGTGCCGGTTATCATTAGCTCATACATAAAAGGCTTGCCATTTTAATAGGGTTAAGTATAATGCATAAGGTCCAAATAATCAAAAACAATTTTCCTTCGGGCACCGCCGGTCGATCATGGCTAAAAATAACGATAATGTCCTCCTCGATGTCATTGACCTGAACACCCGTTTTTTTACAGGGGATGAGGTCATCCCGGCCGTGAATGACGTTTCCTTTACGATCAATAAAGGCGAGATATTCGGCCTCGTCGGAGAAAGCGGTTCAGGCAAGACAGTTACGGCCCATTCCATCATGGGCCTCGTGCATCCGCCGGGTCGGGTCGTATCGGGGAAAGTCGTATTTGAAGGCACCGATCTTCTGGGCTTGAGCCAGAAACAGATGGAAGGTGTACGGGGAAATCGTATCGGCATGGTTTTCCAGGAGCCGATGACCGCCCTGAACCCCGTGCTCAGGATCGGCGAGCAGATATCCGAGGTGATCGAGATACACAGGGGCTGTTCGGAAAACAATGTTAAGGAAAGGACCCTTGAATTGCTTCGGCAGGTCGGCTTCGACGAGCCCCGGAAGAGGTATATCCAATATCCTCACCAGCTTTCCGGCGGTCAGAGGCAGCGGGTCCTCATGGCTATCGCAATAGCCTGCAACCCATCCCTCATAATTGCCGACGAACCGACAACCGCTCTCGATGTCGCGACGGAATCGCAGATACTCGGATTGATCGAGGGCCTTATCGACAGGCTCGGGGTGTCGATGTTATTTATAACGCATGACCTGACCATCATCAGGTCCATGGGCCAGCGTCTCGGGCTTATGTATGCAGGCAGGATGGTCGAACGGAACAGGGTTGACGAGTTTTTCAAGAGGCCGCTGCATCCGTACGGGCAGGGCCTCCTGGAATCCATATACGGTTTTTCAGGCTCAGGCAGGCTCAAGGCAATTCCCGGGTCGGTGCCGAACCTTGCCGAACTGCCGTCCGGATGTAAATTTCATCCCCGTTGTCCCTGCGTCATGGACATTTGCAGGGGCGATGAACCAGTCATAAAAGAGGTCGGGAAGGACCAATGGGTTCGCTGTTATCTGTACTAGAAGTCAAAAGATATTACGAGGTCCGCAGGTCCGTTTTTTCCGTAGAAAAGGAGATGATCAAGGCGGTTGACGGCGTAAGCTTCGAGCTCGAAGCGGGGCGAACCCTCGGTGTCGTGGGGGAAAGCGGCTCCGGCAAGAGCACGCTTGCCCGGTGCCTTATGCTGCTGGAGCGGCCGGACAGCGGCAGGATAACCTTCGATGGTGTCGATCTTCTCGCTGCAGGCCCGGCACAGATCAGAAAGATCCGGAGGAAGCTGCAGATCATTTTTCAGGACCCCTATTCATCGCTCAATCCCAGGATGACGGTGCGGGACATTATCGCAGAACCTCTCAAATTCCATCGCATGGTCGACGGGCCCGGGGGTGTCGATTCCAGGGTCGTCGAGATACTGAAGAGCGTTGGCATCACCGACGATTTCCTGAAAAAATATCCCCACGAGATGAGCGGCGGCCAGAGACAGAGGGTCGCGATAGGCCGGGCCCTCGCCACGGAACCCGCACTCGTTGTAGCGGACGAACCCGTATCCTCCCTCGATGTCTCGATACAGGCGCAAATAATAAACCTGTTCATCGACATCCGGGAGAAACTGAATATCGCTATGATATTCATTTCCCATGACCTCAACATAGTCCGCTTCATCTCGGACAATATACTGGTGCTTTACAAAGGAAAGGTCGTTGAGATGGGTGGGCGCGACCAAGTCTTCCTTAACCCCCTCCATCCCTATACGAAGATGCTGATCGCCGCCGCGGGAGGGGAGTTTTCACTGAAACCGGAACCAACGAACGGCTCGGGCCCCGGCCAATGCCCGTATTACGACAAATGCAAGGATAGGACAGCCATATGCAGCAGCCAGGCGCCGGAACTTAAAGGCGGCAATGAACACAGGGTTGCCTGTCATTCTCCATCCGCGTCATGCCGGGTCTGAAGATTATGTCGCAATTATTTTTCTCTACGGGTGTTCGTGTAAAAATACGTGGATAACCACCCGCCAGCCCGGGAATTAGGGTGGCGGGACAGAGTGGTCGGGGAGGGTTGCCGGGAGTTGTGCCTTCCATTTTTTATTTTTATGCTTGCCATAATTATGTCATCATATTACAGTAAATCTAAATGCTTAATGTGATTCATCACGGAATGATAAAATGCACGCGAATTTGTAAAGTTTTTTTGATTTTTGACAAATACTTTAAAAGTGTGACAAAAATCATTTACAAAGAGTGTAATTGTGGTGCAGAATAGCCACTAAAGCATTACTATCTTAAATTATTCCAGGAGGTGCAGTATGTCAAAGCTTAACAACACAAAAGGCTTTACATTGATCGAGCTTCTCATCGTCATCGCCATCATCGGTATCCTCGCGGCTATCGCTCTTCCGGCGTATATGGACTATACGAGGAAAGCGCGTTTTACGGAAGTAACCAACACGATAGGAGCCATTAAGACGGCTTGTCTGGCACTCGCTTCGGAATCTTCAGTCGGTGGAGAGGCATGCGCGACTAACGACCCAGCCGAGACATTTGGCGTTACACTGCCGGCTAAAGTTTCGGGTGTAGTCGTGACAGGCACCAATGGCGGTCCGGTCACCATTACCGCAACCGTTGACGGTATCCAAGAGGATATCGTCGACGGTAAAACACTGATTCTCGCCAGCACAGATGGAACTTTGAACAAATGGGAGTGGCAGAAAGAAAGTACCGTACCGCCTAAATATATTCCAAAGAATTAAGGAAGTGCAAATTGTAAGGGGGGGCTCCAAGCCCCCTCTTAATGAAGGTTTATGAATAAAAAAGGTTTTACAGTTTTAGAACTTCTTGCAGGGACCTTGATCATCATCGTTATAGTCCTTATCGCCCTTCCTCTCGGAGCCATAAGGTCGAAGAAACAGATTGAAAAGGGCATGAAAGTCCAGATGACATGCGTAAAGGAAGCTGAAGAATCATACAAGGCAAAGCATGGGACGTATACGGCAGACGAAACGAAGCTTGCGAATTGGAGGCCCACGGCGAAGAAGTACCATTTCCGGGTACGCAATGCGAGTGCGGACCGGTTCATTATTGAGGCCAGGGCGGACCTCAATAATGACAAGATATTCGATGATGTCTGGACGATCGATGAGAACGGGGTATTGAAAAACGTAAAGTGAGTTCGGGCAATTATGCATATAGCGCATCTCATACTGGTTTTCATATTCGGTGCATGTGTCGGCAGTTTTCTCAATGTCTGCATCTACAGGATCCCCCTCAAGAAATCCATAGTACACCCACCCTCGGCATGCCCGGCATGCGAAAAACCCATCAGGTTCTACGATAATATCCCGCTGGTAAGCTACTTTGTCCTGAGGGGCAAGTGCAGGGATTGCGGCGCCCGGATATCGGTCCGTTATTTTATAGTTGAACTTATAACCGCCGTCGTTTTCATGCTCATCTATCGCAGGTGGGGACTGTCGTATGAATTTTTCATCCAGATATTTTTTACAGCCATCCTCATTGTAATTTCTTTCATCGACTACGATTTCCAGATCATCCCTGACATTCTGAGCATCGGGGGGATGATCGCGGGATTGATCATATCTTTTGTCAGGCCGGGCTTCAGGGTCATGGACGCGGTCTACGGGATCTTGAGCGGTGCCGGCGTGCTGTTCGTCATCGCTTACGGTTATCAATTGATAACGAAGAGAGAAGGCATGGGAGGGGGGGACATCAAGCTCCTCGCAATGATCGGCTCATTCAGCGGGTTCAAGGGTGTGATCTTTTCGCTCGTCGGCGGGGCGGTGGCCGGAACCCTGGTGGGAATTCCGCTCATGCTCATCAAGGGCAGAGGGGAAGGCACCCGGTACGCTATCCCGTTCGGGCCTTTCCTGTCTTTATGCGCCATACTGTACCTGTTCCTCGGCCCCGGGGTTGTCCATACTTTTAGCGAGATCTTCCTGCATCCATAGGAGAGACGATATATGAGAAAAGCGTGTTTTTTCCTCATTGTACTGGTTGTCCTGGTACTGGGATGTGCCGCCATATCGCAGGGGGCGAGCACGGCCATGACCAACAACGACTATTGCGTGTATCCGTTGTATGCAAGCAACGCCGTCAAGCCTTATATCCTTCTCCTAATGGACTTTTCCGGAAGCATGCAGTTTCCGGCATATGCGCCGAATAACTGGGAGTTTGAAGGGAATTATTCGAACAAGGACGTTGCCCTGTGCGGGACATCTACGATAAGTGACACGATCAATAGAGACATGAGATATGATAAGGACCGAAATTATTACGGCCTTTTCGACCCCGGCAAGTATTACGTGCAGGGGTCGGGAAAATATAACCCTAGCGACACTTGCGGAACCGACCCGAACAGGATCGGCACGGGTCCGTTGTGCATTAACGGCAATTTCCTCAACTGGCTGACGTCTACCCGGATCGATGTCGCCCGCCGGGCGATCACCGGTGGGCGCGCCAACACGCAGCAGGGCTTCTTCGAAAGTGAGGGGAGCGCATACACTATCCATGATTATTTCAACAACTGTACATACACGGTGGATGCCTCTTCGGGGACCGCACAGCGCACACTGACGATAACGACCCTTGCCGGCGGAACAGGGTCCTGCGTGTTGGCGGGTGCATCGAACCAGGGTATATATATAGTCGACCCCAACCTGTCAACTACCACCGGAATTGTCCAGGATTTTTACGGCAGGGCATATTTTCAGCTCATGGTCTTTTCCACCGGGTCAGGTAAGTATAACAGGCTCGGCCGTGTCCTTGCGGACAAGGCGATAACCTACAACGATTCGATAAACCTGATCAATGCTTTGAATAATGAGACGCCCTATGGCGGGACGCCGATCGGCGAGGGATTATGGAAGGCCTGGGACCTGATCAAGCAGGAAGAACAGCACATAACGAGCCCATACTACATCAACAACGCGTATGTCCAGAAGGGGTCAAACAAAGACCCTTATTATGACGGCGCAACCCCGATATCCTGCCGCAAGGCCTTTGTCCTGCTTGTCTCCGACGGCGCATGGGACCTGACCGGCCTCGGTATCGACCCGATAATCCCGGCGCAGGCACTCAGGACGACAGACCTTCGTTCGGATCTCCCCGGGACCCAGGATGTTTCCGTCTATGCGCTGTATGCCTTTGGAAAAGACGCTACGGCTAAGAATTCAATGAAGGCGACGGCAATGTTCGGCGGGTTCGATTACTCGGCGTCGGACAAGTACCCGTATCCCTATACGGCGATGCCGGCGGCGACCAGTCATAATATCGTTTTTCCTCTCACCCAATGCGATCACCCGACACGCTGGGACAGCGCCTGTGTCGAGTGGGACAAGACCAAGGTCAATTACCCCTACAACTATTTCGAGGCGAGCGACGGCAGCGAGCTGAAGGCCAAGCTCGAGGCGGCCATTCTCGATATGCTCCGGCGGGCGTCTTCGGGCACCGCCGCTTCGGTTCTCGCGTCCGCAGAGGGAAGCGGGGCGAACATCCTCCAGGCGTTCTTCTTCCCGAGGCGCATGTTCACGGATACCGAGATAGACTGGACAGGAGAGATGCAGAACCTGTGGTATTACATCGATCCCCAGATCGGCAACAGCTCCATCAGGGAGGACACGGCAAAAAATAACCTGCTTGATATATACAGCGACGACATCATCGAGTACGAATTCGACACGGGCCTCGGGAAGACGACCGTCAGGAGGTATGCACCGAATGAATCGGCCCAGAAAGGCGCCGAGGATTTTCCGTCCCCGGTCGACCTCGACGAGACGAAGAACCTGTGGGAAGCAGGCATAATCCTGTGGCAGAGGGACCTTGCGTCTTCACCGCGGAGTATCTATACCACGGTCGACGGGTCAAACATGATACCCTTCACAGCGGCAGAGGCGCAATCGAACGCGACCCTGCAGTCATATCTTCAGGCGCCGGACGATCGCACAGCCCAGGATATCGTCAATTATGTCCATGGCCACGATATTACGGGCTACCGCAACCGTACCGTGACCACGACCTATAATGGAACGGAGTCGACCCGCGTATGGAAGCTCGGAGACATAGTCCAATCGACACCCAAACTCAAGAGCACGTTTCCCCTGAACTCCTATCACCTTTACCCTTCGGAAGGATACAGCGACCGGACATATTACCAGTTTATCAACGATGTGGATGCATCGGGAAATTCGGTGGGTTCCTACAAGAACAGGGGAGTCGCCTTTGTCGGTGCCAACGACGGCATGCTCCATGCGTTCGAGCTCGGCAAGCTCACTTTTACGAGTCTGCCTGCAAATACCGCTGCCCGTCTGGAAACGACCGACGTTCCGCTCGGTACCGAACGCTGGGCGTTCATACCGAAAGGGGCCCTGCCGTACCTCAAATACCTGACAAGCCCGAATTACTGCCATACGTTCTATGTCAATCAGCCGGTCACGATCTTCGATGCAAGTGTTGGCTCGGGCAACTCGACGGCAACCAAGGACAGAAACAGCTGGAAAACGATCCTTATCGGCGGGATGGGCATAGGCGGGGCGTGCAGGAACAACGGTACGTCATGCACCGATTGTGTCAAGACGCCCATAAGCGATGTGGGTTATTCATCCTATTTCGCATTCGACATCACCGACCCGGTGAATCCGGTGTTCCTGTGGGAATTTTCGAGCAGCAATCTCGGTTTTTCGACATCGGGCCCCGCGATCGTCAGGATAGGGGACGCCGACAAGAACGGCAAATGGTTTGCGGTATTTGCAAGCGGGCCGACCGGACCCGTCAACACGACATACCATCAGTTCATGGGATCTTCCGACCAGTCCCTCAAGATATTTGTCCTCGACCTTCTGAGCGGCCCCAAATCGTCGTATACGACGATCGATACCGGGATAGCGAACGCATTTGGAGGGTTTGTCACCAATTCGGTGATCGATGTCGACAGGGGAAGCCCGGGTTCTGCCAGCGCATATACCGATGATGCGGTCTACGTAGGATATACCAGGAAGGATGGAACGGCCTGGACAAAGGGGGGTGTCCTCAGGGTCCTGACAAAGGGCGACACAAACCCCAACAACTGGTCGGTAAGCAAGCTGATCGACAACACGGGCCCCGTTACTGCCGGCCTGACGAAACTGCAGGACCGGAAGAGCGGTAAATTGTGGGTATATTTCGGAACGGGCCGGTATTATTACCGCTTGAATGACGGGACGCTTCTCGATGACCCCGATAACCAGCAGGCATTCTACGGTGTCCAGGAGCCTTGCTATAACCCTGCGTTGAACACGCTGGACGGGTCCTGTACGACCGCGGTGTCGGCAAGCGACCTTGCTGCCGGTTCATCGTCCGCCCTTCCCAGTTCTGCGCTGGGATGGTATATCAATTTTCCGGCACCGGAGGCGGGATACAAGGCCCATCGCGTGCTTACGCAACCTGTCGCCTCATACAACGGGGTGGTGTATTTTCTGACCAGTTCACCCTCGAGCGATGTCTGCTCGCTGGGAGGCTATACATATCTCTGGGCGGTAGAGTATAATACGGGTGGTCCTCCGCCACTCACTGCGCTGTCCGGCATGATCGTTACACAGCTTTCAACGGGCCAGATAGCGACACCGATCCTCAAGACGTCGAGCGGAGGGTCTGCCCTAAATCTTGCAGGGGGCCGGGCCATGGCTGTCGGCCAGGGTATCAGCGGCGGAGGTTTTTCACTTCTGGGTCCGCCGAAGCCGATCAGAAAAATACTTCACATGAAGGAACGATGAAAAATAATTGTGGAATGACGTTGATCGAGCTTCTCATTGTCATGGGGATAATTGCTATTCTTGCGGCGATAGCCGCACCGAACATGAGCGAATTTGTCCGGAAGAACAGGATCCAGAACCAGACAAGGCGCATTTATTCAGACCTGTCCAACATGAGAACGATGGCGATGAATACGAACAGGATGCACTTTATGCAGTTCGGTCTTGCAAACAATGCATATCAGGTCCTTGAAGATACTAACGGGAACGAAGATCGGGACGACCCTCCTGCCGATACGCAACGGTTAGCCCGGACCGGCACCGAGCAAGGAAATGAACCCGTAAAGACCCTGCCGGCCGGACTGGTCCCGGCCTTCGACTCGAGGGGATACGCGACACAGACGGGTACAATATGCATATTAAGGCGCGACGGGAAACCTGCGACAGGAAATACGACAAATTGCGTTGTCGTTTACCCGACCCGCATTCTCATGGGGAAGATAAGAAAAGACGGGGATTGTAGTAAACAAGATGATTGTAACCAACGATAAGAAAGGATTTACCCTTATCGAGCTCCTCGTCGCGATGCTCGTGATGTCTATCGGCCTTATGGCGATGCTCGACGGGCTCACAAATTACATACGGATAAACATGGAGAACCAGATGCGGCATGAGGCCATGCGCATCTCGGAGGCGACGCTGGAGACACTGAGGAACTCGCAATTTTCCGAGGTGACCTCCCACGCTGTCGCCATTACGAGCCCGGAGACGCGAAGGATCAGGAATTTCAATATCACGTATACGATAACGTGGGTCCCGACCGCGATATCGGCGAACAGTGTAGCGGTCCAGGTGGCCGTTACGTGGGTGTTCAAGAATATAACGCACCGGCATGACGCCGCGTCCGTGATCAGCACGGATGCATAGGACATGAGCATGATGAGGAGCAAACAAGGATTCAGCCTTTTGGAAATACTCATCGCCATCGCGGTCCTGGGCATTGTGATGGCGATGAGTGGCCAGTTGCTTGAACACATGGTGGTGGGCCAGAAAAAGCAGGCGGTCATTACCATAAACCAGTTCGAAGCGTCCCTGGGCCTCGAGATGCTGAGAAACGACGTGTCGAACGCAGGATTCGGTCTCGCCGATGAATTCAAGGGCGTTAACTACCAAGAAGCTTCAGACGCTCCCGCCACACAGTTCAACAATACCTCTGATGTACCAAAAGCGATACAGCATGAGAACAAGATATCTGCGTCGGGATATATCCAGAATTCGGATTATCTTGTTATCCGGTCACCGGCTGTCGGCATGGATAGTGCGGCAGGTAAATGGACGAACATCACGTCGGCCGGGTTACATAAATGGGGTGACCCATATGACCCATATCTCGACATGAAATCGGACGATTACATGGTTGTCATCAAGCCGCGCACCCAGGCCGGGGGTAAGTCAAAGCTCTTTGTTTCGCAGGAGAAACAGGGGAAATATGCGTTCATGCTTAATGACACTGACCTGCCAAATGGATCCGATGGCGAACGATTATATCTTGCGTTCGGCATGGGCAAGACTGAACCGACCATGCCTTTTAACAGGGCGGATTACTATGTCAGGAGACCTGACAATCCTGACGAGGTAAACCCGAACTGTGCCCCGGGCACCGGTATTCTCTATAAGGATGTCATCGGTGATAAGGATAAGAACGGTGATCCAATACGCCCCTATCCCCTGATCGACTGCGTCGCCAATATGCAGGTCGTGTTCAGGCTCGATACGAATACGGATGGCATCCCCGACCCGCCCGTGAACGATATATCCGGGCTCGATGCGTACAAGATCAAGGAACAGATCAAAGAGGTCCACATTTACATACTCGCCCACGAGGGAATAAAGGACAAATCCTACAGATCGGAGATAGCGAACCCCGCTTTTACGGTTGGCCCCTCGGCATCCCTCGGAACGGTGGTAGACTTGAGCGCTCTGGACGGGAGTTCGACGGACGCCTGGAAACGGTACCGCTGGATCACATATAAGATTGTTGTGAAGCCGAAGAGCTTTTATTGATGGATACGGGAGATGCGATAATGCATCGATACAGTTTGAAGAGAGATGGAAGGAAAAAGGGTGTTGCCTTGGTGTCCGCCCTCATCGTAGTATCTGTGGCGGCCGGCATATTCGCAGCCGTGATGTATTTCGCCCTGACAGGGACCGAAATTTCGGGCCTACAGAGAAAATACCACAGTTCGAAAGAGGCTTCCCTCGGCGCGATCGATGTCCTTACGAAAGACCTTCTTCCCCGCGTTCTGGGCGGGACCACTTTGTCGGCTGCTGTAGCGTCGCTTTTCAAGCCGGCCGCTGTCCTGCCAGCGATCACGGCGGATGCGGCAAAAGATACGTGCTTCACGGACAAACTGACAAAATCGACATCAGCCTGGCCCGGCGGGACATGCGACTCGGGAACGGACCCTACGGTGAATCCTGATATAGTCTTCAATCTGAAAGGCAAAGCCGATCAGACAAAACCATATGTGGTGAATATGAAGATCATAGACACAGTTTCAGGCAATTCGGATAAGACCGGTGTTGTCCTGGACCTGGGAAGCGGTGTTGTGGACGATGCCTCCGCACTAATTAGGATACAGCATTTTCCCTTCTTGTATACGATCGTGACCGATGCCCGACAGCAGGGCAGCACTACTGAACGAGCAAATATCGAAGTCCTGTATGCCTACTAGACCCCACGCAAAAAAGCCTGTCAGACCCATAAGAAAACCCATCAAACCGGTGAAGCCGATGGGGCTTAGGCCCGTGGTGATAGTCCTGGTCATTGCTCTTGCCGTTATTTTGGGCGCAACGGCATATTATTTTTTTAAGGGCCCACCTGTACCCCCTGTTGTCGGTCAGTCGGCCGGCCGGCCACCGGGCACGACCGATGGCCCCGGTGCTGACGGTCAGGCAAACGGGCCTCAGATGGCAGTATCGAAGGCGAAACTTCAGCTTGAAACCGTAGAAGGCAAGTCATTTGTCAGGGTTGTCATCGACAGGGTGACCGGGACCGATGGGCGCGAGGTTGCCTATGCGTTTGACTGGACGCTCAACGGGCAGCCTGCAGGCGATGGCAGCGACCGGCTGAGCGGCTTCAGGCGCGGTGACAGGGTGGCGGTCAAGGTGACCCCTATCGAAGGCGATAAACCGGGCCAGGCCCGTTTTCTGGATTTTGTGGTCAATAATATGCCTCCCCAGGTCGCGGAATCGAGGCAGGTCAGTTTTGACGGCAAGACATTTACATACCAGGTGAAAGGTGCCGACCAGGATGGGGATACACTTTCGTATGCGCTCGAGGACGCGCCGCAGGGCATGACCATCAATTCGCACACCGGCCTTGTCGCGTGGCCGATAACAGGAAATGATTATGGAGAAAGAACGTTCAAGGTCAAGATCGATGACGGAAAGTCGGGCGTGGCCATCCACACCGTCAAGGTAGAAATTTCAAAACCGTCCCAGGAATCTAAGACTACCGATGAACTAAAATAGACTGTTCAAGGGTTTTATCTCATACGAAGGATGACCCTTTGATTTTATTGATCATTATTAAACATCAGGAATTGCTTATGTTTTTATGTAACATAACTTTATATTGTAATATCAAGAACTTGAAATTAAAACGTGAGGAATGTCCCTTAATATTTGGCGTAACATCATCAGAAAATTATGTTGACAAAAAAAAGACCTTTTGTTAGCTTGTCTCTATGATAGAGGCGAAAGGCCCTCACGCTCCCTGGTAAAAAAGCTGTTGTGACGTACTGAATGTTTTATCCGATCGAAGGGGTCAACAAAGTATATGCGGATCGGGTAATACAAAGTAATTAAGTCGTTCTATACCGCCCCGGCAAGGGCTTGTAAATTCGATATAAGGTGACCATGGCTAACCCGTTTGAAGCGTTTGGAACTGCAGCCTTTATCCTGCCCGTCCTGATCTATGTTGTAACGAGCTATGTGCTATACAGGATTGGACGAAAATTCGAACTGGATTCGCCTTTCTGGCATTATCTCGTTCCCTTTTACAACATGGTCCTCATGTGCAGGTGCGGCGGGGTATCCGCGTGGAATGTCCTGGGGATGATGATATTCCCGATCAATATCTATTCGACCATAAACGTATGGGGAAGCATTGCGGAAAAACTGGGAAAGAGTTACTGGCTCTACGGAATAACGACACTCCTTTTGGGAATTCCTGTTTTTATCCTGGCGTTCGATTCATCGGCACCAACGGGAAAGGCGGCGTACGCGGATAAACCGTCTCCTTTTACAGACGGGGCATCCGGAGACCCTTTCGAGGAAGGGCCGGCCCCTGTCGATCCGTCCCTTGCATTTGCTTCACAGACCGTGAACCCGGGGGCAACCGGGATATCCGACCCCCCTGTCAATTCTGACGAAGATGCACCGCCGGTTGTTGCCGGCGATGCAAAACAAAAGAAGTATAAAACAAAAAAAGGTTTTTTCGTATCGCTCAAGCAGTCGGGCATGTTCAGCAGTTTTGTAATAAGCCAGATCGATGAACTTGTTGGCATCGATATAGGTACGACCTCGATCAAGGTATGCAGCCTGGCCAACACAAAGGGCGTTCTATCGATCCGCAATATCGTCAGGAAAACGTACGAGCAGGAGCTTATAAGTGACGGCCATATCGTGGACGTAGATTTCCTGGCGCGTGAGCTTGAGGACATATTCCGTGAAAACGGTATCAAATCGAAAAACGTAGCCTGCGCCGTATCCAGCTATTCCGTCATATCGAAGAAGATAACCATGCCTCAAACGGAAGAGGATGCGTTGGAAAACATGATAAGCGTGGAAGTTGAAAACGCCATTCCTTTTCCCATGAAGGACATTTATTATACGCATGCCGTGATCGGGCCCGACGAGGAAAAGCCAAGCATGATGAATGTGAAGATAGTGGCGGTAAAAAGGGAGATCGTCGATGCGTACATAGCCGCATTCAACATGGCAGGCTTAAATCTCCAGATACTCGATGTCGATATGTTCGGGATCTCCAACGTCGTTGAACTGGTGTACGCTCCCCGGGGATATTCGGTGCTTGTCGTCGATATAGGGGCATCGGTCACGAACATTGCCATCTTGAATGGCGAGAACATCGAATTCACCCGTGAGATCCTCATGGGGGGCAAATATCTCACAAGCCAGATCCAGAAATCCATCAAGGTGGGATATAGCGATGCCGAAGAGAAGAAGATCACGGCAGATGCCGAGGTCACATACCTTTTCGAAGATTTCATTTTTAACATCTCATCGGAAATAAACAAGACCGTCCGGTTCTACCTTGCAACGAAACCGAAGGAGAACATCGGAAAGATATTCGTGACCGGCGGGTCATCCTTGCTGCCGGGGATCAAAGAAAAAATAGTCGATGAAACGGGAATACCGGTAGAGGTCATCGATCCGTTCCTGATGATCCAGAATGGCAGTTCGAGATTGTACGAGGAATTCAAGGAAGTCATGGTAGTGCCCATGTATCTGTCTTCCCGGGTGCTGGATCTGTGATGGTATGACATGATAAAGATAAATCTCCTTCCTTACAAGAAAACCAAAACAAGCGCGCTTAAGGTCAACCTCGTTACGTTTATATTACTGCTTGTAATAGGCAACATATTCTTCTGGGCCGTGTTCTTCTACAACCAGAGCGAAATAAGCGAATATGAACGCAATATTCGATCGGCCAAAGCAGAAATAGCGAGCCTGCAGCCCATATACCAGGAGTACCAGAGAATGCAGCAGGCAAAGAAAGAGATCGAACGCAGGATAAAGGTGATCGATCAGCTCAAGGCAGGCCGGGCGCTCGTCGCCAGATCGCTCTACGACCTGTCGACCACGATGAAAGAGGGCGTATGGTTGAAGACCTTCAAGAAGAAAGGTGACAAGTTCGAGATAGAGGGCAGGGCGCTTGTCAACGAATCTATTTCTGAATTTATGGAAAATATTGCACGGCTGCCCTACATGAAGAACGTCGAGCTCAAAGGTATTCAGGATGTTACCGAAGAGGGGCTGGTCGTCAAGAAATTTATTGTCCAGGGGAATATGTCACTATGAATCTCGGATTCGATGCAAAGAGCCTGGGAAAAAAGATAGAGAAGGTCCCGCAGAAATATATGCTCATCGTGATGGTGGTGCTTGTCTTAATGATCGTGGGTGCGCTTTATTATTTTGTGATGGTCCCCCAGCTTGAAACAAAAGCAAGGGTTGCAAAGCAAGCCGGCGATTTGAGAGCTGAACTCGAGAACCTTAGAAATATAAAGAGGAATATCGCGAAGCACCGGCAGGAATATGCGATGATGCAGGAGACCATGCAGGAAATATTGAAGCAGCTTCCTGAGAGTAAGGACATCCCCAATCTCCTACGGAATGTAACTCTGGTCAGCGAAGAAACGAGGCTGAAGGTCAGGCAATTCGAACCGAAGCAGATCAGGAACAAGGATTTTTATTCTGAATTGCCCTTTGAAATGAAATTCCAGGGAAAATTTTCCAACCTGGCGTCATTTCTGGACGGGGTAAGAAAACAGGAGAGGATAATAAGCGTTGCCGATTTCTCGTTTGAGGCGAAAGGGCCGCCGAACAACATAATCATCGAAGGCAGCTGTGACGCCAATGCGTATATGTATTTGAGAGAACCGGTGAAAAAGGCTGCTGAGCCGGCAAAAGGAGCACGGAAGGCAAATGTACCGCCGAAGACCAAGTAGTCTGATCATAATTTTTGCGTGCCTGCTGTTCGGCATATCGGGATATGCAGAGGTGAGCGCGGCGCCTTCGCCGGCTGCCAAGGCGGGTCAGGAAACACCCGCCAAAACAGCCCCTGAGGCATCGGCAAAGGCCCCGGGGCCGGCTAAACCTGCGGACTCGGGACAGGCCGCAGGAGCTCCCGCAAAACCGCCGGCTGGACAGGCGGGCAAAGCGGGCAAGCCTGCAGAGCCGAAATATGATGTCGAGGACTTTACTTTCAGTCCGGAAGGGTCCAGGAATCCGTTCGAGCCCATCCTTCTTCTGAAGGCGAAGACGTCACGCGGTTTGAGCGTCAGGGCGTCAACAAACAAGGCCTCCAGGGGCAAAACGGAAAAAGCCGACAGGCTCGACTATGAACTCGAAGAGTTGCGCCTCGTGGGCGTGATCAAGAGCGATACCGGCATGATAGCCATGATGGAGGATTCTCAGGGTAAGGGCGTTTTCTTCCGTAAGGGCGATCACTTGAATAAAAATTTGTGGGTGATGGATGTCTCAGCCGGCGGTATAATGCTGGGTTACAGGACAAAAGGGGAAATAAAGAAAATTGCGGTCGATATCCCCACGAAAAATTGAAGGGTGAAATATGACTAGAAAAAGGGTGGTACTATTTTTTCTGTTACTTTTGATCATACCCTTATTATGCTTTGGCCAAACCGGAAAAAAGGCGTCAAAGGTGTCTTTTGATTTCATGGATGCAGACGTGAGGAACGTGGTGCGCATCCTCGCCGAGGTAGCTTCAAAAAATATCATCATTTCCGATGCGGTCAAAGGCAAAATTACGATGAAACTCGATAACGTGTACTGGGACGAAGCCCTTGACCTCGTGATCGAGACGGCGGGGTTGAGAAAGATCGAGGCGGACACCGTTATCCGCGTCGTTACATCGAAGGAATATGAAGACGAGACAAAAAGAAGGCTGACCGAACGGGAGTCTTTTCGAAGAGACCGCCTTGAAAGACAAAAGATGGGCGAGGAGTTCATTACAGAGACTGTCTACCTGAGCTACGTGAGCCCGGCTGATATGGAAAGGATGCTAAAGGGAGGCGATAGCCAGGCGGCGGCCGCGGGAGCGCCGAGAAAAGGATTTCTGTCCGAGTACGGTCAAATTACCCAGGTCCAGTGGAACAACGCGCTCATCATTAAAGATACCAAAGAAAATGTCGCGAACATGATCCGTATCGTCAAGGAACACGACAAAAAGCCGAACCAGATACAGATCGACTGCAAGATAGTCCAGGCCAATACGAATTTCTCACGGGAGTTGGGCATACAGTGGGGGATAGCCTCAAGCCAGACATCGGGCGCCCTCGGCAACAAGGAGATCCTGGTCTCGGGCGGACGTTATGCGACATCGGTTTCGGATACCGGGACAACAGTCAAGTCGACGGTCGACCTGCTCGGCTTCAGGCCTGGCAGCGGCAGCGCGATCCCGTATAACCTCAATCTTCCTGCGGCCGTCCTCGGAGGAGGCTCCGGCGGCACCCTCGGTTTCTATATCGGGAGCGCTACGGACTCTTTTCAGCTCGATGTTCAGTTATCGGCCCTCGAAGATGAAGGCAAAGGAAGGATCCTTTCAAATCCCAAGGTCATCACGTCAGACAACAAAAAAGCCACAATACAACAGGGAAAATCTATCCCGTACAAGACCTACTCCCAGTCCGGGACCCAGACGCAGTTCGCCGAGGCAGTACTCGGCCTCGAAGTCACACCATCGGTTACGAAGGACGGGTTTATCCGGTTGGAGATACTGGCAAAGAAGGACCAGGCAGACTTTATCAATACCTCTGAAGGCGTACCGACCATCGACAAGAAGCAGGCATCCACGCTGCTGTATGTGAAGGATGGTGAGACTGCGGTGATAGGCGGCATATATGAACGCCAGGAGGGTTCGTCCGAGAATGGCATTCCCGGCCTCAAGAATATCCCGCTGCTCGGCTGGCTTTTCAAGAAGCAGACGACGATGGACGAAAGAACGGAACTCCTTATTTTCATCACGCCAAGAGTTGTAAAGAATCTTTATAATGAGGGATAAATGAAAGCGATACTGGCATTTATACTATGCATATCGGTGTTCGTGCCGGGCTATACCTGCCTGGCGGCAGAGCCGGATGGTTTTGTTACGGGGCAGATCATCGATAGCCTCGAGGGCAAGTTCAAGATGCTTATCGGAGATAAGGCATTTACCAACCTCGGAAGCAGAATGGGAGTGATCAAGGGAGATATCCTTACCATATACTCTGCAGCCGATAAGGCGAAAAGCGACCCCATCGGCAGGTGCGCTGTCGTTCAGGTCAACGATACGGGAAGCATCTGTGAAATTATAGAGATGAGCCGGGAAATAGGGAAAGATGCAGTTGCCCTAAAGAAGGTCGCGTATGATGACGCCCTTCTCTACCCGTCTCTCTTCACGCTGCTTTCGAAGGTCGTAGAGCCGTATCCGCCCGAAAAAAAAATAAAGGTGTATATTTACCAGATATTTGATGAAAACCATAACGTGACCGAGTTTTCGCAGAAGGTCCGGAAGGAAATGGTCAGGGTATTTTTTCAGAAGAAACGTATCGTCTCCGCCGGTAGGCTGATCAGCCCCGCTTTATCCGCCTATCTTCCGGGTGAGTATGACGAGTATAACAAGACCATCGAGGATTACCTGCGAAAAGACAATATCGACGTGATCATATCCGGCGCATACAAGGTAATGGGGGACAAGGTCCAGATATCCTATTACAAAATAGACAAGAATTATGAAGATATCATCGTTGACACGGTTGTCGCGAGCCAGCCGTATACGGCAACGGCAGCGAAAGTCGTTATCCCGTATACGGAAAAAAAGAAGGAACAGATCATTAAATGTGACGTCATCTTCAAGCCCGTTCAGTACAGGACGCAGAGCCGTGACGAGCGGAACGAAATTGTTGCTGCTGAAACCCGGGGCAACCCTGTCCTCGAGTATACGTTGCGGCGGTCCGAATTCAATATCGTAATGCCGGTCGATTTTACACTGACCGTTGACGGCAATACGGTCAAGTTTGATAAATCTGCTGAATTGAGCATCCCTTTGACAACAGGGGAACACCAGATAACTGCATCATACAGCAAGGGTTTTTATTTCAACGATACCTTTCTGGTCGCCCTGCCCGAGCAGAACATGGTGAGAAAATCAGCGATCATATCGGTTGACAGGCCCGAGGATATCGTTCTCGAGATAGAAGCCAACCCGTTACCGAAGCGGGAGAACCTTTCCTTCAACGTCTATCGGAAAACTACGCGAAGCTCGACAATCGTGAAGCCTGTGCTCACCAGGGAGACAGCGAAGCCGGTCGAGGTTTTTAAAGACTAGGATTCCGTGAATAATATATAATTATGGCATGGAAAGCCTGATCAAATTCTTGTCCCGCGTAGGGCCGTATCCCCGCAGACAAGCTGAGGCATTCATTCACGAGGGCAGGATAAAGATCAACGGTATCCCTGCAACCTCGTTATCGGCTCTGGTCGGCCCAGAAGACACGGTTTCGTGTGACGGGGTCGTCTTGGGGGCCGATGCAATCAAGGTATACATAGCGCTCCATAAACCCGGCGGCTATATATCGGACCTGAAGGATCCCAGGGGAAGGAAACTGGCGAGGAGTTTGATCAAACATGAGCTGCGGTTGTTTCCCGTGGGCCGCCTTGATTATCGCTCTGAAGGATTGATGATATTTACGAATGATGGCGACCTTGCGCATCGGGTAATGCATCCCCGCCATAATGTGACAAAGGAGTACCTGGTCAAGTTCAAGGGCGTTCTGGATAGGGATACTGTAGCCAGGATGAAAAGGGGCGTTGTCATAGACGGGGAGGTCTACAGGGCTCAGGCAGTCCGCATGGCAAAAAGGACAGCGGCGAATGCCTGGTACACCATGGTGGTCAATGAGGGAAAGAACCGGATGATACGGAAAATGGGCGAGGCTTTGGGCCATCCGGTGCTCAAGCTTATCCGTATCCGGATCGGAAAATTATCCCTCGCCGACCTCAAGCCCGGTGAATACCGCCACGTGGAAAGATCGGATATAGTTTGAATGATGATGCAGTGAGACGTGAAACGTAAAAAGTGAAATGTTTACGCCTCGCGTCTTACGTCCCGCAAGAACTCGACGAAGGACCCCTTAAAGACCCTTTCAACCGAAGAGTTTTTGCTTCAGCAGGCTTAACCCCTGCTCGAGCAGGTCGCCTTCCGGCACAGTCCCTTCAGGAGTAAGTTTGTCTATAATCTGCGGTAACAGCTCGGCAAGGCCGTTCGATGTATCTTGACCGGACATGCCCAGCTTCCGTGCTATCTCCTGAAGTGTGTCACTGCCGACGGCACTTGCTATCTGATCACCCGAAACCTGCTGGTTGTCCCCCGTGCCGATCCACGAAGACACCGCATCGCCAAGGCCCTTGTTTTTGAACATTTCAACCAGGCCCGCAAGGCCGCCGGTCCGGGGATCGTTTACAAGGCCCATGGCCTGCTCGATCAGGCCTCCGCCCGTCCCGCCGGAAAGCTTCTCTCCAACTATCTTTGTGATATCATCCAAAAACCCCATAAATCACCTCCCTTTGCAGCTGCTGTGCGAAACCGGCCGTCTCGAGCATCGCGGCGATCCGTCGACGCTAACGGGAACTGCCGTATACTTCCAGTATGTCTATTCCGGGTGGTCGTTGTCAAGGTAGCCACCTGGTCCGGGCCTTTCCATCGTGCGATATATTGATCGGGAAATAATAGGAAAACGTCTATCGGAAAATTACGCGAAGCTTGACGATTGTGAAGCCTGTATTCACCAGGGAGACAGCGAAGCCGGTCGAGTTTTTTAAAGACCAAGATCCTGTGAATAATATATAATTATGGTATGGAAAGCCTGGTAAAATCTTCCTGTGCTGAAGTTTATCTGTGTCCGGACCGGAAGATTGTCCCTCGCCGACCTCGAGCTTGGGGAATACCGCCACATAGAGAGGGCTGAAATAATTGAGATGTGATCACGCGTACCGGAGAAGTCCAGCACCGTAATGAAGATTACCTCCAAAACTTTCTTTGACAGGCCGCTAAAGAATTATGGATGGGCAATTCTCTCGACATTCGCTGTTACTGTCGTCGGAAGGGCCCTGACCCCCTATCTTGACCTGGTAAACATTGTCCTTCTTTATTTGCTGCCGGTTCTCGTAAGCGCCGTCCGCTGTGGGCGGGGCCCGGCATTCCTTTCCTCATTCCTGGGTGTGCTTGCCTTCAATTTCTTCTTCGTTCCCCCGATATTTACCTTTGAAGTGGCAAATGTTCAGCATCTTTTTGCCCTCATCGTCTTTCTTCTGGTAGCCCTTGTCACCAGCACCATCGCGACCAAACTGAGAGATCAGATGCGCAAAGCGACACAGCGGGAACAAAGGACACTCGCATTGTACGAGCTTAGCCGTGAAATAGCGGCGAGGACCGATATCGATCAGGTCCTGAGGACTCTCGTCGACAAGATTGCCGAGACCATAAGCGGCACGGTCGCAGTACTTGTCCCGAACAGGGATTGCGGGACCATGGACCAGGTGAGCTCGGCGGGAGGCGGCGACCTGTTCGGCGAAAAGGAATACGCGGTCGCGCGCTGGGTAATGGAACACGGCCAGCCTGCCGGCAAAGGACTGGGAATGTTCGAGGGTGAACGGTCGCTGTTTTTTTTCCCGGTGAAAGGAGAAGATAAAACGCTTGCCGTTCTCGGGGTCAGGCCCCGGACCGATGATGCATCCCTTTCGCCCGAACAAAGGCAGATGATCGAAACCTTTACCAATCTCGCTGCAGTCGTCATGGTCCGCCTGCAGCTCGCGAAAGAGGCCGAGAGGGCCAAATGGCTGGCTGAATCCGAGAAGCTTCACAGAACACTGTTAAACTCTATTTCCCATGACTTCCGGACGCCGCTTGCGTCCATCACGGGCGCGGTGACGAGCCTTCTGGAAGAACGGGATATTTATACCCCCGAGACCAGGCAGATGTTCCTGCACACGATCCGGGATGAAGCGCGCCGCATGAACCGGTTCGTGGAGAATCTTCTCGACATGGTGCGTCTCGAGAGCGGCACCCTGAAGCTGAATATGAAATGGTGTGACCTGCAGGATATCGTCGGGGTCGTCCTGAGAGAGGCGAGGGATATTTTATCGGGACATCCTGTGAACGTGGATATCCCGCCCGATATTCCTTCAGTGATGGCCGATTTCATTCTGATAGAGCAGGTATTGGTAAACCTTCTTGAAAATGCAGCGAAATATTCCCGGCCGGACACCCCTATCTCGATCTCGGTCTCTGTCATGGGAAAGGAAGTGGTTACGACAGTGACAGATGCCGGC
This sequence comes from Deltaproteobacteria bacterium UBA5329, assembly GCA_002408185.1. GTDB lineage: Bacteria > Desulfobacterota > Syntrophorhabdia > Syntrophorhabdales > Syntrophorhabdaceae > Delta-02. The sequence continues at coordinate 223,468 of DHQV01000055.1, forward strand.
CACCCTATTTCGGGAACGGAACGGGAGCACGTGTTCGACAAGTTCTACCGGCAGGATTCCCTGAAACACATAAGCGGCACGGGGCTCGGACTGTCGATCTGCAAAGGGATCATCGAAGCTCACGGCGGTCGTATATGGACAGAACCATCACCTGGATATGGCAACAGATTCAGTTTTTCCCTGGCGATTTCGGGGGAGTTGACGGAAAGGGGAAATTCTTAGGAAGGAACAGGCAATGTCAGCTGGCGGCGCACGAATTCTTGTCGTTGACGATGAAAAACAGATACGGCGCATGTTGAAGGCAGCTCTTGAAGGTTATGGGTACGATATTGCTGAAGCCGCCTCCGGGCAGGAAGGCCTGAGCCAGACATCCATATTTCATCCGGACGTTGTCATTCTGGACCTGGGATTGCCGGACATGGACGGCATATGGGTCATAGAGCGCCTTCGCGAATGGACACAGGTCCCGATCGTCGTTCTCTCCGTGAGGGAACACGAAGATGACAAGATCAAGGCTCTGGACGCCGGTGCGGACGATTATGTTACCAAGCCTTTCAGCATGGGTGAATTGCTTGCCCGGTTGAGGGCCGCCCTGCGCCGGATAAACAGGTCCGAGGACGAGCCTGTCCTTGCCTTCGGCGATCTTTCCATAGATCTTGCCCACAGAAGCGTGACACTGAAGGGTGAAGAAGTAAAGCTTACCCCGACCGAATACGAGGTCCTCAAATATTTAGCACAGAAGGCGGGCAGGGTGGTAACGCACAGGCAGCTTTTGCTTGCCATCTGGGGGTCCAATTACCAGGAGCAGTCTCAATATCTTCGTGTGTATATCGGGCAATTGCGGCGGAAGATCGAGGCCGACCCATCGCAGCCTGTATACATCATCACCGAGCCGGGGGTTGGATACCGGTTGGTAACGCGGGATTGATCTAAAGGCCGCGCCGCCACTTTTTCTTTATATTTTTTTTACGCGTTCCACCCGTCTTTTAATGCCCAATTTACGTCCAATGACTTAGATTAGTATTACGGACATTGCATGTTTCAGCTCAGGTATAAATTTTTCTTCGGCTTTGGAGGCCTTCTCCTCATTATCCTCATTGTCGGCATTCAAAGCATCACCCGATTGACCCAATTAGGCGGGTCCATAGATGTCATCCTCAGGGAAAATTACCGGAGCGTTGTCGCGTGTGAACACATGAAAGAGTCCGCCGAGCGAATAGACAGCGGGGCCCTGTTCGTTCTGCTCGGTGAGAAAGAAAAGGGCAGGGACCTGATCGAGGCCAATTTGCCCGTGTTCGCCGAAGCCTTGCAGGTCGAGCTTGACAATATCACATTGCCTGGAGAAAAGGACCGCGCGTGGCGGCTTCGTGATGCGTTCTGGCAGTACAAGACGCTGCTTGAGGAATTTCTCTCCGATGGCAACGCATCGTTTTCTGTTCGGCGGGAACTCTATTTGAATAAATTGCTCCCGACATTCTACGAGATAAAGAGTATTGCAAATGCGATCCGTGTGATGAATCAGAGGAATATGACCGATTCCAACGACCGGGCAAAGAGGCTCGCGGCAAAGGCCCGAAGACATATGTATGAGCTGGTGATCGCCGGCGTCATCATCGGTTTTTGCTTCATACTTTTTGCCGGTAAATGGATCGTGCAGCCCATTTCGCGCCTCACTCGTTCCGTAGACGAGATAAGAAAGGGGAATCTTGAGCTTGTCGTTCCCGTTACATCTAAAGATGAGATAGGGACATTGTCTGAAGCCTTCAATCAGATGGCGGCTGCTGTGCGTGAATTTCGACGAAGCGACAGGGTGAAGGTATACAGGTATCAAAAAGCTACACAGGCGGCTTTTAACAGCCTTTCCGATGCTATTGCCGTGATCGACCTCGACGGACAGGTAGAAGTGGCGACCGGTCCGGCGAAAGATCTATTTGGTCTCAAGCCTAACGCCCCGATAAGTATGCTGCCCGATCGTTGGCTTGACCAGCTTTATCGGGAGGTAATAAAAAAAGGCAGGCAGATAGAGGCGGACGGCGACCGGTGCATTGTTCAAAGATCCGTCAAGGGTGTCGAGCGGTATTTCCGCCCGCGGGGCCTGCCAATAATGGGAGAGGACGGACGAGCGGCCGGGGTGGTACTGCTCCTTCAGGATATTACCTTGCTGCGTCAGCAGGACGAAATGAAACGGAGTGTTATCTCCACAGTGTCACATCAATTGAAAACACCTCTTACATCCGTGGAAATGGCCATCCATCTTCTACTGACTGAAAAACCGGGGATACTTACGCCGAAACAGGGAGAATTGCTCGATGTCGCGAGGGAAGAGAGCGAAAGGCTTCGCACGATCATCGACGACCTTCTGGACATCAGCAGGATCGAGGCAGGCAAGGCGAAAATGAACATCGTGCCCGTGTCCCCCGCCATCCTGGCACAGGACGGTATCGAGTCTTTTCGGCGCACGGCGCAGGATAGGGGCGTGCTCTTGACGGCTGACATCGAGCCAGGACTGCCCGATGTCAGCGCGGATCCAATGCAGATCGGACACGTATTTTCAAATCTTATCTCGAATGCGCTGAAATATACTCGGCCCGGCGGCAGCATCACGGTTTCTGTCAGGAATGCAGATCCACGCGTTTCATTTTCAGTATCCGATACGGGAAGGGGTATCCCACCTGAATATACGGGCAGGATCTTCGAAAAGTTTGTAGAACTTCCGGGGGATGATTCAGAGCGCGGGGCCGGCCTCGGTCTTTCGATCGTGAAGGAGATTATCACCGCACATAAAGGGGAAATTACAGTCGACAGCACAGAAGGTGAGGACACGACCTTTACGTTCTTTCTGCCGGCAGCGGATGGCGGGCGCTTGGAGGATGCTTCATGAGCGATGGAATATTCATTGCGGTTGCCGTCATGTTCTTTGTTGTTTGCGTCGCCTTTGCCAACGCCTGCGGGAGAATATAGAATGGGAGATGCCATTGTTCTGATCGTGGGCATTCTTCTGATCATATATCTCCTGATCTCGGTTGTCAGGCCGGAAAAGTTCTAGGAGATGATCATGGATCCTTACGGATGGCTGCAGATTGCGATCTTCGTGGGCCTCATTGTCGCCGCTACGAAGCCGATGGGCATCTATCTTTCGCGGATACTCGACCCGGACGCACAGACGTTCCTCAGCCCTTTGATCTCCCCGGTCGAGCGGTTATTTTACCGCCTGTTTGGCCTTAAACGCAGGGAAGAACAGGGTTGGCGGGCTTATCTGTTCTCCCTTCTTGTATTCAGCTGTCTGTCTATGATCTTCAGCTACCTCATCATGCGCCTCCAGCATCTCCTTCCCCTGAACCCGCAAGGCTTCGGCCCGGTCAATCCTGACCTTTCCTTTAACACGGCGGCGAGTTTTACGACCAATACCAACTGGCAGAACTATTCGGGCGAGTCGACGATGTCCTATTTTTCCCAGATGGTTGCGCTGACCTTTCACAATTTTGTCTCGGCTGCATGCGGTATAGCCGTTTCGGCGGCGCTCGTGCGAGGGATTGCCCGTCAGAGGTCAAGGACAGTCGGAAATTTTTGGGTAGACCTGGTCCGGATCAATCTATACCTGCTACTGCCGCTATCCCTTGTATTTGCGGTATTTCTCGTATCGCAGGGGGTCGTCCAGAATTTCAAACCCTACGTCGTATCGCAACTCGCCGAGCCTGCAAATCATTCGGTACTTCAAGAGGCCGATACCGGGAATGAAAGGGGTGGTGCCCGGTCAGACACCTTGATGACCGATCGGAAGGTGCGTATTCAAACCATCGTACAAGGACCGGTGGCATCACAGGTAGCGATAAAGATGCTGGGGACGAACGGCGGCGGGTACACGAATGCCAATGCAGCCCATCCGTATGAAAACCCCACACCCCTGAGCAATTTCGTGCAGATCTTTTCAATATTCCTGATCCCTGCCGGTCTTACATATTACTTGGGACTCGCCCTAAAGAACCGCAGACACGGCTGGGCCATCTTCACGACCATGCTTGTGTTGTTCCTTGCCGGCCTCATTGTGTGCTGGTTCGAGGAAGTTTCGGGGAATCCGCGCATGCATGAGATCGGGGTATCGGCAGCCCCGGGGAACATGGAGGGCAAGGAGGTGCGGTTCGGCATCTTTGGCTCGGCGCTTTTTGCAACGGTCACAACCGATGCGTCATGCGGGGCAGTAAATTCGATGCATGATTCATTCACACCTCTTGGCGGTCTTGTCCCTCTCGTAAACATACAGCTTGGCGAGGTCATTTTCGGAGGCGTCGGGTCGGGTCTCTATGGCATGCTGGCCTTTGTCATTCTGGCTATCTTTCTCGCAGGGCTTATGGTGGGGAGGACCCCGGAATATTGTGGCAAGAAGATCGAAGCGTATGACGTAAAGATGTGTGCATTTGTTGTTCTTGTATCCATCTTCGCCATTCTTGGTTTTGCCGCCTTTGGTGCAGTGACGAAGTGGGGGACGCGGGCGCTCGGCAATGCCGGCCCGCACGGTCTGACTGAGATAATCTACGCCTTTTCATCCGCCGCAGGCAATAACGGGAGCGCATTTGCCGGATTGTCCGGTAATACCGTCTGGTATAACGTAACCCTTGGCATAGCCATGCTTTGCGGCCGGTTTTTGGTGATGGTGCCGGTCATGGCACTTTCTGGAAACCTGGCAGCTAAGAGATTGGTGCCCGTAAGTCCGGGCAGTTTCCCCGCCTGGGGCTTCTTGTTCGTGGTGTTGGTCGCCGGAACGGTCCTGATCGTGGGGGCCCTTACATTTCTTCCGGCCCTCGCCTTAGGCCCCATAGTGGAACAATTTCTGACGAACGCTTCCAGTTCGCTTTACTGAGTGAGGATGAAATGCCTGTAACGCGACATTCCCTTTTCGATCGTGACATCTTAGCCGATGCTGCCGTTGCTTCTCTTAAGAAGCTCAACCCGTTATCCCTCATGAAGAACCCGG
>DHQV01000055.1:228536-253987 GCA_002408185.1 Deltaproteobacteria bacterium UBA5329
CCTCATGAAGAACCCGGTCATATTCGTCACGGAAACGGCAGCAGCGATCACTACGGTCACGCTCCTTGCGCGTTCCGCGAGCGAACCGTTCTTTTTCGACCTGCAGATAACGGTATGGTTGTGGTTTACTGTAGTCTTTGCCAACTTTGCCGAGGCCATGGCGGAAGGACGGGGGAAGGCCCAGGCGATGGCCCTGCGCAGGACCCGTACACAGACCGTCGCGAACTGCCTGCATGATGATGGATCGGTCACGCAGATACCAGCCGACCGGCTCGAAAATGGGCAGCTGTTCGTGGTATCGGCCGGCGAGACCATACCTGCTGACGGCGAGATCATCGAGGGGGCTGCAACCGTTGATGAATCGGCGATCACGGGAGAGTCTGCGCCTGTTATCAGGGAGGCAGGCGGCGACCGCAGTGCGGTCACGGGAGGCACACGGGTCCTTTCGGACCGCATCATCGCACGGGTAACGGCGGAAATGGGACAGAGCTTTCTTGATCGTATGATCGGGCTCGTGGAAGGTGCAAAAAGGCAGAAGACGCCCAACGAAATTGCCCTGACATTGCTCCTGTCAGCGCTTACCGTCATCTTTCTTGTCGTTATCATTACTCTTCGATTCTTTGGCATGTATTCCGGCGTTACGTTTTCTGTTACGGTCCTCGTTGCGCTGCTTGTATGCCTTATACCCACCACGATCGGCGGATTGCTCAGCGCCATCGGCATAGCGGGGATAGACCGCATGGTGCAGAAGAATGTGCTTGCGATGAGCGGCCGGGCAGTAGAGGCGGCGGGTGATGTCGATGTTTTGCTTCTCGACAAGACGGGCACGATCACGCTCGGGGACAGGCAGGCTACCCGGTTCATCCCCGCGCCGGGGGTAAGTTCCGAGGCGCTCGCAGATGCGGCCCAGCTAGCTTCCCTTGCGGATGAGACCCCGGAAGGACGAAGCATCGTCGTACTTGCCAAGCAGTATGGCTTAAGGGGAAGGAATATCGGAGAGATGCCTCACGCAGAATTCATCCCTTTCACCGCACAGACCCGTATGAGCGGCATAAACCTTGACGGCAGACAGTTACGGAAAGGTGCTGCTGAAGCAATACGGGCTTTCTGTTGTGGTGCGTTCCCTGATGCGGTGAACGCGGCTATCGATGAAATTGCGCATTTGGGTGGTACCCCGCTTGTTGTTGCGGACAATACACAGGTCCTCGGGACCATCGAGCTGAAGGATATCGTGAAGGGAGGGTTGAAAGACCGATTCGAACGGTTCCGGGCCATGGGCATCAAGACTGTTATGATAACGGGGGACAACCGGCTGACGGCTGCTGCTATAGCGAAGGAAGCAGGCGTTGATGAGTTCGTGGCAGAGGCAAAACCGGAGGACAAATTACACCTCATCCGCACCGAACAGACGGCCGGCCATCTCGTCGCCATGACCGGTGACGGCACGAACGATGCCCCCGCACTTGCGCAGGCCGATGTTGGTGTTGCGATGAACTCGGGGACCCAGGCGGCGAAAGAAGCGGGGAACATGGTCGATCTTGATTCGAACCCCACAAAACTGATCGAGGTCGTCGAGATAGGGAAACAGATGCTCATTACCCGCGGCGCCCTCACGACATTTTCCTTAGCCAATGACTTAGCAAAGTATTTCGCAATCATTCCCGCCATGCTTGTGGGCATTTTCCCAGTGATCACACCTCTCAATATAATGAAGCTCTCCTCGCCGCAAAGCGCGATCTTAAGCGCTGTGATCTTTAACGCTTTGATAATAGTTTTCCTTATTCCCCTTGCCTTAAGAGGGGTTAAATTTCGACCGCTTGGGGCCGTTCATCTTCTGCGGAGAAACCTGCTCATTTATGGCATGGGAGGTCTTGTCATTCCGTTCGTCGGTATCAAGGCGATCGATATGATCATTACCGCAATTGGCCTACCATAGGGGAGAATTATGATGAAAACCTTGTTTCAGGAGATCAAATACAGCGTGATCGGCATTCTCTCCCTGGGCATTCTTCTTTGCGGGATCTATCCGCTCGTTACGTGGACTGTCGCGCAGGTATTCTTTCATGAGAAAGCCAATGGCTCATTGCTCATGGAAGAGAACCAAATAATTGGTTCGGCATTACTGGCGCAGGGTTTCACCGGCCATCAATACTTTCATCCCCGTCCTTCAGCGGCGGGAGGGGGTTATGACGCCGTGTCTTCGGGCGGTAGCAATCTTGGTCCCCTGTCGCGGACTTTGAGCGAAATGGTGCAGAAGCGTGTCGACGAGTATAGGAAAGAGAACGGCCTTGATGCGGACATTCCGGTCCCTGCCGATGCTGTCACATCTTCCGGAAGCGGACTCGATCCCCACATCAGCCCAGAAAATGCCCTTATCCAGGCGAAAAGGGTCGCACGGGAACGCGGCATGACCGATAAAGCTATGCTCCAGAAGATCGCCGACCATACCGAGGGACGGACCCTCTGGTTGTTTGGACAGCCGCGGGTCAATGTCCTTACGCTCAATTGCGCTCTTGACGGGAGGCTGTAAAACATGGCACAGGCCGATCGGGCAGACAATTTCTTGCGAATGATCCAACGGTCGCGGCGAGGCAGGCTTAAGGTCTACCTCGGCTATGCGGCCGGTGTGGGAAAAACATACCAGATGCTTCTCGAAGGCCACAGGCTCAAAGCGGAAGGGATCGATGTGGTCATCGGGCTTGTCGAGACACATGGCCGGGCAGATACGGCCCGACTGATGGAGGGGCTCGAGATGGTCCCGAGGGTCAGGCATGAATATCACGGCATTACCGTTGAGGAAATGGACGTCAATACTGTCATCTCCCGAAAGCCGGAGGTCGCCCTTATCGATGAACTAGCCCATACCAATGTTCCCGGGACTCAGAACCATAAACGGTATCAGGACGTGGAGGACATTCTCGCTGCCGGCATCCATGTGATCACTACTGTCAACATCCAGCATCTCGAAAGTCTCTTTAACACGGTGGAAAGAGACCTTGGTGTCGCTGTCCGCGAGCGCCTGCCGGACAGCATTCTCGCGGAAGCTGACGAGATCATCAATGTCGACCTTTCGACAGAAGACCTCCGGCAGCGTCTCGAAGATGGCAAGGTCTATCCTGAACAGCGGGTGCGGACAGCTCTTTCGAATTTCTTTACGCCGTCCAACCTGGAACAACTCCGGGAAATGACCCTCAGGGAACTGGCATCCCAAATTGATTTGAGGCGGCGGGAAGCCATAAGTGACGAGGCCCCGCCTACTCCCGACCAGGTGATGGTGTGTTTGAGCTCGCGCGGGCCCAACAGCGAAATGCTGCTGAGGTATGGTTCCCGCCTTGCCGGACGGCTCAACAGGAACTGGTATGCTGTATATGTGCAAACATCGAAAGAGGCAGCGAATATAATCGACTCAACGACCCAGCGGCTTATTTCAAATACCCTGGCCGTCGCGAAGCAGCTGGGTGCCACGGTCTTTACGTACAAAGGGGAGGATGTGGCAGACACCATCCTTCGTTTTGCAAGGGAATATCGCGTCGGGCATATAGTGGTGGGATCTCCCGCAAAAAGATCTTTTTGGAAACGGTTCATGTCCAGGAAGAGCCTGGTCTACCGGCTGATCGATAAAGCGAAAGACGTGGAAGTTGTGGTTGTGGACACCGCATCGGTACCGGCGATGAAAGCACCCCTTGAGATAATCGGAGAAGAAGCTCCAGTACGGGCGGCCGAGCGGCAGGTGCACAGGCTGGCGATGAACAGCTTGCTCGGACGTAACGTGGTGTTCTGGGATGAGCCGGTTTCCAAGGATGAAGCCATCCGCGCACTCGTTCATATGGCATGCAGAGACCTTCCGGGATGCGACGAGGCAGCTGCACTGCACGCGATAATGGTGCGGGAATCGGAAGGGTCCACGTTTCTTAATGAAGGGGTTGCCATCCCCCACGCACGGCTCGAAGGTCTCCATGAACCGGGCGCCGCCCTGGGTGTCGCACGGGGAGGAATTTCAGGAGATGACACCGGCCCTGCCGACTATATTGTGCTTTCGCTCACCCCTGGTGGAAGGCCGGAGGTCCAGATAGATATCCTCGCGGCAGTTTGCCGCGCATTCCAGGACCGGATATTCCTCAAGGCCATGGACAGTGCCGTTACAGCCGATGACGTAAGGGATGCCCTCGCTTTATGGGCCGGGACCCACCGGGAAGCCACATAAGGGCCTTGAGTATCTTTACATTATTTTTATGTGATCGACCGATCTTTTAACGCCCAATTTATGCCCAAATGGCTAAATTGATAGTGTGAAGAGGAGGTCGATATGAGCTTCGGCACCAAAGCGAGTGATAGTGCCATTACGGCCTGTCTTGTTGGATTGGCAACATTGCCGTCCGTGACCCGTGGTATAAAGAGGATACTGGTACCCACAGATTTTTCGGAATATTCGGATATGGCGTTGCGGCTGGCAATCGATCTCGCCGGACCACAGGGTGCGAAGATCAACCTGCTGCATGTTCTTCGATCCGGTGATTCGAACGGGCAGCTCCAAATGATGCGGAAACAGATCGCCAGGTTCCCGGATTCAAAGGATATCGAGATAATTCCAGAGATCAGGCAGGGAAAAGTATACGAAGAGATCCTAAATGCCGAGGCAGAGGACAATGCAGACCTCATAATCATGTCCAGGCACCGGGAGTCGGACTCTCTGCTATCCCTGTTCCAAAGCATAACCGCAAAGGTCAGAAAGAATGCCCGCTCCACCGTGCTTGTGGTCGGAGCTTGACGCCGTGCAGGAAAAAAACATCCCCGAAAGGTCACATACCATCCTGGAAAAAACGAAGCACACGATCATCGGCTCACCCCGGGACATCAAAGAGCCATCGATATTCCATAAGCTATCATTGATACCGATCCTTGCATGGATCGGCCTCGGCGCGGATGGTCTGTCATCGTCGTCATACGGGCCAGAGGAAGCCTTTCGGACCTTGGGACAGCACGCCTATCTTGCCATTTTTTTGGCTATCGCCACGGCTTTCACGGTCATCATCATTTCATACGCATATTCGAGGATCATAGAGCATTTCCCTCATGGAGGCGGCGGGTATATAGTCTCGACGCATACGATAAGCAGCTCTGCGGGCGTCGTTTCAGGGTGCGCGCTTCTCGTCGATTATATGCTAACCATCACGGTCTCGCTTGTTTCATGCGGCGACGCCCTGTTCAGCTTTCTTCCCCTTTCTTTTCAAAAGTACAAGCTTGTTTTTGTTGCATCTCTCATTGTCTTGCTCGTCATTTTGAACTTAAGGGGCGTCAAGGAATCGGTCACCTTGCTCGCCCCTATCTTCATCGTATTCGTCACAACGCATGCTCTTCTTATCGGGTACGGCATTTTTACCCATATCGGGCAGGCGGGGCCCCTTTTACGCGACATCGACCGCAACCTCAATTCCGATCTTTCGACCGTGGGGTTTATCGGTGTTCTTGCCATCTTCCTTCGCGCGTTTTCCATGGGTGGTGGAACATACACGGGGATCGAAGCGGTATCGAATGGAATGCAGATCATGCGGGAGCCCCGGGTGCAAACCGGTAAACGGACCATGGTCTATATGGCGTCGTCCCTTGCCATTACAGCGGGAGGACTTCTCGTATGTTATCTTCTTTTTGGAATTAAGCCCTTGGAGGGGCAAACGCTCAATGCCATACTGGCCGGAAAAGTCTTTCTGGACTGGCGTTTTGGCGGAGTGATCGCTCTTATCACCATCCTGTCCGAGGGGGCGCTCCTGATTGTGGGAGCTCAGACAGGTTTCATTGACGGTCCCCGGGTGATCTCAAACATGGCCATCGATTCCTGGTTTCCCCGCAGATTTGCATCCCTGTCGGAGCGGCTTACCATGCAGGACGGCGTTGTCCTGATGGGCGCGGCGGCCATTGCTCTTCTCGTATACACGGGCGGCTCGATCACTGCCCTGGTCGTGATGTACTCGATCAATGTTTTCGTGACATTCTCGCTTTCTCAATTCGGCATGATCCGGTTCTTCCTGAAAAACAAGGGATCGGACATCAAATGGAAGCAACATACCGTTATTCACATCATTGGTTTAATACTCTGCCTTACCATCCTTTGCGTGACGATATATGAAAAATTCGGCGAAGGGGGGTGGGTCACCATTGTTATAACGTCCGCGGTGATGGGTATATGTTATCTCATCCGAAGGCATTATGCGAAGGTCAGGGACAGTGTGCGTCATCTGGAGAGCATCCTTTCCGATATCCCTGCTGCCGAACCGTTTAATGATAACCCCGTCGATCCAAAGGACATGACCGCGATTTTGCTCGTGAGCAGCTTTAATGGGTTCGGGCTCCATACCCTGCTTGCAATAGTTCGACACTTCCCCGGCATATACAAGAATTTTATTTTTATATCGGTTGCCGAGGTGGACTCGGGGTCCTTTAAGGGGCTTGCCGAGATCAAGGCCCTTCAAACGTCGGTAAAGAGGGACCTCGAGAAATACGTCAAGGTCGCAAGGCTTCACGGGTTCCCCGCTGATTACCGGACTGACATCGCAACGGATGTTATCGATTCTGTTACGGACCTTGTCGAAAAGACCGTGAAAGAATTTCCGCGGTCGACCGTATTCACTGGTAAACTGATATTCAAAAAGGAAAACCCGTTCCAGAAGGTCCTGCACAACGAAACGGCCTACTCGCTTCAGAGAAGGCTCCAATGGGACGGCATCCCGACGGTTATTCTGCCTATCCGGGTCGATGTCTAAATAACCCGGGCAACATGTTTTGTCAATTGTGATATTGCACCCGGTAAATTTCAATCTTTCCACGGGGCCCAGTATATCTTTTCGGCAATGTTTTGGTCCGAGTTTTTCCACATTGTTTTTCCGTGTTGGCTGCAATAAAACATTCGTAAGTTTTTTCCAAGAATAATCTAAAACGGGGGGTGAATGGTGAAGAGGAACTTCTTCGTGTGGCTGATATGCTTGGTGATAACCATCTCCGGATGCCCGGCCATGGCCCTGTACATGGAAGGCCTTCTCGAGGCCGGTCTGGGATTGTTCAAGACGGCTACGTTATCGGATGAGGAAATGCATGCATTATCTGCAGCATCTATCGAGAAAAATGACAGGGAAAATCAGATCGTTGATAAAAACTCGGTATATACCGCCCGTCTGGCAAAAATGACGAAGAACCTGAAAATCGATAAAGGATTGCGCATCAATATCAGGATCTGTCATACTCCCGGGGCAGTGAACGCATTCGCTCTGCCTGACGGGAGTATCCGCCTGTATTCGGGCACTTTCGATATGATGACCGATAACGAGGTATTGTATATCCTGGGGCATGAGACCGGACATATCGCCCTCGGCCATTAACGCACTGTCAATATTTTCAAACGAATGAGATCGAGGCGGATAATTACGCTATCCAGACATTGAAAGACAGTAATATCGATCCCAAGCACGGCATAATGGCGCTGCGCAAGATCGAGGATATACGGTAATCAAGGCAGTATCTTTGCGAGTCACCCGACCCCGGGGACCCGGGCGGCAGATCCCTTTCACGAAGGGACCGTAAACATCTGCGAAGATATTCGGCTACCTATTTTTCGATACCCAGGTCCGCATTCGTGATGATCCCCCAAGGCCTTCGTGGCTGCGTCGAGATGTCCGGCCGGGCCTGCCTGATACCAGGCGGTAAAACAGCCGGTCACCGCAGGTGGCGATTTCCTTTGGTGCTTGACACGCGATGCGTTGGAATGATACGGAGATACGTGTTTGGCATATTTTAAAAAGGGAGGTAGTAGCATGGTGAATTCCTACAGAGTCGCCTATTTTTCGATGGAGATCGGGATCCGGAGCGATATGCCCACTTATAGCGGCGGTCTGGGGATACTTGCTGGAGATACGATACGCGCTGCGGCAGATCTCAGGGTGCCCATGGTCGCGGTGACCCTCCTTTATCGCAAGGGCCATTTCCGGCAAAGGCTCGACCAGTACGGGAGGCAGATGGAGGAACAGGTCGAGTGGACCGTCGAGGACTTTCTGGAAGAATCGGCCGTGCGAACGAAGGTGACGATCGAAGGACGAACTGTCTATATCCGCCCCTGGCTGTATAATGTGAGAGGCGCCGGCGGTTTCTCCGTGCCTGTTTACTTTCTCGACACGTTTCTTCCCGAAAACAGCGAAAAAGACCGGGTCCTGACGGATACTCTCTATGGAGGCGACGAGCGTTACCGGCTTGGTCAGGAAATCGTGCTCGGAATAGGAGGCATCCGAATACTGAGAGACCTCGGTCATACCGGCATAGAAAGATTCCATCTCAACGAGGGGCACTCGGGCCTTCTTACCGTGGAACTTCTTCACGAGGAGGCGGTAAAGGCGGGAAGAGAATCGTTCGGCGAGGAGGATATTTCGGCGGTACGGCAACGGTGTGTTTTCACGACCCATACTCCGGTCGCCGCCGGGCACGACCGGTTTCCCCTCTCGCTGGTCTCCGAGGTCTGCGAGTACGGGAGGGACATCGCGAGGCTGAAAGACGTCCTCTGCTATCAGGAATGTCTCAACATGACCTATCTCGCCCTTAATCTCAGCCGATATGTGAACGGGGTGGCAAAAAGGCATGGAGAGGTGTCGAACCTCATATACGCCGGATACGCGATAGACTCCATTACCAATGGGGTCCACGCCGCCACCTGGACATCCCGGCCTTTCCGAAGGCTGAACGCGCGTTTTATCCCCGGTTGTATGGAAAATGCGTTCAGCCTACGGTATTCGTTAAATATTCCGAAGGATGAGATCTGGATGGCGCATCTCGAGGCAAAGGGGGACCTTCTTCGAGTCGTCCAGGAGAAGACCGGGCTTGCCATGGACAGCCGTACCTTTACGATCGGCTTTGCCCGACGGGCCACGGCGTACAAAAGGGCCGACCTGCTCTTTTATGACCCGCAAAGGCTTCTCGATATAGCAGAGAGTGCCGGCGCGTTTCAGGTGATATATGCCGGCAAGGCCCATCCGGATGATGAGGGCGGCAAGGCAATGATCAGACGGGTGTTTGAAGCGCGGGAGCAGCTCAAGGCGCGCATCGCAGTCGCCTATCTCGAGGATTACGACATGGACCTTGGCCGGGCGATCACCGCGGGTGTCGATCTGTGGCTGAACACGCCCGAGCCGCCCTTGGAGGCGTCCGGGACAAGCGGGATGAAAGCGGCTGTCAACGGTGTACCGAGTCTGAGTGTTCTCGATGGGTGGTGGATCGAGGGATGCCTGGAGGGCATAACCGGATGGGCCATCGGACGTGACGGGACCGGCACCGAGGTCAGCCCTTCAAACGATGCCCTTTCCCTTTACGGCAAGCTTGAACATACGATCATCCCTCTCTTCTACCGGGACCGGGACCGGTACGTGGAGGTCATGCGAAACGCGATGGCGCTGAACGGGTCGTTCTTCAATACCCACCGCATGATCCAAGAGTACGTATTGAAGGCATATTTCCGATGAAAACTATCCTTACTCACAGGAAATCTATTACAGTACGTCTTGCCACCGGAGATTAACCTGCACGGAAAAGTCCCATGCGGCCGGGAAGGTTACAGATCGAGCTTCGCGACCTCGCCCGCAAGGTGCGCGACGCCTGCCACCTTTTCAACGGGAACGACAAAAGCGATTCCCATGCCCGGCTCGTCGAGGTCGGTGACGCGAACTATTTCTTTAAGGATACGCTCGTTTTTGTCCGAATAGGTAACCGTCAATACGATCTCTTTCTCGGGTTCGATAGGTATCCCCAATATCTTTTGTTTTTCATGGATACCCGATCCGCGTCCGTATAAAATGGTGCCCCCGTGAGCCCCCGCCTTTACAGAGGCCTCGAGCACTGTATCTCCCCAGCCTTTTCGCACAATGGTAACGATGAGAGAGATGTCAGACATGTTTTTCACTCCTTTCGATATTCCTTTATATTCACGATGACGCCCAGAGTTGCGACCGAAACAATAGGTGCCAGTGCGATGAGTGCGACCAGTCCCAGCCCACTTACCATAAGATCCTGATCACCCATGGAAGTAGATACACCGAGGGCGAGGGCAAGGAGGAAGGTGTTCGCCATGGGCCCTGTCGCTACACCTCCGGCATCAACAGCGATCGAGAGAAAATCCTTGTTGCTGAACCATATGATCACGATAACGAACAGATATCCCGGGATAAGGATGTAAAGGAGTGGCATGTCATAAACGATCCTCAACATGCCCAGGCTCACGATGAGGGCAACACCCCCGCAGATCGCATAAAGAACCGTGGATCGACGGATCGATCCACTCGATGCATCTTCGACCTGGTTGGCCAGGATGCGCACGGACGGCTCCCCCCAGGCGGTGAGGAACCCGAGGAGAAAACCGATAGGCGCGAGCAGCCAGCGATGGGACATTGTTCCCAGGGCTTCTCCGAGGGCCCGACCAAAGGGAAGGAAGCCGATATGTACTCCTTGCAGGAACAACAATAGCCCTGCAGATGCCAGCATGGTGCCCTTTAGTATGTCGACAACGGGCTTTCGGGGCAACCGGAGCATTAAGACCTGGAAGACCACGAAAAGGAGTACCAGGGGAAACACCGCCGTGGCCACGCTCAATACCGTGGTCTGAAACCCTTCGAAGACGTGAATTCCCTTCAACGTAGCAGTATCCCCAGAAGCATTATCGCGATGATCGGTCCTATGGATGCCAATCCCAGCAGGCCGAAACCGTCCGATACGGTCGATCTGCCCGCAAGAACCGAACTGAGTCCAACGGCCAATGATATCATCACGGGGGTGGTCAGCGCGCCGGTGGTCACGCTGCCCGAGTCATAGGCCAGCGGGATGAATTCTGTGGGAGCGAAAAAAGAAAGAACAATGACGACCGAATACGCAGCCGCAAGCAAATAAACCATTGGAAACCCTAAAACGATACGCAGCATGCCTATTGCTACAAAAAACCCCACGCCGACAGCCGTAACATACAAAACGACCCTTCCCTGAATTACGCCCTGCGAGATCAAATCGGCCTGTCTGGACAAAACCAGGACATCGGGCTCGGCGACAGTTGTGGCAAAGCCCAGCAAGAATGCTGTGGCAATGATGAGCAGCACTGAACCCTTCCGGGGCAATTCGGCCCCGATAAATCTTCCCATGGGAAGGATCCCGATGTCGATGCCCGTGAAGAAAAGGATCAACCCGCCAAGGGCCATGACAGATCCGATAAGAAACTGTAGAAACAACGATGCCGGCGCCTTCACCAAGGTAAATTGGAGGACGCACACGGCGGCTACCAAAGGGGCAACTGCCTTGATCACTTCCAGGAATCTTTCTTTAAATAGTTGCCACATATCTCACCGATGGATCTGTTATTCCGCCACGAGCACGTCGCATGGGGATTGGGCGAGCATGTGTAAAGTGACGCTCCCCAGCAAGAATTCTTCGATCCGCGACCGTCCGTGTTTGCCAACGATGATGAGGTCGGGTGCCCATTTGGCAGCGATCTCCGGAAGTTTACCCGGGGCATGGCCATGCTCGATGAGCCGTAGAAGCAAACGGGGGTCGGTACCGGCCTCGGCAATGAAGCGTGTCATCTCCGCTTCAGCCTCTAACTGCGCATCTACCCGGTACTGCTCGACGACCTCGTCCGAGACACCGGCTGAAATTATTTTCCGTTCAAGCAGGGGCTCGAAGACATGCACGAGATTGATAAAGGCCTGTGGAGCGATCATCTGGGCGTATTGCAGGCCCTTTAGGGAATTTGGGGAAAAGTCTGTGTAGACGAGAACCCTTTGATACGGTATTTCCGCTTCGCGCTTCACGACGAGGACCGGCTGGTGTACCTTGCTCAGAAGGCGCTGCGAGGTTGTGCCAAGGGCCAACGCCCAAACAGGGTGGCGCCCACGCGCACCGAGCACAAGCAGGTCGAAGTCAGGGGCAGCCTCGACAAGCGTGTCCAGTGTATCTCCGCTGCGTACCTGGGGTTCGAGTGAAAACCCCGATAATTGGCGAACTTCTTCGGCTAATTCGGCCAGGGAGCGTGACGTATCGTCGATGATCCCCTTCTCGACTTCGACTGATGTACCCAGGAACTGCTTCAGGGTGTCCAACCACGATTTTTCCAGCACGTGCAACAGCACGCCCTTTTGGATCGCACATGTCGCGCCGAGTATCGCTGCACGTTGTGCAGCATGCCGGGCGCCGGGAGAAAAATCGGTCATCGAGAGAATGGATCGAATACGCGTCATGTTATATTATTGTCCCTGCCAGGTTTTAGGTGGCGTGTGCGATATGTGCGGTGCGCCTTAGCGCATCGGCAGCACCTTGCCTTTTTCTATCGCGTGACGAAGATGCGTCTTAATTACCTTTGATCCCATCATCGCTTTGGATGTGAATAGCGAAACCAGGAAAGCTAGGTAGCAAAACCCGAAAGCAGCCTGGACGACCGTACCGATCTTTCCCAAAACAGAGACAGGAGTGATATCGCCGTACCCCACGGTTGTCTGGGTTGTAACACTAAAATACAGGCAATCGAGAAACCCTACGGATTGAGGGCTGGAAACCCGGTTCGCGCTGTAGCCAAGTGAGGGAGTCCCTTCAAGAAGAGGGAAAAGTACCCAGTATAAGAGTGAGAAAACAACTGACATCGCCAGGAAGAACAGTATGGCGCGCTGCGGACTCGCTGAAATTTTGGCCATTCGCAGCAGGATCTTGTCCATGGTCTACCTCCGGAAGGCCGCCCGGCCCGATGATATCCAATAATCCTAACTTCTGGCGTATCAATTGTCAACCATTTTAGCCTTCGAACTAGTTGTGCCGGCTTTATCTTGTGTATGCCAGTAAGGTAGTGGCGGAGAGGGTGGGATTCGAACCCACGGTACGCTTAGACGTACAGCCGATTTCGAGTCGGCCCCGTTATGGCCACTTCGGTACCTCTCCTGAGTGAAAAGAAGTCTTTCAAAAGTTTGGCGCAGTCGTCTTTCAGGACTCCGCCGGTCATTTCAACCTTATGGTTGAGTGGAAGGAGATTCGTATCGATGACGGAGCCGAAAGCACCGCGCTTTTTGTCGGAGCACCCGAACACAAGCCGTACGACCCGGGCCTCGATGATCGCTCCCGCGCACATAAGGCACGGCTCCATCGTAACATATAGCGAGCATCCTGTCAGGCGATAATTTCCCAGAGCGTTCGCCGCACGTTCAATTGCCAGCATCTCGGCATGCGCGCCTGGATTGTTGAGCGAGCGCGTCATGTTGTGGGCGCGTGAAACTATCGTTCCCTTGTTATCAGTGATCAGAGCCCCTACCGGGACCTCGTCCTCTACCCACGCCGCCCGTGCCTCGGCGAGGCATATCTCGATCAACTCTTCGTCAGACATTCAACAAGTATAACTATAAAATGGGTGATAGGCAAGGGAAACGGGGAACGGCAAATGGCTAACGGCATTATTGTCTTTTACCGTTAGCCATTTGCCGTCTTTTCATTTACAAAGGCGGTCCCTCTTGTTATTATGATTACGATCAGGTGGAAAATTTTGCTGAAGCGGTGAATTCATGATAATTCTGGGCATCGATCCGGGTCTGGCCAGCACCGGTTTTGGGGCGCTGCGATGCGAGGGGAAGAGGCCTGTCCTCATGAGATGCGGCGCCGTAAAGACCTTTACGTCGGATACAATTCCGAACCGGCTGATGCAGATACATGCTGATATGAACCAGATAATCGAACAGGTCGAGCCTGATCTTCTTGCCATTGAGGACGTTTTTTCGCTGGTGCGTTATCCGCGGGCAGGAATTCTTCTCGGCAGCGTCCTCGGGGTCCTTTACGTGACTGCCCGGGAGAGGGGATTGCCGGTACAGGAGATCGCGCCGAAGGAGATCAAGAATGCACTGGTGGGGTTCGGCAACGCCGGAAAGAAACAGATCAAGGAAGCGGTAGCGAGCGTGCTCGGGGTCAGCGATATTTCATCGTTCCACGCCTCGGATGCTCTCGCGGTGGCACTGGCGGTCTATTACCGGAGGGAATACAAGGCAGTGATATGATAGCGTACCTGTCAGGAAAGCTTAAAGGCCTCTACGATGAACGCCTGACGTTGCTTGTGGGCGGAATCGGGTACGATGTGCTTATCCCGGCTTTTGCGATGACGGAGATCCGCAGATCGAAAAAGATCGACGATGACCTGGAGCTTTACATTTCCTTTCACCAGACCGAAAGACAGCCGAAACCGGTCCTCGTGGGTTTCCGGCACGAACTTGACCGCGAGTTCTTTGAACTTTTCATTATGGTCGAAGATATAGGCCCGATGGCGGCGATCAAGGCCCTGACGAAACCTGTCCGGGAGATAGCCCGCAACATCGAAGAAAAGGACGTCAAATCCCTGCGAAAGCTCAAGGGGATCGGCGAAAGAAAGGCGGATAAGATCGTTGCGACCCTGAAGGGAAGGGTAGCGAAATACGCCCTTATGCCTGAGACAGCTGCCGCGGCGCCGGTTGCCGAGGACTTTGTGAAGGACGTGGAGCACGTTCTCGTTACTCAGCTCGGTCATAAACTTTTCGAGGCTCGGCAGATGATCCAGGACGCGATGAAAAGGAACCCCCGGATCGCCTCTTCGGAGGAATTGTTCGAAGAGGTATATAGAGGACAGAAGCAATGATACAGGAAGAAAGCTCCGACATTTCGGAATTGTACAGGAAGGATGATCCATCGGGTGATGAATCTATCGTCACCTTGCGCCCGGTGAGCCTTAGGGAGTATGTCGGCCAGGATACGATCGTCGAAACCCTTCAGATAGCCATCGAGGCAGCCCTGAAGCGCGGCGAACCGCTCGAGCACATTCTCTTTAACGGGCCCCCCGGCCTCGGAAAGACCACGCTTGCCCACATCATCGCGAATGAAATGGGTACCCGTATAGTTACGTCTTCCGGCCCAGCGCTTGAAAAAGGCGGCGATCTGATGGGCCTGCTTACCCATCTCGAACGCGGCGATATTTTTTTCATCGATGAGATACACCGTATCCCGAAGATCGTCGAGGAGTTCCTTTACCCGGCAATGGAAGACTTTGCCGTAGATTTTATTTTCGATAAGGGGATCCACGCCCGGACGCATCGTTATCGTCTCGAGCAATTCACACTCATTGGCGCGACGACACGCTCGGGGTTGTTGTCATCCCCGTTGAGGGAGCGTTTCGGCATTGTCAGGGATCTCGATTTCTACAAAGACGAGGACCTCGTAAAGATCATAAAGCGTTCGGCGGCAATACTCGGTGTTGCGATCGATGACCCGGGCGCCGTTGAAACAGCAAAACGTGCCCGCGGTACGCCCCGCGTCGCAAACAGGCTCCTCAAGCGCGTCCGTGATTTTGCGGAGGTCAGGGCCAAGGGTGTGATAACAAAGAATGTTGCCATAGACGCACTTGGCCTTGAAGGGATCGACGATCATGGCTTGAGCGAAACCGACCGGAAACTTCTCAAAACGATCGTTCTCAATTACAAGGGAGGGCCTGTCGGTATCGAGGCCCTTGCCGCGACACTTCAGCTCGAATCCGACGTGCTGATCGAGGTAGTCGAACCATTTCTCCTCAAAAGCGGCTTCATCATCCGCACATCACAGGGAAGAAAAGCCTCCGAAAAAGCCTTCCACCACCTCAACCTGCCGATGAAGCCGGTATCCAGGATGGATGGCCTCTTCGACGGAAAACGTAAGTCGTAAGTCGTAAGTAGTGAAAACGTGCCCCAGGTTTTGTATTGCGATGGGTTCTCGCCTTACGACCCACTGCCTCTAAATGTCTTGATTTTACCCCCGTTGTACGATAAAAAAATATGTTTCATCCAATGAAATCTCAGGAGAAAAAGATGGCCAATGTGGGAGTAGTCGGGGTTCAGTGGGGTGATGAAGGCAAGGGAAAGATCATAGACTATCTGAGCAGTCAGGCCGATATCATTGTTCGTTTCCAGGGCGGGGCAAACGCCGGCCATACGATAGTGATCGGAGACAAAAGGGTGATTCTTCATCTTATCCCTTCGGGAATACTTCATGACAACACATATTGCATTATCGGCAGCGGCGTTGTCATGGACCCCGAGGTCCTGGAAAAGGAAATACAGGAACTCCGGACGCTCGGTTACCTCAAGGACGAGAAGCGCCTTATGATAAGCGGTCTGACTCATGTCATCATGCCATATCACAAGAAACTCGATGCCCTGAAAGAAGCCAGGGCAACAAAGAAAATAGGGACCACGGGCCGCGGTATTGGACCGGCATATGAAGACAGGGCCAGCAGGATGGGGATCAGGGTGATCGACTGCATTGACAAAAAGGTCTTTCGCGAAAAACTGAAGGCGAACCTGGACATAAAGAATTTCCTGATCCGCCGCTATTATAAGGACGAACCTGTCATGATGCGCGATGTGCTCAAAAGGTTTGAATCCCACCGGAAATTGTTCAAAAAACACGTGGCGGATTCGACGTCATTTCTCCATAAAGCGATCGCAAAGAAAAAGAAAATTCTTTTTGAAGGTGCGCAGGGCACTTTTCTTGACGTCGATCACGGAACATATCCCTTCGTGACCTCATCGAACACCATCGCGGGAAATATATCACCCGGGTCCGGCGTGCCGCCAAGCGCGGTCAATTATATACTCGGTATATGCAAGGCATACACTACCCGTGTCGGTGAAGGCCCGTTCCCGACCGAGCTTCATGGCCCCGAAGGCGAGCTTATGAGAAAGATCGGCGATGAATACGGGGCGACAACAGGCAGGCCGAGACGCTGCGGCTGGTTCGACGCCGTGCTCGTGAGGCGGTCCGTAAAACTTAACGGGATAAGCGGACTGTCGCTCATGAAGCTTGACGTTCTCGACGCATTTGAAAAGATCAAGATATGCACCGGGTACAAGATCGGCAAGCGTCTTCATAATGAGCCGCCGATGGCGGTCGAGGATTTTTATCGTATCGAGCCTCAATATGAAGAAATGGAAGGCTGGAACACGCCGCTCAAAGATGTCAAAAAATTTGACGACCTGCCGGAGAATGCAAAGAAATATATCAGACGGATCGAAGAATTGGTCGGTATCCCGGCCGCGATCATATCTACGGGGCCTGACAGGGATAGCACCATAATTCTCAAGAACCCTTTTGAATGATCGGCCTCGCTCTGAAAAAGGGTTAGCTCAGTCGGAAAAATACAGGTTGCCCTGGTCTCGATCGATGAATACCAATGTTTAAACGGCTAAAATCTGTTGACTTTAGCGCATTTTTCAGGTTTTAATATGGAGCTTCAAATTAATGGATCTATGGAGGGAGGGAAGAATGGATGCCAGCAGTTATTATCAGAGAAGGTGAATCCTTCGAGAGCGCCCTCAAAAGGTTTAAGAAGCAGTGTGAAAAAACCGGGATTCTGTCCGAGATCAAAAAAAGAGAACACTACGAAAAACCCAGCGTAAAGAGAAAGAAAAAAATTCTCGCTGCCAAGAAGAGAGCTCTGAAGAAACTCAAAAGAACCATGGACAAAGGTCTTTACTAGGAATAGATGGACTACAGATCCACAATTGAAAATGGTTTGAAAGAGGCGCTAAAGAAAAGGGACACTATCAGGGTGTCTGTTTTCCGGATGCTCCTGACAGCTATCAAGAACAAAGAAGTAGAGAAGATCAGGCCTCTGACCGATGAGGAGTTTTTCGCCTTGATCAAGACATCGATCAAGCAGCACAAGGACTCCATCGAAAGCTTCAAGAAAGGCCAACGTCTTGAACTAGCCGAAAAAGAAGAGAAAGAGCTGGAAGTCCTGAAGGAGTTCCAGCCTTCTCAATTGGCCGAGGATGAGATCGCAAAAGAGATCGAGGATGCTGTGGTGGCTGTCGGCGCAAAAGACCGGAAAGAGATGGGAAAAGTAATTAAATTCATCATGGATAAATTCCCCGGGAGGATTGACGGAAAATTGTTAAGTGCAATGGTGCTTAAGAGACTGTCATCATGATAGCGACAGTCGAAAGCCCGTATGATCAATAAAACTTTATCATATCTCGATTATCTCAAGCTTCGCGGCGTTATCTTTAAATATTCTGCAACACCTTTTTCCAGCAGCGAACTGCTTTCACTTAGCCCTCTCGACGATATTGAACAGATAACCGCGCGCCACGACCGGATCGATGCGGTCATGGACATCATCAAGTGGGATGGCAGAATACCGTTTGGAGAAGTCCCCGACATTGCTCCGATCATTCAGAGAATAGGGATCCGGGATTCCGTCCTGGAGTCGTCCGAATTTCTGACCATTACCAGTTTCATACGGTCCTGTTCCGATACGGCATCCTTTTTGACGAAGGCCTTTAAGAAGGGAGCGTATATCGATAACATCATAGAAGGCCTCGACAAGCTTCCCGCTCTTTACAAAAAGATCACGCGGTGCATCAATGCCGAAGGGTATCTGGAAGACAGCGCATCGTATGACCTGTCCCGCATACGTTCCGAGCTTTTTCTGAACAGGGAGAGGATCAAGAAACAGCTCGACCGGATAATGGGACGCGAGTCGGTAAAGCCTATCATTCAGGATGAATACATATCCTTAAGGAACAACAGGTATGTCATTCCGCTGAAACCCAATTTCAACGAAGCAATTCAAGGCATCGTGCACGATTACTCTCATTCGCTCAAGACGTCGTTTGTCGAGCCGGTGGAATGCGTCGAACTGAACAACAGCATCAATATACTCGTCAATAAGGAAAATGAGGAAGAAAAGAGGATCCTGCACGAATTGACGGATTTTGCGCGCGGCTTCCTGTATGAACTCGCGCGGAATGTCGAGCTCCTCGGCGAACTCGATCTTCATCATGCCATGGCCCTTTTTTGCCATGAGTTCAAATGCGTGAGGCCCGAGGTCGTCCCGGGAGGCAGGATCGAAATAAAGAAAGCCGTCAATCCGTTCATATCGCTGTCCAGAAAGAATGAGGCTGTGCCGATCGACATCTTCATGAAGGAGAAAGAGAAGGTCATGATCATAAGCGGCCCGAACGCGGGAGGGAAGACTGCCGCTTTGAAGACGATCGGCCTCCTGTCGCTTATGGCAAAGACAGGCCTTTTCATCCCCGCATCGGAAAGGCCGGTGATACCCTTATTCTCCGACATTTTTGCCATCATCGGTGACGAACAGGATATTTCAATGGAGCTCTCGAGCTTCACCGCGCATATGTATGCCATAAAAGACCTCTATCTTCGCGCGCGCGGCGATGAACTTGTGCTCATTGATGAGATAGGCGGAAATACCGAGCCGCAGGAGGCATCCGCCCTGTCGATGGGCGTCATGGATGCTTTCGTCGAAAAAGGCTGCCGAATCGTGGTGACCACGCACCTTAATCTCATCAAAGCGTACGGTTACTTGAAGGATTTTGCGCTGAATGTGGCGACATCGTTCGATTCGCAGAATATGAAGCCCCTTTACCAGCTTGTTTACGGAACGGCTGGATATTCCAACGCAATAAATGTAGCCAAAAAGATAGAAGTGCCCGAGGCAATTATCGAAAAGAGCTATTCATATCTCAATGAACAGGAATTCATGCTGAACGACCTGATAACGAACCTGGAAAAAGAGACGGAAAAGGCCCAAAAAGAGCGCTTGGAGCTCAAAAAGCTCAAGGAAGAGGCGCGCGAACGACTGAAGGTCATCCGGGAAAAGAAGGAAGAATACCTTCGGAAATGGGAAGAAAAATACCAGGAAAAGCTCCTTCGGCTGGATATTGAAATAGAATCGATAAAAAAAGATGTTGCAAAAAAGGAAAGAACGTCTATAACAAAGAGTAAGGAGCGAATTCGTTCCTTGAAGGAAAGGGTTGGGGGACCGGCCAAGGAGGACAGGGAGGACATCCGCATAGGTGATTACGTTCTCGTGAAGACCCTCGGCAGCAAAGGATATGTCGTTGACGTCGACAAAGAGGGTAATGTCTTCGAAGTTGCCATCGGAAACGTAAGGACGAAACTGAAACGGATGTTCATTGCCAGGGCGATAGAAGGTCCAAAGCGGATATCGAAAGAAACAACCCAAATAACTGTAGAAACGATTAGAGAGCCCGAGCTCAATATTGTCGGTATGCGTGTCGACGAGGCGGTGAGGCAACTCGATAAGTTCGTCGACCGGGCCCTGGTCGAGGGGGTGTTTAAGGTCAGGGTCCTCCATGGTGTCGGGACCGGGAGGCTTATGCAGGCAGTCAGGGAGCGGCTTTCCGGTACACCTTATGTACGAACGTTCCACGCAGATGAGCATAACGCGGGAGTGACAATAGTGGAGTTTGCATGAAGGCGTCGGTCGATGAGCTTCTTCAGAAGATCAACATAATCGACGTCGTATCCCAGTATGTTAAATTGAGGAAAGCCGGCAAGGACTTTATGGGACTGTGCCCTTTCCACAGAGAAAAAACCCCATCATTCACGGTCAGCACCGAAAAACAGATCTTTTATTGCTTCGGCTGCAGGGAAGGCGGCAGCGCTATCAATTTCATAATGAAATATGAAAACCTTACCTTCGTTGAGGCTATCGACCACTTGGGAAGGCAATACGGCATAGTGGTCGAAAGAAAGGGTGACAGAAAGAAGAGGGGTCACTACGATGCCCTGGAGAAGCTGTGTGAGTATTATCAAAAGGGGCTCAAGGCAACTGCCCTTGCCCGTGAATATTGCGAAAAGCGCGGCATTTCCGGCGATATCGTAGAAGAATTCAGGCTTGGGTACAGCCCTCGTTCACGCGGGGGCCTGAAAGCGGCCCTCGATCATACAGGGATACCTGCTGATATCTTCCTGTCCACCGGTATCGTGAGGGTCAAGGAAAACCGATTCTACGATATGTTCGCAGGACGGGTCGTTGTCCCTATTATAGATGTCAATAAGCGGGTCATCGGATTCGGCGGAAGGACCCTCGACAAAGACGGGATACCCAAATACGTGAATTCCCCGGAATCCGCGGTGTTTTCAAAGCGCAATTCCCTGTTCGGGATCGACCGGACAAAAAAACATATCACGGGACAGGATGAGGTTTTTATTGTTGAAGGGTACTTTGATCTGATCGCCCTTTACGGCGCAGGCCTCAAGAATGTCGTGTCCACGCTGGGCACGTCCGTGACGGAAGGACAGATCCGCAAATTACGGAATTATACCGAGAATATCACGCTTATGCTGGACGGCGACCCCGCGGGGATAAAAAGCGCCCTGAGGCTTATAGAGCTTTTTGCCGAGATGGATATAAATGGAATGATGGTCGTCCTGCCCGAGGGCCATGATCCTGATAGTTTCGTCCGCGAGAAGGGCGCTGCCGCATTGTCGGAGATAGTGAAAAGCAAGAAACCTATCCTTGATTTTTATTTCGATCATTACTCTGAAAAACAGGCAATGACGACGATTCAGGGCAAACAGGTGTTCATAAAGCAGGTAATGCCCCATATCGAGGTTATCAAAGACGTTATCAAACGGCAACTGTACATAAAACGCCTTTCCGAATTGACCGGGATAGGTGAAGAACATTTTATTCCCAAAAGGATATATGAAGCAGGCAACAGGACTCAAAAAGCAACTTCGGCCAAAGCCGTGATCGAGAAAAAGGTGATCAACGCCTGTATTGCCCGTCCCGAACTGCTTCAACACTTTCATGGAAGGGAGGTATTGAATTATATAAAAAATGCGGATATCCGGGAAGTGATGACGAAGATGGTCACACGCTTCAAAGAGAACAATAAGTTCAATGTGCGGGAGCTTATCGAGATGCTCGATAAGGAGGACTTGAAAAGCCTTGTCCTCGACGCAGCTTTTGACAATAGTGTCCCGGAAAGTGGCGATGAGCCAGAAAAAGTGCTCTTTGATTATTTCAAACATATTGAACGCCAATTTTTCATGGAAAAATCTAAAAGGATCACAGAGAAGCTTGCCGAAGCGGAAAGCAAGGGGGACGCCGCGGCTGTTACAGAACTCCTGGAACAAAAGAAGCAGGTATTGACGCATATAAAAAATAATTTTTTATAGAGAGGTGGACATGCCTGAAAAAGTAAGGAGATTTTATCCTTATGATGAGAATCTCGAGAACAGGGAACTGTACGCATTCATGTCTCGGGCGGAAAAACCGAGCAATCTTCTGGATGATATCGATCTTTTCGAGATCGAACATCAGGAAGCAATTGAAGGTGGGGGGAACGTCGAGCCCGACGAAGTATTGGAGGGGGATGGGGATTTCGAAGAAGTTTATAATGACGACCTGATCAATCCTATTCGTCATTATATCAAGGAAATGGGTAATATGGCCCTTCTTACCCGGGAGGGCGAGAAGGAGATAGCCCGTCTTATGGAAGAGGCGAAGGAGGAAATAAAACAGGTCCTTCTGTCCTTCCCCGGCACTGTCAAGGAATTGCTCAGTGCCCTGACGGCGCTCAAGACCTCGAAAGCGGCCGTCAGGGACATTACGGTAGAAGCCGACGACGAAGAGGAAGGTGATACCGAGCTTGAATTCCAGAGAGAGCGGGTCATTTCACTTCTCGAAAGGCTGAAAGACGAGCATTCCAGACTCCAGGATGGCAAAAAAGAAGGCCATAGCAAGGAAATGCAGAAGATCATCACGGAGATCAATCTGAGCAAGAAGATCACCGAAAAGATAATCTTGCGCATGAAGCGCTATGTCGAACGCATTGAAAAGATCGAAAATGAAATAACCAGGTGTAAAAAACTCAAAGAGGCCGGGAACAATAGGCATCTTCAAGCCTTGATGGACAGAAAGACAAGGATCGAGGACGAGATCGGGATATCTTCCAAGGCCTTGAGGCAGTCCCTGAAACGCATCGAAAAGGCCGAGTTCGACTTTGCCGTCGCCAAGAACGAGCTTGTCAAGGCGAATCTGCGGCTCGTTGTCAGCATAGCGAAAAGATACATCAACAGGGGATTGTCGCTTCTCGACCTGATCCAGGAAGGCAACATCGGGCTTATGAAAGCCGTGGACCGCTTTGAGTATAAACGCGGTTATAAATTCAGCACCTATGCGACATGGTGGATACGGCAGTCCATTACGCGTGCGATCGCCGATCAGGCGAGGACGATACGCATCCCGGTCCATATGATAGAAACGATTAACAAGATCATCCGGGTGTCCCGCGGACTTGTGCAGGAGCTCGGACGGGAACCATATCCGGACGAAATAGCGGACAGGATCGGTTTTTCATCGGAAAAAGTGAGACGCGTCCTTCGGATAACGAAAGAGCCAATATCGCTCGAAACACCGATCAACGATGATGAAGACACCCATCTGGCCGACTTTATAGAAGACAAGAATGTCCTGACCCCCCAGGATTCGGCCATATATGATGACCTTGTTAGAAACCTCAACAGTATTCTCTCGACCCTGTCTCCGAGGGAAGAGAGGGTTGTCAGGATGCGTTTTGGGTTAGGGGAAAGACAGGACCATACACTCGAAGAAGTGGGGCAGGTTTTTGAGGTGACCCGCGAGAGGATCCGGCAGATCGAGGCAAAGGCCCTGAAAAAATTGAGGCATCCGATGAGGGCGAAATTGTTGCGTTCTTTCGTTGATATTTGAAAGGACAACGTTTGGGCTCAAAAAGCCAATAAATTTACAAGGTACCGTTAATTTACAGGCCCCGTTATTGCCAATTTTTCCTTGACAAAAGGGGCCCGGTAAAATAATTTATCCAAAAAATTCCCACCCGGTTATTTTGAAGTTAAATTCGGGATAAACAAGGGATTTTCATGTTTTACGGTCTAACCATTTTTCCTGCGGTTTAAGGCCGGTCATTTCTTTTTGTAAGGCTATTGGAATGTCCGAAGGGACGAAAGGAGGCTTGAAGACGTGAATGTTCTGGTGTTTATAAAACAGGTTGCCGATACGGAAGCGCGGATAATTATTAGCTTCGATCAGAAAAGTCTCGAAATTGAAAATAAATATGCCGTCAATTTTTTCGATGAATTTGCCGTCGAGGAAGCGATACGGATAAAAGAGGCGTTGAAGGATGTCCAGATCACGGTGTGCACGTTTGCACCTGTGAGAGCGACGGAGGCCCTCAGGACAACTATAGCGATGGGGGCCGATAAGGCCGTTCGTATCGATAGTTCGAAATATGAAACGGACGACCCGCTGATAATTGCACGCATCCTGGCTGCATATGCAAAAAAGGAAGGGTTTGACCTTATACTATGCGGGCGCCAGGCCATGGATGACGAGAGCGCCAGCGTGGGGGCGATGGTGGCGGAATTTCTCGATATCCCCCATGTCAGCCAGATAAGCAGATTGACCATGCTCGATGCCGGCAGGGCTGAAGTTGAAAATGAGATCGAAGGCGGTAAAAAGGTTTCTGAAGTTACGCTGCCGGCGCTTTTTACAGCCCAGAAAGGCCTCAACGAACCGAGGGTACCGCTGATTACAGGGGTCATGAAAGCAATGAAAACGGAGATCACGGTCCTGGACCCCGCCTCATTTGACACGCCGTTCGGCCCAATAGATAACGAGTCGTCGAAAATTCGGGTGCTTTCGTATGAATTACCCGCGAAGAGACCTTCAGTCCGCATCATCGATGGAGAGACAGCCGGGGAAAAAGCGAAGAATCTCGTAAGGCTGCTTAAAGACGAAGCGAAGGCTCTGTAGGGAGGAGGGTTTCACATGAGTAATGACGTCCTGGTATTTGTTGAATGCAAAGACTCGATGCCGAGAAAGGCATCTTTGGAACTACTGTCTGCAGGCAGACAGATCGCTGCAAAATTTTCATCCGGCCTTTTCGCGGCATTGGTCGGATCGGGCGTTAAACAGGCAGCTGATGTGGTGAGCGGATTCTGCGACAAAACGATCGTTGTCGATGACGAATCCCTTGCAGACCATGGCTGGGATTCCACGGGTTCCGCCCTTCAGGAGATACTGAAAAAATATACGCCTAAAATCGTTCTCGGCACGTCGTCAATGACAGGAAAAGACCTTTTTCCGCGCCTCGCCGCACGCCTTGAGGCAGCCATGGTCTCAGATGCGGTCGGGTTCGATCTCGATGGTGACGGCTTGAAGATCAAGAAACCTCTTTACGGCGGCAAGGTGATATCGTGGATCGCTCCCGGGGCCGATTCGATGCTGATCGTGACGTTCAGGCCGAACTCTTTTGCGGTCAGTGAACCAGGCCAAAAAGGCGAGGTCATCGAAGAGAAGGTGAATATTCAGAAGAACCCCGGCATCAAGGTGATCTCTTTCGCAAAGACCGAATCTCAGAAGGTCGATCTCCAGGAAGCGGATTTTATCATTTGCGGCGGCAGAGGCATGAAAGCCGCCGAGCATTTTTCCATGCTGGATGAGATCGGCGATCTTATGGGCGGCCGGGTCGGGGCATCACGGACGGTCGTCGACAGCAAGTGGAGAGATTATGACGATCAGATCGGGAAGAGCGGAAAGACCGTATCCCCGAAATTATACATCGGCTGCGGTGTGTCCGGGGCCCTTCACT
>DHQV01000055.1:254096-256362 GCA_002408185.1 Deltaproteobacteria bacterium UBA5329
GCCCTTCACCACATCATGGGCATGGACACATCGAAGGTCATAGTAGCCATCAATAAAGACCCGAATGCCCCGATATTTCAGTATGCCGACTACGGCATTGTCGATGATCTTTTTGAAGTGCTTCCTGCCTTGAAAGATGAACTGAGAAAAGTGCGGGAAGAATCCTGACATCATGGACAAAATGGATGTCGTCATAGTAGGGGCGGGCCTCGCCGGTCTTTCCTGTGCATATATCCTCGCGGACCACGGCCTGCAGGTGATCGTCGTGGAGCGCGGCGACTTTGCCGGCAGCAAGAATGTCACCGGGGGCAGGCTTTACCTGAAACCGATAAAAGACCTGGCGGGAGATATGCTCGAGGGTGCCCCTTTTGAACGCAAAGTGGTGCGCGAACGCTGGAGCCTTCTCGGCGCCTCAAACTCCCTCAGCATCGATCACACATCCGATAAATTCAGAAATGACGGGCACAGCTATACGGTGTTACGGGCCCGTCTCGACAGGTGGCTGTCCGACAGGATTATGACAAAAGGCGTCTTCGTCATACCAAAATACAGGGTTGACGATCTCCTGTGGGAGAACGGTTCGGTTGCCGGCATCAAGGCGGGAATCGAAGAGATCCCCGCCCATGTTGTGGTTGCCTGCGACGGTGTCCTCTCGTTCATGGCGCAAAAAGCTGGCTTGAAACCGGCCCTGTCCCCTAAAGCATGCGCCGTCGGCATGAAGGAGGTCCTTGCCCTGCCGGAGGAAAAGATAAACGACCGCTTCAATGTCAATACAGGCGAAGGCACCGCGCACCTGTTTCTTGGCGATGTCACGAAAGGGATGTTTGGAGGCGGTTTCCTTTACACAAATAAAGATACAATCTCTCTCGGTATCGTGGTCGGGATCAATGCCATGATGGACAGAAAGCCCCCGATAGATGCACCGGCACTGCTCGACACGTTCAAGGAACGCTACGAGATGCGTACAATTCTCGACGGCGCGAAAATAATGGAATATTCGGCCCATGTGATACCCGAGGCCGGTTACGCGGGCGTCGGGAAGCTCTGCGGCAACGGAATACTTGTGGCCGGTGATGCGGCCGGATTTGCCCTCAATATGGGCATCACGGTACGGGGCATGGAATTTGCCGTAGCCTCGGGCATTTGCGCCGCGGAAGCAATAATCAAGGCAAAGGAGGCAGGTTCCTATACAGAGTCGACGCTTTCCAGCTATGTTGAAAGGTTAAAAGAGACATTTGTCCTGAAAGATCTCGAGGCGACGAAGAACATGCCAGGATATCTTGAAAATGAATCATTGTTTTCCTATTACCCGCAGACCTTCCCCGATCTTCTCGAAAAGCTGATGTGGTTCGACGAGAACCCCAAAGAACGCCTCGGCAAAACAGTATGGGACGGATTGAAGACATCCGGAATGCTGAGCATGAAAAGGCTTCTCGAGCTCTATCGTGTAAAAAATATTTAGACAGGGACATACATGAAAATAGACGAAAAACTCGCCCTCGATGCATTTAAGACAGACAAAGAAAGCCATATAATCATTGATCATGGCATCTGCCGGTCGAAATGCAGTACAAGGCATTGCCTGACGGTCTGTCCCGGGCATCTGTACACATTCAACGAGCACGAGAACGAGATAGCGGTGGAATTTGCAGGATGCCTCGAATGCGGCACCTGCATGATAGCCTGTACCCATAGAGCCATCACGTGGACATACCCCAAGGGGGATTTCGGGGTGCAGTATCGGTATGGATGAAACCGTAAGCCGTCAGTCGTAAGGTGTAGAAACGGCCAACACACGGCCCGTCTTTTTGTACCAATCACAAAATAGCGTACCTATCCCGGCGAATGTTTGGTTTTAACTACGTACGTCTTGCGATGACGACGTACGGTTTCGGTTAGACTGTCTAAATATTTTGCTTGACAATTCACTTATACTGTATAAATATGTAAATTGTAGCCGAAGCGACGGGATTGACAGGGGTTTGCGGATATGGTCGAGTTTAACGCTCACAAGTGGATAGACAGCAAAGAAGTTCTCAAAAGATCCGAGATATCGCGGGCAACCCTCAACAATTACATAAAACGGGGCATCATTCCAAAGCCGGTGGTGAGAAACGCATCGAAAAGCCTGAAGGGGACCAGGAAGATCGGCTATTTCCCTGTAACTGTCTTAGACATTATAACGGAGATCAAGAAACTGAAAGGGAAAGGTAAGGCCATGGACACGATCGCACAGGAAGTGGGGCCGGCGGTTTATGATGGATCT
>DHQV01000055.1:256420-264726 GCA_002408185.1 Deltaproteobacteria bacterium UBA5329
CTTCGCGAATTCGCTTGTCGTCGAAAAGGGGCACAGAATGTCAGACGGAGGCCTGAACCTGACGCTGGACGATATCACAACCCCCGCATATCTGTTGAACTATGAGTTCGAGATCGAGTGGATAAACGAACCTGCCGAGAAGAGCATCTTCGGGAAACCGATCCGGTCGATACGGGATGTTGAACTGCGAAATGTTTTTCGACTTTTTCTGAGCTGGGAATTCGATCATTTCGTCAAGAACCGGGAGGAAGTGGTCGAGTATCACATGAGCTTTTACCGTATGAGAAATGGTAAAGAACAGCTGGGCCGGATGTATACGGGAATGTCGGGAAGAGAGACCGAGTATCTCGAATCGGTGTATGATCGCGCAGTAAGCATGAGTCCCGACAAGATCCATCGACGTTATCTCGATATCGAGGGAACCAATGGGTCGTTGGAGAAGTTTGTCGTATATACGACGTTCTTCCGTGAGGGGATGTTCTTTCTCTATCAGAAGGCTGAAACGGCGCAATCAGGGATCCCTGAATTTCTGTCAGACCGCGAAACCGTCGTTCGCGATCTTTTGACGCAGCGCCTGCCGACGCTCGTGTCTTTCAGCGTGCTGGTTGCCGATCTGCAGAATTCCGTCCGCATATGCGCCGAGCTTCCTCCCGAGGAATATTTCGAATTGATCAACAGCATGTGGAGAATACTCGAAGAATCTTTCAGGGCATTTCATGGAATATACGGCAAGAGGATCGGCGACGGGGTTGTATATTATTTTCTCAAAAAGCAGGATCCGGGTTATCTCATGAACTCCATAAATTGCGCCCTTTCCATCAGAGAGAAGATGGCGGATTTTTCAGCCGAATGGAAGGCCCGAAAGAGATGGTTCAATGACCTCTATCTTAATATGGGGATCAATGAGGGACAGGAATATTTCAGCACGACCACGCCGTCGTCGACAAACATAGAATTTACCGCCCTCGGGGACACGATAAATTACGCATCGAGGTTGTCAAACCTCGCCCGGTTCGGGGCGATACTGACAACCAAGAATGCTATCAATCATCTGAGCGGTGACGAGCGTAATACAATACGTTACGGCGTCAGGAAAAGACAGGAAGAAAGGGAGATCTTTGTGGAAAATGTTTTTTCCCGTGTCGACGACCTGCTCAAAGACAATGACACCTGGCGACAGCGCTTCACCGATATCGCAACACTGCCGGTAACCGAAATTACCGACGCGAAAGTAGCGAAACCAAAGGTCTGATTTTTTTACTTTACAGCCTCCTTTTCGGGTAAAAAGCTTGTCTCTCATATTACCGCGTCATTCCGGCTTTAAGGAGGCCTTGTCGCAATTCCTAATTCCGTCATCCCGGAGCTTGACTCCGGGATGACGGTGGAGTTTTGATGGCAAACCTTTGGATGCCGGGTCAAGCCCGGGATGATGGCGGGGATTTATACCGTTAGGTACAAGATACCCACGGCAAGGCTTTTCGACATAGCCTTTTCTTCCGTATGATCGTTGTTTTTTCCTCGACCTCTTTTCCCGTATTGTGATTATACTATC
This sequence comes from Deltaproteobacteria bacterium UBA5329, assembly GCA_002408185.1. Taxonomy (GTDB): domain Bacteria; phylum Desulfobacterota; class Syntrophorhabdia; order Syntrophorhabdales; family Syntrophorhabdaceae; genus Delta-02. Next base: position 257,973 of record DHQV01000055.1, read on the forward strand.
TTCTATGGAAATCATTACCGCAAAAGACCTGACGAAGGACTACGACGGGTTCAGGGCGGTCGATAGGGTCAATTTCACGATTGTCTCGGGTGAATGCTTTGGCTTTCTCGGCCCGAACGGAGCCGGAAAAACAACGATAATGCGTATTCTGTATTGTTTTATGCCACCGACCGGCGGAGAGGTCAAAGTTCTCGGCCATGATGTGACAAAAGACCCAAGCCTGGTAAAATCAAGGATAGGGGTCATGCCCCAGGATGACAGTCTGGACCCTGACCTTTCGGTACTTCAGAATCTCGTGGTTTATGCACGGTATTTCGACATACCCAAAAAAAGATCATCGGTCATGGCCAAAGACCTTCTGGGGTCTGTGGGCTTATCGGAAAAAATGAATGCCAATATCAGGAGCCTTTCGGGCGGCATGAAAAGAAGCCTCCTTCTTGTCAGGTCGGTGATAAATGATCCGGAAATAATAATACTCGACGAACCCACAACGGGCCTCGACCCGCACAGCAGGCAAATGGTCTGGAAAAGGCTTTCGGAGCTTAAGGCACAGGGTAAGACATTGCTTCTTACCACCCATTATATGGAGGAGGCCCAGAGGCTTTGTGACCATGTGGCCATTATGGACAGGGGTAAGATCATCGTGATCGCATCGCCGCAGGAACTCATGGACCGGCATGGCGGAAATCTCGAAGATGTTTATTTAAAGCTTACGGGGCGCAAACTTGAAAATTAAGCGCGCATACCGGGTATGGCAGAGGCACCTGACGGTTTACACGAAGCTCTACCTGTCAAGCATAGCACTCAACTTTGTCGAGCCCATCCTCTACCTTGTGGCACTCGGTTTGGGCCTCGGCGGGTATATAACTGAGGTGCAGGGAAGGCCTTATATAAATTTTATAGCGCCGGGCATCATTGCATCGTCCTCGATGTTTGCCACGGTATATGAATGCACATACTCTACATATGTGAGAATTTTCTATCAAAAGACGTTCGACGCCATTTTATCCACACCTGTCAACATCGATGATCTGATAGCGGGAGAAATGATGTGGGGGGCAACGAAAAGCGTTCTCTATGGCATCATAATCATCGGGACGATAAGTGCCTTCCATCTGGTCGATTCCGCACTCGTGGTCCTCGTTGTTCCCATTCTTTTCCTCAGCGGGCTTATTTTTGCGGAAATTTCACTTTTCTGCGTGGCCCTGGTACCCGGGGTCGATTCACTGAACTACTTCTATACACTTTTCATGTCACCGATGTTCCTTTTTTCCGGCATATTTTTTCCGCTGGATGCCCTCCCGCCTTTTGTCAGCAAGATTGCCTGGTTCACCCCGCTCTATCATCTGACAAACATATGCCGGTCTTTGGCTGCAGGTCACGCCGCACAGGCTGTAGAAGGCATACTGTGGATAATAGCGGCCGCAGCCATATTGTCCCCGCTGCCGTTTCACTTCATGAGGAAGAGAATAGTACGCTAGATCAAAAACCATAAGGCGTGAGGGCGTAAGGCTTCTCACATCGTCTGCTATTTTTTTCGACGTCATACCGGCTTCCGCCGGAATGACGTCGGGAGGGGAACGACTGACGCCTTACGGTCTTAATAATCAAGGAGTCGCATGATGATCTTATCGACGACTCTGTCAATAGCCGATGTGGAGGGGTGATCGTTCGATATTATCGAAAAGATGAGGTTTTCATTATTGTAGGTGGTCATATATCCGGACAGGCTTCGCACGCCTGTCATTGTACCGGTCTTTGCGCGGATCAGACCGGATGCGCGTGAGCCTTTTAGGCGGCGCGAGAGGGTTCCGTCAACGCTCATAATGGGAAGAGATTCGTAGAAATATCCGGAATAGGGGCTGGCGGCCATGACCTGCAATAGCCGGACGAGTTGGCGGGGGCTGATGAGGTTGTACCGGGACAGTCCTGACCCGTCAACCATTGCGACGCCGGTCGTATCGATTCCTGCTTTATCGAGCGCCTGAAGTACGATAGCGGCTGCATTCCTGGTTGTGAATGCATGTCCTGACGTCCTGCCGATGGCAAAAAGAAGCATTTCCGTGTAGAGATTATTGCTCAGCTTGTTCACGACCTTGATTATCTCGGAAAGCCTGACGGATCGATACACGGCGAGTGTGCTCAGTTGCCTGTCATTTTTTCGGCGTGCAATGTCGGCGATAGCCGGGCAATTTCGGGCACACAGGATATCTCCCGTAAGCTGTATCCCGCTGGACGCCAGCGTTTCCTTGAGGACGAATCCCCCAAACTGGGCCGGATAGCGGACAGGTACGTAATGAATTGTTGCCGCGCCTCCGGGTCTTTTGGACCCCCTGACCTCCAGGGTCCGGGGGTCCGTATAATCGAGACGGACCGTGTCCCGGCCCGTGACCGTCCGGGAATCGAGCCGGTTCACAAGCTGTACGTAATCGCTCGCGGGCTCCATTACGAATTGAAAGCCCTGCTCCTTTTGCACCGGTGGAATTATCTCCAGCTGAATGCAGTTGTTGTTGAAGGTGAAAGCATCGCGGGGTGCACAGAAACAGCGGTTCGTATCGTCCATATCCCAGCCCTCGCCATAGGGACCTTCCGGAAATGCCGAATTATCGATGACAAGGTCTCCCCGTATCTCGTGGATACCCATTCCCTGAAGGCGTTTTGCCCAATCCCTGAAGACACAAACCGGGTCATTGTCATTGAAGTATCCCGATATCGTGGGATCGCCGGAGCTTTCGACAATAAGGTCCCCGTTCAGTATCCCCGAACTCACGCCGCCATTTGTGGTGAGCCGCGTTTCGTAGCGAAAATCCGGTGTCAGCACGAAAAGGGCAGCGGCGCTTGTCAGGAGTTTCATATTCGATGCAGGCACCAATCGCCTGTCTGGATTGTATACGAAAATGTTCTTTCCCGTTGTCGTGGAAACGACAACGACCCCAATTTTTGCCGAACGTACTGTTGGATCGGTTACCATGGCCCGCAGGTCGCGCGCCAGGTCCTTCTCACCCCTGCCGGCTGCCTGGCAGTAATGGGATGTACCGAAGAAATAAACAATGAAAACACACAGCACGACAGGCAATGCCCGTGGTTTGCGTCGATCCTGTGCGCTAACGACAGCCATTGTTCTCTTTATTCTCTTCAATAGTTCGAAAGGAGACATCTATCGTTCTGGCATTTGAGTATTCTTATGTGTCCGGGGAACTGTTTCTCCAAATTTTTGACCCTTTTGTATTTTGCTACAAAGAGGACTTTCTTCCCGGAGCCGAGGGTATCGAGAAATTCTTTTTGATCCATGAAGTATTTTTTGGAATCCTCGTATTCGGAGCCCATGGCAAGTTCTCCCCTGTATGAGGCAATGACAACGGGCCTTCTCAGGTAGAAGGGCAGCGTAAGGTCCAGTGCGGAATAATTGACAATAATATCAGGTTCGTTCCCCCTGGCCTTCGCCTCCATTGCGAGGGCCTTTGCAGTGTTGGCCCGGTCAACGACACTCGAATGGGCCACGATGGCGACAAGAACGACAAGCGAAAAAAGGAACAGGATCGCAAAAATATTTTTTGGGATCCGGAAAGGCTTCAACAGGAAAAGCGCAAAACAGACCGCCGCACTCAGTGATATGATCAGAGAGAAAAGAACGAGGTCCCGGGCGATAGATGCGGCGTCCATCGTGACACTGCCAATGTAACCCATGAATGAAGGGCTCAAGTAGAGAAAAACAGCCAGGGCAAACACCGCCATAATTATGCAGTTCCCGACGGTCTCCCAGGGCCGGGTAAACGGAGATTCCCTGTTTTCATGAAACAGCGCCCCGATCAGCAAAGAAAGCGCCGGGAAAACAGGGAGGACGTACGGAGGAAGCTTTGATCCCGACAGACTGAAAAATATGAAGACAAGTGCGGACCAGATGACGAACAACCGGTAATCGGATCTTTTCCAGGCCCTGGCGAAGGCGCGCGGGATGAAGAGTGACCAAGGGAGCATCCCACCGAAAATTACCGGGAGAAAGTAATATATTGGCCCGCTGCGCTTGTGCTTCGTGGAGATGAACCTGAGAAAATGCTGGTCAACAAAAAAGAAGTCAAAAAATTCCTTTTCCCTGATAGAGATGATAACGAACCACGGTGCCGCTATTATGCAATACAGCGCAAAACCACGGATAAGTTTCATTTCTTTCAAGAACGCCAGGTCCCTTTCCATAAACAGGAAAATAAAGATAGTGGCGCACAGGAGCACCGGGGCGACAGGACCTTTCGTAAGGGTGGCAAGGGCCATAGCGGCGTAGAATCCCCAGAGAGAGGGCGAAGATCTTTCCCGGTAATAACCATAAAAGCATAAAAGCGACAGGAAAAGCCAGAATGTCAGGACCATGTCCGTTGTGACAATACGGGCCATGGCGAAGAAGCCAAACGACGATAAAAGTACGAGCGAACCGAGGAAGGCGGCGAAGTCGTCGGCCCATCGCCGTACAAAAAAGAAAAGACTGAATACGCACAAGGCCGCCGCAAGTGCGTTCGGGAACCTGAACGACCATTCGCTGATGCCGAATGCTTTATAGGACAATGAAACGGCCCAGTAGAGCAGGGGAGGTTTTTCGAAATACCGGACATCATTCAGTCTCGGTACCGTGTAATCGCCGCTTTCCACCATTTCGCGGGGGATCTCGGCATAACGGCCTTCATCTGGTTCCTTCAGGGAATACGAGCCAAGGCCCGAGAAAAGGAAAACATAGGACAGTGCAAGGAGGGCCCCGACATATACGGCGAACCTCTTTTTCTGTTTCGTCAAATTACCCATTATCTTTTTTTAGACGATGAAAAATCATCATTTCCTTGTCCCCGATCGTATCCCGGGACTCTACCACGACATCTGGCACGGCGTATCTCACTTCATCCGCGTCGCGCCTGCGGGTAAGCAGGTAAAATTCACCCTCACATCCCGCAAATTGCCGCAGGCCGTTTATGTCATGTTCTTCGACATGCACGGCAAATCTGCCGACATAGTATACATATACTCCGCGCATACTGCCATAATAGACCCACGGGACCTTGTCGCCTGCGAGGGCCCTGACCTTTTCGCTCACGGGTTTCGGGGATTTATAGCGGTTTAGTTTTTCAAAGATGGATATATTGCCGGTCATATATGCGATCCCCAGGAATATGGCGATGCACGCAAACGCACCCCTGGCGGACGCAAATTTGACAGAGGCAAAAACAATAATGGCTGTGCAGATGCCCGCAATGCCGAGAACGATCCGTTCGGGCATGAATTCCCGGTACTGCGACGGAGCATAAGCAAAGAGTGCTATACCGAGGCCCAGGAAGAGGGCTGCGGCAACGGGAAAGACGATCTTGTTGTAGGGCCTGTCCAGTTCCCGCATCGAACCGGAAACAATGACAGCGAGGGCCGGCAGCGCGGGCAGCATATACTTGCTGATCTTTCCCGAGGACAATGAAAGAAAGAAGAAGAACCAGAGAAACCAGATCAGGAAAAAACGTGTTCGCTTGTCGGCCTTCCATGTTTTGAAGGCAGTGTACAGGCCGAGCGGCAAAAATAAACTCCACGGGAAAAAATCGAGCGGGAGGGTTGTGAAATAATAATAGAAAGGCCGTTTGTGGCTCCAGGCCTCGAAAAATCTCAGGAAATTCTGGCGAAGGATGTTCTCGTACAGGTACGGATATCCTTCCTTCAGGTACACGGCGCAATACCACGGAACGATAATGGCGAGAAATACTAGGATGCCGAAGATGGTGTGCCTCGTTAATATGGCGGGCATCCTCTTCTCGGAAAGGCAGGAGAAAACAACGACCGGCACGGCAAGCACAGCAGCAAGAGGACCTTTTGTCATAAATGCGCATGCTAGCATTATGAAAAAAGCGTAGTACCATCCTGTCCTCGCATTCTCAATAAATCTGAAGAATGCGAGGAGCGCGAGAACGAGGGCAGCCGAAAAGACCATATCGACCTGGAGGTAACGCGCCTGCCAGTAAAAAAGCGGGGTAAGTCCCAGGATGACCACGCTGGCGATCGATCGTGACAGACCGAATCCAACCCGGATGGTGAGAAAAAAGGCAATGAGGGTGATCAGCGCGGCAAAGCTCGAAGACAGGCGCATCGAGGTCTCGTCGGGAAGAGATCTGAACGTCTTGGCAAAAATGTAAACTACATAGTAAAAAAGCGGGGGTTTTTCACCGTAGGGGACATTGTTCAAATGGGGTACAACGGGATCGGTATCGAGTTCTTTTACGATCTGCGCGAAATCCCCCTCATCCGGTGCCCAGAAATCGCGTCCACCGAGATTGGTAAAAAAAAGCAGTAATGATCCGATGATGAGAAAGATCATTACGAGTTTTACGGATATGCGGTCGATCGGACCGATTCGGCGAACCATTACGTCAGGACGATATTTTTGCCCGATACAGGCATGCCGACTATGATGAAATATTTCATAACAGGTCTCTCAAATAACGTTGTATTTTTTTAAAAGGGTAGACTGTAAGCCGGGTTCTGTTTTTCCGCCTTCACGGCGGAAACGGTAATCATTTCTCTGTATCCGGCTTAAAGCGCCGGATATCAAGCGGCCTACCCGGGTATTGGACGGGCCATCCACGCCGCCCGTTGAGAGCGGCACCCTCTTTGGCCTTGCATCGGATGGGGTTTACAAAGCTCCCGCGTCGCCGCGGGACTGGTGGGCCCTTACCCCGCCATTTCACCCTTACCCCTTTCGGGGCGGTATATTTTCTGTTGCACTTTCCCTGGG
>DHQV01000055.1:264843-271501 GCA_002408185.1 Deltaproteobacteria bacterium UBA5329
GCCCGGCCTTTCCCCCCCGCCATAAAAGCGGAGCGATCACCCGTCTACCCTTTTAAAATGGCATCCTTCGCAAGTTTATCGGCTTCCCGATTCTGTTCCCGCGGAATATAGTGTATCGCAAAATGATCGAAATTGCCCACTGTTTGTTTGATCTTTTTCACATACTGAAAGAGGGTCATATTCTTTATCTTGTATAGGCCGTTGATCTGGTTGGCGACCAGCTGGGAGTCCGTATAGACCGTAACGTCTTTTATGGAATTCTCGACAGCTTCATTGACGGCAATGAGGAGTGCCTCGTACTCGGCCATGTTGTTTGTCATCTCGCCCAGGGGGATGCTCTTCGTGAATATCACCGTTCCGTCTTGATCGCGCGCCACGATGCCTACACCCGACCTTCCGGGATTTCCCGAGGACGCACCGTCAACATGGATATGCCACTGCATCAATCGTTTGCCCGGAAAAAGAGGATGCGGTTGCAGCTCGGGCACTGGATCAGCTGTTTGTTTTTCGTTGCTTCAATGAAAAGCTGCGGCGGAATGTTCATATTGCAGCCCAGACAAACCCCATTCTTTACGTTTGTGACCGCTATTCCCCCGCGCCTTTCCCGGAGAACACCGTAAATGTTCCGCAAGCTCTCGCTCACGACGGAAAGAAGATTATCCCGTTCCTGGACGAGCCTTGCAATGACCTCATCCATGGATTTGATCTCTTTTTCGATGATAGCTCGCTCGGCCTGCGATTCCTTTTCGATTTCCTTGAGCTGGACATTCGAATTTTCGTAATCTTTCCTGAGGTCCTCCACCTTGTCCATAAGGACGAGGACATCTTCCTCGGTACGGTCGTTAGCTTCTTTCGCTGCCTCGATCTCTTTCAAGAGTGCCTGGTATTCCTTGTTCGTCTTGACATCGTAGAGCCTTACTTCAAGTTTCTTTATCTTTTCTTTCTCTGCTTCGAGTTCCTTTTCTTTCTTGCGCCGTTCCTTCTCCAACTCATCTGTGATCTCTTTTTCTTTATCAATTTTCTGACGCAGCGCGATCAATTCGTCTTGCATCTGCTGGAGCCTCTTCGGTGCCTGAAGAAGTTTCCGTTCGCCCTCCATGATCTGGATCTCAATTTTTTGTGCTTCAAAAAGAGTTTCGAGTTCCCGCTCCAATGTATTGCCTCCAAAAAGAAGAGGGGGTGTACCCTTTGGTACACCCCCTCTTCATTAGTCGAAATCCCGTTCTATTAGAAATTTTTTCACCATTTACGTTTTCTATGGGCCCACTTGGGTTCGAACCAAGGACCTACCGGTTATGAGCCGGTGGCTCTTCCAGCTGAGCTATGGGCCCAATTTTTCAATAAAATAAACAATTTTATCGGTATTGTCAATTGAATCAGTAAGGAGTTGAAGTTAGGAGTAAGGAGTAAGGAGATAAAAAAACTCCCTGCTCCTTATTCTTTACTCCTCACTGTCTTTATAATAGAATGTCGACACAATTACGATATGAAAGATTGAGGAGGCCCTCGTGCACGACCAAAGAGTCACCAAGGAAGAACTGCTTGAAAAAGCCCGGAAGCCAGCTCTCGATGCCATGAAAATGCACCCCTGCTACAAGGGAAAAATAGAGATAGTACCGAAGTGCGTCGTAAGGGACATCAATGATTTTGCGATCTGGTATACACCTGGGGTCGCCGAGCCCTGCAGGGAGATCAGCAAGAATCCCGAAAAGGTGTTTGACTATACGAACAAGGGAAATACTGTCGGTGTCGTAACCGACGGAACGCGCGTTTTGGGCCTCGGCGATATCGGGCCTATGGCGGGTTTGCCGGTTATGGAAGGAAAGGCACTTTTATTTAAATATCTAGGCGGGGTCGATGCTTTTCCAATATGCCTTGATACAAAAGACCCGGACGAGATAATACGGACCGTGAAGCTCATTGCCCCTGTGTTCGGCGGCATAAATCTCGAAGACATCGAAAACCCGAAATGTTTTTATATACTGGAGAAGTTGCGGGCCGAGTCGCCGATACCTGTCTGGCACGACGACCAGCAGGGTACGGCTGCGGTGACCCTGGCCGGGCTTGTCAATGCCCTCAAAATCGTTGGCAAGAAGATCGAGGACGCAAAGATCACGATGATCGGCATAGGTGCGGCAAACGTCTGTATCGTCCGGATGCTCATCAAGGCCGGGGCCGATCCGAAGAATATTATCGTCGTTGACAGCAAGGGCATACTCAACCGCAGGCGCGACGATATAAAGCCCAACTACAAGGAAAAGCTCGAGCTCGCGCAGACGACGAACGGCGAGGGCCGTGACGGCGATATGGCAGTAGCGCTCAAGGGGCAGGATGTCCTGATCGCCCTGTCAAGATCGGGCCCTGATGTCATTCAGAAGGATTGGGTCGCATCGATGGCCGACAATGCGATCGTGTTTGTTTGTGCCAACCCGATACCCGAGATGTGGCCGTGGGATGCGAAGGAGGCAGGCGCCCGGATCGTGGCGACGGGCAGGAGCGATTTCCCGAACCAGGTCAACAATTCAGTTGGCTTTCCCGCTATTTTTCGGGGGACTCTCGATGTCATGGCCCGTACGATAACCGACGAGATGTGCATTGCCGCCGCATACGAACTTGCCCGGTTCGCCGAGGACACCGGTCTCAATGAAGACCATCTCCTACCCACTATGAGCGAATGGGAGGTCTTCCCGAGGGAAGCGGTAGCAGTGGCAAAAATGGCCATGAAGCAAGGCGTTGCGCGCCTCAGCATAGATGAGAAGGAACTCTATAATATGGCCGTGAGTAAGATACGCAGGGCCCGGGACCAGCTCGACCTTCTCATGGAGAAGGGTATTATAGCGCCCTACGAAGAATAAAGGGAAACCGGCATGCGCGAGATCCATATCAATGATATTATTTCGATGATCGAACACCTGTTCATCGATGCAAACGTTAACCTTTCCGAGAACATGTATGATATGATAAAAAGCGCCATTGACAGGGAGGAGTCCCCCGTCGGCAAAGAGGTGCTCCGCGAATTGCTCAAGAATGCCGACTTGGCACGGGAAGAGAAGATGCCTATATGCCAGGATACGGGACTTGCCGTGACCTTTCTCGAAATTGGCCAGGATGTGCATATCGCCGGTGGCGACCTGACCGGGGCTGTTTCGGAAGGGGTCCGCCGGGCATACCTCAATGGTTTCTTGAGAAAATCATGTTGTCACCCGTTTACGAGAAAAAATACGGGAGACAACACTCCGCCCATCATTCATACGAAGATAGTTCCCGGAGACAGGCTCAAGATAACTGTCCTGCCGAAAGGGGGCGGAAGTGAAAATTACGGCGAAGTTCGCATGCTGACCCCCTCGCAGGGTAGAGAGGGGGTAAAGGCATTTGTCCTCGAAATGGTCCGGAGAGGAGGGCCAAACCCCTGCCCCCCTATTATAGTGGGTGTCGGGATCGGGGGCAATTTTGAAACGTCTGCATTGTTATCCAAAGAGGCGCTTATGGTCCCTGCCGGAGAAAGGAACGCGGATGACGATATGGCGGCCCTCGAACTGGAAATGCTGGAGGAGATAAACAGAACAGGTATCGGCCCGCAGGGATATGGCGGCTCGGTAACTGCCCTCGATGTCCATGTAAAGATGGCGCCCTGCCATCTTGCATCTTTGCCCGTGGCGGTCAATATCCAGTGCCACGCACACCGGATACGGGAGGCCGTACTATGACGGGCAGAACCGGGACCGATGGGGTCAAAAGAATAGAGGCACCGTTGACCGATACTGTGATAAATTCCCTGAAAGCTGGGGATAAGGTTCTGCTGTCCGGTTTTATTTACACGGCCCGGGACGCGGCGCATAAACGGTTTTCGGAGGCCCTCGAGGCAGGCAGGGAATTACCGTTCGATATCAGGGGACAGGTCATTTATTATTGCGGCCCTGCTCCGGCCCCTCCGGGAAAGGTCATAGGTTCGTGCGGTCCTACGACCAGTTCCCGTATGGATTCCTATGCGCCGGGGTTGATATCTCTGGGCTTGAAGGGTATGATAGGAAAGGGTAAGCGTTCTGAGGCGGTAAAAAGGGCGCTCAAAGAGCACAGGGCAATATATTTTGGAGCGACGGGAGGGGCCGGAGCGTTAATAGCCCGCACGGTTGTCGCCGCCGATGTCATCGCCTACGAGGACCTTGGCCCGGAGGCCGTCTTAAGGCTCGAGGTCAAGGACATGCCGCTATTTGTCGTTAACGACATTTTTGGCAATGATCTGTACGAGGCCGGTATAGAACGCTACAAGCGGTGAGCCCCCCTTTTTTTTGGGGTTTTAGGACATATATTTCTAAAAGAAAAATTGATATAAGGAGATGCAATGCCTGAGATTCGTGTTGCCATCGCCGGTGTCGGGAACTGTGCAAGCTCGCTGATACAGGGTATCTTCTACTATGCTCATCAGGATCGGGAAGCCATAGGGCTTATGCACCATGATATTTGCGGGTACAGGCCCGGAGATATAAAAATCGTAGCGGCCTTCGATATCGATAAACGCAAGGTCGGCAGGCCCCTTGAAGAGGCGATATTCGCTCCCCCCAATTGTACGAAGACCATTGAACCCAATATTCCTGCTACCGGAGTTAAGGTCCTCATGGGCCATGTTCTCGATGGCGTGGCGCCCCATATGCAGCAATACCCGCCGGAGCGGACGTTCGTTGTTTCCGATGCCGAACCGGTAAATGTAGGGGCTGTGCTGGAGGAGCAAAAGGTTGATATCCTGATCAATTATCTTCCTGTGGGTTCCGAAAAAGCAGCGCGCTTTTACGCGGAGGCATGTCTTGAAAAAGGCGTGAGTCTCATCAATTGCATTCCCGTTTTTATCGCGTCCGACGATTCATGGGCGAGGCGATTCGAAGAAAAGGGGATACCGGTTATCGGCGATGATGTAAAGTCCCAGATCGGGGCAACCATTATCCATCGTACGCTCGCCAAGCTGTTCAACGACCGCGGTGTGAAGTTCGACAATACATACCAGTTAAATACAGGCGGCAATACGGATTTTCTGAACATGCTGAACCGGGAACGGCTGACGTCGAAAAAGATATCGAAGACCGAGGCGGTCCTGTCGAATATTGACGTACCTATCCCGGCGGACAATATCCACATTGGCCCGTCCGATTACGTTCCCTGGCAAAAGGACAATAAGGTATGCTTCATGAGACTCGAAGGAAGGATATTCGGGGACATATCGATCAACTGTGAACTGAGGCTTTCCGTGGAAGACTCGCCAAACAGCGGCGGATGCATTATCGATGCAATACGCTGCTGCAAGGTTGCGCGCGACAGGTCAGTTGGGGGCGTTCTGGAATCGATATCGGCATATACGATGAAGCACCCGCTCAGGCAATTTCCAGACGAAACGGCCCGCTCGATGGTGGAAGAGTTTATCCGGGGCGAAAGGGCCCGGTAGGTGCCGTAAGTGATTGGCCCCAGGATCGGTCACCGGCTGGACCCTGTCATTGTTTCCCTGTGCCGCTTCATCTTCGGAGGCAGGATCGTTTCACCGAATGCGATCAGCATAACCGGCACCGTGTTCGGCCTCCTCTGCGCATTTCTCGTTTTTTTTGAACACCCTGTACCGGGGGCGGCATCACTTCTTGTCGCGGGTTTTCTCGATATCCTTGACGGAGCGGTCGCGCGAACGACAGGCCGTGTAACACGATTCGGAGGTTTCTTCGATTCGGTCCTCGACAGGTATACAGACCTGTCCGTTATAGGGGCCATCGTGTTCGTCTATGTCCGCCATAACGAGTTCAATTACGCAATGATCGGTTTTATCGCAGCCATCGGCACAGCTCTCATACCCTATGCCCGTGCCCGCGCAGAAGCCGCATCCATCCAGTGCAAAACCGGCCTCCTCGAGCGGCCCGAGAGGATCGTCCTCCTCCTCATCGGCCTGTTCATCCCTTTTCTACTCAATTATGTGGTGATCGTTCTCGCGGTTTTAACACATGTAACGGTCATTCAGAGGATCGTGCATGTGTGGAGGCAGACGAAAGGAACATAAAGACTGTTCTAGATTTTTAACTAGTTGGAAATAAAAGGAATTCAATCCTCAGCCGTTCTTGCTTGCCGGAACAATTTACTTATTGATCATATTGTAAATCTCTTCCTTCAGGATGTTCTTCGCCATCTCTTTCGGGATCTCCGACTTGACGACAGTCCCTTTCTTGAAGAGCATTGCGCTTGTCGCGCCGAAGGCGAGGCCGATGTCGGCTTCCCGGGCTTCTCCGGGGCCGTTCACCTCGCATCCCATTATAGCGACATCGAGGTGGGCTTCGAATTCGCTTACTTCGTTTTCGAATTCCTCGACTATCTCTGCAAGGTTGGTTTTGGTCCGCCCGCATGTCGGGCAAGAGATGATGTTTATTCCCCGCTTCCTTAAGCCCAGGCCCCTCAAGATGTGATATCCCGCGACGACCTCGAAAACCGGATTGCCGGTAAGCGATACCCGGATAGTGTCGCCGATCCCTTCATTGAGGAGTATCCCAATGCCGATCGCGGACTTGATGGCACCGGAGAAAACGGGGCCAGCCTCGGTGATCCCCACGTGAAGAGGGTAATCGGACCGTCTGGCGAATTTTTTGTATGCACTGATCGTTTCCTGAATATCCGACGCCTTGAGGGACACCTT
>DHQV01000055.1:271604-278484 GCA_002408185.1 Deltaproteobacteria bacterium UBA5329
CCAGCCGGTATCTTCGAAAAGGGCGATATGGTACAGGGCGCTCTCGACCATTGCGTCGGCGTTGGGCCTCACATGATTTTTCAGGACCCGCTTTTCGATCGACCCGATATTCATCCCGAGCCGGACCGGTGTTTTTGTATCGCGTGCCATGACCGCGACCTCTTTCACCTTGCGCAGGTTATTGATTGTCCCGGGGTTGATCCGTATGCCGTCAATCCCGAGTTCCATTGCCTTCAAGGCTATTTTATGATTGAAATGGATATCGCCGATGATCGGGACATCTACTTCCTTTTTGAGGAAAGGTATTATTTTGCAGGTCTCTTCCTGGGGAAGCGCTATCCTTACGAGCTCACATCCCGCTCTCTTTAGTTCCCGGGTCTGTATGAGGGTCTCACTGAAATTTTCCGGGTTCGTTTTCAGCATTGACTGAACGACGATCGGCGCGCCGCCTCCGATAGGGACCACGCCGACCTTTATCGGCCTTGTCTTTTTTCGTTTCATTTCCTCTGTCCTTGAATGAAGTGACGAAAACCTTGGTTATATTATCCCGTGCCATTCTCTATGTCAAATGAGAGTGAAGAGTAAAGAGCAAGGAGTGAGGAGAGTTCGCTCCTTACTCCTTGCTCTTTCTCATGAAATTGATTTGCGCTCACAGCGATGAACTGATATATTTTGGCTGTCATGGAAAATGGAAAGAAAAAAGGCATCCTGCTGATCATTATTGGTATCTGTATACCTCTGTTCGCTTTGCCCTTTGTATCGGGTTTTGATATGAATAAGGGGTTCATGGACAATTTCTATAATACCGGGATCAGGATAACGAAGGATACAGGCCAAACCGCCGCGGCCGTAAAGGGCCCGCCGGCTGACACTTCAAAGAATCCTCTCGATTTGAAGAAGATGCGGATCGAAAAGATCCCCTACCGCCTTTTCTTTGTTCCCACCATCCTGCTTATATATATCGGGATCGTCATGATCGACAGGGCCCGAAAGAAGCTTCCGGGACAGGAATCTTGAATATGTAGGGAAAATCCCTGAGAATCATCTGCCCAAAGTGGAAAAAAGCAAAAAAAGTTCTGTACCCCATCTTCTTTGTTAACTATTTCACTTGACTATAATCGGGCGGTGGGATAATTTCTTACAGCAATTTCAGGATCTATATTACTACATCTCAATACGCAGCCAGGAGGACAGGTATATGATGGACAAATGGACCTTTGGCTTTACGATGGTTGTTGTCGGCATGGGCGGAACGATTTGTACCCTCATTGTTTTCAGTCTCATAATGTCCGCTCTCAAGAAGATATTTCCGTACAAAAAAGAAGAAGATAAATAAAGGGGGACGAGCGCATGTTTGCTGATTCTGTAATAAGTGGCTTAAATGGATTGACAGCTGGTTTCGCGAACCTGCATTGGTCGAATCCCGTCATGATTGTCATCGGTTGTGTTCTGTTATGGCTCGGCATAAAGAAAGACTGTGAGCCGTTGCTCCTGGTCCCGATCGGGTTCGGATGTATACTCGTCAATATACCTCTCGCAGACCTGATGGAGAAAGAGGGTTTTCTGCGCATAATCTACGATGCCGGTGTTATCACCGAGCTTTTCCCGTTGTTTATATTTATCGGGATCGGGGCGATGACGGACTTCGGGCCGGTGCTCGAGAATCCGTACACGTTTCTGCTGGGTGCCGCAGGACAGTTCGGTATCTTCCTTACCCTGCTCCTTGCGCTTGCGATCGGATTTCCGTACAAAGATGCGGTCACGATCGGCATCATCGGAGCATGCGACGGTCCTACCGTCATATATGTCGCGTCACAATACGCCCAGCACCTGTTAGGACCGGTGACAGTGGCGGCGTATTCATACATGGCCCTTGTCCCGGTACTTCAGCCGCCTATAATGAAAATGCTAACGACACACAAGGAACGTACAACGGTCATGAAGAGCCATGCAAAAACCGTTTCCAAGACCACCAAGATGCTTTTCCCGATAGTCATCACGGTCATCGGCGGTCTGATAGCACCTAAAGGTCTGCCTCTTCTCGCCACGATCATGCTGGGCAATCTCATGAAGGAATCGGGAGTCGTACCCCGTCTGACCAGTGCCGCAGAGAACGAGATCGCGAACATCGTTACGCTTCTTCTAGGTATGGCGATCGGTGCAACG
Organism: Deltaproteobacteria bacterium UBA5329; assembly: GCA_002408185.1. Lineage (GTDB taxonomy): Bacteria > Desulfobacterota > Syntrophorhabdia > Syntrophorhabdales > Syntrophorhabdaceae > Delta-02. Next base: position 273,771 of record DHQV01000055.1, read on the forward strand.
ATGGCCGGACCTGTTTTCGTGCAGCCGACGACGCTCATCATCCTGATCCTCGGCCTCCTCGCTATTTGTCTCGATACGGTTTTCGGAATCCTTTTCGGAAAAGTGCTCTACCTGGTAACAGGCGGGAAGGTCAACCCCCTCATCGGTGCATCCGGAATCTCGGCTTTCCCGATGGCGGCCCGTGTTGCCCAGAAGGAAGGCTTGAAATACAACAAGAGAAATTACCTCCTCATGCATGCCATGGGCGCGAATGCTGGAGGGCAGGTCGGTTCCGTTATGGCTGCGGCGGTTATGCTGTCAGTCCTTAATGGAATGGGAATTATATAACCGAAGGTTGCAGGTAATAGGTCATAATGGGAAGACCGGTAATGACCCGTAAAATGTGAAGCAACGGGGCCGGACAGGTGACTGTTTGGCCCCTTTTTTCTCGATACACCTTCGCGATAAGGCTTGCACAGGTGTTTGACTTGGTATACACTGTGACATTGGCAGGGCACGGGAAAATAAGTGGCATTTATTAAAATTGGGTGGTTAAGGGCGTATGACGCCCTTTTTTTCGGGGTACTATTTAAAAAAGGGGGTTCGGTGTATGGAATTCATGCAGATCGCAGCCAGCGTTGTATTTCTTGCGAGCATCATTCTTGTCATCACAGGCTGGATTGACAGCGTCATAGCCGCATTGTTGGGCATCTTGTTGATGGTGTTCCTGGGGGTGTATTCCGATATTGACGCCTTCAAGATCGTTGACTGGAACGTCATCTTCATTCTGCTAAGTATCTGGATCATATCGGGGTATTTCGGGCGCTCCGGCGTGCCGGATTTCTTGTCAGCCCTTATGCTGAAGGCATCCAAGGGGAACGTTGCGTTTTTCGTTACGTCGATCGGGATGCTGGCGGGTTTCGTTTCGATGCTGATCGATAACGTAGTTGTCGTTATCATGTTTGCTCCGGTCATATTCCATGCGTGCAGGAAATTCAACTTTCCCGCGTTCGCTCCGGTCTTGTTTGTGGGCCTTTGCTCCAATTTCATGGGTACTGCGATGCTTCTCGGCGACCTCCCGCCGCAAATGCTGCATAGCGTATCCGGCATAGAATTTTCGGGTTTTATCTGGCATTCCGGCAGGCCCTCGTCATTTTTCATCCTGATGATATCGTATATTGTTACATGCTGGATGTTCTATCTCATCTTCAAAAAGAAATATAAAGGGATGAGGATGGATGTTGGATCGATCCAGGAAAAACCCCTTGATCATATCAAGGATAAACCCTTTGCAATCGTGTCATGCGGCGTATTTCTGCTGACTATCATCGCAATGGCCTTGCGGCCGGTTTTCGGGTATCACCTTGGTTTTATCGCCATGTGGGGTGCGATCGCCCTGATCCTTTACTTTGAATTGTTTGGTAAGCATTACACGGTCGAGATACCCGATGTCGAGCATATACTCGCGGAACTTGACTGGCGTGCCATCGGATTTTACGTGTCATTGTTCGCCCTTGTCGGCGGCCTCGAACATGCCGGCGTCATTAAAATCGTCACGAATGCGATCACGCCCGTCATCCAGAAAAGCCTTGTCGTGGGAAGCACGGCCCTCTACTGGATAACGGCCCCCATTGTTGGCATAGTCGAGCACGATGCTTATATTCTTACATTGCTCTATGTCATCAGGGACCTTAGCAAAGACACGGGAATCAACCCCTGGCCGCTCTACTGGATGCTCCTGTGGGCCGGTACCCTCGGAAGCAACCTGACCGTTGCGGGCGCCCCGGCACTCTTTGTTGCAAAGAACCTTGGCGAGAAGGAGGACCAGAGGAAAGTCGGGCTAAAGGAATTCCTGGGCATTACAGTTCCCTATGTCATTGTATCGCTTATTGCCTGCTATATACCCGCGATGTTTATCTGGGTCATTCCTTTTGCAAAATAGGGGATAAGGAGGCTAACCATGGCAATACTTACCATTTCGCGGCAGTTTGGCGGCGGGGCAAAGGCCTTGGCCCTGCGCGTGTCGCAGGATCTCGGCTATGAGTACTTAGACCGTGCGACAATGTTCAAGGATATCTCGGCGCGGGGCCCCCGCTGGGAGACATATGCAAAGAGTTTCGATGAACAGTATCCTAATGTCTGGGAAAGGAACGATTGGTCATTCAAGGCGTTTGTTGCTGTTATTCAGAACCTTATCTATGAATATGCTCAAAGAGACAAGGTAATAATTGCGGGAACGGGGGGCACTTTTTTGCTTAGAGGAGTTCCGCATGTCCTGAGGATACGCATAGAAAGCAGCATGGAAGACCGGATAAACCGTGTTCAGGGAGAACAGGTGATCAACGAGAACACTGCTAAATGGATCATCGAAAAGATTGACGCTGACATGTCAAAGTCTATGTATATCCTCTACGGAAAACACTGGGATGACCCGAAGGAATTTGACCGGGTATTCAACAGTTCGACAGAAGATCATCAGCAGATCATCGATGAGATCAAGAAGAGACTCGTCGCGAAAGATGCATTAAAGAATGAGGAAGCCCTGAACATCCTGAATCTCAGGGCTCTCGCCGCAAAAGCGAAGGCAGCTATATTGACGGACCCGAATTTTACCGTGTCGTTCCTCGATGTGACGCCGGTAGAAGAAGGGATGCCGAAATACGGGCTCAGGGTACATGGATTCGTGCATGAAATGGACGATATTGAGGGAATTAAGCAGGCGGTAGGCAAAATCGTCACCGACATGCCGGTTGAATACGACGTGAACTACCAGATGTATCCCCGGTTCGGCCACTTCGACTTCAGGTAATTCTATCTTTTATACCGAAATAAACGATCCCCGGCAGGCCTCATGCCGGGGATCGTTTATTTCAAGCGTTCTGTTTAGCTTCCCGGGCCAGCCTCTGGGCCTTGATCTTCATCAGCGCACTCGTTGTCGAGCGTTCCGTTTCTTCAAGCTTCGATGTGATGAACCGTATCGTATCTTCGATGCGCGGTATAAAGGAATGTTCGAGGGCGTTCACGCGCCGCCGGGTCTTTTCCACCTCGCTCGACATCCGGCGGACCTTGTCCTCCGTTTCGGACATTGCGAGAAGTTTCGGCAGAAATTCACGGAGCCTTGCAATGGCAATATCGAGTTCGGGTGATGTGTGGACGACAGAATAGCGGCCGGTCGTCTCGCCATACTTGATGTCGAGTTTCTGGACCCTTACCCCCAGCAACCTGACCGGCTGGACGATGATGTCCAGTTCCTGGCGCACAGATTCAAGGGCATTCTCAGTTATGTTTCGTGAAGACGTTATCTCGGCGAGGACGAATAGTTTCATAACATACGGGAGTTCCTCATCGACCATCTGGCGAAGCCTCCTGTATTCATGGGCGACACTCATGAACTCCTTTATGAGGCCTTCGAGCTTGTCCTTGAGAAGCTTGTGTCCACGCCGGGCTACAACGAGGCGGCGCCTGAGTTTCAAAAGTTCCATACGGGTCGGGTTGACGGCAAGTCTCAAGACATTGACCTCAATTGAGATTCTTCGGGTAGTACTTTTCTATAAATTCATCGCGAACCCTTTTGAGCAGACCGGTCGGCAGCATACCGAGCAATTCCCAGCCGATATGCAGACTTTCCTCGATGGTCCGGTTCTCATATTCTCCCTGGCGGATAAATTTATCCTCGAAGGCATCCGAGAATTTCACGAACAGTATGTCTTCATCGGTCAGCGCTGACTCGCCGAGCACGACGGCCAGTTCGCGGGCATTTTTACCATGGGCATATGCCGCGTAAAGCTGGTTCATCACATCCGAATGATCTTCCCGCGTTTTACCGGCGCCAATACCCTTGTCCTTGAGGCGCGAAAGTGACGGGAGCACATCGACGGGCGGGTAGATACCCTGCGTGTGAAGAGGCCGCAGGATGATTATCTGACCCTCGGTAATATAACCTGTCAGGTCGGGAATAGGGTGCGTCTTGTCATCCTCGGGCATGGTAAGAACGGGTATCTGGGTTATGGAACCCTTCTTTCCCTTGATCCGGCCGGCACGTTCGTATATTGTCGAAAGGTCCGTGTAGAGGTAACCGGGATAGCCGCGCCTCCCTGGCACCTCCTTTCGTGCCGCGGATACCTCACGTAGTGCCTCGCAGTAATTCGTTATATCCGTCAAAATGACGAGAACGTGCATATCTTTCTCGAATGCAAGGAATTCGGCCGTGGTGAGCGCCATGCGCGGCAGTGTGAGCCGCTCTATCGGGGGGTCGTCGGCAAGATTGATGAAAAGCACCGAACGTTCGTTAGCCCCTGACTTGCGGAAATCATTTATGAAAAATTCAGCCTCCTCGAAGGTTATGCCCATTGCGGCGAACACGACGGCAAATTTTTCTCCTGTCTTGAGAACAGTGGCCTGCCGTGCTATCTGGGCGGCAATGCGGGAATGGGGGAGGCCGGATGCCGAAAAAAGCGGAAGTTTCTGGCCCCGAACCAGTGTGTTCAGGAGATCGATGGTAGATATGCCCGTCTGGATGAACTCGTTCGGGTAATCACGTGCATAGGGATTGATCTGGAAACCGTTCACATTCAGGTATTTTTCGGGGACAATGGCCGGCCCATTGTCTATCGGATTGCCTGACCCGTCAAATACACGGCCTAGCATGTCAATGGACATACCGAGTTCCATGCCTTTTGCCAGGAACTTCACCCTGACATCCTCGGGAGACAGGCCGCGCGTGCCCTCGAATACC
>DHQV01000055.1:278554-285680 GCA_002408185.1 Deltaproteobacteria bacterium UBA5329
CCTCGAATACCTGGACCATCGCCTTTTTTCCGTTCACTTCGAGGACACGTCCCCTGCGGACGCTCCCGTCCTGCATCTTGATGTCCGCCAGTTCGCCATAGGTGACCCCTTCGACATCGTCTACAAGCATCAGGGGGCCGGCTATTTCTTTTACTGTCCTGTATTCTCGAATGATATTCCCCATTATTACCTACCTCGCGATTTTACCAGACCAATGCCCGGATGCTGTTCACGATATCGTTCTCTATGGATTCGAAGCGCTCCATATTATCCTCCGGTATAAGCTTCGCCCTCGATATATCTTCCAGGACGTTAAGCTTCAAGAGGGCATCGAGTGTTGCGCCGTCGGCCAGGCCCGACCGTATCTCGTCGTAGTAACGGAGTATCAGGTTAAGGAGCCTGAATTGCTTCTTTGGCGACGTGTACGTGTCGCGGTCGTCAAAGGCATTTTGATGGAGGAAGTCTTCACGGATCATGCGTGCGGCCTGCATGAGCAGTCTGTCATCGGTCGTGAGCGAATCGATGCCGACAAGGCGGACGAGTTCGTCGAGTTCTGCCTCCTTCTGTAGGATGGTCATGGCACGTTTCCTGTTGACCGACCACATTGCGTCTATATTCTTGTCGGCGCGTCCGTCTACCATGTCCTGGTAAAGCGAATAGGACGACAGCCAGTTGATTGCAGGAAAATGCCTCGAGAATGCAAGCTTATCGTCGAGTCCCCAGTAGACCTTGACGACCCTGAGTGTCGTCTGGACGACCGGTTCGGAAAGGTCGCCGCCGGGGGGTGACACTGCCCCGATGACAGAAACCGTTCCGCGGCGGTCGGCCGATCCGGCGCAGACGACCGAACCTGCACGTTCGTAGAACCCCGCTATGCGCGATCCGAGATATGCCGGGTATCCCTCCTCGCCGGGCATTTCTTCGAGACGCCCCGATATCTCGCGCATCGCCTCGGCCCAGCGGCTTGTCGAGTCTGCCATAAGGGCGACCGAGTATCCCATATCCCGGAAATACTCGGCGATCGCGATGCCTGTAAAAACACTTGCTTCCCGGGCGGCGACCGGCATATTTGATGTGTTTGCGATGAGGACGGTGCGTTCCATAAGAGGTTCACCCGTCGCCGGGTCCTTGAGATGGGGGAATTCCATAAGGACGTCCGTCATTTCATTGCCGCGTTCGCCGCAGCCGACATACACGACGATCTGGGCATCTGCCCACTTGGCAAGCTGATGCTGGACGACCGTCTTGCCGCTGCCGAAAGGTCCCGGCACGCACGCAGTGCCTCCTTTGGCAATAGGAAAGAACATGTCGATGATGCGCTGGCCTGTGACCATCGTCTCGGTCGGAGCTATCTTCCGTTTCACCGGGCGAGGATCGCGCACCGGCCATCGCTGCACCATGGTCACGCTGAAAAGTCCCTGCGTGCCTTCGATAACCGCGATTTCAGTGTCCACGTTGCCTGTCACGGGACCGATCCTTTTTACGATCCCGGACTTCCCGGGCGGGACCATTATCCCGTGGGTTACGATCGCGCTTTCCTGGACGGTACCCAGGATATCTCCTCCTGTCACGACATCTCCGATCTTGACGCTTGGTATGAAATCCCATTTCTTCGTTCTGTCAAGAGCAGGCCGTTGGGTGCCCCTGACGATATATTCCCCAAAATCGTGTGCCAGGACGTCTAGCGGCCTTTGTATCCCGTCATAAATGGAACGAATGAGCCCGGGCCCGAGTTCGACACTGAGCGGCTCCTGGGTCCGGACGACAGGCTGACCCGGCCCGATACCTTCAGTCTCTTCGTATGTTTGGATCGAATACTCATCGCCCTTGATCTCGATAATCTCACCGAACAGCTTCAGGTCCCCTACGCGGACCATTTCGTACATGCGCGCGCCCTTGAGCCCCTGCGCCACAACGAGAGGTCCCGAGACTTTTATTACCCGTCCCACAATCTCACTCATACGTCATCCCTCATTTGCACCCGCCGTTCCATCCTTTTTGAACAGGTCTATCCCCACCGATCGCTCCACGGCTTTTCTCATTTCGTTATATGTTGTTCGCGGACTATCCTCGTACATGGGAATTACAGTCAAAATCACGGAACTTCGTGACCGGAACTCCTCGATAACGCCTTTTGGAGCATCCGCGACAATGCTTTCCGTCATGAGGACAAGCCCGACGTCATGCCTTCTTGTGAGTCTGAAAAGTTCCTCAGCCAGGTCCTTCGGGTCTGATACGGGCACGACCTCGAATCCTATTCCCTTAAAACCGAGTACCAGGTGTTTTTCCCCTACTATGCAAGCTTTAGCCACCGACATACCTCAATCGTGCTCCAAGGACATCCGCATCGATCCTGTTGATCTTTCCCGTTACAACGAGCTTCAGGTTCTGCATTTCCGCTTCGAGAGCCATTAAAAAATCGAAGACCCGTTCAGGTCCCGACGTCTCGAAGCGTGCATATGTTGCCATGTGCAGGACCAGGTTGGTCACTTTGAGCTCGAATGTGGATATCTGCTCATCGTAAGGCATCTGCAGTGCCCTCGAGAAGAGATCGCCTATCTCCCCTCCTATTATGTCCGGCCAGACCGCGGGATCGGGCATATCCGACAGCTCGAAAACCAGGGAATTTTCCTCTCCTAAGGGCATCATGTAATCCACAATACTTTTGAGATCCCTGCCCTGCCTGAGGACGCGCCAGAGAGCGGAAACCGTGTGGCCGACAACCAGTTCTAGTACACATACCTGGATGAGAGGGCTGTCTATCTGGGCGGCAAGGTCGAGCATATGCCTCAGGTAGGCGCCGTCGACAAATACATCCGAAGCCGTTTCATCGAGTTCATCGAGGTCCATCGCCGGCCCGGTTATCCTTTCCCGGAATGGCGCCGGCAGGTCGCCGTAATCCCGGTCGAGGACAGAGTAGATGATATGTTCGGAAATGGTTCCGGGCAGGAAGGGGACCCCTTCCATCCTGGAAAGAGCATATTTAATGTTCAAATAGTCATTCCTGATAAGAAATAGATTGGCCGGCACAGGGGAAGGGCTGTCCTCCCGTATCGATACAGCAAGGTCATAAAAACACCTGTCAGCGACAGCACTGAAATCTTCCCATGGTATGCCCGGGCCAAGATAATCTTCGATGAAGGTACCCTGCAAATGCTGGAAAATATCCTCCGTATGGTGCATTTCAATGATCGATGGATAAAACTCCTTTGAGAGCAGCTTCCCTTCAAGCGCACTGATCCTTCCGCAGACAAAGCCCCATTCGGGGCGGTTTTTGAGGGAAGGGGGCAAAAGTGATGTCGTTAGCGTCGTCATATGTTTGTCAGGTCCCGTGCAATGTCGGGTAATAATTCCTTTTCTATGCCGTCGAGTATTGTCCGTACGGTCGAATCTATTTCATAGTTCTCGCCTATGAAGAGAAAACCTCCTTTTTCCTCAAGCGGTGCTTCGTCAATTACCAGCACGGCCTGGCCGGAACGGCCGGCATTCATCTCGTTGAGGATCTCAACGAATATCTCGCGATCGTCAGGATGCACCCGGACCTTCCCGCCACGGTCAGCTGCGACACGCACCAGGAACCCCTGCATGATACGCCGGTACTCTTCGGGAGGCCATGCCAGGATCATTTCTTCAGCTTTTTTGAAAATGGCACGGATCGAGACATTTTTGGCTTCCAGGATTTCCTTGGCGGCTGCTCCCTGATGTTGGGACAGTTGTCTCGAATAATCCTCCTCTATAAGCCGCGACCGGGTTTGGAAAAGGTATTGAAATTCCCGCCTGAGGTTTCCTTTTTCTGTCTCGGCTTTTTTCGCAGCCTCATTCTCCGCCGCGGCGCTTATATGCTCGGCCTCCGTGCGCGAGGCCTTGAGGACCGTTTCTTTTATCTTGTCAAGGCTCACTATAATTTCCTCTCATCGCACCGCCTGCTGGATGATCGATGGCTGGGTCAGGAATATTATAAACAATATCGTCGCGAGAAGGGCAACGACCGCGTATGTTTCGACAAATGCGGGGAAAAGGATCGCACGCCCTGCCGATTCAGGTCTTCGTGCAATGAGCGAAATACCCGCAGCCGACGCTTCTCCTTGCTTGATGGCGGACATCAGCTGCGCAATGCCGTCGCCGAGCCCGATAAAGAAAAGGGCGATGCCCGTGCCAAGTGTTATCTTTAGACTGCCTCCGCCGATGAGTCCGGTCTGGGTCATGATGAGTATAGCGGCAATGAAGCCATAGAACCCTTGTGTGCCGGGGAGTGCCACCATAACGAGCATCCTTCCGAAAAGCTCCGGCTTCTCCCGCATGACACCGGCAGCGGCATGTGAAGCTATCGCAATCCCGTAAGCCGAGCCGGCGCCGGCAAGCCCGAATGCAAGCCCTGCGCCCGCATAACAAAGGCCGCGGCCAATTTCGATCCATTCAGGGGTCATAGCTTTATTCCTCCGAGATTCATTTTATTCATTGCCTGTATCCTCCTTTCTGATCACACATATCGGTGAATCAAATCCCAGTGCCTGAAAAGGACGCGCGCCCGCGTCGTAAAACCGTCCGAAGAACTCGACGAAGACGAGACGCATGGAATGTACAAAGGCACCGAGAAGGCTTATCACGAAATTGAAGGCATGCCCGAGGACAACTATTATTATAAAGAAAAATATCCCGACATACGGGATGTCCTTCAAGAGTCCGCCCAGCATATTGAAAGTCATACCTATGATGCTTGTTGTAAGCCCAAGGGCAAGCAACCTGCAATACGAAAGAACATCCCCGGTAAATGCGGTAATTCCGTAACTGCCCACTATTCCGTAAAGGCTGACAATTCCTCCGAGTATGCGGGTCGCGGGGTTCTTGAGCTCGCGGCCCTGTGTGAGTATCAACCCCAGGGCCCCGGCACCGAACAATACAATACCGGCACGGTATATTAGTTGTGGAGTATCGACAAATAATTTACTGACGATCGTAAGAAGTCCCGGCAGGATCAGGTACCAGAAGAACCCATCGAAAAATGCGCTTTTCCAATCGCCCTCCCGTATTGAACCGTACATTTTAAGTGCTATCCCGAAAAACTGATTCATGACGCCGATAAACAAAGCCAGCAGGAGTGCAGGAATTGTCTTGCTGATAGGGTCCAGCACAGCGAATGTGGCCTGGATCTTCATAAGGAAGTTGTCCTGGCCCAGGTATTTTTCCATGTAAAGGTCCCCGAACCACGATCCGAGAAGCGAGCCGAAGATAACAGTACTTATGCCGCCCATGAGAAGTATCCTTCCGAAATCGGCCACACCCTGGTATTGCTTCGTCCTCTTGATCAGGTACAATGAGGTCGCGATGAGCATCAGGCCGTAGCCGACATCGGAGAAGCATATGCCGAAAAAGATATAAAAATTCAAATGAAGGTATGGGGTCGGGTCAAAACTCCTGTAAGGCGGTAATCCAAACATCTCGACGAGCAATGAAAGGGGGCGCAGTACTTTCGGCAGTGAAAGGCTGACGGGGACATTTTCGTCGGGGCCGGGATCTTCAAGGATGACGACCGATTCGGAAAACTCTTTTTCGAACATCGATCTTAAGCGCCCGGTATCGCGTTCCCGGATATAACCGGTAAGGATATGCACCCATTTGCCGCCGAGGGTTTTTTCCAGCGCTAGACGTTCATTCTTGCTTGCCGTCCAGAAAGCTTTGAGGGTGATGAGGGTTCGCCGGTCAGCCGTAAAAGTTTCGACCTTCGCAATATTCTCTTCGATAGCCGCCGAGAGTTGTACGGCATCTTCGCTGAGCTCTTTTATATGGTCTTCGATCGTCCCGGAGAAAGCCGGAAGCTGTATCTCGACGAACCCAAGCTTTGCGAGGCCGTTCTTTATCTCATCGATATCTTCCTTCAGGGCAGCGATGATCAGCCGCTGCGCGTCCTTTACATTCCTGGCAATCCTGGGTGCTTCCCGGACCGTGCCATCATTTTGTTTCTGGGCAGAATGCTCAACAATCTCCCAGGCAATTGATTTCCAGGGATACGACGGCCTGTCGAGATCGGAAAGATTCGCCCGGGGGATATAGCCGAAGATGAGCTCGATCCTGCGCGGACGCCGAAAATCGTCCATGCTGAAGGGAATATCAGCCAGCGGCATGAGCGACACAAGCTGATTCTCGATATCGGCGCGGGTCCGTTCATTCCGCCTCAATACATCATCGAGTTGACTGGCTATTTTAAAACGGGCATTGAGATCGTAACTCTCGGTTGCATATCGCAGGTCTTCTTTGTCTATCAGCTGAGGGATCGGTGTCAACCCTTGAAAAAATCCCGGTTCTTCCGGCGCATACGATTTGAGGAGATTGAGGATAGTGTCGATCTTTCGCAGTATATCGTCTATATCCTCTGTCGATATGTTCTTCCGGCGCATGTAACCGGCCCCGGAGCCAACGGCCAGGTGATCGCCAGCATCGGTGACGTCGACAGCTCCAAGAGAACTGACGGCACGCATGATCCGTTTATTGCTCTGAACCGGACTCAGTATTGTCAGTTTCTTGATAGGTTCGATCGCCATTGTTTACCAGTTGTTGAATCTATCGATTATTTTTCTTGCCTGAAAAACGATGTAATCGTCCGGCAATTTTCTGAGGGTATCGAGTTTTTCGGACCTCCTCCGGTTAATTTCAGCCAGTTCATCCTGATAGCGCTTTTCCGCTTCAGCTTTGAATTGCTGAAGCCTGGTCTCGAGGTCCCCGGCCAGTTCATCGCGATACCGTGCGATCTCATCCCGGGATGCCTCATGGATCCTTTTCGAATTGGCCTGGGCCTGCTCGACTATGAGATCGGCTTCTTTTTCCAGGGAGATTATATGGTCAATGAGAGACACCATGTCGCCGTCCTTTGTAGTCTGGTTCAAAAAACTCGCGTTGCATGTCAGTCGGTTTATTTGCTTGCTGCCCCGGTTAAGTCCTTAGTATTTAAATAAATGGGGTAGTTTATGTCAAGTCTTTTCGGCTCAAGGGGTCGCCCGTCAATGCCTTGAGTCATTCCGGGTTCTCTTACATTTCAACCCGGGTGACGACGCCGTGGAGTTTGTTCAGGGGAAGGTCATGAAACTGGATGAAAGGGGGCGCGAGCTTCTTGAATATCGAGAAAATCTTC
>DHQV01000112.1:0-181 GCA_002408185.1 Deltaproteobacteria bacterium UBA5329
CCCTGCCGGGCGCACGAAAAAAGCCAGCCGGCGTTCACCGGCTGGCTTTTGACTTTGCTGATGCCTTTGTTATTCGTCGGATGGGAGTTCTTTGAGCTGTTTGAGTGAGAATACCGGCCCATCCTTGCAGATGTACTTGTGGCCAAGGTTGCAGCGGCCACACAAGCCGATGCCGCATTTC
>DHQV01000112.1:266-694 GCA_002408185.1 Deltaproteobacteria bacterium UBA5329
AAGGGTTGCGGCGGCCACAAAAGCCGATGCCGCATTTCATCCTTGCTTCGAGCGTGGTTATGATGTTCTCATCCGGGAACTTCAGATCCGCCAAGCCTTCAAGGACGAATTTGATCATGATAGGGGGTCCGCAGGTGATGGCTATCGTGTTGTCCGGTTTTGGGGCCTCTTCTCTTAAGACGGTGGGTACGAAGCCTGTCCGCTTATCCCATCCGGGAAATTCATTATCTACGGTGAGGATGAGGTTCACGTCAGATCTTTCTTCCCATTCTTTCAGTTCGTCCTTATAGCACAGGTCAGGGGGCGTCCTCGAGCCATAGATAATGGTTATATCTTTGTAATCCGCTCTGTTATCCAACATGTAAAGGATAAGGGTCCTCAGCGGGGCAAGACCAATGCCGCCGCCGATGAAGAGGATGTTCTTACCC
>DHQV01000112.1:779-1261 GCA_002408185.1 Deltaproteobacteria bacterium UBA5329
TTACCCTTCATGAAATCATAGGGGAACCAGTTGCCGAGCGGTGCTCTGACCCCAATAATATCGCCTTCGTAGATCCCGTGGAGAGCGGTGGTAACTTCACCGGCCTTCATTACACTGAACTGCAGGTAATCCATACGGGTCGGCGGAGAGTTGATAACGAAAGTAGATTCACCAACGCCGAAAACGGAGAGCTGTCCGACCTGGCCCGGCTCAAACGTGAAATTCTTCATCTTTTCGGCGTCATTGAACACGACCTGGAAGGATTTTATGTTTGGCGTCTCGTCTATTACCTTGATAACTGTTGCCAGTTCAGGAAGGTATGGATTATGATTCCCTGTCATTACGCACTCCTAATTCTTTGCGTCTTTTTTTTCGGCGGCCCACTGAGCGGGATCCGCCTTCGGGTCTTTGAGGTAACCCACTATTTCACTAATATCGACCGATACTGGGCAGTACCTGATGCATCTGCCGCAGCCGGTACA
>DHQV01000112.1:1317-28755 GCA_002408185.1 Deltaproteobacteria bacterium UBA5329
TGCATCTGCCGCAGCCGGTACATGCAATAGCATTTTCATATTTTTCCGGGTAGTAGTAGAACTTGTGCCCTACCCTGTTCCGGAATCTTTTGTTTTTGATCGGACGCGGGTTGTGGCCGCTCGTCTCCAGGGTGAAGTGCTGGAACATGCAGGAATCCCATGTACGGATCCTCTCGCCGGTCATGATCGCCAGTTCGTCGGTAATATTGAAGCAGTAGCATGTCGGGCACAGGAATGTGCAGGCACCGCAGCTTACGCACTTGGCGATGACCTTGTCCCAGAAATCTGCGCTGTCGAACAATTCGGGTGAAACCTTGTCGACTGAATCGGCCGGGAAGGGGTTTCTCACCATGGCGGTCGCCTTCTCATTGGCCTCTTTCGCCTTCGCCTCGTAGGACGCGCCGTCCTGGACCATCGGCAGGGACATGACGGCCTTGCCTTTATCGGTCACTGCCTCCATGTAATATCCGCCATCCACTTCGGTCATCACGACATCGGACCCCTCTTTCGAGGCCGGGCCGCCACCTACGCCCACGCAGAAGCATCCTGCATAGGGACCGTTGCAGCACTTTGTAATGATCGTGGTGTTTTCGCGTCGTTTCTGGTAGTACGGGTCGGATGCCTCGGGATTGATGAAAACCCGGTCAATTACCGTGAAACCGCGCGCATCGCAGGGGCGCCCGCCAAAAACGAAAGCCTTCGGGAAATCCAGGTTCGTTTTGAGCTCGATATCCATCTTTTCCGGGGTCGCCTGATCCTTCTTGAACTCGAAGTTGAGCAGCGTCTCGCACTGAGGGTAGATGGCTCCCTTGGGCGGCGTGTTGGCCGGTCTGTCAAGGGCGATCTCTTTGTCAGGGGTGTACTGACGGAAGATGATCGTATCCCCTTCGAGGCTCGGAGCGTACACGGCTGCATCTTTACCGAGGGCCTCGACGAATTCCTTTATCTTCTCTTTCGGTAGGTATCCTTTGTCAGCCATTAGAGTTTATGCTCCTTGATTTTCGCTTCGTCAACGTTAAACACGAACATCGGCGGTTTATCTTCGGGGTTGACTCCCGGTGTATAATCAAAGAGTTCTTTCATCTCTTTGTTTATCTTCTTTTTCAGTTTCGCGACGGGGATCTCCATCGGGCACACTCGTTCACACTCACCGCATTCCACGCACCGGCCTGCAAGGTGCAGGGAATGGATCATGTGGAACATCAGTTTCTCGTCGAAGGTAAGCCTCTGGGTGATCCAGTGCGGATCGCGCGTCTCGGCGATGCAGCTGTCCTGGCACACGCACATCGGGCATGCGTTCCTGCATGCGTAACACCTGATGCACTTGTCGAACTCTTTTGCAAAGTAGGCCCAGCGTTCTTCAAGGGTCTTGCCTTCGAGTTCCGCCACGTCAGCGTACACGGCGCCGGCCGGCTTGTCCGACTGAATGGCGTCCGCTGCGAGCTGGTCGGAGATTATCGGGGTCGGGTACTGACAAGTTGCACACTTGCTCGGACAAACGTCTTTAATGGCAAGGGTCTTCTCCCCCGACGGGGTCTTGACCTTTATCGAATCGTCCGTAAAAGTGATCTCTTCGACTGGCTCGTTGTTAATGGCCTTCTGGACCTTTTTTTTGCTGATGATGCCTTTGCAGGGCATCCCGATGATGATGACGTTGTTCCTGTCGATGAGCCCTTCCTGCATGTACTGGACGATGGTCCTAGAATCGCAACCCTTCACCACAACCGCAACCTTCTTCTTCTGCGAGGGAAGATAGCTCGCGAGGTTCTGGGCACACGCGGCATTCCAGACTACCTTGTCGACCTGCTCAGGGGACGTGATAAAGATCGGCGTCACATTGAGCTTGTCGAAACCTTCCTGCCACGCTATGACGGCCTCAACGTCGGGTAAGACCTTATTAATGATCTCTTTCAGTTTCTGAGTACTCAAAGTGCCTTCTCCTTACTTTTTATGCAATGGGCCAAGCGTGTGGAGCCGCGTGGTGAAATCCGTTACGACCTGCTGCCATCTCGCGCCTTCCGAGGCCGAAACCCATGTATAGTGGAATCTCCTGTCATCGATGCCCAAAAACGGCAGGAGCCTTTTGAGCATTTCCAGCCTGCGCCTTGCGTAAAAGTTCCCGTCGGAATAGTGGCAATCCCTAGGGTGGCATCCGGAGACCAGAACGCCGTCCGCACCCGTAATGAGTGCGCGCACGACAAACATCGGATCGACACGGCCCGAGCACGGGACCCTGATGATCCTGAGGTCCGTAGGCTGCTTGAAGCGCCCGACGCCAGCGGTGTCGGCTCCGCCGTAGGAGCACCAGTTACAGAGAAATCCAACGATCCGCAGTTCTTTGGCTGCTACTTCTGACATAGTACATTAACCTCCGCTAAGAGCTGGTTGTCCGTGAAATGCTGCAGCTGAATGGCGCCGCAAGGACAGGTGGATGTACAGACACCGCATCCTGCACAGACCGTTTCGATAACCTTTGCCACCTTCTTGCCGCTTCTCAAGGTATCTTCGACAATGGCCTGAAACGGGCACGTTTTAACGCATTTGTAACAGCCCACGCATGTATTGATATTGACATTGGCGATAGCCGGGTCGGATTCGAGCATGTCTTTCGAGAAGAGCGACAGGACCTTAGCGGCCGCCGCGGAACCCTGGCCGACCGAAGCCGGGATGTCTTTCGGGCCCTGGCATGCACCGGCAAGGTAAACACCTGACGTGTTCGTTTCTACCGGCCGCAGCTTCGGATGTGACTCGACGTAGAATCCGAAAGTGTCATAGGAGATGTGGAGCTTCTCGGCCATCTGTGCCGCTCCCGGTGCCGCAACGACGGCGTTGCCGAGAACAACGAGATCTGCCTCTATCTCCACCTGGGTGCCCAGCATCGTGTCAGCGCCGCGCACTACCATTTTTTTGCCTTTCGGGTAGATCCGGGATACCCTGCCGCGGATGTACTTCGCACCGTATTCTTCCTGGGCGCGGCGGGTAAATTCATCGTAGCCTTTTCCCGGCGACCGCACGTCCATGTAGAAGACGTACGACTGGGAATCGGGGATATGGTCTTTCGTCAAAATTGCCTGTTTGGCGATGTACATACAGCAGAAGTTCGAGCAGTATGGGACGCCGAGGGACTTGTCGCGCGAACCCACGCATGCGATAAACACGACAACCTTCGGTTCTTCATGATCCGACGGCCTGATGATATGGCCTGATGTCGGGCCTGACGCGTTCAGGAACCTCTCGTACTGGATGCCCGTGATGACATCGGGATACCGTCCGGCGCCGTATTCCTTGAAATTCTCTATATCCATGAGACCGTAACCTGTCGCAGTGATGATCGCGCCGACATCTTCGGTGACTATCTCTTCCTGCTGCTCATAGTTGATGGCGCCGGTGGGACAGATCTTCGCGCACACACCGCATTTGCCTTTCGTAAACTGCCGGCAGTAATTCGGGTCTATCGTCGCTTTCTTCGGGATCGCCTGCGGGAACGGGATGTTGATGGCCCGTGTCGGCGCCGCGCCGAAGTTAAAATGGTCATAAGCGTTCTTGGTCGGGCATTTTTCCATACACAGACCGCAACCGGTACACTTTGTCCAGTCGACGTATGGTGGTTTCTTCTTGATCTTTATCGAATAGTTTCCAACGTAGCCCTTGATCTCGGCGATCTCGCTGTATGCATACAGCTTGATGTTCTCGTGCTGCGCCACATCGACCATTTTCGGGCCGAGGATACAGATCGAACAGTCGACCGTCGGGAATGTCTTGTCGAGACGTGCCATCATACCACCGATGGACGGGCTCTTCTCGACCATGATGACCTCGAGGCCGCCGTCGGCGCAGTCGAGTGCCGCCTGCATGCCGGCCACACCGCCGCCGATGACCAAGACTCTCTTATTGATCTTGAATGACGATGAATAGAGGGGCTTGTTCTTCTGAACCTTTGCGACGGACATCCGCACTTCATCGATCGCCTTCTGCGTGTTGAGCTCCTTGTCGGTGCCGATCCAGGACACGTGCTCACGGATGTTTGCCTGTTCGAAGAAATAGCGGTTAAGCCCCGCCTTCATGATCGTTCTTCGGAAGGTATTCTCATGCATACGGGGTGAACACGCAGCGACAACGATCCTGTCGAGCTTATGCTGGTCGATCGCGTCCGTGATCTCTTTCTGCCCCGGTTCGGAACAGGTATACATGTAGGCGGTCGCGTACGCGACGCCGGGCATCTTCCGGGCTTCCTCGGCCACTTTCGCGACGTCAACGGTTCCCGCGATGTTGCTTCCACAATGGCAGATAAATACTCCAACCCGCATCGATCAGGTCTCCTTAATTAGTTGTCTCTTCTGCAGCCGGCTTTTTGGCTTTCTGGGCCTTCTTTGCCGCTGCTTCTTCTTCTTTCATCTTGTCGTATTCCGCTTTGGTTATCCGTCTCGTGACCTTGTCGGCGCTGACGAAAAGCTTGTCCATGCCGAGTTCCTTCGGGGATAATCCGAAAGCGAGTCCCAAAAGCTGGGTAAAATAAATGATCGGGATATTGTACTTCGCACCCGTCACACTGTTGATCTGTTCCTGGCGAAGGTCAAGGTTCTGCTGGCACAGCGGGCACGCGACCGCAATGGCGTTTGCGCCGGCATCCACTGCCATTTCGAGCACCTTGCCGGAAAGCCTGTTGACCATTTCCCTCCGGGGAACGCCAAAGGCGGCGCCGCAGCATTCCAGTTTGAACGCAAAGTCCGCAACCTCGATGCCCGCGGCCCTCAGGAGATTGTCCATGGAAACCGGGTTCTCGGGATCGTCAAAATTTGCGATCTCGGGCGGTCTGGAGAGGATGCATCCGTAATACGGCGCGACCTTGAGGTCGGGCATGATGTGCGTCACTCTTGCCGCGATCTCCTCAGGCCCGATATCTTCATAAATTATCTGGAGGGACGACTTGGACTCGACACCGCAGTTATACGGTTCGTCGAGGAGTTCGTTGACCTCGGCCTTGAATTCCTCACTGCCGGACATGCCGCGCTGTGCCTTCTTGAAAGCCATGAGGCATGATGGGCAGGGGGTCGTGAGGATGTCCTTGTTCATCTTCTCGACGAGGGAGAGGTTACGTGCAGCAAGCGCAGCGGCGAATACGTGATTGACCGTGTGGGCCGGAGTGGACCCGCAACAGCTCCAATCATCGGGTTCCACGAGGCTGACTCCGAGAGCCTTCATGACGGCCCGAATTGATTCGTCGTACTCTTTCGCAGTACCTTCCAGCGAACAACCACAGAAATATGCGTATTCTTTCTCAGCCATGCTTTTTCGCCTTTTCCTGGAATCTGTTAAATATTTGAGCTACCTTGTCTGCACCTTTGATCGACTTGGAGCGCAGACTGATCTTGCCCTTGCTCATTACCTTCGGGCCAAGCTCGGCATCCGCCATGAACTGTCCTGACTTCATCTTGTAGCTCATGAGAATGCCCATCTCGAAAATCCTTCCATGCTTCTTCATGGAATCAAGGAAGGAATCATAGAAGAGCTGGACGTTCTTCTCGGACACCTTGCCCTCCCTGCGGGCGATGATTCTCAACGTGTCCATGATGTGAGCCACGTCGATCTCGCACGGGCAGCGGGTCGTGCACGTTTCACACGTGGCACAGAGCCAGATTGCCTTCGATTTGAGAATTGTGTCCTTCTGGCCGGCCTGCAGGAGGCGCATCACCATGGTCACCGGGTAGTCGAAGTACTGGGTGTACGGACATCCGGCCGTGCAGTTCCCGCACTGGTAACAGAGTGCCGGGTTCTGGCCGCTTTCCTGCTTTACCTGTTCGATAAAAGCCCAATCAGTCTTTTCAGTTAAATTGATCGTATCCATTCAGATTAACCAACCTTTGCAGCCGGTAGCAGCAAGCCCTTTACCAGAGTCGAGGTCACGTACATGAACTGGTCAAAAACTGCTCCGGAAATTGTATTCATTATAGTGAACGCACTATAGTGAGTCTTACGAACCAACCTACCTTTCAATGAACTATCTCCCTTAAAACCTTGTGGTATTTAACACTGAATCCAAATTTTTTGTCAATACCTATTTACACTCCTTTCCATTCAGAATAATGAATGATTTCATAGTTAACCATTCTCATCTTCTTGATAACAAAGGAACTTTTTCACAAGAGCATGTTCCTCTATTCACAAGGAAATTGTGAAAAAAAATTCTTGACACATTCAAACTTATGTTTAAAATATATGTATTAAACATCTGTTTGACAAGGAGTCGCGGTGGACGACAAGCCGAATTCCAGAAAACGCATCCTCTGGGCGGCCGGAGAGATCTTCTCCGAGACCGGTTTCCGGCAGGCGACGGTCCGGCAGATCTCGAGGCGTGCCGGCGTTAACGTCGCCTCCATCAACTACTACTTCCAGAGCAAGGACAACCTCTATCTCGAGACACTGCGATACTGGAAGGACATTGCCTTTGAGAAATATCCTCGCGAGCTCGGGACTACCCCGTCCGATCTGCCAGAGAAAAGGCTCGAAGGGTTCATCCGTTCTTTCGTTTACCGCATCCTAGACTCAGGCATTGAATCCCGTTTCGGGAAACTCATGGCCCGGGAATTTGCCGACCCGACCAGCGCCCTCGATGTTATCATAGAGGAGACGGCGCGCCCGATGTTCATCTTGATCGGATCCATCATCGGGCGGATAATCAATAAGGACCCGGTAAGCGACAGGGTGCTGTACTGCACGTCCAGCGTCATCGGCCAGTGCCTGTACTTCCTGTATGCCCGGCCCATGTACCGCAGACTGATCGGGGAGCAGAAGGCGAGGTCGCTTTCCGTGGAGGACATAGCGGACCATATCTGCCGTTTTTCCCTCGCGGCACTATCCACGATCAGGAGTGAAGAACAAGGAGCCCCGGTATGAAAATCCCCCCTGTGTTGTTTCTTGTGATCGGCATTATCCTCGCCACCCTGCTCCCGTATTCGGCGTCAGCCGGGCAGGACCCGCCGGGCGGCCGGCTCGACCTGCCTGCCCTCATCGATTACGCGATAAAGCACAACCCCGCTCTCAAGATCGCGAAACAGAACATCGATATCGAAGGCCAAGGTGTGAAAGCGGCCGAAGCCGACCGGATGCCCCGGATCGATGTAACAGGCGGATACACGAGGTACCGCTACGACAACCCGCTGACCCCGATAGTCATAGAGCGCCTTCCCCTTCTGCCGTCGGATATACCCGACTTCGAAAAGAATGTATATGACGGGTTCGCTACTTTTTCGGTCCCCCTCTTCAAGGGCGGCCGGCTCGTGAGAGGCGTCACCATCGCAGAACTCAAGAGGTCGATGGCCCGGGACTACCACACGCGCAACCTTCACGAGCTGATCTATAATGTTACGGCCGTCTATTACAAGCTCGCCCAGCTCAATGAACTCCTGAAGGCATTCGAGGCACAGGAGATGGGACTTGAAGCACACAGGCGGGATGTCGAATTCTTCCTGAAAGCTGGCACCTCGCCAAAGCTGGACCTCTTCAAGGCCGATGTCGAACTTGCAGGCGCGACCGAACGCCGGATACAGACCCGGAACACTATCGCCAATACCCGTGAGCTCCTGCGGTCGATAATCGGCATGGACGATCCCGGCGAACTGCCGGTATCGTTCGGCCGAGCATTACTTATGCCTGTGCAGGTTCCGCGCGGCGATCTCGACCAGGCGCTATCCAATCGTCCCGACTACAGGGCCGCGCTGAACAAGGTCAAGATGTTCGAAGAGCGCGTGGCGTCCGCGAGGGGAAAGAGACTGCCCGACGTATACGCGTCCGGTGATTATGGCGGCAGGGCAGGAGACAGTTTCGCCTTCAAGGAAAACTGGACGCTGGGCGTCCGCTTCATGCTGCCTGTGTTCGATTTTGGGCGAATAAGCTCAGAAGTGGGCCGTGAACGGTATTCCCTCATGAATGCAAAAGAGGAGGAACGGGCCCTGCGCCTTACGATCGCACGCGAGATAAGAGACGCGCAGACGGCCATTTCTAATGCCGAGGAACGGATAACGGTATCGGAGAAGGCAATCACCTCGGCTAAGGAGCAGGCGCGTATAGAAGACCTTCGCTACAAGGCCGGGGACAACACCTCAACGGACGTGATAAACGCCCAGACCGCGCTTGTCCGATCGCGCTCCGATCACTCCCAGGCGCTTTTCGACCGGCAGGTCGCAGTTGCCTCCCTCGTGAAGGCGATGGGCTCGACCGACAGGCCTGAAAGTGCTCCGGGCCTTGAGATAGGCGCCCGAAATGGGGCGAAGACAGCTATCCCTGCAACACAGGAGGTACGATGATTCCGAAAAAGAGACTGGTCCCGGTCGTCATTATCGCCGTTATCGTTATTGCAGCCGTCATATTCACCGTCCGTTATATGCGCAACCACGACGACGGTACGATGAGATTATCCGGGAATGTCGAGGTGACCGAGCACAATATCGGGTTCAAGGTTCCCGGCAAGGTAATGGAGCTTAACGTCGATGAAGGCGACCGGGTCAAGCAGGGCGACCTACTTGCCAAGCTTTCGAGCGCCGATGTGAAGGCGCTCGTCGACCAAAACCGGGCAGCGTTCGAAGAGGCAAAGGTCAAACTTGCCGAACTGAAAGCGGGGTCCCGCAAGCAGGAGATCGGACGGGCCCGGGCCGAATCGGCCTCGCTCGAGGCGGAGCTTATGCGGGCACGCAAAGACTTCGAGCGTGCCGAGGTGCTTTATGACAACGGCGCAATATCAGCCTCCCGCTTCGATGCGGCGAAGAGCGCGTACGAAACGCGCTTAGGCCAGGTCAAAAGCGCAAAACAGCAGCAGAGCCTCGTTGAAGAGGGGCCGCGCAGAGAAGACATAAGGGCGGCCGAACTCCGCGTACAGCAGCTTACAGCCCTCGTCGCAAACACGGAGGATAAACTGGCGGATACCCGGTTGTATGCGCCGATAACGGGTATAGTCTTCCGGAAAAATGTCGAGCTCGGCGAAATCGTCCAGCCTGGCGCGGCGATCTTCGTTGTCGGCGACCTGGAACATCCCTGGGTGAAGGTATATGTCAAGGAAGACAAGCTGAGCCTCGTCAAGCTCGGCCAGAAGGCCCGGATAACGGTGGATACATACAAGGACCGGTACTATGACGGCACCGTGACGTTCATATCCTCCGACGCCGAGTTCACCCCGAAAAATGTCCAGACGCAGGAGGAACGGGTCAAACTCGTCTTCGGCGTCAAGGTCACCGTCAAGAACAAGGATCAGGAGCTCAAGCCCGGCATGCCTGCGGATGTCAGAATCCTCCTGAGGTGATCCATGAATGACGCGCCGGTCATCAGGTGCACATCCCTGACAAAGGAATTTGCGACAGTCAAAGCGCTCGAAGACATCACGCTCGAGGTCCGCAAGGGTGAGCTCTTCGGGCTCGTGGGCCCCGATGGTGCCGGGAAATCGACACTCATGCGGCTCTTGGCCGCGGTTATGGAACCCACCTCAGGCAACGCCTGGGTGGCCTCGCACGAAATAGTCAAGGAACCGGAACGGATCAAAGAAAAGATCGCCTACATGCCACAGAGGTTCGGCCTCTACGAGGACCTCACCGTTATGGAGAATATCGTTTTCTATGCGGACATCTTCAGCGTGCCGAAGGATGAACGCCCGGCACGCATAGAGAGGCTCCTCGGGTTCTCGAACCTCGAGCCCTTCACGGACAGGTTTGCCGGGCAGCTCTCCGGCGGGATGAAGCAAAAACTCGGTCTCGCATGCGCCCTTATCCACACCCCGGAGATAGTTTTCCTCGATGAGCCGACCAACGGCGTCGACCCCGTGTCGCGCAGGGACTTCTGGAAGATCCTGTACGAACTCCTCAAGGAAAGGGTAACGATCTTCGTTTCCACGTCATACCTGGATGAGGCCGAAAGATGCACCGAGATCGGCCTGATATACGAGGGCAGGCTCCTCGAAAAAGATACCCCGGGCGCGATCAAGGCACGCCACGCCATGCCCATGATCGAGGTATGGTCGCAGAACACGCGCGCCATTATGCAGATACTTAAGGATCACGAACGGGTTACCGGCATCGGCATTTACGGTGACAGGCTCCATATCGGCATCGATGACCGCAACGATATACCGGACATACTGGCCCGGTTGTCGGAAAAGGGCCATGCGGTACAGGAGTATCGAGAGATCGCGCCATCGATAGAGGACATTTTCTTTTCGATGATCGGTAAAAAAACACATCGGGTAAAAAACAATGAATAATGCACCCGGCCAAAATTCGGCCGCCGATAACGCAGTCGCCGTCAAGGGCCTGACACGGGTATTCGGGAAGTTCAAGGCCGTCGACAACATCGATCTCAGCGTGGCCCGCGGCGAGATCTTCGGGTTCTTGGGGCCGAACGGCGCCGGGAAATCGACGACGATCCGGATGCTGTGCGGCCTGCTCCTTCCTACCTCGGGAGAAGGCGCGGTGGGCGGCTTCGATATCATGAAGCAATCCGAGGAGATTAAGAAGAACATCGGCTACATGTCGCAAAAATTCTCGCTTTACGATGATATGACCATTGAAGAAAATATCGATTTCTTCAGCGGGATTTACGGGGTATCCGAAGAGATGAAGAAAGAACGCAAGGAGTGGGTGCTCGACATGGCGGGCATCTCCCACATGCGGCGCACGATCACCCGGACCATGGCAAGCGGCTTCAAACAGCGCTTAGCTCTTGGCTGCGCCGTTATACACGACCCGCCTATCATTTTTCTCGATGAACCGACATCGGGGGTCGATCCCATATCGCGGCGCAGGTTCTGGAACCTTATATACGACATGTCGTCGAAGGGGACAACGGTCTTCGTTACAACGCACTACCTCGACGAGGCAGAGTATTGCGACCGCCTCGCGCTCATCTATCGCGGGAAGATCATTGCAGAGGGTCGGCCTGACACAATGAAGAAAGAGTATATGCACAGGGAGGTCCTCGAGATATCCGTTTCCGGGATCATCGAGGCCCTCGACATCCTCGGGGAGTACGGATTCGATGCCGCGCTTTTCGGCAGCG
Organism: Deltaproteobacteria bacterium UBA5329; assembly: GCA_002408185.1. GTDB lineage: Bacteria > Desulfobacterota > Syntrophorhabdia > Syntrophorhabdales > Syntrophorhabdaceae > Delta-02. The sequence goes on from DHQV01000112.1 coordinate 12,355, forward strand.
TGATCCATGCGACCGTGGACGATGCGGCGTCAGCGATCCCCCGCATGAGATCCGTGCTGGAATCGGCGAATATTGCCGTATCTCATATTACCCCTATACGTCCCTCGCTCGAGGATGTGTTCGTATCCCTGATCGAGGTGTCCTGATGAACCTCAACCGGGTGTGGGCGATGGCGAGAAAAGAGACGATACAGATCCGCAGGGACCCATTGAGCCTCGCGCTCGCGTTCCTGCTGCCCCTTATCCTCCTCTTTATCTTCGGATATGCGATCACCGTCGATGTTGACCGGCTTCCGACCGTTGTCTACGACAGGGACCTGTCGAGTATGAGCCGGGAGGTGGTGCGCGGGCTTCAGGCCTCGGGCTATTTCACTATAGTGGAATACGTCCAGGATCCGGCCCGTGTAGACGCCGCGCTCGATAGAGGGTCAGCGCAAGTTGCAATATCGTTTCCCGAAGATTTCTCCCGGCATGCGAGAACGGGGAGGGCGACGCAATTACAGGTTATCGTCGACGGCAGTGATTCCAATACGGCCACGATCGCCCTCGGATACCTGAACACCGCGTTAGAACTCGCCGCACGGCGCGCAGGGTTGTATTCCATTGTGCCGGTCATCGATGTCCGCCCCCGGGTCTGGTACAACCCCGAGCTTAAATCTCGCAATTTTATCGTTCCCGGCCTTATCGCCGTCATCATGGCGATCATCGCGGCGCTGTTGACATCACTCACGGTAGCTCGGGAATGGGAACGCGGCACGATGGAGCAGATCATCTCGACGCCCGTGAAACCGGCAGAGATCATAATCGGGAAGCTCATGCCCTATTTTGCGATCGGGATCATAGACACGGTCCTGGCGATCGTCATCGTCGTCTTCCTTTTCGGGGTCCCCCTGAAAGGAAGCTTCTTTCTCCTGCTATTTATTTCATGTCTTTTTCTCTTCGGGGGTTTAAGCCTCGGCATCCTTATATCGATCGTCACAAAGTCTCAGCTGGCCTCAAGTCAGGTTGCCCTCATAACCTCGTATTTGCCCGCCCTTCTCCTCTCCGGCTTTATGTTTTCGATCCTCAATATGCCGGTCCCTCTCCAGATCATCACACGGTTCATTCCCGCCCGGTATTTCGTATCGGCTATAAAAGGGATATTTCTGAAGGGCAATACTGCGGGGATGCTGTTAAGCGAAATGGGGCTTCTTGCGTTATTCGGGGCCCTGGCGTTCTTCATAGCTATCAAGAAGTTCAAGAAACGGGTGACCTAGAGGATGAGAGACTCGCTGCGCCGGATCAAGCACATGATCATCAAGGAGTTCATCCAGATCTTCCGGGACAGGAAGATGAAGCCCATAATCTTTGTGACGCCCGTCCTGCAGCTCATCGTCTTCGGGTATGCGGTAACGATGGATGTCGCAAATATCAGGAGCGCCGTGTACGATCTAGACAAGACATCCGTGACCCGGGAAATAGTAAGGCGCTTCGAGTCGTCGGGCTATTTCCGGATCGTGGCATATCCGGGGTCGGACGACGAGGTAAGACACCTCCTCGACAAAGGGGACGCGACCGTTGTCCTCGGCTTTGACCGCAGGTTCACGTCGGACCTCGAGGCGCAGCGCAGGCCTTCCCTGCAGATCCTTCTCGACGGTACCGATTCCAATACCGCGATGGTCGCAGCGGGGTATGCCAGCGCCATAATATCCAGTTTCAGCCAGGACTTCATATTGAAGACGGCCGACCGGACGGGTGGGCATCTCGACGTGCGGCCCAGGGCCTGGTACAACGCGGACCTCAAGAGCAGGAATTACAATGTCCCCGGCGTCATCGCGATCATGGTCTTTCTCGTCTGTCTCCTGCTGACGTCGATGGCCATTGTCCGGGAGCGCGAGATCGGCACGATGGAACAGCTCATGGTGACACCGATACGCCCGGCCGAGATCATACTCGGCAAAACGATCCCCTTTGCCGTCATCGGACTTTTCGACATGTTCCTCGTCACCCTCGTCGGCGTCCTCTGGTTTGAGGTACCGATCAGGGGATCGATACCGCTCCTCTCCCTGGCGACGGCCGTATACCTGCTCTCGGTCCTCGGGTTCGGGCTTTTCATCTCGACCATCTCACGCACGCAGCAGCAGGCGATGATGGCATCATTCCTCTTTTTTGCCCCCGCCATCCTCCTGTCGGGGCTCATGTTCCCGATCGAAAATATGCCGTTCATAGTTCAGCTCATTACATACCTCAATCCTTTGCGGTATTTTCTCGTCATTATCCGCGGGGTCTTTCTCAAGGGAAGCGGAATGGGCATTCTCTGGCCTCAATTCCTGGCATTGTTCATTCTCGGGGCGTCGGTGGTGGTGACTAGTTCATTGAGATTTCAAAAGAGACTTAATTGAGACCGTAAGAGTAAGGAACGAGGAGTGTGGAGTTTTCTCTTTGTCATTCCGGTTTTAAAGAGGTTGTGTCGGAATTGCCTCATGCCGTCATTCCGCCGGCTTATCAAGGCGGAATCCAACGTCTTTCAGCCCTTTAAATGACTCTGTGGCAATCGTGCCATTTGAAGGGCATGTGTCATATGTCTTTGATCTTATTGAATACACAGTGAAGACAAAGACACTGGATTCCGACTTGCCGGAATGACGGTGAGTGGTGTATTCCGGCGCTTTGCACGCTCACGAAGGAAAGAAAATAATTGCGACACAGCCGCCCCTCACTCCTCTCCTCGCTCCTCACTGCATACGAAAAAAGTTGAATGTTTCCACCGTCAATGGTTCAATCATTAGACACACTTCAATGGTCTGCCGCATGAAAAAATTTGAATTTATTGCCATCCTGATTGTCGCCATTGCCCTTATTTCCTGTTCGGGCCCCGCGAAAAAGGATAAGAGAGAGCGGCCCCCCGTTCTTCCCGAGACAAAGTTCCTGTCCACCATGTATGACACGAAGCCGTTCAATATTCACACAGACCGCCTTTCCCCCATGTATGCCGGGCATAATCCCGAGCTCCTGTACAACAATATCCGGTTGAGGCAAGAAATAGTAAAGCGCCATCCGGACGAAACTGTTGAACAGCACAGAGCGAGGATCGGGGGAGCGATCTCTGCACCTCTTTTGGGTTCTGTCGATTTTGACAGCATCTATGCATTCAGAATTACCCCCGGAAATAGGACCTATAGTGCCGGGAAAAGGATGGTCGAGTTGAGCGTCAAACTCGCTCCCGTTTTCGAGAATGGTGTGGAAGCAGCCAGAAGGGCCTTTGTGGTCCGGTACCGGCCGCAGCTCGATAATTCATATGTCGTGACGGAAAAAAATGGTTCCCGGAGAGTGATCGAAGAGAAAAAATTCAGCGAATATGCGATCATGCCGGTCGATAGTACAGGTTCTCCGGTAGAAAATCGGGACGCCCTCATGACAACCATAAAAATGGCCCCGGAAGAGGCCCGGAAATCGGAAGAGAACCTTATGTTCCTTCTGATCGGCAGGCTTCAATCTCCGTACATTTCATACGAAGAGGTCAACCGGGATCCCGTCCCCGACACATCCGGGACCTATCTCGCCCGGTACTACTACATTCACGTACAGGTCATCGATATATGGGTCTACGATGCAACCAGCGGGAAAATACTCCGGCAGGGATCTCGGGCTTCAGCTTTCACGTGGCACCCGCTTGTTTTAATTTTGCTTTCCCTGTACAGTTAAAGAATGGGCCCGTTTCGAAATCCTGAATTTGCGCGGGCTTATCACCGCAAAGGCCAGGCTTGCAGGGATATCGGAAACAATGAGATGGCGCTCAAGAATTATGTCCGCGCAACCGAACTCGACTGTGAATTCCTGGAGGCATTCCTCGACCTCGGGGACCTGCTCAGGGACCTTGGTGAATTTCAGCGCGCAGCGGACAGCTATACGAAAGCTATCGATCTCGATCCCACGCGGACAGAGTCATACCTGAACCGGGCGCATATATACGGAACGATGGGCAAACATGAGCTCGAGGTTGACGATTACGACAGCGCTATAACGCTCATGCCGCACAACCCGATACTCCATGGAAGACGGGGCGCCGCGCTGATCCTGCTGGAAAGATATGATGAAGCGATCGATGATTATTCGATACTTATGGCTTTGAAACCCACGTTCCTCTGGGCACGGGTCATCAGGGGCGATGCGTATGCAGCCGTGGGGAAGAATTGCGAGGCGATAGAAGATTATACCGCTTTCATAAACCTCCATCCCGAATATGCGGAGACATATGTCAACCGGGGAAAGGCCTGGCATAATCTCGCTGAATATGAAAAGGCGATCGAAGATCTCAGCCGGGCGATCGAATTAAGTCCTGATCTTGCCGAAGCATATTACCATCGCGGATTGTCGCGGGAAAGCTCGGGCATGAAAATGCCGGCAGTGGCGGATTATCGCATGGCCGCGCAACTCGGTGATGCAAACGCACAAAAACTCCTCAAAGACCGAAACATATTCCAATAAAAACGAATCTGTACCCAGGATTGGAAAGACTATGTCGCAATTCATTACTCCTCATCGGAGTGCGCATTCATTTTAGGCGCCGACTTAAAATTCTCGCCGTAATCCCGGGCTTGACTCCCAACCCCTCTACCAGTCATACCGGGTCGGAGGCCGGAATGACATAAGGGTTGAGAGGGAAAGGGGTTCCGGTCCTGCCTTACGGGATGTTTGAGGCAGGACCGGACGTATGGAGTGCGATCTTAACCGGCTGATGTTACGATCGTTTCCCTGTCGCCGGTGTCGTTTTCAGCAGCAAACACCGGTTTTACGACGGCAACAGGTATTCTCCATACAAGCGGCCATTTATCGAAAAACGTGTTGTAGTACAGGAAACACATAAGGAATACAAACTGTCCTGCAAGAACACCCATCACGGGAAAACCATACCCGAGGTCATTCCCGCCGAACGGAAGCGACCGGAAGGTCTTCAGCCATACGAACCCGAGCACGAGGCCAAGGGAAAGCCAGATGCCGATCCGGATAAAGATTCGTTCAGCCTGTCCCCTGACCAGTTCCGTGGATGGCCAGTCATCGAAGACATGGTGCCACAGCAGGGTCGCGATAACGATAGACAGGGCGATAGATGCGACAGGCACGTCGGCGGGGACACCTGGCATCAGGTTCAGCGGGTGGATGACCGCCTGCAGGATACGAAGCATCCCGTAGCTCATGAGGAGACTGATGACCAGCCCGGCAATACCCATCAGCGGCTGCTTCCTGGCAAACAACTTCATGGGATAATTCTCTCCCCCCTCTGCGGGGATTAGGAAGTTCCAGATGAAACACTGCGCATAGGCAACGAACGTGGGCCAGGAACCCATCGGTTTCGATACGACCTGATGATCTCCGATGCTCAGGTTAAGGAGGCTCGGCAGGATCAAGGCGAACCAGACGAGAAGACAGAAATACGAGCTGAGCGACATTGCGCCGGCGCCGTCCCATGGGGCCTTTATGTTCCCGGCAAACGGCCATTTATGGAACAGGGCGACATACCCGATATTGGCCAGAATGACGGCGAGTGCATAGAAATTGCTGGCTTCCCAGCCCTCGATGGCCATACGCACTTCCTGGGCATTCTGTGGTGTAAAAAGAATGGACAGGCTGAACGGCTTCCACCACAACCCAGTAAAGCCCGTCACTATCATAAACCCGGCAAAGCCCACGGCAAAGCCGACCAGCGTGTACCAAATCCCGGCCCCCGGCTGACGCTTTGTCAACGCATATTTACCGTAACCCCCGAAAACCAGGGTCTGCCAGATCCATGCGTTAATGATCATCCAGAAGAATGTCGCCTCGGCAAAGACCTGGACAAATTTACCGGCCGTCTTTGCGTCGACCGACTTGAGCCCTGGCGAGCCGAACCACAGAACGATATGCTTGGAAACCATTCCCCAGACAGGCCAGTAGATAAGGCTGGCGATAAAACAGATGGCAAAAGCGGCTATTCCCGTTGCGACCGGGGTCTTGAAGCTGCGTTTTACGATAAATTCGTTCATAATATCCCCTTTTTTAAGAGCGTAAGCCGTGGATCGTGAGTTGTTAAAGATTAATTACGAGAAATGATCTTCAAGCAAGGCGCCTCTCCCGGCCTGAAAATTGTGCGGCGCCAAGGGGTCTCACCTCTAACGCCGCACTCTATCATTTCCTTTTATCTCCCACCGTGAGTCGTGCCGTGATCGCCCGTCGAGGCAGACTGGTTGAAAAGCCACCCGTACCGCGGCAGCCTCTCTTTCGTGTACTGCATGAGTTCGATAGCTGCCAGGTCTTCATGCTCGGTGTTTTCATGCCTGTTGATATCCATGGATGCCTCCGTATATTGACCCTTTCTATACTACTTTCTCAGACGGAACCGCTGGATCTTTCCTGTCGCGGTTTTCGGAAGCTCTTCGACAAAGTAGACGTCGCGTAGCCATTTGTATTTCGGCAGCCTCTCACTGACAAATTTCAGGATCTCGCTTGTCAGCTCATCCTTGCCCGAACGGTCAACATAGCCTTCGTTGAGCGATATGTACCCGAACGCCTTGGAAAGCCCCTCGACCTCATGGCCGACAACTGCCGCTTCATTGACGGCCCGATGCTGAATAAGGACATTTTCGATCTCGACGGGAGATACCCAGATGCCGCCCACCTTCAGCATATCGTCGGCACGGCCCTGATATGTAAAATACCCGTTCTCCTGCGTGTACATGTCCCCCGTCTTGAACCAGCCGTCATCGAGGAATTTCTCTGCATTTGTCTCGGGCTTCTGCCAGTACCCCCGGGTAACGCTTTCGCCGCGGATGATGAGCTGACCGCCCTCGCCTTCTTTTACTTCGTTCCCTTCATCATCGATTATCTTCGCATCGTACCCTGGAACTATGCGACCGGATGTACCCGGTTTTACATCGCCAGGCCTGTTAGATATAAAGATATGGAGGGCTTCTGTCGATCCTATACCATCGAGTATCTCGATCCCTGTCGCGTCCTTCCATTTCTTGAAGATCTCGGGAGGAAGCGCCTCGCCCGCGGATGCGCACACGCGGACGGAATTGAAGCTGCCCGCGCCTTCGCCGTCCATTCTCTTCAGCACGGAATTATACTGTGTCGGGACACCGAAAAAGATGGTCGGTTTAAAAGTGGCGACGGTCTTGATCACGCTCTCGGGGCTCGGAGGGCTCGACAGCAACACTGTGGATGCGCCGTGTCTGAAGGGAATATGCAGACCGTTACCAAGGCCATATGCAAAGAAAAGTTTGCTTACCGAGTAGCATATGTCGGACTCGCTGATACCGAGGACCTTTTTTCCATAATTGTCTGCGGAATGGATCATGTCGATATGCCTGTGGGGCACGCCCTTCGGTCTGCCGGTGCTGCCTGAACTGTACAGCCAGAACGCGATGTCCTCTTTCTGCGTCGGGTACGTTTCCGCCTCTTTGGAGGCCGATCCCATGAGGGTTTCCAACCCATGATCTGCGAGGAGCTTGTAGCAGAACTGTGTCGTTTTTGCGTGAGCTGCCTTGCTGTCCCCAACCGTCACGAGGACCCTGGCATCGCTGTTATCGAGCATATATTCGTAATCCTTCTCCTGGAGCATGGTATTCACAGGTACCGGCCATGCACCAAACTTGATGCTCCCGAGGAAGGCGTACACGAACATGGGGGTATCGGGAAGAACGATCATGACCCGTTCGGCCGGTTTTACACCGAGAGCGTTAAGGACGTTTACAAATCTGTTTACATTTTCCTGAACGGTCTTGTAGGTAACCCTTTCATCGCCGCAGAATATGGCTACTTTCTCGCCGCGAAGAGCAACGTTTGCCGTGAGCAGTTCCGATGCCGCATTGAATATTTTTCCTTCGTTCAAATTATTCATCTCCAACCCCTTTGTAAAAAGTTTTGTGTTTCTCATGACCGTTTCATAAGGCAAAAGGTATGCCAGAGATGCCGAACAGATTATTCTTCAATCTTTTCCACTCATTACGATATATTTCGTGTATGGGGCCCCAGGCTGGGGATTTGAAAATGTTTTCAATTTTTAAAACATCTTTTAAAAATTGAAAGGGGGGCGGGATTTCGGGTTCGGAACGTGCAGGTGATCCGGTGCCGGGCCTTATTATAACCTAAACCACTGGGGTTCTCTGAACGAATGCGTGCTTCTAAAGACACGGTTTGTGTAATTCGTTACATACGTGCGCATTAGCTTTCGAGTATATTGCAAAAAATCTTCGTTCTTGACAAGCCGGCCGATATCTTCCGGTTCCCTGAAAGTAAATTCGAGCACTATGTCGCTAAACCCGCCGAGTATGACATTCCAGCAATTGGTGACCTTTGCGTAACTGATCTTTTCCATTTTCGGGATATACTCTCCGACAAAAAAAACGTTCGTATTCTTCTTTCATCTCGGGTTTAAGGTCATAGTACTGGTTAAATTTCCAGACGCTTTTCTGGACCGGGTACTTCCCGGCCTTCACCGTACCCTGCGGCTCCAGGACAAGATTGTTGAAATTCGTCACGAACTTCTTGAGCCCCAGCGTGAGGCTCCTGTATTCTCTTCCCATGATAATACGGGAGATCTCGTCGAGGCTCTCCGACGAAAAAACAACGATGGTCCGGGGCCCAAAACCTATCTCGACATGATATCCGCCGACCGGGATCAGGCCAATGGCCGCCACTGCCGGCAGATAGGCGTCGTTGAAATATCCGGCATACCCGTCCTCTTTTTCCTCGATTATATCCCAGTACTGGGCGAACAGAAGAGACATACCCTTTCCTCCTGTGATCGGTGATGGGTCTCAAATATATTTTCTATTATTGTATCCCATATGCGGCATAAACTGAACGATTTTGACCAGGGCAGCCGCCTCGATATTTTCCCTGTCGAAAAAAGCGCCCCATACCGCTTGGAGTGGACTATACTTTGCGGAGGATAACAGGCCACTTGACAATCTGATGACTCCTCCATTCCAGGAGTTGCATTTCTTGGATCAGGGCCAACGTATAGTGCTTGTTCAAGATAAGATATCTTGGAAGAAACTGAAATATCGAATCAATTGAGGTAAAACACGGGAAGAAAACGAGAGGTGGCCGCCCACATTCAGGCGCTCCTTTAAGGCTGGCGGATAAGATAATTGCGATATTGGAAATAAATGTCCCGCATTGCCACATAGGGATCCACAGAAGCACTCTTCATCGCTTCATATTCACCAAGATGGAACGACGTGTCGTTGACGGTCTCGTGAGCATACAATCCCGCATTGTATTCATTGACAAACCCCGTTCCGACATATGAAGCGGGCCTCATCGGCCAATCGACCAGGAGGCCTATGCCATCACGGACATCCGATGGCCCAAAGAACGGCAACACAAGGTAAAAACCGTATCCGAATCCCCACTTCCCGAGAGTCTGTCCGAAATCGGCATAATTACGCTGGATACCGAAGCATTCCTGTGCACAGTTCCTCAATCCTCCGACCCCTATGGTGGAGTTGATCAAAAGGCTCAAAAACTCGGTCCCCGCATGCTCCATGTCGCCTTGCAAAAGATTGTTTACAATACGTATAGGCGCTTTTAAATTCTCATAGAAATTAAGAAAGATACCTCTCACCGGCTCGGGCAGGACATATTCGTATCCCGTTGAAACAGGTTTCAATACCCAAAAATAAACCTTGTCATTGAAATGATACATAACCGTATTGAAAGGCCTGATTGGATCGTATATCTCTTCCGTTCCCTCCGGGCCCGCAGCTTCTTCTGGCGAAACGTCTCCATATTCATCCGACGATTTCCGGTCCGTCGAGGTGATGCCAATTTCCTCCTGTGTAACGTCTCCATATTCATCGGGTCCTTGCGGCGACGGAGCTTTCGTATCCGGTTTTACCGGTGTCATATCTTGCTTCTCACCGGCGGGCTTCCCCTCGGCATACCTGACAATATCTCTCTTTTCTCCGAGACCGGCCATAATAACAGGAGGTTCATCCCGGGTTGCCTTAAGGGCACGTATCGATATGGACCTGGGTTCCTGCGCACAGAGCAGAGAATTGCCCGAACAGAGGAGCAGCGCGAAAAAGATTACCATCACAGGCTTGAACCCGGTAGCATTCCAGGAGGCCTGCCCGACAGTAAAACGGTATTTCATTTATTTCCGCCTTTTTTCTTCCGCAATGTATCTATGAGGGCCTGTGGGGGGTTATTCGCAAGAATGTCCCTGAACTGCGTACGGTAATTGCTGATCAGGCTTACGCCTTCAATGACGACGTCGTAGACCTTCCATTCACTGCTTTTCTTTATTGCCCGGTAATTGATCGGGATTTGCGCATTTGTTGAAATAACGACGGTCTGGACTTCGGTGGTGTTATCCGTAAGGGGGACTTCCTTTACGTAATTTACCCTTTCATTCGTGTACGCCGTGATTCTGTCGATATAGGTATCCCTAAGCATATCCTTGAAGAGTTCCACAAACTCCTTGCGCTGATCGACGGTGAATTTGTTCCAGCTAAGGCCCAGGGTTCTTTTCGACAGCTCAACATAATCGAACATTTTGTCGGCGATGGCTTCGATCTTTTGTTCTTTGACCTTCTTTCCTGACGCCCCCTTGAGCTTGGGGTCTTTCAAGGTGTCGATCACGACAGTGACATTCGCTTTCACTGTATCGAGGGCCGGGCCTGCCATTGCGCATAACGGGGCCAGTAATACAAAAAACATCACGAAACCGGCAAATAATCTTTTCAACGTATCCTCCTCAATTACTTTGCAGGTCCTTCTTTTTCCTTGCCCGAATCTTTCTTCACATCCCCGAAGGCATATTTTCCGATGAGGTCCTCAATATCGGCCGGCACGGACGTCTGGACTACGAAGGATTTCGGCTTCAGGGGAACACCCGAACCGCCCGGGTCCAATTTAACATATTTATCGCCGATAAGCCCTGCCGTTTTAATGGTCGCGCTGGCATCATCGTATATCACCGAATTTTTGTTAATTTTCATTCCCACGATTCCCACCTGCCTCTCATAATCGATACTCAGGCTCTCTACAGTGCCAACCTGGATCCCGAAGACCTCCACCGCGCTGCCGATCCTTAAGCCCGCGACCGAGGTAAACCTGGCGTAGAGCGTATAGGTTTGATCACCGAAGATCGGAACTTTCCCCAGTTTCACGGTCATATACCCCACGCAGATGAGACCGATCACAATGAAGATGCCAACCGCTGTCTCCATTGAATATTTCTTCATTATTCCTTACCTCCGAAATCGCACCGGTGTTTTGAAATGATCTCCTGCCGTGCACGTCCCTTTTCGATGATCTGTTCTATAGAGTCATCGGGGGAGACTTCCGTTATCCCGGCATGCATGTAAATATCGAAACAAGTTTCGGCCCCTGATCCTGCCAGGACCACATCCTTGATACGTTCTATGACACCATTTTCCAATTTTTTCGAAAAATCCCGCACGAGTTTCCGGGCTTCGCCGAGATCCGTACGGGGGAAGATCGTGAGTATCTCATCCCTGCTGTGGCGGGCCGAAAACCCCCCGATATTGTTGAAATACTGGTTGGTGTATTGTCCAAGCGCCTTGAGGAATTCGAGGGACGCCTGGGCGCCAATGGCCTCCTGCAGGATATTGAGCCGGACACTGAGCAATGCGGCCGACGTTTTTTCCATTGATGTGTTTCCCAGCAGGGCCACATAATGCATCTTAAAGGCTTCCCGCGACAGGAGGCCTGTCAACTCGTCCTCAAAACCGTCGAGGCTTCTCAAGAATTCTTCAATCATCGGCACCTTCAGCCGGAGCGCTTCTTCATACGGCCCCTGAAAGCCGACGCTTCCTTCCCAGAGTATGATCACCCGGTCCGAAATAAAAAAAACGTCCGGGATATCATGACTTATCATTACGGCCGTAAAACCGAATTTTTTTCTATAGTGGATTATCATGCTCAGGATCATGTTCTTTCGAATCGGGTCCTGCCCTGTCGTCGGTTCGTCAAAAAGAACGATCCTGGGGTCGGTAACGAGCGCCCGCGCCAGGGCAACGCGTTTCTGCATACCACCCGAAAGCTCTGAAGGGAATTTGCCGATAGCCTCGCCGAGTTCTAAGTCCTCGATGCGTTTCATGGCCCGTTTTTCTATTTCGCTCTTGCTTAATTTGGTCGTCTGCCGCAAGGGAAATGCGACATTATCAAAAACGGTCATGGAATCAAAAAGTGCGTTATTCTGAAACAAAAAGGCGATCTCTTTACGATGGCCTTCCCATTCTGCCCTTTTCATCTCATTGACCGGTTTGCCCTGAAAAAGGATCGTGCCTTCGTCCGGCCTGAGGAGGCCTATGATGTGCTTGAGGAGAACGCTCTTCCCGGTGCCGCTTTTTCCAATAATTGTCGTGACCTGGTTTTCATAAATGCTCAGATTGATATTGTCCAGCACGGTTTTCCCATTAAACCGCTTCGTGACATTCCTGAATTCTATCAACGGCGTTTCTGTTTCCATACCTATCCTACATCAAGAACGAAGTGACGACATAATCCGAAACAAGGATCAGTACACACGAAATAACGACTGCAGAGACGGTTGCGAGACCAACGGATTTGGCACCGAACCCATCCTTCCTCATATGGCAAAAATAGCCTTGAAAACAGCAGATGCACGAGACTATGGCCCCGAAGACGAGGGCCTTGACAAATCCGCCGCGAACGTCAACCAGGTCCAGGGAGGACTGGACACGGTAGAAGTATGTGCCAGCATTTGTGCCGAGAAGGACAACGCCCGTAATGTAACCGCCGATTATACCAACAAGGTCAAAGAACGCGGTGAGCAGCGGAAAGCTGATAATGGAGGCCGCTATCCGCGGACTGATCAAATAGCGCAAGGGATCGATACCCATTGCATACAGTGCATCGATCTGTTCAGAGTTTCGCAGGATCCCGATCTCCGCGGCCATTGCGGACCCGGCACGGGCCGCTATCATTATGGCCGTGAGGACCGGACCGAGTTCCCGCACAAGAGACAATGAGATAGCGGAACCCAGCGCCCCGACCGAACCGAACTTGACAAGCGTGTAAAAAAGCTGGAGCCCGAGCACCATACCGGTGAACAGGGCGACAAGCATTACGATCAGGGATGATTTTGCCCCGATATAATATGTCTGGCTCGTTATCTCTCGTATCTGTTTTGAACGGAAAATATTGATAAAGGCCAGAAAAAAGAAAATTGCGATTGCGCCGAAATTACCGATGATACGTATAGCAAATGCCCCGATGGGTGCAAAGAAAGAAACCACGATGCCCGGCCTTTCTGGCGACGGTACGGTTTTTCCGGAAAATTCATTCTCACCCTGCATAATGACAGTTCTTTCCTCAACGCTCCCTGTATTATCGGCCTGATCGTTAATCTTGTATAATAAGCATCCCGACAATGCCCATACCCGAAGGCACGGCCAGACCGATAATATAATGGAATAACTAAAAAATTCTAATCCTGTATGCCATTATATGCATCGTCAAGCCGCGCTGTCAATAAAACGAAAACATAAAGATATGCTGTCCAAATTGACACAAACATTTTCGTGCCTATAGTGTGAAGAGAACGTAACTAGGCATGGGCGACCCGGTAATGGGACCGGAGATCAAAAGAGGTGTTTATGGCGGAATTACCCGATGTGGAAATTATGAGGCAATACATCGATCTGAACGCGCTTCGCCAGGTCATAGAAGATGTCGAAGTGCTGAATGGCAGCGTCCTGAAGGGAGTGTCGCCGGAAAAGCTTGTTGAAACCCTGAGAAAAAATTCCTTTGAAGAATCAAGCAGGTACGGAAAATATCTTTTTATCCGCCTTCGGAAAAACGGCTGGCTTGCCTTGCAGTTTGGAATGACCGGACATCTCAAATATTTTAAAGATCTGTCGGAGGGGCCGCCCTATGAGCGGCTCCTCATATCTTTTACCCGTGGCAGGCATCTGGCTTTTGCCTCACAGAGAAAACTCGGACAGGTAGAACTTATCGCCAGTGTCGAAGATTACATACGCCAGCATAACCTGGGCCCAGACGCTATGTCCAGGTCTTTCGATCTTTCCTCGTTCAAAAAAGCCCTTTCAAAGGCGAAAAGGTCGACCGTGAAAACCGCACTCATGGACCAGTCCCTGCTCGCCGGTATCGGCAATGTGTATTCGGATGAGATCATGTATCAATCCAATATTCATCCGTCCCGCAGAGTGGGCCAGCTCGATGAGGCAATGATGAAGCGGCTTTTCACAAAGACAAAGCATGTCCTGAGGAAAGCCATAGAATACAGGGCAGATCCGCGGAAATTCCCCGAATCCTGGATCACTCCCTACCGCAGAAGCAGACGAAAATTCGCAGGATGTGTCGGCCCGATAGAAAGCATCAAGGTGTCCGGTAGAACGTCGTACTTCTGTCCGCAATCACAGAAGATATGAAAGATCTTACGCCTCTTCTAGCAAAGCTTTTCAAGCATAATCTATCTTCTGTCAGGTTCATTGTGGTGGACCCCCTCTATCTAACCTCTTTTGTTCTGCGGACCCGGTATCCAACTTACCTTATACAGATCAAAAGGGTGGTGGAAGTTGACCAAGCTTTTTCACACAGGCCTTCATGCCTTCGCGTAATCACAGCCCTTTCTTCCACCACAATGCAGTGACCATCCGAGCCTTCTCCCGAGCCTTGACCGTTCTCCCAATGCTCTTCCCGAGGACCTGCTCGACGGCTGCCAATCCCGCACGGCATACGTCCGGGGAAAGAAGGCGATCTTTCTCCAGTAATGGCCGGTGGGCTCCATCCCGATGATAAAATCGGTAAACCCGTTGCGTGCACATGTGTCCTCCACCGTTTTACGGAAGAACTCGAATCCCCTGCAGGAGTTGTAGACCGCCGGATACCGGGCAATGACCCGTCCCTCCTTGTCCATGAAGCACATGGCGTTGGATTCGCTTCCGATGTCCATGCCGATTACCAATGTCCGGGTTCCAATCTTTTTGAGTTTTTCTATCTGTCTGGTATACTATTTTGCGTGCATGACGATTAAACCTCCTGTTGGTCTGTTTTTTGTCGACTAGTAAACATGAACCTAACAATAGGGTAATTGTCATGCTTCTTTTAAAGCTCACTTCCTTATAGCAAGCTTACGGTCCTCATGTTTCTTCCATCTCTACCTTCAGCGACAGGAATTTGAGCATGTCTTTGAGGGCCAGTATTCCGACAAGCCTGTCTCCCGTGGCAACAAGCAGGCGACTTGTCCCGGTTCGCGACATGATAGAGAGGGCCTTCATTGCGTCCGTTTGGGGGGTTACGACAGTTTCTTCGGAACACGGCTGCGAGATATCCGACACACGCTTCACATCCCAATCCTGACGGGGCACCTCCTTGACCTGTTTGGTCGTCACACAGCCAACAAGCTGTCCCGAATCTTCCACGATAGGAAACATTTTGTAATGGTATTTGTAGACATAGTCATCAACAAGGTCCCTAACCAGGACGGACGGCTTTACCGTGACGGGGTCCGTGCTCATAAAACGACTGACCGGCTCACCCTCCAACGCCTGGCGGATAAGCAGCTGCTCGTAGGCGGACCGTGCGGAGTTCCTTAAAAACATCCCGATGAGGAACAACCACATCCCGCCTATGAAATTACCTGTAAGGAATTGAAAGACCCCGAGGACGATAAGGAGTATCCCGAAGCCTGCTCCAATGCGGGACGCGGTCCGTGTCGCCCGGCGCAGGTCCTTTTTCCAGACCCACAGACCGCTGCGCAGGATACGGCCTCCATCCAATGGGAACGCAGGTAGCAAATTAAAGACGGCAAGGATGGCGTTGATCATCGCCAGGTACCGGAGCACCCCGGCGATCGGGCCCGGCCTCAAACCAAAAATAACGATGCTGTAAAAGATCGCGCTGAGGGCCATACTCGATACAGGTCCCGCAATGGCCATAAGGAATTCAGCCCGGGGTCCCGGCGAATCTTCCGCCATCTCTGCCACGCCGCCAAACATAAAGAGCGTAACACCCTCGATCCTGGTCCCGACCTTCCGGGCCACGATCGAATGCGACAGTTCATGGAAAACTATCGAAACAAACAGCCCGAGCATCGCGACAATACCCATCAGCCAATAAGTTGCGCCGGGCAAGCCCTCATATTGTGCCGGGAAAAATCCCATCGAAAGCGACCAGGCCACCAGTATTGCGAGGACGGTCCAACTCGGGTCGATGTTGATATCGAAACCGAATATCTTAAGCAACTTGATCTTTCTTCCAAACATATCGCTTCCTCCATGATCAATATAATTCAATCACTATCAATGTGCTCATTTTTGGCTCGCGGGTCCAGTTTTGGTGAGTAATTTCCCGGCGGCAACAAGTCGACTCGTCATCCAGACAAGCCGGGATGACGAGTCGACTTGCAGTGCGATGGAATAAT
>DHQV01000112.1:28838-29893 GCA_002408185.1 Deltaproteobacteria bacterium UBA5329
CTTGCAGTGCGATGGAATAATTATTGTCCACCGGGCAACGTCTCCCTTCTTGACAGACGATCATGAACGGCATTAATTTATTGCACTGGGGGTTTCCGTGAGGTTAGGCGCATTTGAATTGATCGATCCGGTTCCGAAGTTAAATAAACCTTTCGTCTTTGCATGCTTAAGGCCCTGGATCGATGTCAATAATGTCGGAAGCATGGTCCTTAAAGACATAGAGCATCACTTCCTTGCATTTGAGCTCGCTAAGCTCGCCAGGCCGTGGCAGTTTTACGATTTTACACGGTACCGGCCCGTCATTACCATTGAAGACGGCATCAATGAAATGTCGATCCCCAACACGACGATCCGGTATGCTCGCCGGGAAGGGCAGAACGACCTGGTACTCCTCGATCTTCTCGAACCTCATCTATACGCCCATTCGTATGTCGACTCAGTTCTCAAGGTGCTTGCAAAACTCGAGGCGAGCAAATACATACTCCTCGGAAGTATGTATGATGTCGTGCCCCATACACGGCCATTGCTCGTTAACGGTTACGGGATGGGAGAGAGCGCCCTGCAGGATATACGAAAGGTGGGAGCGATGCCCATCACATACCACGGGCCTTCCACGTATGCCAACCTGATCACAAAAAAGGCCGCCGAATCGGGGATAGACTCCGCTGTCTTTATCGTTTCGTTGCCGCAATACGTGGTCATGGAGGAAGATTACCTCGGAAAGGTCAGACTGATGGAGATTCTCAACACACTCTACGGCATACCTATCGACAAAGAGGAATTCGAAAAGGCCTTCCGGCAGCGACAGGTGATAACCGAACGCCTGAAAGACTCCCAGGAGATCGCCAACATCCTGTCGGAACTCGAAGATAATTATGATATGCGGATAAAGTCTATGGAGAAACAGGGCATATACCAGTTGGGCTCGGATATGGAAGATATGTTCTGGAAATCCCTGGACGGGAACATAGGGAAAGCATAGCAAAACCGGTTCCCTTCTCATGGTGGGTGATAGGTTACCTGTTCGCTCCTCATCGTCATCCCGGCGCTTGACG
>DHQV01000112.1:30000-31084 GCA_002408185.1 Deltaproteobacteria bacterium UBA5329
CATCGTCATCCCGGCGCTTGACGCCCGGATCCAAGGTTTTTTTGCTTTTATTCTTGTTTCTCCGTTTCCAGATTCTGAAAAAACCTGAAAGAAAAACCCGGATTCCGACAAGCCGGAATGACTTTGGGTTGTGTATTCCTACGCCTTGCACGCTCAGGGACAGAAAGAAGATAATTGTGGCACAGCCTCCGGAGACCAAAATGACTAATGGGAGACAGGTCGCCGGATGGCGAAGTGGGGGTGTTGTGACACAGTATCCGGGTACCCCCTCTGGGTGCCAGGAGACAGAGAAAACGAAAATAGTAGTTCTCTTGAGACCTGAGACTTGAGACTTTTCTTTACTTAAACCAGCGCGGTTCATCAAACCGTTCGGTGCTCCGCATGATCCGGCTGGTGTGATTGTCTGCGAACTCGTTGCGCAATTTTTGGGTGATGCGGCGGTAATCCTCGTTCATGAGCAGGCGCCCGACATCCATTGCGTCCTTGAATGTGAATTCGGCAATTATCTCGCTGAATCCCCCGATGGAAACGTTCCAGCCGCCCGTTACCTCGACATAGCTTATTTTCTGCATTGTCGGGATATGCTCGTTGATGACGAAATTGGCATACTCTTTTTTAATGCCCGGCCGCAAGTCATAATACTGGTTAAGCTTCCAGACGCCTTTCTGGATCGTATATTTGCCGCGTTTAAGGTTTCCGGTCGGTTCCAGGACGGAACCCCGGTAATTTATGATTATGGTTTTTAATTCCTGCAGAAGGTCCTTGAACTTTCGGCTGGTGATTATCTTCAATACCTCTTCTGTCTCGTTTACGCTATAAACACTGATTATACGCGGCCCGATACCGACCTCTACATAGTATCCGCCTACCGGTATGAGACCCATATCCGCCATTTCAGGCAAATAAGCCTCTATGATAAACCGGGAATATTCATGCTCCTTCCCCCGGTTTATATCCCAGCTTTGTGTGTAAAGAACAGACATGACCGCCTCCTATCCTGGTGCACTGATATGTATTTTACCTTAACACGGATCGAACTGCCAAGTTCCAAGTCTCGTCCTGACAGCCTCCACCGCCGCAAGCC
>DHQV01000082.1:0-33217 GCA_002408185.1 Deltaproteobacteria bacterium UBA5329
TTAACGATGATGTGGCAATCAACAGTTCGGGGTTAGAACAGACGTTTTTTTTGGACTCCCCACTCCTTGCTTCTCACTGTTTACTGTCTACGGTTTTTGTTTCTTTTCTTTTCCAGACGGACTTCTTTTTCCTGTTCGTAGACGTCTTCCGTAAGGGTCGCTACCCGCTCACGCCATCTGGGATCATCCTTGTTCAGTTCGACCTCTTCGTGAAAATCGGAGAGACTGTGATTTAAAAGCTTGTAAGGGTTGTCTTCCGATTCTATATCAAAAAATGTATGTCTCAATTCGTGCCGAAGTATCTTTACCCTGTCCAGGTCAGTGATATTATCCCAGCATTTCTTATCAATGGTGATGATATAGTCATACCCGTTATGGTAGTCGGCCCCATCCCGTGTCAGATGGCGGATAAGATCATTTGTCTTTATTATCCGGGCAAGGACCACCTGTCCCCCCGATTTTCTCTTTTTCAGATCAAAAAGCACTTTGATCTTTGCATTGACGAGCTCGGGGAAATCTTTGGACCTGACCTCTTTGAGCAACTCGATTGCGTGATCGGTCACCTCGTCGTATCTTAATCCCATTATACCTCCCGTTGTGTTGTGACGCCGAAGATTATCACGAAGGTCGGTAGAAAAGCAAGGGACGTACGACAGCTGCGATTCTTGACATATACGGGCTCATTTAAAAAAGGTTCAAGCGAACTTTTGCATTTTACTGTTTTTCCCCGTCTTCATCGTGCTCGCTGGCGGGAACAGGATGTTTTCGCTTCACGATGCCGGCCGCCGCATTGTCAAGAATGTACACTTTATTTTTTCACAGCATTAATCTCGGAAACCAGAGCGTCGATATTTTCGACTAGTTCACCGGCCGAGATTTTTCCTGTTGCATATCCTTCTTTTGGAGAAGCTACATAAACTACAATGTCCATCACAACTGTCCTTTGAGAAAATTATATATGACACAACGATTATGACGGAACATATGATTGACAACAGGGCCGTCATGACCAAATTCGTGACGCGGCTGTCCCGTCTTAGCAGCATCGGGCCATTCCCGTGTGTTCTTTCGGTTTGCATATATTCTGCTCAGCACTTTTTATGAGGATCTCCAGGTTAAGGAGCTTGGCGGCGGTTGCAACGTTCGAACCTCCTTTTCCGGCAAAAAATCCGCAAGCTGGTCCACGCGCACAATTGCCTCGCGGAGGCTTTGAGAATACAGGATCTGGATCACCTTTTCAACCGGCACAGGGACGAGAGAATTCACAATATATTCTTTTATATCTGAGCTGTACCGCACGATAGTGATGGTATCAGCGGTATATCTTGACTCCTTCGAGATACTGCAATGAGACTGTCAACGGATCAAAACCCGAGAGTCCTTCAACCGAGACCTTGGCAAACGTGCTGCTTGCTATGGATGCCGCTCTTCGGACCCGTATCTTCCCCTCACGTATGGCGGGAGCCAAAACCGTTTCGGTGACACGACGAAAAAATTGCGGCTATCTCTGGCTCAAGAAGACCTTGCCATCCCCTATCATAAATACGGCCGCTGTACATTCTTCCCTTTCAATGTATTTTTTATATGTGGACCTTTTCGGGAGGTAACCGACGAGATCGGTCCCCTTGATCAAGACCTAGTACATGTCCTTGCCTGGTAATTCTCTGACGATACAGCACGACACAAGACGTCCGATTTTAACGACTGGCATGGTTCCTCCCTTTTCTGAATGTGAAGGGTATTACTTTTGAAAACATAAAAAAGTTCCCAAAGATTTTATTTTTTATCGAGAGTATGTAGTATGATATCTGTGAAACTTTTCCGCATGCTTGCCTGCGGGTCTGGAGGTTAAACATGGAATGTACAGTGGAACAAAATATGATATCGTGCACATGCACCTACGAAGGATGCCCCCGCAAAGGAAAGTGCTGCGAATGCGTGGCGTACCACAGGGCTAAAAAACAGCTTCCCGGCTGTTTCTTTTCACCGGAAGGTGAAGCGTCGTATGACCGGTCTTACAGGAAATTTGTTGAAGAAAATCTATAAAGTTTTGAGTCATCAGTCGTAAGGCGTGAGTAGTGCAGTTAAAGACTAAAAAGCCATCTTCAACTTATTGAGTCTGTAGTTGTCAACGCTTTTCTTGACTAGTGCAAGGAATGGCTAGTATTTCGGGTTTTTGAACACCTTGCGACTGATAACTCACGACTTGTGATCTAATTCTTCAATCCAATTGTTCAATTATTTCTCCGGCCCGGACACGGATCTCTTTGATGCGGTGGCCCATGGCGGCGATCGATATCTTGCGTCTGACGTCTTCCTGCTGACGGAGTTGAAGGGTGGGATAAATGTCCAATAATTTATTGAGCGTGGCATTGCACACGTCCGCGTCCTTGAGGTCCATAAAGAGAATGAGGGTTGCGGCATCGTCAGGCAAGCCGAATTTGGCCATATATTTTTCCGCCTGTTTCGCAAATGCTTCGGAACCGTAGGCGTTATGAAGTCTTGCATATAATTTGTCGTGTTCCGGAGTACCCTTGTCCCCCTTGAACAGCCGGCCCAGGGCATCCTTCACCCTGCCCTGCTGCCAGCGGTCCTTGGGTGCCTCTTTCTTTTTTCCCGCCCCTTTTTCCTGTCTGCCGTAAAATGTACTCCTGTCCCTTCGGCGGTCCATCTCACGCCAGTCGGGCCTTTCATCATCGTCATAGTCTCCCATGTTATCCTCTATGCTTTTTATTTTATTATAATAGCAAAACTGCAAAAATCAAAATTTCAGACCATGGAACTCGGGGCCTCTTTTATGGTATTGTTCTGGTTAACGATCTGGAGTTTGAATGTTCATATGGTTTTTTCATAGGATAAGCGGGATTGCCCTGATCATCCTGATCGGTATCAAGATCCTGACGAGCTACTTCCTGCACGGACTGGACAAGAAGCCGGACTGGGCCTTAAGCCTGCATCGGCAGCCCATCCTTGACGTCCTTATCCTAGTATTGTTCACTTTCCATAGCATGTACGGTATTCGGACCATTATCATGGACTTTGGGTACAGAAATGAAAAACGGCTGTTCCTGTTGGCAAATCTGGCCGCATCTGTCATTTCGGCATTCCTGCTCTACATGTACTTTATAATTGTATGATAACACGTGAACACGATGTCATAATAGTCGGGGGCGGGCTCGCGGGATTGCGCGCTGCAGTTGGGTTGTGCGAAAAATATGATGTTGCACTCATTTCCAAGGTCCACCCCTTGCGTTCCCATTCCATTGCAGCCCAAGGAGGCATTAATGCAGCGCTTGGAAATAATCCGGACAGTGCCGACGATTCCTGGGAAAAGCATGCATTCGATACCATAAAAGGCAGCGATTACCTCGCAGACCAAGACGCTGTCGAGATCATGTGCAGGGAAGCGACCGGGATCGTCTACGAAATGGAACACTGGGGCTGCCCTTTCAGCCGGTTTTCCGACGGGTCTATTGCACAGAGGCCTTTCGGCGGCGCCG
Source organism: Deltaproteobacteria bacterium UBA5329 (assembly GCA_002408185.1). Taxonomy (GTDB): domain Bacteria; phylum Desulfobacterota; class Syntrophorhabdia; order Syntrophorhabdales; family Syntrophorhabdaceae; genus Delta-02. The sequence continues at coordinate 3,501 of DHQV01000082.1, forward strand.
GGTATCCTAGGACCTGCTACTCTGCAGACCTTACCGGCCATGTTCTTCTCAATACGTTATTCGAAAAAGCGGCCAGTCTTGGCGTCAAGATATACCCCGAATGGCATGTACTGGCACTTGCCATTCACGAGAACACCTGTCACGGTGTCGCTGCCTTCGACCTCATGAATGGAGAACTTGTATCCCTCGTGGCGAAAGCCACTTTATTCGCGACCGGAGGGTACGGGCGCGTTTATTTTTACTCGACCAATGCGCTCATCAACACAGGAAGCGGGATCGGGATGGCATACAAGGCGGGTGTCCCGTTAAAGGATATGGAATTCGTACAGTTCCACCCGACCGGTCTTATCGGGACAAACATACTGATGACAGAGGCCTGCCGCGGCGAAGGGGGCTATCTTATAAACGCGAAGGGCGAGCGCTTCATGGAAAAATACGCCCCGAAGGCCATGGAACTCGCACCCCGTGATATAGTCTCCCGAAGCATCCAAACGGAGATCGATGAAGGCCGTTGCCTTGAACATCCTCTCGGCAATTATATCCGCCTCGATCTCATGCACCTGGGTGAAAAGAAGATACTCGAAAAATTACCAGGCATTCGGAAGATATGCATAGATTTTATCGGCATAGACCCTGTCGCGGAGCCTATCCCGATAATGCCGTGCCAGCATTATTCTATGGGCGGCATAGACACCGATGCTGCGACGGCAACTGAGGTGCAGGGATTTTTTGCCGCCGGCGAGTGCGCCTGCGTCAGTGTCCATGGCGGGAACAGGCTGGGTGGTAATTCTCTCCTGGAAACGATCGTATTCGGGAAGATCGCTGCGGCGAGCATAGACACGTATCTATCTGTCACAGCTTCAACGCGGGATAAGGACATTTGCCTCAGTACGGCACGCGCTGTGGAGATCAAGATCGAAGGCCTCCTTGCGGGGGGACACGAAAAGACATTTCAGCTTCATGGTGAACTCGCAAAAACAATGAGCACATACGTGGGCATCTTCAGGGAGCAGGGTGATGTGAAAAAGGCTATGGAAGAGATCGAAGCGCTGAAGAAAAGATACCGGAATGTCGGTGTGTCCTCACCGTCCCTGACTATGAATTATGAGCTCATGAACGCTATTGAACTGGGATACATGTTCGACGTGGCCCATTCGATAGCTTACGGCGCACTGTTGCGTGAAGAAAGCAGGGGTGCGCACTCGCGAACGGATTTCCCGAAAAGGGATGACGAGAAATGGCTTAAGCATTCGATCGCCCGCGTAACAGGCACCGGGGTCCCGGACATATCTTACAGGGACGTTACGGTCACCCGCTATAAACCCATGGAGAGGACGTATTGATACGGGCATCCGCATACACTTTCAAAATACTGCGCTTCGATAGAAAAAAACCCCAGGAAAAGGCACGGTTCCAGACGTATCGGGTCAAGGTTATCCCCGGACTTACCGTTCTTGCCGTTCTTAACAGGATACGCGACGAGATCGACGGAACCCTTTCGTTCCGCTCGTCGTGCAGGTCAGCGGTCTGCGGTTCCTGCGCGATGGTCATGAACGGGAAGATAGACCTCGCCTGCAGAACTCAGGTCGCTTCGTTTGGAAAGGAATCCATAATTCTCGAGCCTCTCCCGAACATGGAGATCATCAAAGACCTCGTCGTGGATATGACACCGTTCTGGACAATGTACGAAAAAGTGAAACCATGGCTCATCCGATCGACCCCCGATCCTGAAAAGGAGATCCCGCAAAGTGAAAAGGACAGGTCCCGTATCGATCAATTCGTCAATTGTATCCTGTGCGCGTGCTGCTATGGGGCATGCCCGGTGATCTCGCGCGACCCCGGGTACCTGGGGCCGGCAGCGCTGGCCAAGCTGGAACGGTTCGTTCTCGATTCGCGGGATGAGCGCCCCCACGCCTGGCTCAATGATGTCAACGATGAACACGGTGTCTGGGGCTGCGACACTGTCCTGCGCTGTATCGAAGCATGTCCAAAAGATGTGCGACCGACCGACGCAATAATTGACCTCAGGAAAAGAATTTTTGTGGACAAGGTAAAGAAACTTTTCGGGAAACAAAGATGAAGCTTGATCACTCCCTCGTCACTCGAAGGACCTTTCTGAACACCCTGTTCGGAGGTTGGCTCGCTGCAATTGCTTCCGGGGGCTTGTACGCCTTTCTCAAGTTTGTCTTTCCGACAGCCGGGAAAGAACCGGACTTCGTCGTTCTGAACAGGGCGGATTTCCTCGATATTCCCGGCAATACCGTGAAGATGTTCGCATGGGGCGGCAAACCCGGCTTTTTCCTGAAAAGGGATGACGGGACGACACTTGCCGTAAAGGGTGTCTGTACGCATATGGAATGCAATATTTCGTACCAGCCTGACGTGAAAAAATTCTATTGCGCATGTCATAAAGGGTGGTTTGACGATAATGGCAGGAATATCGCGGGCCCTCCGCCAAAGCCCCTCGAAAGGTTCGATATTGTTATAACAGGGCAAAAACTGGTCATAGCCAAAAAAGGAGCAAAGGTTGATCTCCCGAAAGCTTGAAGACTGGATCACCGAACGCTACGATATCAAGGGACTCGGTCGCCTACTCCGTGCAAAATATGTCCCGTCGCACTGTCTCGATGCCTCGTATTTTACAGGCGGGCTGACTCTCTTTTTATTCATCGTCCAATTCTTGACCGGTATGGGTCTGGCCCTCTATTATGTTCCTCATTCGGAATATGCCTACAAGAGCATTGTCGATATCATGACAAAACTGAACATGGGCTGGTTTTTCCGTTCACTCCACCATTGGGGGGCACAGCTCGCGATAGCTTCTTTATTCGTTCATTTTTTCGCGAACCTGCTTCTGAAAGCATACCGCAAACCGCGAGAATTGCTGTGGGTAACCGGTTTTATCATGATCATCGTCCTAGTCTTTTTCGGACTGAGCGGTTATTTTCTCATCTGGGACCAAAGGGCTTTCACAGCTATCAGGGTTGCAACAGGAGGTGCGGGAAACCTTCCCCTTATCGGCGGACCGATCAAGGTATTTCTACGCGGAGGGATCGATGTCACGCAGGAAACGCTTACGAGGTTTTATGCCTTGCATGTCGCTATCCTCCCCATGATAAGCCTCATTATTATTGGACTGCACGTGTTGCTTGTGCAGGTCCACGGCATGAGCGTGCCTGTTTCTCAAAAGGACAAGCAGGGGCAGCCGCAGCCTTTCTTTCCGAATGTCTTCTATAAAGACCTGATTATCTGGTTTTTGGCCACCGGCATCATCGTAACGCTCGCTGTACTTCTTCCTGCCGGGATCGGGACCAAGGCCGATCCGATGGCGCCTGCGCCGGAAAATATTAAACCGGAATGGTATTTTCTCTTCGTTTTCCAGACCTTGAAGTTATTTCCCGGTCAAATGGCGGGGTTTAACGGGGAAACGATCGCCATGACCGTCATTTCTCTCTCTGTATTGTTCGTTCTTTTGGTACCGTTCCTGGATAAAAGGTCATCGGCCGGCAAGCCGAGCCCGGCCTACACATGTATCGGTGTTTTTTATCTCCTTTATTTCGTGGCAATGACGATCATAGGTTTTTTAAATTAGAGGCAGAAAATGATGCGGGGCTCTTTTATCGTTGGGATCGTTCTTTTTTGGATAATTACCCTCTTTACTCATGTGGAAGCGATATCCAGGGATGTCGCCGCATCTCCCTATCAACGGTACATTGTATATCAGGCACTTATACTTTTCTGGATCGGCATCATCGGCCTCGTGATCATTATCATCATGAAATTGAAGGAAGTAAAACGCATTCAGGATATGGATGTGCATAAAGAAGACGAGGATGCTCCTTTCCTTGACTAAGGAGTATCAAACCTTTATTATGTTTCAGCCTCTATGCAGACCATCATTCGAAATTCGCTCATATCCCACCAGGGGATAAGCAAGCTTCTCGACCTCCCCCGGGATGACCTCGTTTATGTGTCCCTCCTCGAGATATTGACCAGGTTCCAGGATATAAAGAAATTTGCGAGCGAGATACATACCGAGATCCACCTGATAAAACCCATACTCAAAATACTGGGGTTCGCATACGAATCCAAACCGAAGTATTTCGATGAAAACATCAAAGGGCCGGATGTAGCGCTTTTTACGAATGAATTGGAACGGGACAGGACATCATCGTTATGGGGAACACCGGATTATTATGCACGCACACTAGGCGTGCTTTTGTTGAAACGTTTCGGTCGAAATCTCGAAGCGGGTGTGAGCGGTTTTTTTCTTCAGTTCGAGAATGGTATCCCCCTGTATCAATTGTTCTATTTCCTCAAAAATACAAAAACACCCTGGGGCATTCTCACAAACGGCAAACACTGGATGCTCATGAAAAAACCTCTTTCCTACGAAACACGGGTGTTCTCGATCGATCTCGAGGAGGCCGTCCAGACTCATGATAGAGACGCATTGCATCTTTTCTGTAATATTTTCTCGCTGAACGGGTTGTCGCAGACCCTCGGGGAACTTTACGAAGATGAGAGGCAGACCATGATCACGCGGCTGCAGAACAAAAGGACAGCTCTGCACAGCACGACTGCGGGCTTTAAAAAAAGAACGGATATCTACCCCCGGATAGTCGGGGGACTTTCGGATATCTTTGGAAATGACGTCTTCACATCGACCCGGGAATACCTTTCCGGCAAGGATGTGTGGGTACAGGAAAGAAGAACGCCTCCGGAAGAGGTCGACGATTTTAATGTTGCTGACATATCGACTTTTCTCCTCAGCAAGAAAGGGGGCATCCCTGGGATCGACCTGGAGAAGATCTTCTCGATGAGAAGGTTCGAGGACAGAACTAAAGATGCGCTTCTTTCGTTGAAGGTCCTCGACATGACACCAGGTTTCGGAAATCTGTCTATAGAGCTGGTTGAGTGCCTTGCCTACCTCTCGTTTGTCCTTCCCTATCGGGAAAAAAATAGTTTTATCGCGCAATGGGAAAATGAAAAGAGCCTGAAGCGCTATATACTCGAAAAGATCATATATGGGATCGAAAGGTCCCACGTTTCGTTCGATATCCTGCACTATGCGTTAAAGACCCGTTATGGGTACGATAGCGGGAATTTCAAATTCGGCAACCCCCTGGTCGGAATGTCACTGGCGGATATCGCCCCGCACGCTGATAAAAGAGATCAGGCCGGATTGTTCGCGAAAGGCCACCTGGAGGTCCTCACCGATGTCAGGAACATGTACCGGCAGTTCTTTTCTCTTTCGGACAAGATAAAGGAAGATCTCGTGATCAAGGAAGGGCTGTCGCAAAAGCTCAATATATACTGCGACCGTCTGCGTGACATCATGGACCTTATAACCGCTACGTACTTCGTAAAGACGATCGACGACCGGAGGATCCATGAGTCCCTGTCAATGCTAGATTGCGATCATGCAACCTGGAACTCTATAACATCACGCGACTTTTTCGTACAGGCAAAGCACCTTGCAAAACAGAACGGGTTCTTTCATCTCGAGATCGAGTTTCCGTTTCTTATCAACGACGCGTTCGATTACATATTTGTCCAGCCGACGCAGAGTTCAACATGGGAAGATGCCATTCCCGTTGCCGATTCGACAAAGGCCTACATCAAACGAGGAATGACGTACCTAAAGCCTCACGGCACGATGGTATTTGTCCTAGACCGCCCTGATCCGGGCCTTACGAGAGAATTGTCCAGGTCCAAACGGTATGAGACATTTGCCGAAGGCAATATAATCCTCCTTTCTAAAAGATCGTAAGTCGTAAGGTGTAAAATCGAACCAATCAACAGACTGGTTCGATTATGTGCGGAAGTCTTTGTCTTTAACTCCTTACGACTTACGATCTAAAACACCATTGTTTTCAAAAGCTTGTACGACTTGAAATCAAGGTCAACGTGGTAGGTTATGAATCCTTCCATAAGTTCCTGCGCCTCGCGCTCGAGTGATCGCGTCTCGAAGCCGGTCTCAAATTTTTTCACCGCGAGAAATCCCTGCATCAAGCCGGGAGACCACCTCCTGTGGGGTAACGATCTCGAGCAGACTGTGCACAGCACGCCCCCACGTTCCCGAGAAAAATATATCTTTTCCTCATCATTGATTACAGTTCCGCAAAAGACGCAGGTGTCGAAGTTGGGATGATAACCCAGGATGTCGAGCATCATCAATTCATAATGGAGGATGTCAGCGTATGCCGGGTCTTTTGATCGTGCAAAGCTTATAAACTCCTTCAAGGCCAGAAAAAGGCCGTTGTATGGTTCTCTCTCACGCGTCATCCGGTCGACAAACTCCGTAAAAAACGATGCACTGCACATACGCTTCATGCTGGTTTCGATCCCGCTATTGCCCGACACGAGGTCGGCATTTTCGATGCGGACCATCCCACGGCCCTGTTTTTCAAAATACTCGACCTTTACATGATTGAACGGTTCAAGCGTATTCATGAAACGTTTCTGGCTTTTTCCCGCGCCTTTCGCTATGGCCGATACCTTTCCTGCATTGAGCGTGAAAAGATGAATGATCCGGTCCGACTCACCATATGCGCGTTTCGACAGCACTATTGCTTCATCCTTGCGGAGAGACACGTTATAATTTCCTCATCTTATTTTGTGCAGGACATGGTCCCCTTATTCTCGTCTCTTAAGTATGCACACCGATATAAACTTTGCTATTACATCCGCATCATCCCTTTTGAATTTCGGGACAGGCACATCGATATCATCATCGGTTGCAACCGCGATGAATGAACTTTCCCCCGAAGCGCACAACGGGGGTTCGCCGCTTTGATGCGTATAGACCTCTACCTTAGGGACCCGGGCCCCCTTGAACCCTTCAACGATGATCAGGTCTGTGTCGTCGACATACCGTGATACGATCTCTTCGAGTGAATATTCCTGAGGTGTGTCCTTTACCATTGCCACCTGCGCCGGTGATGCAAGGACGACACTTGACGCCCCGGCCTTTTTGTGCCTGTACGTATCCTTCCCCGGCACGTCAAATTCGAATGTGTGGTGCATGTGCTTGATAACGGCCACCCGTAACCCCTGTCTTGCAAAGATAGCGATAATTTTCTCGATAAGTGTGGTCTTACCGCTGTTTGAGCGTCCTGCAAATCCAACAATGGGAGTGTTCTTTCCGGCTAACATCAGAGGAGGCAAAACTTCTTCATAAAATAAAAATGAAACGCTACGATCACAAGGGAATGATTGATACCGCCCTGCGCTATCATTTCCGGTATCTCATCCGGACGCATAAGCACCACTTCGATGTCCTCGTCGGGGTCGAGCGCTTTTTCCGATATCTCGCGGGCATTCTCTATCAGGTATGTATGGCAACGATTATTGAAGATCGCCGGGTTGGGGTTAGCGAAACCAAGGGACTGTGCGGGGTCTCCGACATAACCCGTTTCCTCGAGCAATTCACGACGGGCCGCTTCGCCAGGATCATCTTCGTCCACCAGACCCCCCGGTATTTCGAGGGTCACCTCCCGGGAGCCATGCCGGTACTGCCTGATCATCACGATCTTTCCTTCAGGCGTAACAGGTATGACATTCACCCAATCCCGCGTATCGATCGTGTAGAACAGGCCGAGCTTTTTTGTCCGCGGGGACATGGCGAGCTCCGACTGTATCCGGAAGACATTGTAATCTTTGTCTACTCTTGATTCGAGAAGTTCCCATTCCTTGATCATGACAGATATAAAAATACCATGGCCAGGCAGTCAAATGCAATATACAAGGCCGGGCCAGCGCCTGGCCTTGTATCTATCGGGGCAGGAACTTACGGGGTCACATAGATGCTGATCGTCATCGACGCTTCCTTGCCATCCTTGGTTGGTGCAAACACGAGCTTTTTCAGGATGTCGGTGACACACCTCTCCCATGCACCCATCGCGCGGGTCCTGGTATTTATCTTTACCGTTTTTACGGTGCCGTCGGGGTTTACGGTCAGGCTTACACTATAGATGACAGGTTCGGTACTGGCGGCGAGACAAGCCTCGATATTGCCAAGGCCGACCTTGATCGTGGCTTCAGCAGACTTCTTTATGATGCTGCCCGTCGTGATCACATCTCCTAGCGACACCTTTGGAGCGCGGGACCCTTTGGTCTCTGAATCCTTCCTGGCTTTTTCCTTTACAGCAGCGGTTTCCATCCGGCCTAAGGCGCCGTATTGCGACGGGCCGGGCGCTGCGACCGTGGAAGGCAAGGTCATCGCCCTCATTAACCCACCGTTCGCACCGCCGATAGCGTGGTCTGAGATGCCTTCCGGCATCGGCAGGGACTGACTCACTTTCGTGGAATCCCCCATCTTTCGTACCTGGCTGTCCAATGCCACAAAGGAGGTGTATGCGGTGAGCAGGTTATAAGCAAGACCGAACTCGGTGACTTCCCTGATGCGCTCATCGTTGGAACGGAGCCTGTTGTAATCGGACAGAAGCGTTATGCGGTGCCGTGCCCAAAGATAACGCAGTGCCCGGTTCTCTTTTGCTGGTTTTGCCATGGAGACATTTACTGATTCGGAGAACGTGCCGTTCCCGGACATACCCGTAACAGTTATTGTCCCCGTCGGTTTGCCCTTCCATTTGCCAAACACGATGACCGGACGGTCGGACCGGACATCGGGGATTGCAGGCGGCTCGACGTCATAGGCCTCAAAGCCTTTGAAGCTCACCTTTACCTTTGTCAATACCGGAGACTCTATCAGCTGACGGAACTTTTCCGCTTGGGCACATGTATCCGCGGGTTTCGTGATAATGAATGGCTCTCCCATTCCGACATGCGCCATGCCTTCGATTATGTGGCGGTTGACCGATGTTCCAATTCCGAAGGCAAATATGCTGGCATGGTTGAGATTGCTGCGGATAAGGTCAAACACGTCTTCCTCGACCATCACGTAGCCATCTGTCACCACGATTATGCTTCGCGAGTAATTTTCGAGCCTCGGAAGCTTGAGAGAGCGGTTCAAGGCAGGCAGCAATTCCGTTCCGCCCCCGCCTTGCTGTTTATCAATGACATCGATCGCTTTGTCGATATTTTCCTTCGTTGCTGGAAGCGACCTTTCGGACATGAGCCGTGAGGCACCCGAGAAAAGAAGCACATTAAAGGTGTCTTTCGGTCGAAGGTTGCCTATGAGGCTCTTCAGAAGCCTTTTCGATATATCGAGGGGGAATCCCCACATCGACCCGGAGACATCGACGACAAAGATGTATTCCCTTCCCGGGATCTGGGCGACTTTCACAACTTTCGGGGGTTGGAGCATGTAAAGAAAGAAATTTTCCTTTTCTCCTTCGTACAAAAGAAGCCCGGACTGTATCTTGTCTCCCGAAAGGCGGTAGCGGAGGATATAGTCCTTGTTTCCACCGTTCTTTTCGGACCCGGCCAGGGTGACCTTCGCACTTTGCGGCCCGCTAAAGACCGTGTTAACTTTATGCGATGATGATGCAAGGTCTTTTATTGGCATACCTGCTGAAACATTCACAGTCATGTCAAACGTGAACGGGACTTTTTCACCTTCGTGCAGGTACGGGCTTTGGACCCATTTATCGGAAGGCAGCACACCATTTGCCGGTCTGTTGGAATAACGAGGGCCTGTTACGGTCGGGTACACAAATTCGTACACCTTATCGGCGGGAACGAGAAGTTCAGTATATTTCAATTCAACGCGTATCTCGTCACCGGGCATGATATTCGCGACATTCATCTGAAACACGTTTGGTCTTTGCTGTTCGAGAAGAGAGGCACTTTTACCCTGTTTTTTTGCGTCCTCGTAATCCTTTCGTGCTTCGTCGCGTTTTTTGATCTTCGCTTCTATAACGCGCTTGCCGATAACCATCTTCATACCGTAAACTGCCGCACGCGTCGATGCCGGAAAAACATAGATCGCCTCGAGCCTTTTCCTGCCCTCGTTCTTATATACCTGCGTTACGGTCACATCCGCGATCACACCCGATATACTGGCAATGGCAGACGTGGATTTGAGTGGCAATCGATCGACCGACGGATTATCGCTTTTGACAAAAAAGTACGGCGACAACGTTTTATCGTCCCCGTTTTCCGGCTTTTGCGTGTGGGAAAGACAGGGAAAGAACAGAATCGAAAACAACGCCAAACACAGAATAAATACGCATGAAGCACGTTTCATGGTTGACCTCCTTGCAGTCTTAATTTCCATTCTTCCGATTAAGACAATTGGCGGACAAAAAAGTTCCGAAAAAAGGAGGTTACCAGGAGATCTTTCTTCCTGTGAGGACGCCCCTGGCACGATGATGATTTAAACGTGCTGCCATCTGGTAGTCCTCAATGGCCTTATCGTTCACATTCTTTGCTTCGTATGACTGGGCACGGTTAAAGTAAGCATCGGCATTACGTGGATCGATCGCGATTGCCTTTGAATAATCGAGGATCGCCTCATCCTGCAGCCCTTTAAGTGAATAAGCGATACCGCGGATCAGGTACAATTCGTCATCAGTTGGATCGAGTTGAATGGCCTGTGTATAACCGGCAATAGCTTCGTCGTTCTTGCCCATTTTTTGATACACATACCCTCGGGCAGCGCGCGGTACCGGGTCCTTTGGTGCATAACGGATGGCTTTTGTATAATCCTTTATCGCCTCTTCATAATTACCCTGCCGCGCATCAAACTCCCCGAATTTTTCGAGATAGGAAGCGTTGCATGCGAAAAAGAACAATATGCCAACGAGCAAAAGCGATAAACGGCATTGAATCAAGAGGTACCGCATCTTTCCTGTCCGGGCTGCCATGACATCATCTCCTGCTTTTTAGCCGGATTATAGCATAAGACCGTGCAACAGGTCATGGGTAATGGGTTATATGATTTTTTTCTTTGCAATCCAATATATGCTGCAGTAAAACATCGGAAATATTTTTTCTCATGAAAGACACCTTGATCACAGGAAATTTCCTGATACAGTTCTTTATGCGGGAAGGAACAAAATCCGCAGACAGGCTGTCTCATGCTGAAGAGAGGAGGACAGGCTACTTCGTCGACGAGGATTCCCAATATGTTGCCCTGTGTAATGGGGGCGAGCCGCGGGCGTTTGAGGTTCTTGTCAGGAGACATCAAAAGAAGATGTTTAACATAGCCTACCGTATGACGGGAAATTACGATGATGCGGCCGATATTGTGCAGGAGGCTTTTTTGTCGGCCTACAAGGCCATAAAGACTTTTCGCGGTGAGGCAAAGTTCTCGACATGGCTTTACGGTATAGTTGTGAACCATGCCCGAAACAGGATGCGGCACACAAACAGCAAAGCCTACCATGAACCCGTGAGCCTCGATGTCGATCCCTATGCTGGAAACGACAGGAAACCGATCGATCCGGCATCAGATGATACGCCGGTGACCGACATACTTATCCAGAAAGAAATACAGGAAAAAGTGCAAAAATGCATAAACGATCTCGAAAAGGACCACAGGGAAATTCTTGTGCTGAGGGATATCCAGGGTTTCTCGTACGAAGAAATCTCTATCATGCTCGGTCTTCCGGACGGTACGGTAAAATCGCGCCTTTCCAGGGCCCGTGGAGCTATCAGGGAGAGTCTCAAAAAGGTTTTGGGTAATCTGCGATGAGATGCAGCGAGATCGAAGACAAGCTGACCACATATCTTGAAAACTTCCTTCAAAAGGAAGAAAGGGCCATGATCAAAAAACACTGTGCCGAGTGCGATAATTGCCGACATTCGCTCGAGAGCTTGCAGAAAACGAAAGATATCCTTAAGGGACTCGATGAGATCGAGCCACCGCCATGGCTGGCAGAAACCATAATGGCGAGGATCTATGCAAAGGAAGAAAAGAAAAGCTGGTTTCAGCGGTTCTTTTTGCCGCTACGTGTAAAGGTGCCTATCCAGGCGCTGGCTATGATCTTTGTCGCGGTTCTATCGGTATACATCTACAAATCCACGGCCCCCGATATGGAACGTTTGGATAGGCCACAGCATCTGCCCCAGGTTTCCGAGCCTGGCAAAACCGTCGAGAAAACGCAGACCTCTCAAGAAAAAGATATCGGGCCGGAACCAAAATACAAAGAGAAAAAAGCATCCGCACCGGTTGAAAAAGGACCGGAGGGCCCGGCACAAGAAATAGGTGAAAGTCCCGTGCCGGGCAGGCAGGATGGCGTACCCGCCATTGAACCCGGGAATGCCGGCATGGCGCCAGTCCCTTCCGAAGAAGGTATGGCATTCGACCATACCCAGAAGAAAGGATCAGCAATCCCTGCCGCAATGCCTCCATCACCGGCAAAGGTGGAACGATACAAGGTCCGGGAACCGGAAGTCCGGGAGGAAGTAAAAAGCTCCGGATACCCGATGGCTGCAACGGGCGTGTCGCAGGAAGTGCCGGGTCGCATTACCGCAGCCTCCACAGATCCTGAAGACGCGGCGCGCAAGGCACGTCGCATAATGATGTCGTTGTCGGCTGAAGAGATCCGGGAGAGAACGGAGAACACTTCCGTGATCATTTCCTGTTCGATCGATCCACAATTTATCCCGGAGCTGAAAAATAAAATAGCCGAGGTCGCCCTGGTGGATGAGAGCCGGACGAGGATTGTGACCGGCCTAGACACGCCTCAGGTTATCGAGATTGTAATTGTGAAACGTCCCGACAGCCCCTGATGGTGAGGTGTCTCACACTTACGTTATCTGCAGCGTTCGTCGTCCGCAACACATTGCCCGTCACGGCATTTTCCGAGACACATCAGGTCTCCCGAAATAAAGAAACTGCACGAGGTCCTGTCAGGTAGCAGCCCTTTTTCATTTTCACATGCACATGTCGTGACCGAACGCTCAAGGCAATACCTGCAATAGCTGTTGAAACTCTTCCAGCACGTCTTGTCCCTGGTGCACTGTAATTCCCCCGGTTGGCATCCATCCACACTCGCCTGAACAAGTTCAACGACGGGAATGAAATTATAGGTCCAGGGGTGTGTATCTACCAGTTTGCCGCGAAGACGAAATATGCTTTTTTCAGCAAGATCTACTTGAACACAGTGCTCTGTTCCAAGAACATTTTCGATTCTTACACATTTTACACCTTTCATATCTTTTGGGATTACCATCGTAACCGCCTTACGACAATCATCCCGTTTGGAACATTCTGCCGGGACTACCACATCCTTTGCGGCCAGAGTAAATGACCGTGTTATCTCAATATCCTCGGATAAACATACCCCTTTCGCGGTATATGGGCCTTCGTGGTCCCAGTCAAGAGTGCGCAGGATATTTGTCAATTTGTCGGCGCTGCCCACCTTAAGGACGGACTCGCCGCCTGCGGCGTGTATCGGGCCAAAATTAGCCAAAAACAGGAGAAGCACGATGCCTGTTATGCAGCAGTAAATTCGCGTCATATCATTCCCTCCCGATTTCTCATACATTAGCATAATACAAAGCCTGAATAAATTATATAAGTTACAATTATTAATTGAATTATTAATTGTGTTGACTACATGAAAATGAAATTTGTATTGCATATTTCAGAGTCGGGGGCGATTCCAGAGTTTTTTGGCCAGAACAATTTTACGGAGCAATCCAGAGGCCAATACCCCAAATTTATTTTGCATCGCCAGAGCTTTGTTATGCAAAAAGAAGACAAGTGCACACGGGATAATAAATATCGCCATACCGGCAAGGCCGAAGAACCCAACTCCCTCAGCATAAACCCTTCATCGATTGTGGAAAAGGTCAGATCCCGAATCCCATCCAGGTCAGATATGATAAAAAAGAAAAGATAGATGAGATCTATCGCAACTGGTCGCAATCGACACATCATGCTCCCGATGAGAAATATGATCAGATCTTGTTTCTATTTTATGATCTTTATAAACCGAGGATATTGGCTATTGCAAAAAAACTATCGCAATTTGAGCCCTGTTTCCGATGACGATGACCTCCTGCAGATCGGGTTTCTCAGGACATTTCAAGCACTGGTAAAATACGACCATGCAGAACATATCGCCATGAAATTTTCCACATCTCTCGAATGGTCTATACGGAATGTTTTTCAGCGCGTAATTGGTTACAGTGACAAATTCGTCGAGATCTACAACAGGAACGGCCAGCTCTATCTCACTTTATCTGACCGAATAAAGGAAACTATCGTGTGGATCATATGGATAAAGAATTTTAACAAGGTGTTTCGAGAAATGTAGAGGATAAAAGTCAATACAACGCTTATCGAAAAAAGTATAAAAAAGAACCTGTATTGTTCCGTATGAACCGCGGTCCCCTGCATCGTGAGCATCAGTGTCCCGGGAAGCCTTGCAAATATATTGACAAGAAGGAAATCGACGATCCGCATGTGGGTTAAGCCCAGAAGATAACACAGGGAATCTTTCGGAAAACCAGGAATAAGGAAAAGAATGAATGAGACATTAACACCTTTATGCCGTATAAAATGATCGAATCGATCGATGTAATCTTTTTTTACGACCTTCTCGACAAAACGCAATCCCAGAGACCGTGATATTCCGAATGCACATAGTGATCCAAGTACCAGTCCGGCCGTTGAATATAGGGTGCCGAGCACATTGCCGAAGATGAGACCTCCGACAAACCCGGTTATTTCACCCGGCACAGGTGCAAAGACGACCTGCAGAGCCTGGATCAATATGAAGACGATTGCGGCGAAATGTCCGAATGAAAGAATGAAGAGCCGTAATTTTTTATAGTCAAGAAAGAATCGGTAATACGCAAAAATTTCCCTCCACGCCCCTAGCTGATATGAATAAAAAATAAGGAACACAAGTAAAAAGACGAGCAAGACAAGGATCACACGCAGGAGATAAGAGATCTTTTTCGAGTGGATTATTTTCTTTCTGATCAATTCTGGACCGCGACTGTCCGCAGAACTTCGTCGACCGTGGTAAGCCCTTCTTTAAGAAGGATCAGGCAGTAGTCTTTAAGGGACTTCATTCCATTCCTGATAGCCGCGTCACGGATGGCCATTGTGTCTGCGCCTTCCGCGACAAGATGCCTGAGTTCCTCATTAATAACAAGAACCTCATACACGCCCACCCTTCCCTTATAACCGGTTCCTAAGCAGACATCACATCCCCTTCCTTTATGTAATTCAATGTCTTCATCTAAATCCAGATATTTCAGGATCGTAGAATCGGGTTTGTATGACTCCTTGCATTTTCCGCAAATTCTCCGGACAAGACGCTGTGCAACGACGCCGATAGCGGAGGTGGAGATGAGAAAAGGCTCGATACCCATCTCGGACAAGCGCATGAATGTACTAGGTGCATCGTTGGCATGAAGGGTCGTAAAAACAAGGTGCCCGGTGAGGGCCGCTTCGACGGCGATCTTGGCGGTTTCCGTGTCACGTGTCTCCCCAACCAGTATGATATCCGGGTCCTGCCTCAAAAAAGCCCTGAGCACGCGTGCAAAATCGAGCCCGATATCGGGATTCACCTGAACCTGGTTCACTCCTTCAAGATCGTATTCCACGGGGTCTTCAACTGTGGAAATGTTGACGCCGATATCATTGATCTCGGCGAGGGAGCTATACAGGGTCGTACTCTTGCCGGACCCGGTCGGGCCGGTAACATAAATGATCCCATATGGCTTTTTGATCATATCGCGGACAAGATCGAGGATGGGCCCATGTGAGATCAATTTATCAAGTCCCATCATCGTATTTGTCTTGTCCAAGATCCTTGTACAGATCTTTTCCCCGAATTTTGTAGGTACTGTCGATACGCGAAAGTCAACCGATTTGCTGCCGAGTTTGATTGTGATCCGGCCGTCCTGGGGAAGCCGGCGCTCGGTTATGTCCAGCTTCGATATGATCTTCACTCTGCTGACAAGCGGCAGTTGCACCTTTTTGGGCAGTACCATCTCTTCGCGCAAAACACCGTCTATACGGTACCTGACACGCAATCCTTTCTCCATGGGCTCGAGATGGATATCGCTGGCCCCTTTTTTCAAGGCCATCGCGATAATATTGTTTGTGAGACGTATTATCGGGGCCCCTTCAGCTTCGCGTGCTAGATCTGTAATGCCTGCATCATCGACGTTCCCATCGTCAAATTCAGCCTCTTTCATGAAATCGGACTGTATATGGTCCATTGAATCAAGAAAATCATCGAGGTTCACTTCGGGGCTTTCTTCTACAAGAGGTTTGATTACACTCTTGTATTCACCGTCCATGAAATTCTTGAAGTCCTGCTCTGTCGCGATAACCAGATCGAGAGGGACCTTTTTCTTGAATTTGGCCGTTATCAGTCGCGCCGCTTCATCGAGCGCCATAAGATCGTGCGGGTTCACCATGACAAGGGTCAAGTTCCCGTTGCCATACGATGTGGCAAGCATCCTGTATTTCAGTGCAACCTGTTCCGGTATTACGGTAACAAAATCCGGATCGATAGTGAGATCTTGCAAGGATGCAAAACCCATCGACTTCTGGGTGTTCATCTCTTCGATCCGTTCTGCAACGATCTTATTTATTGAAATAGAAATGCCGGGATGCTCCAGGAGGAGGTCATCAAAATCCCGCTTTTCGAGAACAAATAATTCGGTTGCGGCGACTGCGATAACCGTGGCTGAACGCGGTTTGCCTGTCAGAAGGGCCATCTCGCCAAAACATGCGCCCGTTCCGAGTGTCGCTATAGTGAGGTCAATCCCCAGGTTCGGCTCCTTCTTCTTAACTTCAACCTGTCCATTCTTTATAATGAACATGGCATCTCCCCACGCACCTTCGCGCACAATGGCGGTATTCGCGGGATAGACCCGCTCCCTAAGTTTAGTGGAAAGTTGTTCCAGTTCGCCATCGTCAAGCGCTCGAAACAGGTCCGTGTTCTTGAGAGACAAAACTCTATCTATTACCGTACTCATGACGATACCTTCCGGGGCTTAGAAGAATGATCTTGCATCCGGCGTTTAACCCTCACCCGGTACTCTAAACGAGACCGACCTTAAAGAGATATGTCTCGTGGAAATTATAAAGAATAAAATCCAAAATAGTAAGATATTTTTCCCGCCGCTGGTGGTTAAGAAATATTTCTATTGATGCATGAGATTTTTCGTTCGCGACGTCAGCGCCTTTATTGCGTCCTTAAGCCCGTCTATGGTGAGCTCATACATCGGGAAGATCTTACCGATCGTATCGACGGTATAGTGGCCCCAGAAATTCTTGTGAGTCGGATTAAGCCATACTGAATGTGGAAAATGACCGCGGATCCGGGAGAGCCATTCGAGACCGGGCCTATCGTTTGTTGAAAAATAATCGATGCACCCATTGACATCGAAAAGCTCGGAATAGGCCATCCTGGCATCGCCCACAAGTATCAGTTTATAACTCTTATTGAACAGCGAAAAGAGCTTTTCCGTCGGGACATTTTTATAATTGGCCATATCCTCGTAAATGTCCTGATAGATGCAATTGTGAAAGAAGTAGTAGCGGAATTCCTTAAAATGGTTCGCCTGGGTTGCCGCTGAAAAAAGCTTCTCGCATAATTCTGTATAAGGCAGCATCGAACCACCTGTATCCATCAGAAGAATTATCCGCACCGAATTTTCACGCGAACGGTTAAACACGAGTTCTATCTCGCCGCCTTCCTTTGCCGTTTTATCGATGGTCTCTTCGATATCAAGTTCTTCCGCGGCCCCTTCACGCTTCAACTCGCGCAGTTTCTTGAGCGCCATTTTGGTTTGTCTGACATCAAGAATGATATCATTCCGGTAATTCCGGTACCGCCTTTCCGCCGCAACCTTCGATGCTGACTGCATCCATGATTCTCCGCCGGCCCTGATGCCGCCGGGGTGATAGCCGTAAGCTCCGAACGGTGAATATCCACCCGTTCCGACCCATTTATGCCCGCCATCATGGCGTTCTTTCTGTTCCTTCAACCGCTCGCGGAACTGACGCATCATTTCTTCGAGATCATGCGTCCGTTTGAATTCCTCGAGCTGTTTTTGGAATTCCATCAGTTCTTCAGGTGTCATCTTCGGCAGACGATTGAGCGGATTTTCTAGCCAACCGAGAACCTTGTCGAGCTCGATATCTTGCGTTGCGATCCCGCCAAAATATTCGTTAAAAGCAAGATCATAGGCATCAAAATATGCTTCGCTCTTAACGAGAAATGCCCTGCCGATGTGATAAAGATGATTGAGGCTAGACTGGAAATGTCCTTTATAGAGTGCCTCTATAAAGGACATGAATTCCTTGATCGATACCGGAACCCCTTTCCTTCTTAAAATATAAAAGAAATCTACAAACATTCTGTTACCTTCTCTTGAAGCCGAAGCCGCCCTGGTTGGTTGAAAGCCGGATGAACCTGTCCGTATCCTGCTCATTTTTCAGGAGCGTTCCCAGGAACGGGATCTCGTTATTTATCTTATCGATCTTCACACCGCCCAAGGAAAGCGCTTTGATCCAGTCAAGCAATTCACTCGTGGATGGTCTCTTCTTCAGGCCGTCCATTTCTCTAATCCAGTAAAATTTCTTCAGGGCTTCCCGGATAAGCTTGTCTTCTATGTCCGGGTAATGGACCTTTATGATCCGCTCCATCATTTCACCGTCCGGAAACTCGATATAATAGAAGAGGCAACGTCTCAAGAAGGCATCCGGCAGTTCTTTCTCTGAATTGCTTGTGATGATAACGATCGGCCTGTATTTCGCCGTGACCTCCTCATCCAGTTCATTGATATGGAATGTCATTTCATCGAGTTCATTGAGAAGGTCGTTGGGAAATTCGATGTCGGCTTTATCGATCTCGTCAATAAGCAGGATCACCTGCTCATCCGAATTAAATGCCTGGCCGAGCTTTCCCATTTTTATATACTGCCTGATGTCGCTGATATCCTTGTCCTTGAAGCGCGCATCGTTAAGCCTCTGCACGGTATCATACACGTAAAGGCCATCGCGGGCCTTTGTTGTAGACTTGATATTCCAAATATAAAGCTTCTTATTGAGTGCCCGGGCTATGCTGTGGGCGAGAAGCGTCTTCCCTGTTCCCGGTTCTCCTTTGACAACAAGCGGCTTTTGCAGAACCACGGCCACATTTACGATCTCCATAAGAGCTTTCGACGCTATGTAATCTTCGCTGCCGTGATATCCCTGATTCGTGCCTGACATAGTATTGCCTCCTTGCAAAAGTCAAAAAATCCGCTATATTATAAGTGTAAAAGCCTGCCATGTCAATGTATATGCCGTAACAGGCGCCGACAGTCCGACCGTACATGTTCCGCAAAAACGTGATCTTTCGCTTGACAAAAAATTTGCTTTGCTTTTTAATGTTGGCATAATGTGGATGTTCTCTTTTTTCTTTAGCTTTTTCTTCTTTAGGAACTTGCACCCGGGCATAACTTTGCGCTGACGCAAAGGGCCATGGGTGCAAAGACCCATGGCCCTTTTTTTACGCCATGGGCCAGACACACCCATGGCTTTTTTATTGAAAGGAGAGCCGATGATCGTATCCCGACAGATCGAAAAATTGATAGCCGACCAAGAGGGCTGGACACGCAGGATGTTTGAGGAAGGCCTTAAGATCAAAAAACTGTATGGCGAGGAGAACGTCTACGACTTTTCCCTGGGAAACCCCGATACAGAACCTCCGGAAACACTGCAGAGGATGCTCGTCGACACGCTGGCGAGCCCCGTAAAAGGGATGCACCGGTACATGACCAACAGCGGCTATGAAGAGGTACGGCTGGACATTGCCGAATACCTGAGAGAAATATATGGACTGCCTTTCACCGCATCGCATGTTTTCATGACCAATGGGGCGGCAGGTGGCCTCAATATCCTGCTCAAGGTCATGCTCAACCGGAAAGATGAGGTCATAGCGCCTTCGCCGTTCTTCTGGGAATTCAAGAATTATGTCAATAACCACGGTGGCACGTTGAAGGCCGTCCAGTCAAAGGATGATTTTCAGCTCGACATCGACAGGATCGCGGATGCGATTAACCCGCGGACACGGGCTGTTCTCATTAACAGCCCCAATAATCCGACCGGTGCCGTCTATTCCGAGAAGAGCGTAACGGACCTCGTTGCGCTTCTGAACCACAAACGATCGGAAGGCCAAGACATCTATCTCATAGCGGATGACGCTTACCGGAAGCTTGTTTATGACGGCACAGGCCTGCCGAACCTTTTCGCATCGTATGACCTTACATGTTCGATAAATTCGCACTCCAAGGATCTGGCATTACCCGGAGAAAGAATAGGATACATAGCGATATCGCCGCGTCTGCCTGATTCAGACCTGCTTATATCAGGGCTCATGATCACGCAGAGAACGCTTGGTTTTGTCAACGCTCCCGCCCTGTTTCAGCGGGTCGTTTCCAAATTTCAACGGACATCTGTGGACATAGCGGAATACCAGCGCAAGCGGGACATCCTTTACGATGCTCTCGTCGAAGGCGGCTTCGACTGTGTCAAGCCCCGGGGCGCTTTCTACATGTTCCCCCGTTCCCCTGTTGCCGATGAGTTGAAATTCATACGGGCCTTGCAGCAGGACGAGCGCATCATGGTCGTCCCGGGAAGGGGTTTCGGTAAAAAAGGCTACTTCAGGATCGCATACTGTGTTCCTATGTCAACGATCGAGAAGAGTATTGACGGATTCATCAGGATCGGAAAACGTTTCATAAAGAGGTGATCAAAATGGGTATCTCAAAAGCAATCAGCAAATCTATGAAAGATTCATCATGGATCCGGGCAATGTTCGAAGAAGGCGAAAAAATGAAAAAGATACACGGACCTGGCAACATCCTCGATTTTACCCTCGGCAACCCGGTCGTAGAGCCTCCCGACCACTTGAAAGAAGAACTCGTCAGACTCGTCTCCTCGGATACGGCAGGTATGCATCGATACATGACCAACAGTGGCTACGAAGATGTACGCACCGAAATTGCCGAATATCATCGTGAGAGAACAGGCCTTCGCTTCACAAAAGACCACATTGTGATGACAGTCGGTTCGGCCGGCGGGATGAACGTTGTCCTGAAATCGCTCCTCGATCCCGGCAGCGAAGTGATTGTCCTGTCGCCGTTTTTTGTTGAATTCAAATTCTATATCGAAAACCATGGTGGGATAATGAAGCTTGTCGAGACAACGGAAGATTTTCATCTCGATATCGACAAGATAGAAAAGACCATAACCCGAAGGACCAAAGCGATCATCGTCAATTCCCCCAACAACCCCACCGGCGTCGTTTACGGTCAAGAAGAACTGATGGAATTGTCCGCGCTCCTCCATAAACGCAGGGAGAAAGGCCAGCGTATCTTTTTCCTTGCCGATGAAGCGTACAGAAAGATCCTGTACGATGGGATCACGCTTCCCGATGTCTTTGGCATCTATGAAGATACGATAACCGTCACATCACATTCGAAGGACCTGGCGCTACCGGGGGAACGCATCGGTTATATAGCCGCATCACCGCGTATTATCAACCTCAAACCGCTGATGGATGCCATGATATTTTCCAACAGGATCCTCGGGTTCATCAACGCCCCGGCCCTGATGCAGCGTCTTGTCGGTAAGTTTCAAAGGAACAGTGTGGATGTCCTGGAATATCAGAAGAAAAGGGATGTCCTCTATAATATACTCGTTGAAGCGGGGCTGAGCGTCGTGAAGCCGATGGGGGCATTTTATATTTTTCCCCGGTCTCCCATAACCGATGATGTTGCTTTTGTAAGACAGCTCCAGAAACACAGGATCCTTGCAGTGCCGGGCGTAGGTTTCGGAACACCGGGCCATTTCCGCCTTGCGTATTGCATTCCTATGGATGTTATCGAGCGCTCGCGCCAGTACTTTTTGGAGCTGGGATTGAAAATAAGCAGGTGACAGATGATGCATATTGGGTAACATCACCTGTCATTGAAATATATCGCATTTAATGCTCTTTTCGAAAAGATCCGCGAGCCTTTCCCTGTCAATGCCCCGGGCAAAAAGGCCCGGGGCATGCGAAAAAATTCCCAAAAGTGGCACTGTGAGATATTTTTCGAGCATACCGGGATTTGTCTGTGATGCGATATCGTTTTCTCCAAGCATGTCATTGAGTATCACGCCGGATACGGACACACCGATCGATCTCAGGTAATGGCACGACAGAAGCGTATGGTTGATAGTGCCAAGCGTCAACCGGGAAACAAGAATGACCGGTATCTGCCAGGCCACGATCAGGTCTGAATAAAAGTAACCGTCCCTGATCGGCACCAATACCCCGCCCGCCCCTTCAACGATCACAATATCGTGCCTGTCAGCGAGTTTCGTATAGGCGGCTGTCACACGGGCGATATCGATATGAGCATTTTCGAGCATCGCCGCAGTTTCCGGGGCCAGAGGCGCCTTGAAATTGTACGGATTTACATCGCGTATGTCGTCCGTACTGCCCGACGCCTGTTTGAGCGCCCATGCGTCACCGGGCATCTCCTCGACCGATGCCCCGTTGCCGCTCTCAAACGGTTTCATCACCCCGACATCATATCCCTTCCTGAGAGAAAGATATGCCGCCAGACCGCACGATACGGCTGTCTTCCCGACGCCGGTATCAGTACCTGTAACGAATATGTTCTTCATTAGCCTGCTATGGATGCAACGATAATTGAGAGACCGATGAATAAAGACGCGACGATTATAGCGAGGGCGATATTGTTTTCGTCAGCGATCTTTTTTTCAAAATCTGTAGTAAAGGTAGCACCGGCTATCTTGGCCGCAACAAGGGAAAGTATAATAAAAACGGCGGCATAGATAAGTATCTCGACGGAATTGACCAGTACTTTCCACATAGATCCCTCAAATTAATTTGAAAGATAATATACCAGATTGTCGAGAGCGGATGTAAAGAAAAGATTCCTGAGTTTTACATTTCCTGTCGTTCTTACAGGCGCCGGCGAAAAATTAAGAATGCCCTTTATGTTTGCTTCAATAAGCTGATCGGCGACCTTTTGCGCCTCTGTCGGAGGGGGAGTTATTATTCCGATCTCAATATTGCGCGCCTGAACTACCTCTTTAAGTCGGTCGATATGCAATATCTCGACCGGTTTCCCGACCCTTTCCGAAATGCGGCCGATCACGGCTTCCGGGTACAGGTCAAACGCTGCCACGATCTTATAATTCTGCTTCAGAAAATCCTTATACACGAGGAGCGCGCTTCCCATGTTCCCCACGCCGATGACTGCTATGCGCCATTCCCGGTTGATCCCGAGAATCTCTTTTATATGCCTTTTCAGGTCCTTGACATTGTAGCCCATACCCCGAATGCCAAACTCCCCGAAATATGCAAAATCTTTTCTCACCTGCGCGGCATTTACATTACAAATATTGGCTATAACGGCACTCGACGCAACCTTTTCATTCTTGCTTTCCAAGTCCACCATGCACTTCAGATAACTGGAAAGTCTCCGTATAGTTGCTTCCGGTATCTTCGGAAATTTTGCCATCTCTGTTTCCTTTTTTACTTCATTTTCCTTTTATTTTCATATATGTAACAATTCCGAGAACCTTTTGCAAGAGAAAAATTTAACAAGCGTCTTCATAGCGGGGCTCCGCGGCCGCAAATTGTGGGAATTAATCGAATATTACTGGAAAATAATTGTACCAAGATACCGGGCCTCCTCCGGCATTCTTTTGATAAGGTCGCGGGTATTAAAAATATGAAATTCTTCACAGTCCCAGCACGTCTTTCATCGAGTATATGCCTGGAGGCTGCCTGACAAGCCACTTCGCAGCTGTCAGGGCTCCCTGGGCGAAATTATCCCGCGACCAGGCCTTGTGTGTCAGTTCAAGTCGTTCCCCGATACCTGCAAAATATAGGGTATGTTCTCCGACAATATCCCCGCCGCGGATGCTCATGATCCCAATCTCGTCCTTTTTCCTCTCTCCGATGATCCCTTGACGGCCAAAGACCTCTGTCCATTGGCGGCCGATCTGGCCGGCAAGAACGGAATCTTTTATCTTTAACGCTGACCCGCTCGGGGCATCTTTTTTCCAGCGATGGTGCAATTCAACTATTTCGGCATCATAGGCATCCCCCACCAGGGAAGACACCCTCTGGGCCAGGTCGAAAAGGATGTTCATGCCGATACTCATATTGGGAGATATAACGATCCGTGCCCCTTTGACCTCCTGTATGGTCCGTATTTCATCATCCTTGAGCGCAGTGGTGCCTATCACATCCGCTACTTTCAGTTCGTTGGCAGCCTTAAAGAATTCTAGGGATGCTTTTGCCTCCGTAAAATCGACAATCACGTCCGCTCCCTGCATAGCCTCACGCGGATCATCGGTTATAATGGGGGGGCTGCCGCCCATGAGATCATGGGCCTGCCCTATCATCGGATGCCCTTTCATCTCAACAAAACCGGTGATCTCGATATCGGGATCCTCGAGGGCCATCTTCGTGATCGCCCTGCCCATTTTTCCACACGCACCTGTTATTGCTATCTTGACCATTCTTTACACCTGCTGTGATCTATTTCTTTTTGGGTTTTTTTCCAATAAGGCCATATTCCTTCATAAGACCGGCCAGAACTTCCCCGTTCTTATCCGATATCGGGCATAACGGAAGCCTGTATTCCCGGGCTATCATGCCCATCCTGTACATTGCCTCTTTAACAGGTATAGGGTTTGTCTCAATAAACAGGTTCTGGAAGAACGGCATATATTTCGTGTGGAGTTTTATTGCCTTCGCGATATTTTGCTCGATCATGAATGCCTTGTACAGAGCTTTCAACTCCTTCGGCATGATGTTGGAGAAGACCGATATCACCCCAACCGCACCAACGCTCATCATGGGAAGAAAAAGACCGTCGTCGCCGGAGAGTATCGTGAATTTGCCACCTGTCAAGCAATATATCTCCGACGCCTGGGCAACGGAACCTGCCGCTTCCTTGATCGCCACGATATTTTTTACTTTTGCCAACCGGGCTATTGTTTCCGGTATCATATTCACGCCCGTGCGCCCCGGTATGTTGTAGAGAACGACCGGCAGACGGGTTTCCTCGGCAATTGCCGTGAAATGGCTTACCATTCCTTCCTGGGTCGGCTTGTTATAATAAGGCGTTGTGAGCAGGCATGCGTCAACGCCCAGCTTCTTTGCCGTCCTTGTCAATTCTATGGCCTCATCCGTGCAATTCGATCCTGTACCCGCTATAACGGGGACCTTGCCTGCCGTATATTTCACCGTCAGTTCGATGACCTTTTCATGTTCTTCGTAAGAGAGCGTCGGTGCTTCGCCGGTTGTGCCGCAGGGAACAATGCCGTCTACCCCGCCTGCTATCTGGAAATCAATAAGTTTCTTTAGAGCCTTTTCGTCGATGTTACCGTTTCGAAAAGGCGTGACGAGCGCAGTAAAGACACCCTTCAATACCATGATCTCTCCTTTCACAAAAGTGCTTCTTCGTGTAATTGGGCCTTGTATATAAATTTTGCATCGCCTTCGAGGTGCACTTCGTCATCTATATAGATCTTCAGGACCTCTCCGCCTTTTGTGTGGATATTTACGGGACTTGTCACGAGTGATTTTTCGGTCAGGATAACCCCTGAAGCAACGGCCCCCGTGCCGCATGCATATGTTTCTCCCTCTACGCCCCTTTCGTACGTCCTGATCTTGACATTATTCTTATCGAGCACTTGAACGAAATTTACGTTCGTCCCTTTTTCGCCGAATGCCGCGTGATAGCGTATCATTCTGCCCAGTTGATCGACGGCGACTTGGTCGACGTCCACAACGAGAAGGACTGCATGGGGCACGCCTGTATTGACACTGCTTGCAAAGAATTCTTTATCGTCGATGCCGAGCGGATAATCGAGTTTCAGGTCAGCAGGCCTCGTCAGCTGCAATTTCACCTTCTGCCCGTAAACTTCCGCTTTTATGACCCCGGCTATCGTTTCGAAAGACATTTTTTCACCGGCTATGCCGTTCATAAAAGCAAAACGGGCCGCGCACCGGCCTCCATTACCGCACATCTCGGCCTCTGAGCCGTCCGCATTGAAAAATCTCCATCGAAAATCGTGCTGAGCCGAATTTTCGATAAGGATGACTCCGTCTGCACCAACAGAATGATGAAACCTGCATATCTTCGACACAAAGCCTAAAATGTCTGGAAACCTGTCATAAACCTTGCCGTCCCGGTTATCGATCATGACGAAATCGTTCCCGCTAGCACTCATTTTTGAAAATTCCAATTCGACCACTTCCTCAAACCTCCAGAAACGATGGGATCTTCTCTCCCCGGACAAGGTCCTTCAATGTTTCTCTCTTTCTGACAATGAAAAACTCATCGCCCCTGACCAGGACTTCGGCCACACGGCGGCGTGAATTGTAGTTGGACGACATGGCGTAACCGTATGCACCGGCGCTCTTGACAGCGACCAGTTCACCCTCCTTAAGGCCTTGAACCTCCCTGTCTTTCGCCAAAAAATCGCCCGATTCGCATATGGGCCCGACAAGGTCCACAACTTTGGTCTTTCTCTTTTTTTGTTCGACCGGAACGATATCATGGTACGCATTATACAGGGACGGCCTCACGAGATCGTTCATGGCCCCGTCCACAATATAGAACGTCTTTCCTGCAGTCTGTTTCACATAGAGCATCTTCGTAATAAACACGCCGCTATTCCCAACGATGACCCGTCCCGGCTCCAGGATGAGCGTGATCCCCATATCCTTGAGATTTTCGCTGACCACCTTCGCATACTCTTTCGGGTTCGGTGGCAGTTCATCCTTATATGTGATCCCGAGGCCCCCGCCGATATCCAGCATTTCGATGGCAAGCCCGAAGCCGCGCAATTCGATGATCATCTTCTTGAGGGACGTTAGCGCCTCGATAAAGGGCCCGAGTTCGAGGATCTGTGAACCAATATGGGAAGAGATGCCGACCGGCGCCAGGTATTCTTCGGCTGCCATCTCCCGGTATATCTGAACCGCATCTTCCCAGAGTATCCCGAATTTATTCTTCTTGAGCCCTGTTGTTATGTATGGATGGGTCCTCGGGTCTATCTCCGGGTTTACACGAATTGAAACGGGGACCCTCTGTTTCAATTTGCGCGAGAGTTTTTTCAGGGTCTTGAATTCACCCTCGGACTCCATGTTGATCATCCGTATACCGGAGTTGATGGCGTAGCGGAGTTCCTCGGCGCTTTTCCCGACGCCTGAATACACTATCTTATCGGCCGGTATTCCGGCATTCAAGGCGCGGAAAAGCTCTCCGCCGGATACAATATCCGCCCCGCCCCCCGACTTTGCGATGATCCTTAAGAGAGCACCGTTCGAGTTTGCTTTCAGCGAGTAACACACAACGTGCGGTATTTCACCGAAGGCCCCGTCGAAAACGGAAAAATGCCTGATAAATGTTGCATAACTGTACAGGTAAAAGGGTGTGCCTACTTTTTTTGCAATAGTCCTGACCGGGACATCTTCACAGAATAATTTTCCATCGCGATATTCGAAATGATCCATAGCCTCACTCTTTCAACATGACGATCGCTTCCTGGGACGGGCCGCTTTCATTGCCTGCCGCATCGACAGCCGTGACATGGTAGGCGACGAAACGGTGATCAGGAGCGCTCGTATCAGTATATTTATTTTCCTTTACAGGCGATAAGTTGAGCCTGACGTGTTTGGAACCCATAATACGATAGACGTTGTATCCGGCAAGGTCCTTTTCGGTGTTTGCCTCCCAGGTGACCACTATGGCCTTACCCTTCTTTTCGGCCTTTGCCAGCATTGGCGGACCCGGCGGCATCTTGTCCTTCGGAGTTGCGCTCACCTTTACACCTTCTCCTTCGACACCCGGGTCGGACGCGCGGACCTGCCGCACTTCGTATGTATACGTTGTTCCGTTCGTCAATCCGCCATCCATATAAAGAGGTGTCGGTATCGGTCGCGGATTGAGCGGCTGGACAGGATATCTTCCGTTATCGTAACGGTAAACATTATAGAGATACCCTTCCTGTTTTGTCCATGACAGTTCTACACGCGAATCGCTTTCCTCCACTTTCACAGGACCCAGTGGGCCCGGGGGCTGTTTAAACGTTATAACCGCTGCATTTGACGCTTCTCCCTGAGTCCCCTTGACAGTTACCGGGTACACCCTGTACAAATATTCATTTCCGTACATTACATCATCATCATAAAAATAGATCCTGTTTCCCACGATCGTATATCCTTTTTTCTCATCGAGAATGATCGTCCTGAACGGCCGAAGGTCCCCTGAACACGTGCCACATCCTTTAATCACCTTGAAAGCCGCGACCTTTACCGACTCCTTATCGTCCTTTTTTGTCGACTCTATCTGTTGAGGCGCAGTAAAGGACAGAAAAACGACGGCATCCCTCTCTTCCGCTTTGAGATCGGTAATGATCCCCGCTTTCACTACAGCGACCGGCACAGGGTTGCCCTTTTTGCCGCAAGAGACGAGGATCAGGACCGCGCACAGGGACAGGCAGAGGATATTAAAAACCGAGATATTTCTTTTCAGCATCGATGGCCTTTTTTACCTCGTCAAATGAGGCGCTTCCTTTGGATTTCCTCATGCGCACGGCATTGCGAGGCTTAATATACTCGAAAACATCCTTTTCGAACAGAGGAGATAATTTCTTCAATCGGGCGAGCGGCATTTGGTCAAGAAGTATGCCTGATTCTTCGCATTGCCGAACCGCAGTCCCTGCTATGCCGTGGGCTTCCCTGAACGGCATGCCTTTTATCGTAAGGTATTCCGCCAGTTCAACGGCCGGCATGAAGCTCTCTTCGGCAGCCTTTTCCATATTGTCCTTCAAAACCGTCAGTCCGTCTATGCACAGTGTCATGATCGCCAAGGCGTCGCGGGCTGTTTCAATGGCATGGAACATCGGTTCCTTATCTTCCTGGAGATCGCGGTTATACGTGAAGGGCAATCCCTTCAAGATCGCGAAAAGCCCGAAGATGTCCCCGAGCACCCTGCCTGTCTTGCCGCGAATAAGCTCCAGGGCATCAGGGTTTTTCTTGTGGGGCATCAGGCTCGAGCCGGTTGTAAGCTTATCGGGCAACGATATAAATGCGTACTCCTGGGTAGTGAACAATATCAGGTCTTCTGCGAACCGGCTCAAATGCGTCATTATCATGGCGGCCGCGTAAACCGCATCCATGATAAAATCACGGTCTGCAACCGTGTCCATACTGTTCTCCGAAACCCGTGCAAATCCGAGTTTTTTTCTGACCCATTCACGATCGAGGGGGATCGTGGACCCGGCAAGGGCGCCACTTCCCAAGGGTAATACATCCGCGGTCATCCGGGCGGCCTTAAGTCTCGCCCGGTCCCTCTTTAACGCATAGTAATGGCCGAGAAGATAATGGGAGAGGGGCACTACCTGGGCACGTTGAAGGTGTGTATACCCCGGCATTATGACTTCGATCTGGGTTTCCGCCTTCCTGAGGACAGCCGAAAGAAGCCCGGCCAGGTCCTCATCCAGTCCTTTAAGTTCGTCTTTTAGGAAAAGCCTCATATCGAGGGAGATCTGATCGTTGCGGCTGCGACCTGTATGCAGTTTTTTTCCTGCCTCGGTCTTTGCGATCAACCGTGTCTCGATATGCATATGAATATCTTCGAGGGCATCTGAAAATTGGAATGTCCCGGACTCTATCTCTTTTTCTATCTCATCGAGTCCTTTTATGATCTCTTTCGTTTCCTCTTCAGTAATGATCCCGATCCTTTCAAGCATCTGCGCATGCGCTTTGCTGCCCTCTATGTCGTGATGGTAGAGCTTCCGGTCA
>DHQV01000082.1:33298-51768 GCA_002408185.1 Deltaproteobacteria bacterium UBA5329
ATGGTAGAGCTTCCGGTCAAAATCAATGGATGCACTGAACCTTTCGAGGAGCGGATCCGTACCGTCTTTGAACCTTCCTCCCCATGGTTTCATGATCTCGCTCCAAACAAGGCCGTACCGATGCGCACCATTGTTGCGCCTTCCTGCACGGCAATCTCAAAATCGGAGGACATTCCCATCGAAAGCTCCTTCATATCGAGGCTAAATTTCTGATTCATTTCCGTGAGCGTTTCCCTTAATTTCCTGAAAAAAGGCCTGGCGTCTTCAGGGTCCTCCGTGTAAGGAGGCATGGTCATGAGGCCGACGGGTCTGAGGTATTTCAATGAACGGGCCTTCTCGAGGACCTTTTCGAGTCCTTCTATGTCGGTCCCGCTCTTCGACCGTTCGCCCGCGATGTTGACCTCGAACAAAATATCCATAGGTTTCCCGTACCGGTCAAGCTTATCAAGCATATCCGGCCGGTCAACGGTATGGACGCAGTCGAACAATACCGGCAGGTATTTAATCTTGTTGCTTTGAACATGCCCTATCATATGCCAGCGGATCCGTCCGGGGCCTATCATTTCTATTTTTCTTTTTGCTTCCTGTACATAATTCTCGCCGATATCCCGGATCCCCGCTTTTATCGCTTCGTCAACCCGGACGGCATCGACTGTCTTCGTTACAGCGATCAGAGTGACATAGGCCGGATCCCTTCCGGCCGCCTCGCAGGCCCTGCCTATTCTTGCACGTATGGTTTCTATGGCATGCCCGATATCATTCATGAAAGGACGCCAAGGGAAAGAAGGACTTCCGCCACCTCGCAGATAGGCAATCCCACGACATTTGAATAGGATCCCTTGATCTCTTTCACCATATAGCCGCCCTTTCCCTGAACCGCGTAAGAGCCCGCCTTGTCCAATGGTTCGGACGTACCTATGTATTTCATTATCTCCTGATCGACGAGGTCCTTCATGAAGACCCTGGTTTCGACGGCATCGCGGTAAACAACATCCCTGGAAATGTTCAGAACGCAAAAACCCGTTATTACCTTGTGCCATTTACCTTTCAAAAGCTGGAGCATTTTGAATGCGTCATCTTCACCAGAGGGCTTTCCCAGTATCCTGTTCTTGTACACAACGATCGTATCGGCTCCGATAACCCATTTGTCCGGGAAGTGTCTGCCAACCTTACTCGCTTTCTCATATGAAACCCTTAAGGCAAATTCCCGAGGCGTTTCGTTGGCTTTCCTCGTCTCGTCGATATCGGGGGGAATTATGGAGAAGGGAATGCCAAGCATGCGCAGTATATCCACCCGTCGTGTAGATTCGCTTGCCAGAATTATCGCATTCCCGTCATTTATCTGAAACATACATTACCTCGGTTTCCTGAAAACATGCAAACGCTATTGTAGCATAGAAAAATATATGAAATCTCCCATAATTTCAAGTTAAATTATGATAATGTACGTACCCTGAGGCACCATGCAGCGTCACGTCCAAGGAGGAGACATGCCCGCCATTATTCAAATAATCACTACAATAAACGACCGCGAAAGGGCCGAAAAGATCGGCCGGCGCCTAGTCGAGGAGAAGCTTGTCGCCTGCTGTCAGATCACGGGGCCTATCCGAAGCATATATCGCTGGAAGGGCGGGATCGAAGAGGCCGATGAATGGTACGTGATCATAAAAACAAAGAGATCCCTGTACAATCAGGTGGAGGGGACGATACGCAGACTGCATCCCTACGAAGTACCTGAAATCATTGCCATACCGATCTGTGACGCATTTGATGATTATACAACCTGGGTAAAACGGGAAACCTTGTGAGAAACCTGTGCATCTGGGTCCGGGGCCAAATCGGGATACACGCGAATCCGCCTTAATTTAAAAGGGTTTTTCACCACCAAACTTACCTTGACAATATCATTGAACCTTCATATAATGTGTGAAATTTTTCATCATTCTTGGAGGGGTTATGTGGGAAAATCTAAATCTGAAAGATGTCGTCGCACTCGCCAGGGATCCGTATCCTTCCATCCGCCAATGGTCTAGAGATACAGGAAAGAAAGTTGTTGGGAGTACCATCGCCGATGTTCCCGAAGAGGTCGTCTATGCATTCGACCTCCTCCCCGTCACAATTCTTGGTACTCATAAACCCTTAAAAAAGGCCCCGAGCCATCTTCCCGACAATGCGTGTTCACTCGCCCGGAGTAATCTCGAACTTGCGTTGACCTACGAAGGGGACCTTTTCAGCGGTTTCGTTTTGCCACAGGTCTGCGATACCACACAGCACCTTTCCGACATATGGCGCATCAATTTCCCGGACAAGTATGTACACAGTTATCTTGCACCCCGTCAGGCCGACAGGCCGAGTGCTCATTACTGGGTCAAAGAGGAAATCGAACGCCTCATCACATCTTTAGGGAAATGGACCGGGAAGACATTGAGCGACGATGCACTGAACAAATCAATTGCGCTTCATAACGAGAACAAGAAACTCCTTGCCGAACTGTACGATATCAAGCGCAACAATCCGGGAACCCTCACAAACAAGCAGTTCTTCGCATTGATGAAGGTTTCCCAGCAGGTCGACAAAGCCGAGTTCAACAAGAGCTTGAAAGCCATCAAAGATGGCCTGAAGCTGAAGAAGGGCAAGGGCTATACCGATGTCATACTGGTAGGTATAACCTGCGATCCTCCCGAGATATTCGATATTTTCGATGACCTCAAGGTCAATATCGTCGGGGACACGCTTGTCACCGGGTCACGATACCTGCAGGGTGCGCCGGCAATGAACGGCGACCCGGTACAGGCCCTGACCGACAGGCATTTCATCCGCGGGTTCTTCTCGCCCATCCATGACAATGTCTACAAGAATTTCGAAGAAGTGAAAAAGCTCTACTATGACACAAAAGCGGAGGCGGTCATCTATGTCCACATCGAGTTCTGCGAATCGCAGGAATACGATCTGCCAGACCTCAAGGACATGATCAAGAAAGAAGGGATACCGATACATGTCCTTGACACGGAATACCAGACAACATCACTGTCTCATGTCCTGACAAGAACACAGGCATTCTTCGAATCTCTCAAAGGGGGATCATTATGAGCGAAAAGCTGACTTCTAAACAACTATCGAGAAAAATCACCGACGAATACATGGAAGATGCCTTTCATGCCCACGATAACGGCAAGCTCGTCGGGTACACTACGGCGATCTCGCCCGTCGAGATCTTCGTTGCGCATGACATCGTGCCTATCTATCCCGAAAACCACGCCGTTGCCAATCTAACAGCCAAAAAAGGTGTAGAGCTGTGTTCGGTTGTGGAAAGCATGGGCTATACGAACCACCTGTGCGCGTATGCGCGAAGCGATCTCGGCTATCGCAAGACCGGCGTAACAGTGACAAAGGGCATTCCCGAACCGGACCTTTTCCTCGCCTGCAACGCACAGTGCTTCACCCTGACGAAATGGTTCCAGGTCCTCGCACGCAGGGGCGACCTGCCGGTCTTCGTCTTCGACACGCCCGAACATATCCTGGACAAGGAGGCGCGCAAAGAGATCGTGAAATACTGCGTCTTGCAGCTGAAGGAGCTTATCAGCTGGCTTGAAAAGGTCACGAAGAGAAAATTCGATTACGACCGGCTGAACGAGGTCATGAAATACTCCGCTGCGTCAAGCATCCTCTACAAGAAATTTCTCGACATGGCACAGTACAAGCCGTCACCGATCAGCATCTTCGACGCCTTGATCGGTATGGCGATCGCCGTTTACCGCAGGGGCACGCAGGAATGCGTCGACTACTACCAGACCCTGTGTGACGAGATCCAGGCAAAGGTCGACCAGGGCATCGGCGTCCTTCCCAAAGACCAGGAAAAATACCGCCTGTACTGGGAAAACCTGCCGGTCTGGTTCAAGTTCAGCGATCACGCGAAGCTTCTAGGCTCGTACGGGGGCGTTATCCTGACATCCCTGTACGTCCATGCATGGAGCCTGGAGTTCGACCTCAACAAGGATCCACTTGAAACACTCGCGGAAAACTATGTCAACCGTTTCTCGAACTCGACCATCGAGGACCGTGCCGACATGGCAATGGAACTCTTTAAGAAATACTCGATGAACGGAATGATCATGTTCATGAACAGAAGCTGCAAGGCCGTTTCCTTCGCCGTCCCGACCTTGAAGGACATTCTCACGAAGAGGACCGGCATCCCCGCCCTCGTCTTCGAGAGTGACATGGGCGACCAGCGCTTCTATGCGGAATCACAGGTGCGCACACGCATCGAGGCCTATTTCGAAACCTTAGACAGGCTTGATCTGGCGCAGAAAACCGCCACGGCATAAACCTTAAGTTGTTGGACAAAAAACCCGGATGTGAACTGCATCCGGGTTTTTTTATATTTCATCCTAAGGCGTAAGTCGTCAAGCGTAAGCATTTTTTCTGTGTCTTGCCCTTGCGACAATGACTTTCATCTATGTCCTGTCAAACAGCACTTCCCAGTTCTCCGTGGACTCAAGAGAAGTAGGGGCAAACGGGTGAAAGATACACTTTTTTTCAAGGACTCAGACCCCGACGGCGTGGGTCGAAGATGTCACGGAGGCCTTCGCCGAGGAGGTTGTACCCCATGACGGTCAGGAAGATCGCAAGGCCGGGATAGACGGAGAGCCACCAAGCAACCTCGATATTGTCCTTCGCCTGCGTCAGAATATTTCCCCAGCTTGGTGTCGGAGGCTGCACCCCGATGCCGAGGAACGAAAGTGCAGATTCGGTCAGTATCGCC
Organism: Deltaproteobacteria bacterium UBA5329; assembly: GCA_002408185.1. Classification (GTDB taxonomy): domain Bacteria; phylum Desulfobacterota; class Syntrophorhabdia; order Syntrophorhabdales; family Syntrophorhabdaceae; genus Delta-02. The sequence goes on from DHQV01000082.1 coordinate 38,061, forward strand.
CCTCCGATGCCGAGCGTGGCGACGACATACACTGGTGTGACGGCATTCGGCAGGACATGACGGAAGATGATGCGCAGGGGACCAAACCCTTGCGCCTTTGCAGCCATGACATATTCCTTGCTCTTGATGCTCAAGATCTCGGCCCGTACAAGCCGGGCGGTCCCCATCCAGCTCGTAAGACCGATGACGATCATGATATTCCATATGCTCGGTTCAAGAATGGCAATGACAGCGAGAATAAGGAAAAACGTCGGGAAACACATCATAAGGTCGACGAATCTCATAATTATCTCATCAACAATGCCGCCGAAATAACCCGAGACCGCCCCGAGGACGAGGCCGATCAGGACGGCGATCCCGACGGATACAAAACCGACGAGGAGCGATATACGCGTCCCATAAAGGACCCGGGAGAAAACATCCCTGCCCAGTGTGTCAGTTCCGAAAGGGTGGGATAACGACGGCCCTGATAGTATGTTCTTAATGTCGGGCTCGATAGGGTCGTGGGGAGCTACAAGCGGTGCAAAGATGGCACAAAAGAACATCGGAACAAGGATAATGAGCCCGATCAATGCCAGGTGATGCCGTACGGTACGCCTCAGGAGATCCTTCATATTCCTTCCGTTGCTACTCCCTCTGTCTTTAGATGTCCAAAAGCTTACCACAATTCGCACCTCACAAGAAATAGCTCTCTCCCACGCGTGAAAGAACTTTTCTCTCGCCAGCTCGTCGCTTGCGCTCCTCTCTCGAGGCCTCAGAGCTCACAGAGAAAGGCGGAAGCGAACGGGCGAGAGGCTGTCTTTTTATTTTTCAAACACTCCCGTGTTGCAGAAGAACGGGGCGTGATTGGATGTGAAGAATGGAGGCTGTCGTCGTACTATCTCGCGAACGGCGGCATGGCGTGTAAAGACCCTGTCGAGGAAATATCTGACCTTTTTGCGGTCCCATCCCTTCGGGTGCACAAAATCTGTATAAAAGGACAGGTCGCCGCCGTAGAAGGACTTCTGTTCCACGCCCTGTGCGTCGGGACTGTAATGAGGCAGATTGAAAATGGCCAGATTAAGAAAATTTATGTACGAACCATGCTTCACGATAAAATCTAGGGTCCGTCGGGCCGACAGTTCATTTTCCATCGGGGTTCCGAACAGAAGATAAACGTACGTGCCGATGCCTGCCTCGGAAAGCACCCGCAAGCCGCGTGATACGTCTGATATATCGATCCCTTTGCGCATGGCGTCAAGCACCTCCTGGTCGGCCGATTCGACGCCTATCTTGAGCATCACGCATCCAGAACCTTTAAGCCGCGCGCAGAAATCAGGATCGGTAAGCTCCCCGGTCATCCGGACAAAACCGTACCACGGGCTGCCGGGAGGCTCCTTGATGAGGGCTTTCAGAACGGCCGGGCTTATCGCGTTATCGAGTATGTGGATCAGTGACGGGCGCGTCCTAAGTGCGAGCCGGCCGATCTGCCTTACGGCCAGTTGAGGTTTTAACTGATAGTAAGCGTTCCCTTCGGCCGTTTCGGGGCAGAAGCTGCATTTCCCGTAGTAACAGCCGGTTGATGTGCTGTAAGGCATTATCATTCCTGGTGCAAGGTAGTCACTGTGCGGGAACATATCATAGGAATATGAGGAAGAGATCGCGCTCTTTTGCTGTGAGCCGAGCAATTCGACAAGAAATACCTCGCCGGGGCCGGCTACAACAGCATCTACGAGCCCACCGAAAGAGATCTTTGCCGATGCGTTGCTCATCCATGATGTCACGAGTGCACCACCAAGTATGATCTTCACTGTCGGATATTCGGCCCTGAGAAACCCTATCGAGGCAAATGTCACCAATGCCTGGCTCAGGTAGGTCAAGGAAAACCCGATAAACGGCGGGTCATTCTCTGCCATGATTTCCGAGATCCGCCGTGACAGGTAATCGTAAAAGGGGTTGTCCCGGGGATGGGCCGCAGCTTCGAGAAGATCACCACTTCGAAGCGGCGAGAGGCACCTGTCCTCGTAATCGGAAAGGCTGATCCGGGCATCACCTGATGATGCCGTGCCAAGAACGCGGTTGGTATCGATGACACATCTTTTGTAACGATCGAAATTGAGATAGGTCCTTTTATCCCGCAGGGCGCCGAGGTTCCTCGCAATGTTCCTGCCCGCCCGGGCTGACCATGTATCGTTCCCTGGTTTTGCATGGCCTGAAAGCCATAACAATCCCTCAATATTCATATCAATGACCGTACATGGGTGACCGGAATGCTCGAGCGCGCCAGCAAGCCGTGATATGCCCGCAGGCAGTTCACAGGGTTTGACAACAGGGGGGTTGATAAGGACCGGTCTTGAATTTTTTACAGACGTAATGGATGTCCCCATCCGGACCGTTTGATGCTTTCTTCCGTCTTCATTGTGCCTGGGAGAATTCACTGCTTCCGCCTTTTAAGGGAATTCCCCCTATTATACATCAGCAAAACTGAAACGACGGGATATTTTTCACGGCCCCACAACGACGTCAAAACCCTGGAACGGGGTAGCAGGGTCCTTTTGATGGCTATAACCTTTCGCCCATGTCAGATTTATGCTAGAATAGGTCAAAAAAATACCTGATGGAGGACGCCCTTGGAGCGCAACAACATTCTCTGCATAGGTGCAGGCTATGTCGGCGGGCCGACAATGGCCATGATAGCGTACAAATGTCCGCAATATAAGGTCACTGTCGTTGACATAAACCACGAAAAGATCGCACGGTGGAACTCGGATGACCTGCCCGTGTACGAGCCCGGGCTTGACGAAATCATACGGGCCACACGGGGAAAAAACCTTTTCTTCGAAACCGATATCGATAAAGGTATAAAGGAATCCTGGATCATTTTTGTCGGCGTCAATACCCCGACAAAGACATTTGGAGCGGGGGCTGGAAAAGCGGCCGATCTGCAGTACTGGGAAAAAACCGCACGGCAGATACGTGAAGCGGCCAGATCGCCGAAGATCGTTGTCGAAAAATGTACCATACCTGTAAGGACAGCGCTGGCCATGGAAAGGATCCTCACATCCAAGAATGGCAACATACGTTTCGACGTCGTGTCGAACCCTGAATTTCTTGCGGAAGGCACGGCAATACGCGATCTTGAGTTTCCCGACCGCGTGCTCATCGGATCCCGGGAAACCCCTAACGGGCTAGAGGCCCGCAAGGCTGTTGTCGATATCTACCTCAACTGGGTGCCGCGCGAAAAGATCATCGAAAGCAATATCTGGAGCAGCGAGCTCTCCAAGCTTGTCGCAAACGCATTCCTGGCACAGAGGATATCCTCGATCAATGCAGTATCTGCATTGTGTGAAAAAACCGAGGCTGATATCTCCGAAGTATCCCGCGCCATCGGACTCGACAGCAGGCTTGGCAGTAAATTTCTCAATGCTAGTGTGGGATTTGGTGGTTCCTGCTTCAAAAAGGACATACTGAACCTTGCCTATATATGCCGCAACTATGGGCTCGACGCTGTTGCCGACTACTGGGAGAGTGTCGTAGATATCAACGAATACCAGAAGGAACGTTTCATACTCGGAATCCTGAGCGCGATGTTCAACACTCTTGCAGGCAAAAGGATATGTATTTTCGGCTTTTCATTCAAAGCCGATACAGGCGACACACGTGAAACGCCCGCATACACTATCTCGCGGCGCCTGCACGAGGAAAAGGCGGAGCTTATAATCACCGATCCGAAGGCGCTCGATAATGCGAAGATCGATCTTCATGACATTGACGGGATAACATATGAGCCTGACCCCTACAAGGCAGCCCGGGGCTGTGACGCCATAGCCGTCATGACAGAATGGAAATTATACACCGAACTCGATTACGAACGAATCTATGATTCAATGGCAAAACCGGCTTTTGTGTTCGATGGTAGGAATATCCTGGATCATAAGAAGCTACACGAAATGGGATTCAACGTGTACCCGATAGGAAAACCGCCACTGGTACATTTTTAAAGAGCGCAAGGCGTTAAAAGACACTAATTCCAAACATGCAACCTGTCGCCAAGGCATTTTCGCCCGGTCATCCGGTGCCTTTTCTTTTCCGAGTTTTCTATAATTACTGGAATGTAAGAAGAATGGTGGGTTTTTGTTTTTTTCGCCTTGCGCCTCACGCCTTACGAATTGAAGAGTTCTCCATCCACCATCGTAAGTTCCCTGTCCCCCAAAGCGCCTATTTCGGGATCGTGGGTTACGAGGATCATTGTTGCAGAAAGTTTCTTCTGGATGGCCAGTATCTGGTTCAAGACCTCGCGACCTGTCCTGCGGTCGAGGTTTCCGGTTGGTTCATCGGCAAGAATTACGCTGGGTTCGTTGATGAGGGCGCGTGCTATTGCGACCCGCTGCTGTTCCCCACCAGACAGTTCCCCCGGCTTGTGGCTAGCCCTGTGTGTGAGTTCTACGGTCTCGAGGAAACCCCGTGCCTTTCTGCGCGCCTCGTCGGGCTTCACCCGACGTATCAAAAGAGGCATCATGATATTTTCGATAACGTTAAAGTCCTGTAGCAGGTGATAAAACTGGAAAATGAAACCGATCCGTTCATTGCGGAAACGGCTCTGCTCGTCCTCGCCGAACTTCATTATGTCCTGCCCCTCGAAGAGGACGGTACCTTCCGTCGGCCTGTCGAGAGTCCCGATTATATGAAGGAATGTGCTTTTCCCTGCGCCGGAGGGTCCCATTATGGTGACAAAGCTGCCTTTGTCGACAGTGAGGTCCACCCCTTTCAGGACATCGATCACAATATGATCTTTCTGAAAGGACTTTTTGATCCCGCGTGCTTCAATGATACGATCACTCATAGCGCAGCGTCTCCACGGGATCGATCTTTGCGGCCTTGTACGAAGGATATATGGTGGCAAGAACGCATATTACCATTGTAACGAGAGCGATCAATATGACATCGATAATACTTATCTTTGCCGGCAGCGTTGTAATGTAATAGATATCCTCCGGTAATTTTATAAGCCCGGTGCTCCTGATTATCCAGCACAGGAAATACCCGGTGAAAGCCCCGACGAGTGCGCCGACCACACCGATCGTTATACCTTCCATCATGAATATCTTCATTATGCTCCGCTTCTTCGCCCCGATCGATTTCAATATGGCGATATCCTTTTTTTTCTCCATGACCGTCATGATGAGGGAACTGATTATATTGAAGCTTGCAACGAGGATGATCAGGGCAAGAATGATGAACATTGCCAGCTTCTCGAGCTTCAGCGCGGAGAAAAGATTGCGGTTCATCTCCATCCATGTTTTCGCGAAATAATCATGGCCCAGGGCCTTGAGAATGGTCCACTTCATATCGCCGGCCTTATATTCATCGACGAGTTTAACTTCTATCCCCGTGGCCCCGATACCCATCGCCGATTCGATATCGGACAGCGGCATGACCACAAGTGTATTATCGATCTCGTACATTCCTGTTTCGAATATGCCTCCGACACGCGCACGAACGGTTTCGGGCATGGACCCCATCGGAGAGAACCCGCCGAAAGGCACCATGATAGTAAAGCTGTCGCCAAGAAAGAGCCCCAGGTGTTTTGCAAGTTCTTTCCCTATGAGAACACTTCCCTTTCTCTGCAGGGAATCGACCGATCCTTCTTTTACAAGTTTCCCCATGTATTGTCCGTCGGCCGCGTTGATCCCCTTTATCGCCACGCCGGACAACTGCTTCCCGTTCTGGACCATGGCCTGAAATGCAGTGAACGGAAATGCACGTGAAACTCCGGGTACCCCCTTGATCTTCTTTACGATCTCATCGGTATTGTGCAGTTCACCGTTGACATTCATGACCAGTATGTGAGGGTTTATCCCGAGAATGCGGGCCCTGATCTCGTCCTGAAAGCCTGTCATAACCGCTATTACGACTATGATGGCCATAACGCCGATCGCGATCCCGACGACCGATATCCAGGTAGTGAAGGAGATGAAGGCCTCCTTCCGCTTCGACCTCAGATATCGCAATCCTATTGTAGTTTCATAATCCATAAGAGAATTAAACTCTTGCCATATGCAGGCATGGACACGCAATACGCACCTGCCCGTCATATCGTCTGCAATGTTCCTGTGCCAGAGGTATCTACGGACGCAGGAGCGGAAAGAGAATTACATCCCGTATCGATGCACTGTCGGTGAGCAGCATCGTCAACCGGTCGATGCCGATCCCCTGCCCGGCCGTGGGAGGCAATCCATATTCGAGAGCTGTAATATAGTCCTCGTCGAGGGCTGCACCCTCTTCTTTTTCCTTGATCTGGAGCTCAAAACGCTGGAGCTGATCCTCCGGGTCGTTGAGCTCGTTAAACCCGTTCGCGATCTCCATCCCACAGATATAGAGTTCAAACCGTTCGGTGATGTCAGGATTATCAGGGTTTCTTTTCGCGAGGGGAGATACCTCTATCGGATACTGTGTGATGAACGTAGGCTGTATCAGTTTCTTCTCACAGAGTTCCTCAAAGATCTTCGTGATCAATTTGCCCCGTGATTCCTTGTCGGCCCCTTCGATCTCTAGGCCTTTCGCATAGGCTTTGAGCCGTGCTGGATCATCGAGCGCGCTCAGGTCAAAATCGCCGAGCTCCGCCATCGCCTGCGCCATCGTGATTTTTCTCCAAGGTGGGGCAAAATCTATTTCCTGCCCGTTATATGTAATGACGTATGTCCCAAAAAGCTCCTTTACGAGGGATGACACCATGTCCTCGGTCAGGGCCATCAGGTCTTCATATGTTGCGTACGCCTGATAATATTCAAGCATTGTGAATTCTGGGTTATGGCGCACCGATATACCTTCGTTCCGAAAATTGCGGTTTATCTCGAAGACCCGCTCGAACCCTCCGACAACAAGACGCTTGAGATAAAGCTCGGGGGCTATCCTGAGAAAAAGGTCCATGCCCATCGCATTGTGGTGGGTAACAAATGGTTTCGCCGTTGCCCCGCCCGGGATGACCTGCATCATCGGGGTTTCGACCTCGATAAAATCCCTCTCCACAAAATAACGCCGGATATAATCAATGATCCGCGCCCGGGTCGTGAACACATCTCTCACACTGTCATTGACAATAAGGTCGAGATAGCGCTTGCGATATCTTTCTTCGACATCTTTCAGGCCGTGCCATTTCTCGGGAAGAGGCCGCAAGGATTTGGTGAGAAGCTTTATCGTATCGGCAAGCACGGTCAGTTCGCCTGTTCTTGTCTTGAAAACTTTCCCCTCAAGGCCCACGATATCGCATATATCGAACTTCTTGAAAATATCATATGCCGGGCTTTTCAGGGTGTCCTTCCGGACATATGCCTGTATTTTCCCTTTTCTGTCCTGGATATGAATGAACGCGCTTTTGCCGAAATCTCTGAAGGCCATGATGCGTCCCGCAACGGCAACTCTGTCCTCGCTCTTTTCTAATTCCGCGGTATCGAGGCTCCCGAAACGGCCCTCTATTTCCTGCGTTGTAATATACGGTCCGCGGTCCTGCGGGTACGTTTCGATACCCTGTTCTTTCAGATATTTTTCTTTATCCTTGCGCACGGCATACAATTCGTTAATTGGCTCCATTTTTCCCTCAATTTTTGGCGATATATTTCTATACTTCCACTACGACATCATAATCAAGTGTTTTCAGGACCTTTGCGTCACATATATCACCGGAGCGACATTTTCCCTTAATGAATGCGATGCCGTCGATATCCGGCGCCTGAACGAGCATACGGCCAATCTTCGGGTCTTCTTTGTCATTTTCTACAATAATCTTTACAGTCCTGCTCTCAAGGCGGGCAAGCCTCGTGCGCGATATCTCCTTCTGGGCCTCCATAAGCCGGATGTACCTGTTTTTTTTGACCTTGCCGGTGATCTGTCCTTTGAGTTTATACGCCGGTGTGCCTTTTTCCCGTGCGTACCTGAATGCACCGAGCATATCGAACTGATGCCTGCTGAGGAAGGAGAGAAGATCGTCAAACTCGGCGTCTGTTTCCGAGGGAAAACCCACGATGATCGATGTCCTCAGAACGGCCTCGGGCATGCGGTCGCGTATCATTGCCAGGGTCTCTTCCAGATATGCCTTTGTATGTCCCCTTCCCATAAGCGACAGAATCCGGTCTTCGGAATGCTGGATAGGGACGTCGAGGTAGGGGATGATACGCGGGTCGCCTTGTATGATATCGATGAGTTCGCGCGTAATGCCTCTCGGATGCATGTAAAGGAGTCTGAGATAAAAGTCGCCCGCTTCATCAGTGAGTGACCTGATAAGCCCGGTAAGCGCTTCCTTGCGGCCTGCGTCCATTCCGTATGCGGTAATATCCTGACCGATCACATTGATCTCGCGATAGCCTCTGTCAAGGAGCCAACGAAACTCGCTTAAAACATCATGCACCGGCCTGCTCGTGAGGTTTCCCCTGATGGACGGTATCGTACAATAGTTGCAACGATTATTACAGCCCTCCTGTATCTTGAGATAAGCGCTCGGATGAACTGTCAGGACCCGCCGGGGGAACGTTTCCGAGAAGGTGCCTTCGCGGTGATAAAAACCCGCAAGATCGATGATCTCAGCAATATCGGCATAATATGTTCTCCCGATAAAGGAATGCACCTCGGGGAGAAGGCTCACGAGATCATCACGATAACGCTCGACAAGACACCCTGTGACAATGATCTTTTTCCCGCCATCCTTCGCAGCCTCGAGGATTGTTTCTATCGATTCCCGTGTGGCCTCCGCAATAAAAGCGCAGGTGTTTATGATGACCGTGTCCCCGTCGTCACCCTGTGCATGCCCTGCAGCGCACAATTTTTGGCATATGTATTCCGATTCTACGAGATTCTTCGGGCACCCCAGGCTGATCAAGTTAAATGTCATAAACGGCACATATCTCCTTGCATTTTTTCGTCCGCTTGCCCGTACACCCAGCAGAGATACCAACCCCGTGGCAGAGAAAAAAATCGTATTTGAGTGGATCGGATGGGCTGTATCTTTTCAATGCCTCCGTTACCTGACGTGCCGCCCTGAAGGAAGGCGTATTGCCGGTGATCCAGCCTGCGCATTTCCCGATCTTATAGATATGCGTGTCGAGGGGCATTGTGAGGTCGGCAGGGTCAATAAAATTCCAAATGCCGACATCCACGGTATCTTTTCTCACCATCCAGCGGAGGTACATATTCCATCTCTTCTGCGCCCCGCTTGAACCGGCCCTTGGAAAGAAGAACAGAAGCTTGTCCGTACCGGGTAAGTATTTTTCCCGGATACGCCATATCGTCTCCCGCGTATCCCCGTTATAGAGAGAACGGAACAAAGCTCCAAATGTGCCGTTCTCTCCCAGGATCTGCCTCAGCACCTCAAAAAGCATGACAAGATCACGGGCTTTGTGGAAACGGTAATAAAGATTGTTAAGGGCATCCCATTGGCCCGCTTCGATAAAGTGGATCGGGCCGTTTTCCATTGAACCGAAAAGCCTTTCAAGAAAACCCATAAACAGTTCGATCTTTCCATAGGCAAACTGTGCGGCGATAAAACCCGCCATCTCGCGATCGGCATCGCCTTTGAAGCGGTGAACGAAGGACACCGGGTCCCGATACACGCGATAGGAAACATTGTGCTTTTGTCTTTCGTAGATTGTATCGAGATGTGCTACGGTAATCACCTTGTTGAGATTGTCCCGCTTTTCGCAGGGACTGGTAACAATTTACACCAAAACACGTTGCTTTTCAAATGATGCATATCTCTTGAATTATGGTGTTAATGCCCATATTATTTCCCTATAAAATCATTGGGACAATCTGTCCATTTCGTGATACCATTGCTCTTGAATGCCAACACAGAAATGCCCTCACTGCGGAAAATTAGCAAATGTCATTCTTTTCGGAAACAGGTTCATCGCGGTATGCTGCAACCAGATCATTTATGTCGGGCATGAACCGCCTCCCCCGAATGGGCCGGATGCTTCAAATGGAGATCCAAAAAACCGGCCTCTTCCTTAATGCTGTTTGTCATTCCGCATTGAATGGCAGTAACGCACCTGCGTTACTTTGTTCCGCCCACACGCCTCAGAAGCGAATACACCCCATAACCCGCCAGCACGCCCACCATTGTTGCAACCGGTACGGCAACGACCGCGAGCGTAGTTACCGCCTTTACGATACGCACAACCCGGAAAAGCTTCTCTATCCCGTCTTTCTGTTTCAACATTTTCACGCTCCACATACTATTCTTATTCTTTTTTAAGTATAGTCAAGGAACAGCCATGTGAAATTCCCGGTAAAAGAGATCGAATCTCGACCTGCGTTTCGAACGCTCTGCCCTGTCCGGTGGATAATTCCCGGCATTGTTCAGGGGTTACGAACACCGTCTCTTTGGCGGGCCATCGATCGTGCTGTGCCGTCCATATGGCGAACGTATTCTTGAATGTATGGTCCCGGAAAGTCAACCGCAAACGGCGAATGTCATTCCACGAGGCATACGGCAAGACCTGCGCCCTTGTGAAGGATATGCGTCGACAGACTACCGGCAAGATGGGTAAGTCCACCGCGCCTCCCCAATATGAGTGTACGGTATTTGCCTGACCTTGTCTCCTCGAGTATGGCCTCGGCAACGCTCGTAACATCGCTCCTCATCTTCCCCTCGACCTGTTTGGCGTCAAAGTGGAAACGATCTGTCAGTATGCTACGGGCTTTTTCGAAAGATGGCTCCATTACCTTCTTCTGGTTCTCAAACCATTTATCGATAACCCCCTGCCGCTCCTGTTTCTCCTGCGGCGTCAATATATGCCCGTCATCCCAGAATTGAGGCGGTACCTGGGGCACCACGTAGAACAAGGTTATCAGCATGTCGGCAAGCCCCGAGAACTGGGCCCCCGCGTATTCGACTGCCTTGAAACTACTGTCTGAGCCGTCAAAAGCTATCAATATGTTCCTATTGTCCATGGTCCCCTCCCTTGAAGAGTTTTCTCTCTATAGTAATCTTAGCAACGTGTCCCAAATAAACAAGCAGGAAACAGTGCTCCCATCCGCCCGGTCTTTGCCGGGCCCTTCGGATGTGCTGGAGATAAACGCCCGTACCTGTATAATAATCTGTTCCCGGAATTGGCCCAACGTAACCCGGTTTCGGCACCTGTTCCTTTGTTCCGGGTTTTACCCCGCAAAAATCGACAAACCCGGAGCTCTTCTTCGCGGCCTCAAACAGGGCCTGAATGACAGGTTTGCCCCTGTCATTCTTGTAATTTAGATAAGATTTCATATCTGTTTACAATACCGGGCGCGGCCTGCATAAATACCATTATCCCGCACGTATTCCCAAAACGCATACCCGGAGCCCTGCATAATGATCCCATGGAATTGTTTTTTGCTTGAAACCTGAAACCGTCCGGCGATCACGCCGGGTCCGTCATCCTTCCCATAAAAAGAATTGTGCCCGTTTCATTGTCCCAGACCATGAAAAGGAACGGGTGGTCTGCGCGGAACACCAATTCCCGGGAAACCATGGATTTTGTCACCATTTCTACGCCCGTCGTCGCAGCGACCTCGGTCCCTTCCTCGCTGACCTCGACAAATACTTTGTGTTTTATCTGCCCGATCCAGAGATGGCTCTTCGGCCATCCCATGCCGCTGAAGTCGGCCCCGGGCGAAAACGCATCCGTCATGCCCATCTTCTGGAAGGGCCCACCGAGGTCATATTTGGTCTCCATATTGAATTTCGGAAAATAAACGGAAACCTGCCGTTCAGGCTGCTTGTCCAATTTTATGAAAAGCTCCTTAATATCCTCTGCCTTCAGTTTTTCCTCGACACCTGCCAGGCCCTCGACCTCCCTGGGGAGAATAACGACCATCGACAAGGTCTTTCCTTTGTATGGTAATGAGATAATTTGAGCATTATCCTGTTCGAGCAGTTTGTAATTATCTTTTCGATGCATAACAGGGATTTTCACCTGCTTATCGGCCGAGATGTTGAAGGGGGCGTTCTGCGTCCGGATCGTATCGAATTGTACATCCCAGGTGCCCTTAAAATATATCGCGTTCAGGATGACGCAGGCGGAGTTCGCTGAAAGCTGATCGAGAATGGACTCGATCTTGCCTTCAGTTTTTCGTTTCACCCATCCGTTGATCACACCGAGGTCTCCGCTAAAGATCTCCGCATTGTAATATGTCTTCAGGGTGTTCTCGTATACATCGCTTACTTTGCGGCCTGTAAGTACAAGCGCATTGGCGATATTCAGCCTCTGGTCCGATCTTTGGGCGGTCGATGCAAGCTTTTGATCGAGGCTCCGGAAAGCCGAATTTAAACCAGCCTGCTCCAATTGAAAATGGAGGACCCCTTTCATCTGTGCCGCTGTATCACCACGGGCCCCTGCGTATGTCATCGCAAGCGCCGAAGAAATACTGAACGGCGAAAAGAACAGGTTTCCCCGGCTTTTACCAAGTTCATGATAAAGGTCTACGGCAACGTAGGTATTTCCCTCTGCAACACTCTTGTGCGACGCCGCAGCCTGGCCGCATTCTCCAGGAAAAGAAAAGCCAAGTACAGTGATCATGATCATTGCACTCAGTGCGGCAAACAACCGATGGTTCATTTTTCTCTCCTTTACACGTTTCGTTCTTCCGATCCATCATCTTTGACAATGAAGCGCCATAAAAGTTCCCCGATATGCTGACGATCAGGTAAAAACGGAGTTTATGTTTAGTGCGTTGAGGAGGTTCTGAGCCTTTCCACAGCACACTTCTCACACCGGAAAGCGCACTCGCCCTCTTTATCCGTGTCGCAGCATTTCTCGCCCTGCATCCGGTAGCATTTGCCGACCCGGCCGCAGTCGACACAAACTCCGCGCGGTTTTATCTCCCACGGGATAGGCACTGCACCTGACGTAAAAATGAGCTTGTCGAGAAAATAGACCATAGCCCCCATCAAAGCCTGGCTGATGATCATGGCAAGGTACACATTTTCAATTTTGAGTATTTCCCTGACCTGATTGAAAAAGAGCGCACCCGGTATGGCAAGCACGGTCCAGCGCAATATATAAAGGATATATTTGACCATCGTAAGCCTCCTGACACACAATATAATGCAACTGCGGGCCTCTGGAGACCATATCAAATATTTGGAAATAACGGAAATACTTTAGATCCATCCCGGGGTCCGGTCGATACGTGGAAAAAGAGGGCCAAAGAGTGTTAAACTAGAAAATATGGAAATGCGTGATAAGCGGGTCCTGCTCCACATCTGCTGCGCCCCCTGCAGCGTGTACACGATAAAAGAACTTCGCTCAGAAGGCGCTGACCTTACAGGGTATTTTTACAACCCTAATATCCATCCCTCCACCGAGTATTCGAAAAGGCTCGAGACGCTTAAAGAATACGCGAAGATCGTGCTGCTGCCGCTCGATGTAAACTTGGAGTATGATCTCGAAAGATTTCTCTCCGGAACGCTTGATCTTGGCCGGGACCGGTGCCTCTTTTGCTACAGGATGCGCCTCGAAAAAACATTTAAAAAGGCGGTGCAGGATAATTTTGACGAGGTGACCACGACCCTTCTTTATAGCAAATATCAGCGTCACGAAGACATCAAGGCAATTGGAGATGAACTCTCGACGACGTACGGCGTTCCTTTCCTGTATCGCGATCTCAGGAAAGGCTGGCGGGAGGGAATAAACGAGTCGAAACGGCTCAATATGTATCGTCAGTTGTACTGCGGCTGCATATTCAGTGAAAAGGAACG
>DHQV01000082.1:51872-58665 GCA_002408185.1 Deltaproteobacteria bacterium UBA5329
TCAGTGAAAAGGAACGCTACGGTGGGAAATGATGACTTCCATGGGAAAGATGCTGATCGTTGTCGGGATCATTTTGATCGTCCTCGGGCTGGCATATACGTACGGACCCAAGATCCCCTGGCTCGGAAAGCTCCCTGGGGATATTTCGATAAAGAAGGATAATTTCGCTTTCTATTTTCCTATAGCGACGAGTATCATTATCAGCATCATATTGTCGATCATTTTTTCGATATTCAGAAAATGAAGGGCCGGATGGATACAGCGTCAAAAAAAGCCGTTGTTCTCTTAAGCGGCGGCCTCGATTCCTCGACAACGCTCGCCATCGCCAAAAGCGAAGGGTACGAACTGCATGCTTTAAGTTTCCGTTACGGCCAGAGGCATAGAGGGGAAGTCGATGCGGCGGTCCGAATTGCCCAATCGATAGGCGTAAAAAGGCATGTTGTGCTCGATATCGACCTTCGCAGCTTTGGTTCCTCAGCGCTTACCGATGATATCGAGGTCCCGAAAAAAGGGGACCCATCCGGGATGCTACATGGCATCCCCGTTACATACGTGCCTGCGAGGAACACGATATTTCTGTCGTTTGCCCTCGCCTTTGCAGAGTCCGTTCACGCGCGGGACATATTTATAGGGGTGAATGCCATAGATTACAGCGGTTACCCCGACTGCAGGCCGGAATTTATCGCTGCCTTTGAACGGCTCGCCAATCTCGCGACAAAAGCAGGGATAGAGGGGGAATTTTTTGCGGTCCGCGCACCCCTTATTTCCATGACCAAATCCCAGATCATACAGAAAGGGCTGTCTCTCGGGGTCGATTATTCCCTTACGACAACGTGCTATGACCCGTCGGCCGAAGGTAAGGCCTGCGGGTTCTGCGAGGCGTGCCTTCTTCGCCTTCGGGGATTCGAAGGGGTAGGCCTAAAGGACCCCATCGATTACGAATAAGGATATTTCGTAGATGGCATATCGCATAAAAGAGATATTTTACTCGCTCCAGGGTGAAGGGGTCAATTCTGGGAGGCCAGCCGTGTTTATAAGGTTCTCCGGCTGCAACCTCTCATGTCCCTTTTGCGATACCGATTTCTCAGGGATAGACGGTCCGGGCGGCGGCGAGTACAAAAGCGCCTCCGACATTGTCTTTTCCATGAGGTCCTGCATCTCTCCCATAGATAGTGACGAGATGGTCCGTTTTGTCGTCATAACAGGCGGGGAACCGGCGCTTCAGGCAGATACGGGGCTTGTTCGGGAACTTCACGCCAATGGCTGGGAGGTCGCGATTGAGACAAACGGGACATTGCCGATACCCGATGGTCTTGACTGGATAACGGTGAGCCCCAAGGCGGGATCAGACCTTGCCATAACTAAAGGCAATGAGTTGAAAATCCTTTACCCCCAGAGGGGCATCGATCCCGCGTCCTTAGAGCAATTGGATTTTGATCACTTCATCATCCAGCCTATCGACGGAACGGGGCGGTCGGAACATTTACGGGCTGCCATTGATTACTGCCTTGCGCATCCTCGCTGGCGCCTCGGCATTCAACTTCACAAGGTCCTCGGAATTAAATGAAGACAGCCAAGGGGTAAGGTTATTTTTCTATGACCTGTTACCAATTACCTCTTACCCGTTTTATTATTGACATTTCGTGCTGTTATAGCTTATATCAGATTGCAAGGCGGTGTAGCTCAGGTGGTCAGAGCATGCGGCTCATATCCGCAGTGTCCGGAGTTCAAATCTCTGCACCGCCATTTTTTCTATCAGTTCGGGGGAAAACATCCTATGAAATATACTGCGGGAACCTTCGGCAGAACATCGTGTGTCTTATTATGCATCGTCGGGATCCTTCTGTCCCTCGTTTTCGGCCTCACAGCAAACGCCGCGCCGAAAAAGGAGGCAAGACCGGTCGTTAAGAAAGAGACCGGTGTTATCAACGATTCAAACCTGCAGGCAAGCCAGAAAAAGGTGGATGAACTTCTCAGGAAAAACGAGTACGACGCGTCACTGAGGATATCATTGAAGATGCACGAATATACTAAAGAAGTTCTCACGACTGTCAAATTTATCAAGGTCCAGTACGAGAGGGCCGTCAATGATCCCGCTATCGCAACGAAAGACAAAGAGCAGCTCTATCTCAAGCTGAAAAGCCTCAATGATCTCATCCCGCGCTATACGGCGGTGTACGAATCGAGCCTATACTATCTCGGCTATATCTACGCAAAGCGTCACGAATCGGAACGTGCACGCAAATACCTGAGCGAATACCTGCAGGCTGTCCCCTTTTCTGCAAATGCGAATTCAAAATGGATGAAAGCTAAAACATTCCTTCTCGAGCTGTATAGCCTTGAAGGCGAATTCTAAGTGCGTACCCGAAAAGCGCTCGTTCAATCAATAATCGATGATCTCGGCATCTCGCACAATATAAATAATATCGTCATAGAAGGAACAGATTCTCCCTGGCTGGAAAAGGCGCTCATCAAGCGCAAAAAGGGGTCGCTCGATGCAAAGACTTTCATCTGGACAGACGATGTATTTCTGTACGGTCGCATCTACCGTATCTTCCTCTATATTGCCGATGTCCTCGACGCCGCTTTTCTCTACGATCCACGCATGACCCCCGACGAGGATAAAGAACCTTTCATCAGGGACCGCTATAATCAGATCTGGAGCCTTTACGTCGACAGCAGAATGGAGCGCCTTGGCATTGAAAGCTTTTTCGACAGAAGATTGAGGAAAAATCTCTTCATCGACCTCGAATCGGCGCTTGGCTGGAGGGATGCCGGGGACATATTCGATGCTCTGTGGTCCCGATCGTCCTTTACCTATCCTGAGATAGTCGATCTTAGCTACCATCTCGAGGACCGGCTCCTTGACCCGTTCAGGCCGCAGTTAACCTACCTGGAGCAGGACATCGCTGAATGCCTGCACCGTCCGACGGTAAGCAAACACCTTGACCGGTTGAATTCTCCGAGGTTATGGGAAATATTGAATGACCTTTTAAGCTTTTCGGCATATTCATGCAAGGATGGAATCATAATCCCTTGTCATTACGGGATCGTTTTCCTTTATCAGAACAAGGTTTTCTTTGAGCTGATACCTTCCGGAGGAAAAACGGTCATCATGACAATGCTCGATCCCCGATCGGAAAGATACGATACCCTCGAGATAACTGAATGGTCGAGCACCGCGGATATTCAAAAGAACATCAAAGACCGTTATGTAGTATTATCCATGCAGGCCCAATAGTTAAGGGCCGGCCGCCGGCGCGTCCCTGCGCAGCCTCTGGAGGGCAAAACCGAACGTATATTCATACAGGTGCAGGCCTTTGCTCACCGCGGTTATGGTGCCGTCTTCAATACCTATCTCCTGGCACATGTATTCCTTCAGAAGCTGGATAGCCGCAAGGTTCGAAGGAAATCCGGCCCAGAGGTCCCAGCTACGAAAATACAGAACGAAATGCAGCTTGCCGTCCGTGACGCGGGTATCGATGAGCCTCAAGCAAGGGGGATCTTCTATCGTTATGTCAGACGGCATGCCGATCTCCATAATTGCCTGATTTGTGCCGAAATTGCCTTTCCTGTAGATGTCGATGACCTCTTCAACGGGATTGACGCCGCAGGTATATTCCAGTCCGTCGATGATCACTTTTGGGTTCGTGAGCCTCTCCCCGTACGTATACAGTTCGTTCGGGGCCTTCTTATCCGTCATGAGATACTGCAGGTATTCTTCGACATAATCCATCGATGTCGGCGCGGGAACCCCGAGCTCGGGCGGGATGTCTGGGATCAGAGGTATCGTCCCCGGATACTTGATATGGACCATTACAAGATCGAACTCACGGCGTTTGTTTCCCTCGAACGAACCACGGTCGATGATATATTCATGCACACCATCGTTTTCAAATATCCTGTAGATGCACTGGAACCATGCATCCGGTAGGTCGCGTGCCTCGATAAAGACTGGCCTCATTTTTCCTCCTATTTGCACCTGGCTGGCTTAAAGCTCAATCTTACCAAAAAATTTGAAAAACGACACCAAAAAGTATTAAATTTAAACTTCAGTGTTAAGGAGGGTCTTATGTTCGTAAAACAAATGGAAGTGGGAAGCTTTGCTATCTTTTCATATATCGTCGCCTGCAAGGAAACGAATGAAGCCCTGGTCATCGACCCGGCCGCAGAGTGTAAAAGGATTTACGAGGAAGCGGGGTCACGGGGTTATACCATCAAATATATCGTTAACACGCATTGCCATATCGATCATATCATGGGCAACAGGAAAATGAAGGAACTGACCGGCGCGCAGATCATCATCCATGAGGTCGAAGCTAGGGCCCTGGTCGGTCAATCGGCCCACTCCTTTCAGATGTTCGGGGGGGAACCTTCGCCGCCCGCTGACAGAACCGTCCGTGACGGCGATATCATTGCCATCGGGAATACGTCATTACAGGTTATCCACACACCGGGCCATTCACCGGGAAGCATTTCCCTGTATCACATGGGAATGGTCTTTACCGGCGATACTCTCTTCGTCGGAAGCGTCGGCAGGACAGACCTCGACGGGGGATCGTGGGAAACCCTTCTTGCATCCGTGCAGAAAAAGCTCTTCGTTCTTCCCGATGATACGGTAGTTGCCCCCGGGCACAATTATGGAGATTCAACGCGCAGCACTATTGGCAGGGAGAAGATCTACAACCCGTTTGTCGGGAAGAGAGGCGGTTATTAAAAGATTTGCCATTTATTTCGTTGTTCTTCTTCTGGTGTGCTCGTGCGGGACCGCGCCTCAACTCCGAAAGGCCGAACCGAAGGTGGCTCTCGTCCTCGGCGGGGGTTCTGCAAAAGGCTTTGCCCATGTGGGCGTTCTTCGAGCGCTCGAGAAAGAAAAGATCCCCATCCACATGATCGTCGGAACGAGCGTCGGCAGCCTGATCGGCGGGCTCTACGCTGCAAATCCCGACAGTTTCCAGCTTGAATGGGCCGCTTTCAAGATCAATCGGGGCGATATACTTGATTTTTCGGTTGCATCATCGAAAATGGGGCCCGTGCAGGGCGCCAAGCTCGAATCCTTTGTCGAGTACAATGCAAAGGTCAAAACGGTTGAAACAACAAAGATACCCTTTTATCCCGTAGCAACCGACCTCAACACGGGCGAGACGGTCACGCTGGAAAAGGGCTCCCTCGCAAAGGCGATCCACGCCTCATCGGCGATCCCGGGCATTTTTGTCCCCGTTAGATTTGGAAACAGGACCCTAGTCGACGGGGGGGTAACAAACAATATCGCATGTGAGATCGCCCGGTCGAAAGGGGCCAATGTCATTATCGCCGTCAATCTTCAGAAAGACGTTCGTGACACGGACATAAATTCAGTCATCGATGTCATCGCGCAATCTATATCTATTATGATGCATGTCAACTCAAAGATGAAATTAGCCTATGCCGATGTCATACTCGAACCCGACACAAAGGGCATTTCCATGTTCGATTTTACGCAGAAAAAGGTTTTGATGGAAGAAGGCGTGCGGTCGGCCGAAAAGGTCATGCCGCAGATCAAGGCCCTGGTCGGGAAATGATCCGGGGCAATGGCAATGGGCGCTTGAACGCTGCGATCTATTAATCTGATGAATTGTGGAATGGCGGAGAGGCAGGGATTTGAACCCTGGGTACAGCTTTCACCGTACACTCGCTTAGCAGGCGAGCACCTTCGGCCAACTCGGTCACCTCTCCGTAAAGACCTGATATGGACAAAGTATACTTGTTTACTCCGTGAATTGCAATAACTTGACTTAAGCGGCAACCGATGTCGACGAACGATAAACAGCGGATACACGAGATCCTGAAAATGCGACATGAACTGCTCAGGGCATCCCGGGAGTTTTTCTACACCCGGGACTACATTGAGGTCGAGACGGCAAACCTTATGGCCACCGCCCCACCCGATCCGCACATCGATCCAGTAGAAGTTATGGTATCTGGAAAGGGCCCGTTCTTCCTCCACACATCGCCGGAGATGGGACTCAAGAAACTCCTGCGTTCCGGCCACAAAAGGCTCTTCCAGATATGTAAGGTATGGCGGGTCGAAGACCATCAGGAGGTCCATAATACTGAATTCACAATGCTCGAATGGTACCGTGAAGGATCTTGCCAGGACATCATGGCAGAGACGGCCAGCCTTATTGAGTGGATCGTACAACACCTTCCCGTGACAGAAAAGGAAAGATTCGTAACCCCGTTCGCGGTCTACGAACTGGATCGGCTATTCGTTGACATCATGGGGTTCGATCCTTTCCCTCTTGGCCGGGATTCCTTGTTTGCCGCCCTCAAAAATAAGGGCTTTGGGGGGATCGATGATAAAGACGACTGGAACAGCCTTTTTTTCAAGGTATTCATACAGGAAATAGAACAGAGGTTACACAACGGGAAGCCCTATGTCATATACGGGTGGCCTTCCTCTATCTCGACAATGGCGAAAAGACGGTATAACCGGTCAAATATGGTCGAAAGGTTCGAACTCTACATCGACGGTCTTGAAATAGCGAACGGCTACGCCGAGCTGACCGACCCCGGTGAACAGCGCAAGCGCTTCGACGAGGACAACAGGGAACGCACCCGCTTCGGAAAAAGACAATTCCCCCCGGATCAGGCATTTCTCGATTCACTTCGCATGATCGATCATGACTCAGCCGGAGTAAGCGTAGGCATCGATCGTCTTCTCATGGCCCTTTTTGAAAAAAAAACCATCGATGAGGTAATCGTGGACCGTCTCATTATATAACCTCTCTCCGTCATCCCGGCGCTTGACGCC
>DHQV01000054.1 GCA_002408185.1 Deltaproteobacteria bacterium UBA5329
GATGATGTGGCACTCAACGCCTAGGTTCTGGGTTCAATAAAATAGTACAAGTCTCTTGATTGTCAGGGAGCTGTCGGTTAAAAAAATAGACAGGCAGGAATGAATCTTTTGCCAAGTATGTTTTTATATTTTGTCTTTTAACATAGAACCTGGAACAATTCTTACAGATTCACCGCTATCCCCCTCCCCTTCAAATACTCCTTCACCTGTCGTACCGTGAACGTACGGAAATGGAAGACGGATGCTGCGAGAAGGACATCTGCACCGCCTTTTACCACACCGTCATAAAAGTGTTCGAGTGTACCTGCGCCGCCCGAGGCAATGACAGGCAGGGTCACGGCATCCGAAATGGCTTTAGTAAACTCCAAGTCATATCCCTTGAGGGTCCCGTCGCCGTCCATGCTGGTCGGTAATATCGTACCCGCGCCAAGGTCCTGACACTGTTTTGCCCATTCAACGGCATCTTTGCCGACAGGTGTTGTTCCGCCCGCAACAACAAGTTCGAAGCCTGATGGAACTACCGGGTTGCGCCGGGCGTCGATCGCTATGACGACCGTGTCCTTTCCGAAACGCTCGGAGGCTTCCCTGACAAGGACCGGGTTCTTTGCCGCGGCGCTGTTCATCGAAACCTTGGTCGCTCCGGCTTTAAGGACAAGCTCGATATCCTCCGCCGCATTTATCCCGCCTCCGACAGTCAAAGGGATCGTGATGACGTTCGAGACTGCTTTAACCCACTCCAATCGGGTCTTGTGATTTTCGACCGTCGCCGCTATGTCGAGCATGGCCAGTTCATCGGCCCCTTCTTTTTCATAATATGCTGCGTTCTCTACCGGATCGCCTGCATCCCGTATGTCGACAAAATGCACACCCTTCACGACGCGTCCGTTCTTCATGTCCAGACACGGCATTATTCTAATTGTTTTCATGTTTGCTCCTTTAAGCCCTTTATTCTATACCGCGCAGCACGTTTGGGTCATTTTTGGCATGCATCCTTCCATTCATCGATCTGCCGTTTGAAAGACCGGCGGATCTCCGAAGATCCCTCCAGCCACTTCGGCCATGCTTCGACATTTGGCTCGACACTGTCTCCCTTTACACCGGCGGAAGCCAGCTCCATCAGGACCCGGCCCTTTATATGGGCCTTCGTTTTTTCGATTTCGTCCGCGAACGATCTTTCGATCTGTTTGAGCTGCCTGTACGATCTCTCATCAATGACGAACCGTACGAACGAAAAAAGACGGTCGAGTGACGAGATATCTTCGGCGGTCTCAAATTCATCACCCAGAAGGTCGAGAACGATCTTCTTTTTCGTTTCCTTGTCACATTTCAGGGCATCGAGCTGCTCTTCTGCTTCGACGTCATCAACCAGGCTTTCACGATACCGCCTGAATATGGACAATATGTTGGATGCCAGTTCCTTCATTGCCATGGACTGCTTCTCTTTTTCATCCATGACGAGGCCCTGCGTTCTTTCCATGGCCAGCTGAATAGCACTTTTTATTTCAGCCATGACTATCCTCCAAGATCTACTTTGACCGAATCGGTCTTGTCATAGTATTGCGGGCTGTATTCGATGACGAGCGAGTCTTCTATACCATAAAAGCTATGCACAATACCCTTTGGAACATGGACCTTCATACCTTTTTCAAGTATCACTTTCCTTTCTCTGCCGGGGGGCACACCGGCAAAAACAGCCTGTATCCTGCCACTGACGATGTAAAAGACCTCGCGTTTCTCCCTGTGATAGTGATTTCCGCGTGTCTGTCCTTTGCGCAACTCAAAAAATGCAAGGTGGCCGATATCCTCACGATACGAAATTTGAGCAAATTCGCCTTTTTCATCGACCCAGCGTTTCGCCCCGTCTATTTCCCGGGTCTCAGGAAGCCTCTCAATAATTATATCATCAATGGCGCCTTCGACACCGCTCTTCGTCGTACCCTTTAAGGGGTTCATGCCCATCTCGATGTATTTCCCGGCCAGATCGACGTAAAGCTGCTTTCCCATCTTCCAGTATTCAACGTCTTTTTCAGCTACCTTCCTGATCGCGCGCGCAGGATTCCCTCCCGCTACAACCGCTTTTTCAATGGCCTGCCGCATCTTTACAACTGCCCCTTCGGCGACGATACTTCCGTCCCCTATTTCACTGTAGATGCTCAATATCGAACCCATGCCAATCACTGCAAGATCACCTATCCGGGCGGCATGTATGATCGCTCCATGACCGATCGTGACGCCTGTACCGATCCAGCAGTATTGGTCGGGAGGAGCATGGATGACGACCCCTTCCTCGACAGCCGTACTGTTACCTATCACTATAGAGCCGTAATCGCCCCGGAGGATGGCGCCGTGGCCTATATAGCAATTATCACCTATCCTGACATCCCCGATGACCTGCGCAGTTTCGCTAACATATGACCCCTGACCGACGCATGGATACCTTCCGTTATATTCGTAGAGCATATTTTTCTCCGACCGCTAAAAGCTTGAGGCCTTATTTGTTCTTTGCAGGGGTGTCAGCGCCTTTCGGGTCCTCGGCCGGCTTTGCGGCCTCGATCCCGAGAGCGGCCTGCATTGCTGGGAAATTGGCGCCAACCACCAGATCCTTTCCATTTATAATGAACATCGGGGTACCGTTCACACCAATGCGGGCCCCTATTTCTTTATGGAGGGCGAGCCGATCGGCCGCTTCCTGTTTCTTGCAAACCGTGTATTTCTGGGTGTCGAGCCTGCCTTTCATGGCGTCCTCGTAACCCTTGCCCATGTCCGATGAACAAAAAATGTATTTTATCTTGTTCTCGGCGTCTTTATGAGATGGCAGGGGAAAAAAGAACACGTAGCGCGTTATGTCCTTGACAGTTTCGAGAAATGCGGCGGCACGGCGGCAGTACGGACAATCAGGGTCGGTAAATTCAATGATCGTCTGTTTTCCGCTGCCGATCCTGACGGCCTTGTCGAGCGGGATCTTCTTGACATTGTTCACAAGCAACTGCCCTTTTTGTTCATCTGTCAGGCTCCTGCCTGTTTTGTCTACGATCTCTCCGACAAAAAGAAGGTCGTTTTCCGGGAAAAAATAGATCAGATCGGCCCCTTTTGAAACTTCATAAATACCTTTAACCGGGCCTGGCTTGATAGAATCATAAGGTACATTGGGAAACGCTTTTTTAAATGCCTGCTCAGCCTGTACCGACCCATCACTCAATCCGGTACTTGCAAAGATAAGAAGAAAGGCCACAACAGAACATATGGTACACAGCAAATTCTTTTTCATCGATCCTCCATTGGTAATTCAATGGTGCAAATATAACATCGACGGGCAGACAATTCCATGAATAAATTCGGGCCACAAGGGTGGGAAAAAACGAAGCGAGGCCTGTTTTACCGGCCGTCAGCAGTGATGTTCAGTACTCCCCGTATATCCTCAAAAATGTGATCGGCACCTGCACGGGCAAAGTCGGACCGGGAGCACCTGCCTGAAAGCACGCCAGCCGTAACGGCGCCCAAGGCCCGTCCGGCGGCAATGTCTGTGGGGTGGTCGCCCACGATGACCGCATCTGAGGGTGACACTTTCAGTGCTTCCAATGCCATGCGAAGCTGATGGGGATCAGGTTTGACATGCCGGGTGTCGTCACGTGTCACGACAACATCTATCAATGTATAAAGGTCGGGGAAAATGGTCAGGATAACCTTCGTTGACGACCTGGTTATGATCCCGATACGGATATTATGTTCTTTGAGATTAGCTATAACATCACGCGTATAGGAATATAATTCCTTATTGCGGCATGCTTCTGTCTCGAGCCTGTCAAGCTCACTGAACGCCCTGTCCCGAAAACCAGGCGCGCCTTGATTGATCTCGTCTTCGATGGCATGGATCATTTCAAGTATATACTGGTCCTTTTGCGCATCGATAACATGCGGATCGACATATTCCCTGGCCATCTCCTCGACCCTGGAGCGCAGGAGCGAAAAATCGAGCGTGAGCGGCGTAAGGGTGCCATCGAAATCGAAAATAACAGCGCGAACGGGCATTGAAGACCGGTTGTTATACCCTGAAAGCACTTACAGGTCTTTAAGGCAATTTACCGCGGCGGCAACTCCGGCTCCTAAAGGAAAACTGTATCCGAGGTCGTTCAAGGTGAATTCTATAGCGGCCACGGCCGTTATGACATCATATTTATCCGCGTAGCCAAGCGTCGCCAGACGGAAGATGCGCCCTTTAAGGAAATCCTGTCCGCCCGCACCCGTCACACCGTATTTTTTCCACAGCGTTTTATAAATCGCCTGCCCGTCTATCCCTTCTGGCGCGCATATTGCGGTAACGGCTGGGGACGGGTTTTTTGAAAAGATCTCGAGGCCGATGGCCACGACGCCCTCCCGGGTAGCCCTCGCCAGCATGTCGCTGCGGCGGTAGACATTTTCAAGCCCCTCTTCCTTAAGGATCCTGAGAGATTCTCTCAACCCCGTTATCAGTGAAATGGCCGGGGTAAAGTTTGTTTGGTTCTTTTTCAGGTTCTCACGTTCCTTGGCCCAGTTGAAATAAAATTTGGGTATTTTCGAAGATTTGTTCATCTCCCATGCCTTATCGCTAACCCCGGCAAATGCCAATCCAGGAGGAAGCATCAAAGCCTTTTGCGATCCACCGATAAGGATATCGATCCCCCATTCATCCATCGGCAAAGGCAGGACCCCAACCCCGGTAATACCATCGACGACCATCAATGTGCCGGGATAATTCCTGACGATCTGCGCAATTTCCCTCGTAGGGAATATAGTTCCTGTCGATGTCTCCGTTGCTTGCGTGTAAACGGCCTTTGCATCGGGATTTGCCTCGAGGGCCTCTGCGATGGCTGACGGATCCAGCTTGTCACCCCAGGGAAGATCGATATTTATCGATACAACACCATATGCCCCGCATATCTCCGCCCAGCGTTCCCCAAACTTTCCGCTCCGGACGACTATTGCCTTGTCTCCCGGCGAAAGCATATTCGTAACTGCGCCTTCCATGGCCCCCGTGCCCGACGACGCAAATATCAGGACCTCGTTCCGGGTGCCGAAGAGAAATTTAAGGCCAGTTCTCACCTTTTCCACCACCGTCTCGAACACGGGGTTTCTGTGATGGATCATTGGTTCGGCCATTTTCAAAAGTACTTCGGGAGGGATCTGGGTTGGTCCCGGGGCTAGCAAATACCGTTTCTGCATTCTCAATCTCCTGAATTTTAATGCTAGTTTCTAACAAATTCGCCTCAAAACCGTCAAGTAAAATGAATTATACAACACGACCTGTTTGTGCTATATTCAAATAAGTTAATTCGGTCCCATTGGAAAGGAGAAACCAGGAATGGCCCAAGGTTCATATAGTGATATTGTTATCGATCATTTTGAAAATCCCCGAAACACGGGAGAGATCCCGGCAGCGGACGGGGAGGCCGAGGTCGGGAACCCAACATGCGGCGACGTTACGAAAATATTTCTCAAGATCGAAGACGGCCGTATCGTTGACGTTAAGTTTAAGACGTTCGGCTGTGCGGCAGCCATTGCATCGGCGAGCATGACAACCGAGCTGATAAAGGGCAAGACACTCGACGACGCTCTTAAGGTAACGAATGAACTGGTGGCCAAAGAACTCGGCGGACTTCCGGCGGCAAAACTGCACTGTTCCGTCATGGCGGAAGAGGCGTTGCAGGCTGCCATCGAAGATTACAAAAAGAAAAGCGGAGCAAAATAATCTCATGCCCGAATTTTCCATCAGATCATCGAAAAAGATCGAGGCGGTCAACATTACCGGTCAGGTCA
Source organism: Deltaproteobacteria bacterium UBA5329 (assembly GCA_002408185.1). Lineage (GTDB taxonomy): Bacteria > Desulfobacterota > Syntrophorhabdia > Syntrophorhabdales > Syntrophorhabdaceae > Delta-02. Next base: position 5,794 of record DHQV01000054.1, read on the forward strand.
TGAACGCGGTCAGGGGACAGGCGGGAAAATTGCTTCACGTTTATACCCCGCACACCACCTGCGGCATAATCATTAATGAAGACGCGGATCCCGATGTCATGCGCGACATCATCGAGAGATTTGCAAAGCTTGCCCCGGCGGATCACCCATATCGCCACAGGGAAGGCAATTCCGATGCCCATATCAAGGCGTCTCTTACCGGCGCTTCGGTCAGCATCCCTTTTGCAGGCACATCGCCCACCCTAGGAACGTGGCAGGGTATTTTCTTGATGGAATTTGACGGGCCGCGGGAACGCAGGATAATAGTGTCCGTGATCTAGCACCTGGAGGAAATTAGATGCAAAAAGAAAATAAAATAATAAAGACGATATTTTTTACCGGGTTTTGTCTGGCTTTGTTATGTATTTTTTCAGTTGCACCCCTGTATGCAAAGAATGAAAAACCTGCGAAGACGGCAAAGACGGTTTCGGGCGTTAAGGAGTACGGGGCGTATATCAAACTTAAAAAAGGATACGTACGCATACTGCCGAACATAGTCTTCGATGAAAACGGTGTGTTTTTCGTCGAATCGAACAATCCCGCCCATTATTTTCTTAAAGATGTCGAATACCTGGTTCTTTACGGCCAGTACGACATGAGCGTACTTACCGTAAATCCCATGGGGTTCTATCAGCCGTCATCTCTCGGCAAGCCGCGCTTCGCTTTCGGCAAGGCGATCGACCTTGACGTGAAACAACAGGGTAAAGATATGTATATCATAAAGCCCAAAGGGCTTTTCGGCCGAGGCTATTACAGCATCTGGATCAACGATACCGCATGGGATTTTATACTGGATTGATACGTTTCAAGGAAGATCTTCTTGCTGTCCTTGCACCTCCACCCTTGGCTGACTGCAGTTGTAGAGATGCAATAGCATATTTGCAAGCTTCACAATCGGTACTATAATATAGATTGTTGTCAATTGAAGGTTTCAGGGGAAACCTAGAGGTGGGGTCCTCTCGATCGGTCTTGTGCCTGCGGGAAATATGTTTTAGGACTTTACGATGGACCTGTCATGAAAATCACAGAGGATGAACTTAAAAATGTTTTGTCCAGCCACCTGCTATGGCTTGACGGTCATGGTGACGCCATACGTGCCGATCTATCCGGAGCCGACCTCAAATGTTTCAGCCTCGTCGGTGTCAATCTCTCCCGGGCCGACCTCTCCCGGGCCGACCTCGACAGTGCCGATCTATCCGGAGCCGACCTGTCCGGTGCCGACCTGTCCGG
>DHQV01000023.1:0-102880 GCA_002408185.1 Deltaproteobacteria bacterium UBA5329
GGATATTCAAGCTATCACGTTCAACTATACTGACCCCGGTTTGACCGAGACATTCAACCTGTGGAATGATCCGGACATCCCCAAAGGAGGAAAAGGATGCCGGACGAAAAGAAAATGCTATGGACCCTCAAAGAGGAAACAGGAGATCGTATTGAGGCTTCTTAAGGAGGAATCTCCCAAGGGGAGATTGCACGGGAGATGGGTCTGGGCATGTCGACGCTCTATGGATGGAGAGACCGTTTCCTTGAAGCCGGCCTCGAAGGCCTGAAGTACAGAGGCAGAAGCAAGGTCCTTCACGATGCCGAGGAGGAACTGAATAAGGCCCGTCAGGCCATTGGGCGTCTTGCCATGGAGCTGGAACTTCACGAAAAAAAAGTACGTATGCAGGAAGCCCTGAAGAAATCGTCCTTAAGTTCCGGGACTCACCGTACCCGGTCAAAATGATCTGTAAGGTATTCCGTATATCCAGGGCGTCATTCTGCCGGGTGCAAAAAAAGAATGCCTCTTATGTGCGACAGCGCCCCGGTCCCGGGCCGCCTGTATCGGATGACGTTCTCCGTGATGAGATCCGGGGTGTCATCCGGGACCCGGACTTTCTCGACTGCGGTTACCGGCCGGTATGGTCGGTGCTGCGCTTTGACCGGAACCTTATGGCGGGACAGAAGAGGACACAGAAAATGATGCAAAGACATAACTGGCAGCGCAGGATACCTCACCGGGGTGCGCCCCGTGGTCATCGTGAAGGCACCGTAGCAAAGCCTGCCTCGAATATGATGCGGGGAACGGACGGCACCAGGTTCTGGACCGTAGAAGATGGCTGGTGCCGGCTCTTCCCTGTTATCGATCATCATGACCGGGAGATTATCGGGCACAGGGCATCAAAAGAGGGAACGGCCGGAGTTGCGCTTGATGCCCTTGAAATGGCCGCCATCAGCAGATACGGCGACCTCGAGAAGAATATCATCCCCGGCATTGAACTTGAAACTTGACCACGGATCTCGGAATACCCCTCACCTCTTTATGGACGAGGCCAAGTGGCCGGGTTTCGATCCTGCCTTCACCTATGTCGGCAATCCCCGGGGCAATGCGATTGCCGAGAGGGTCATCGGCACGATAAAGAAAGAATGCATCCGGCATCACCGGTTCAAGAACCTTGCCGAGGCAGAGAAGATCATCACTGCCTTTGTGGAAAGGTACAATACGAAGAGACAGCACGGCAGCCTAGGTTACCGGACACCGGCTTAAGGCGTACGAAGACTCGATAAAAATGTACAGGGTGGCCTGAATATGACTCAGGAAGATTCTATGGGTTCTTGTCTTGACTAATCGGGGCAAGTACAAAAGTATCAAGGCGATGCCGGAAAAAGAACTGATTGGCAAACCATCCGTCATTGCCGCCGCCCCGCTGTCGGAACCGGGGAAGAGTTTCCTGCCGCCGCCCGACTCCTTCAAGGGGCTTGATATCACGAGTGCGAACCACGTCTGGTGTTCGGACATAACCTGCATCCCCATGGCGAAGGGCTTCTGTTATCTCACGGCAGTCATGGACTTAAGCAAGCAGAAAGGTTTTGTCCTTCAGGCTGTCGAACACGCTCGATTCCTCCTTTTGTATCGACGCGCTGGAAGAGGCGATGGCACGATACGGAACACCTGACATATTCAACACCGGCCAGGGGAGCCAGTTCACCCCGGAGGGTTTTACGGACATCCTTGCCTGCCTCGTTATGAGGAAATTCTTCCTGACGCATTCCCGCGCGCGTTGTCCCATGGGATCGGAATGAAGATGGGGTTCTGCGGGAAGGCCCGTTGAGCCGACATGGCCTATAATGTCGCCTAGCTGCACTTTCCTGCCCTGGTGAATCACTTTGCGGACGTGTGCAATGAATAAAGACGCATGGACTTTTCCCCGATCTTGGTGTTTTAGACGGACCTACTAGCGGTTGTCTTCTCTTACCGCTTCCTGTATCCTTTCGAAAATGTCAGGCAAGGCGGCAGCTACCCTGTCCCAGCTTGATATCAGCGGAACACCGAGGGGATCTTTGGTTATGACCGCGGCGGCCCTTTTGATCCCGTTGGTGAAAGTTTCCACGGAAAGGCTCTCTTCATGGCGATCGAAATAAAGACCATTGATGGAAGCGTCACCCTCGTATCTCTTCAACATATCCTGAGCCGTGCGGGCATAGGTGGCAAAAAGTGTCTTGAAGAACCCGTCTGAAAAAATGATGCCTTCGGAAGCCAGAGTGCGGAATATGGACTTGCAGATGTCGACGGACATTTTGTTGAGTCCTTTTGAGACATCTTCCGGTGAAAGTTCCTGGTGTTTGTGTTCGTAATTCTCGGCAACGTCTACCTGGCATACACGGTTTATTGAGGTATTCTTGTAAACCTCGGCAAGCGTTCCGACCTCAAGCCCCCAATCACCGGGAACCTTGTTAACCCGCGCGAGGCTCACGTCCATTGAGAATTCACCCGCGAGAATGTAGCGAAAGCTGTCAAAGAAGAGAAGGAGGGGGTGATACCCGATAATCTTCTCGAGCGCTCGTATGAGCGGGGTGACAAGAAGGCGCGTCACCCTGCCGTGCATTTTGTCAGTTACCCGGGTATAGTAGCCCTTGCAGAAGTCGTAGTCGAAGCTGGGGCTCGTAATCGGATAGCAAAGCCGGGTAAGCAGATCCCGTGAATAGGTCAAGATATCGCAGTCGTGAAGTGCAATGGAATTGAACTCCTTGCTCGACAGCACATAACCGTAAGCCATCCAGACCGACCTCCCTTTGCCCTCGAGGCCGGTAGGCAGGTCCTCGTCCTCGATTGCCCGGTATATTCCCTTGATCCTCTTTCCGCTATTCCATATTATGCTTACCTTTTGCGGCAGCACAGAAAAAAACCGCTTTGCAATTTCAAATTCCTTCTCCGATGCCGGACCGAGGGTAACGACAATTTCTTTTATATATGTGACATCCTTGAGCTGTTCGACAATGCGTGTCAGGGCCTCGCCGGCAAGTTCGCTGTAAAGGGACGGCAGGATCAAGGCTATAGGTCTTTCCCGAGCGTACCGCGTAAGTTTTGACTCGATCTCTTCAAGGCGGTCCCTGCCCAGTTTATGGAATGTTGCGACAACTCCGGTCTGATAAAAATCGGCCATATTCGCCTCCTTTCAGTTTAAACCGTCAGTTTAACCGAGGAAAGGCATGATGTCTATAAAATATTTTACATATCGCTTAGCACCCGGAGTTGTATACTGAGAACAGGAAGGTGCATCGCGTAACGACCGATGGTGGCATTATGAAAAAAATAATAATCATTACTGATCTCGACGGCACCCTCCTTGACCCGGTGTCGTATTCGTTTCAGGCGGCGTTGCCTGCCCTCAGGCTGATAAAAGAACGGCGTGTTCCGCTCGTGATGTGTTCAAGTAAAACAAGGGTAGAAATAGAATATTACAGGAACAGACTTGAAAATACAGACCCATTTATTTCCGAGAACGGAGGGGCCTTGTTTATTCCACGGGGATATTTTCAGCAGGAAGCACCGCTACTGAGATGCGAAGAAAGGAGCGGAGGATATAGAATCATACGGCTTGGCGAAAAGTACGAAAAACTGCGGAGAGCTATTTCGGAATTACAGGACGAAGGTTTCGGCATATATGGCTTTGGTGATATGACTTCGGAGCAAATAGCAAACATCACAGGCCTTTCGAATGAGGAGGCGGTCAGGGCCAGCAAAAGGGAATTTGATGAACCTTTCCTGTTCGATGCGGACGAGAATATGACTGAAAAACTCATCCATGCTGTAAGGGAAAAAGGGTTTGATATTACACGGGGTGCTTTTTATCATATCCTGGGCAAAAGCGATAAAGGCAAAGCGGTCTCATTGCTTACTGGGATGTATGACAGGGAACTGGGAGATGTCTGCACGATTGCAATAGGGGACAGTCCAAACGATCTGCCTATGTTACGGAATGTCGACATTGCCGTGATTGTCGAAAGGCGCGGGGGAGGTTACGATCCCGTTCTATCCATGCAAAATTTTGAACGTGTCGAAGGAGTGGGTCCGACCGGCTGGAGTAGGGCGGTCATGAGGTATCTGGAAGAGGTGCAGACCGACAACTGACGCCAGTTTCACTCTATAAGGAAAAGAACGATCCGGGGGAAGACCAGGATCAATCCAAGGGTTGCAAGGTTGCACAAGATGAAAGGTGTTGCGGCCTTGTAGATATCCATCATTGTTATATCGTCGGAGACGATCCCTTTCATGACGAAAAGAAGAAGACCAAAAGGCGGAGTGGTGAAACCAATATCAAGGGCAATGAGCATCATGAGGCCAAACCACAGAGGGTCGATATTTGCCTGGAATATGATAGGCATAAAGAGGGGTATCGTGATCATCATCATCGATATCTGGTCCATAAAGCACCCTAGGAAAAGCAGTGCGGAGAGCATCAAGATGATTAGTACAAATTCCGGAAGGTCAAGATATGTTATAAAGGTTATCAATCCGGTCCCCGACCCGGTGAATGAAATTATCTGGCTGTAGCCAACGGACCCTGCAATAATAAGAAAGATCATGCAGCTTGTCTTCAGGGTGGAGCGGAGGGCCTCAAGGAGAACGTCAAAGGTCAATTTCCTGTACGAGAGTGCAAGAATGATAGAACCGACACTGCCCAGGGATGCGGCCTCGGTGGGAGTGGCTATGCCCATGTATATCGGTCCTAGGACAAGAATAACGACCGAACAAAGCGGCATCACGTAGATCAGGAATTCTTTCATAATATTGACGAATCCGGCCCTGTCTGTTTCGTAATCAGGGGCTATCGATGGTTCCATAAGGCTTCTGATCATGATGTAGAGCGAGTAGAGGGACGCCATGATAAGTGCAGGTAAAATGCCGCCGATGAGTATGCCCGATATGGATATATGGGCCACAGACCCGAGGACAACCGCAAGGGCGCTCGGAGGTATCATCATGGCGAGCCCCCCTGTTCCGACGATAGGTCCGATCATAAGGGGTTTTCCGTAGCCGCGTTTGCGCATTTCCGGTAAAAGCGACGAGGCAAGCAACGCGGTATTAGAGATAGCCGAGCCCGTAAGTCCCGAAAAGAAGGTGGAGGTCGCTACGGCAAGAATACCGAGCCGTCCCGGAATCTTGCCAAATGACCTATCAAAGACATTGAGGGCATTATGTGCGAGTCCCGACCGAAAAATGATCTCACCCATGAGAATAAAAAGAGGTATGGGCGTCAGGGTAAAATTACCCAGTGTGCTGTACATGTTAAGTGTTAACTGCTTGATACCTTCAAAACCTCCCATGAAGAAATACGCCCCCAAAAGATTGATGAAAAAAAAGGCAAAGGCAATGGGAACTCCAATTAACATGAGAACTATCAGGCCCAGCAAAAGGAATGAGAATATGGCCCACCATTCCATGTTACCGCCCCCTCTGCCTGATATCTGTGAATATCTTTATGAGGAACTCGATGGCAAGTAAGGTCGTTCCTGCGGGTATCGGCAGGATAACGAGCCATTTTGGGATTTCGAGGGTTTTAATGACAGGGATTCCGAGCATCATCTGCTCGAATGTCATAACACAGGAAAAAACGGCAAGGACGGTGGTGACGATGAAGCCGAGCGCGTCGGACGCACGGGCAAATGCTTTTTTCCATGATGGGTTCAGGCGGTCAAGAAGGATGTCGAGTGTGACATGCCCTCTGTGCCTTAAAACCCAGGCCGCGCTTAAACAAACAAAATAGATCTGAAGATACTCCGATATTTCAACCGTCCACGCGAGAGGACGGTTGAACAGATACCGGCCCAGAACTTCGTAAGATATGGAGAGGGCAATAAAGAGAATACATAAGGCCGAAAAGGCGGCCATCACGTTGAGAACGCGTGTAAAAAAGGATTTCAGGATCATTGTTCCATTAATTTCTTGAGAACCGATCCAGTGGTCGGGCTTTTTGCCAAGACCTTTTCCCAGCCAGCCCGATAAGCGGTTTCGAGGTAGAATTTGCCTGCGGCGTCTTTAAACTCAATTACCCGGATACCTTTCCGGATGAGGAGTTGTTTTTCTTGGTCAGCTATCTTACGGCAGAGGTCGTAGCTCTCCCGTTCAACCCTTTCCATAGCCCTGATAAGGTAGTTCTGCTCATCCTCGGGCAGACTGTCCCACCTGGCCTTATTTATGAGGACGCAAACATCGGTCTGGTAAAAGCCGGGCTCAACGACATAACGGACCACTTCTTGCCACCCCATTTCGTATATGCCGATGGACGGCCATCCGAACCCGTCGACAATAGCCCGTTCCAGGGCCACATAAACCTCACCGGGGGCCGTTGTAACGCTAACCCCGCCGAGAGCCCTTACGAAGGGTTCGTAAACCGGTGTCACCCGTATCTTCAGACCTGTAAGTTCCGGTTTCTTTACAGGTTTTTTCAGATAAAAATGATATTTCACACCACCGGCCACTTTGCCCAGGTAGACGACGTTGAGCTGCTTTTTCATGAGTTCTTGATAGAAGGCGAATACCCCTTTCTTTCGCTCTTCCATGGGTGACAGACGGGAGAGCTTCATTGCATCCGCCTCGGATAATTGCGGGACAAAATATGCTGCTGGCAACAGCGCCACGTCCACGACGCCACGTCTGACCGCTTCGATCTGTTCGAAAGGAGGTATTGCTTCGGGCCCTCCCACAAAGACGAAACGTGTACCATGTTTCGAACCCTGTGAGACGGTATCTGTGAAGGGTTTGAATTGTCTTACCCATACGCTGTCGATTGCCGCAAAGGTAACAGTCTTCATCATGACTGCGGGGGTGCCGGATGAAGAAAAAAAGAATGTGCACGCTGAAAGAACGATAACGCATGCCAGGGTACGATGATTATTTCGCAGGATCCTAGTCATTGGACACCAGAAATGATTCCAGTTTTTCACGATCAAGGATTGTGTATCTGTAGCGTCCCTTTGTAATGAGTTTCAATCTGTTGAGGTGGTTTAGGACGTTGGTTACGGTTACTCGTGAAAGACCTGTTATGTTTGCAAGGTCTTCATGAGTTATCCGCTTCTTGATAAGGATGCCGTGGTCGGCAGGTTCACCTACTTCCTGCATGAGTTTCAAGAGTATGTGGATCACTCTTTTTTGTGCGTCGAGAAAGGAAAGGTCTTGGACCTGGAGACCGAGCAGTCTGAGTTTCCTGATGATCGCAGTGATAATGAGCAACGACACCCGGGGGGTTCTCGTGATAAGGTCTTCGGTTTCACGAATACCAATGATATGTATGTCCGAATCTTCCAGCGCGGTGGCAGTAGCAAAATACGGGAATCGATCAAATGCGCCACTTTCGCCTAAAAAGGTATTGTTTTCCTGGATAGCGAGTATCTTTTCAGAACCGTTCTCTCGGAAAATGCTGATCTTTACCTTACCCTGTCCGACAAAATAAAAGTATCTGCTTCGTTCACCCTGCGCATAAATGATCTGGCCATTCTGGTACCGCCTGACCCGGGATATGGCCAGAAGCGCTGTCAACTCATCCTTGAATTCGCCTACATTATCCATCACATAAGGAGAGTCAGGAATATAAGGCGGTCCATTTACGTTAGTGGTCATAATGATTACCTTTTTTATTAGATAGCACAAAATGTATTATATTTTACAGAAAAATGTCCGAGCGAATTGTAAAAATAATAAGCAGAAGGCAGAAGGATTGGTAAATCGAGGAAAGTATCGGGTAGGGGCTATATCTTGTGTTACCCTGCGATATCGTTTTATCGATGATCGCACTGTAATGGTTTTTGGAGGATTGGTGCCGGGTGTAGTACTTTTGTAATAGCCGGTATCACAAGCATCGGTAAGGATAAACCTGTTTTTGGAGCAACACAGGGGTATTGGGCAATAGAGATAATGATGGGCAACTCGCTTGCCCATCCCGGTGCCGGAGGAGACTACTTCCTGGTCTCCTCCGGTTTTTTTGTTTCGTAAACCTCAACGATTACGCAATGCTCTTGTAAGAAGAACTTGAAACTTCCAATCCTATGTTTACATTAGTTCATAGAGAAACTTAAGAAAGGAGGCGCTTATGAAATACCTGGTTTTAGCATTGACTATCGTATGTGTATTCATCTTGGTCACCGGGGTATCGTATAGCCAGGGACGGGGCATGATGGGCGGCTATGGCGGCTACGGTATGGGGCCTGGCATGATGGGCGGGCAGGGTTGCTGGGGGCCTGGCATGATGGGCGGCTATGGCTACGGCCGGACCGTCCAGGATGAACAGTGTCAGAAATTTCTGGATGACACCGCACCACTGAGGAAAGAATTGCATGATAAACGATTCCAATACTGGGAAACGCTGAGAAATCCCAAAGCAAAGCCGGATGATGTTGCCGCCCAGGAAAAGGCAATTCGTGATCTCCAGGAGAAGATATATTCGATGAACCCCAAGGGCTGCTGGTGGTAATAGGCAGGATCGGCGTCTGAACGTATTGATAATACAGTTAAGGCCTCGCGAACGAAGACGGCGACGGGAACAAAAGAAGCAAAACAACGGGTACGGGCGCTGGAAGGGGCAGGGAAGAGCGGGGAGACCGGCTGTTACCGCCCCTTGTATTACCTATATTCTCCCTTTATCCTTACAACGGATATTGTTCGATCAGGGCGTATTCGGATCCTCTCTTTTATGTGCCCATTGAGACCACGGATAATTAGCGTTCCTCCGCCCTGGTCACGAAGCATCATTTTCGCTGACACGATGGCGGCGAGTTGGGTATAGTGGACACTCGACGGTTCGTCGGCATATTCCACTTTATTGACCCATCCACCATATCTTTCCTTGTAAACAACCCTGTTTATCCGTGTACCCATAATGACCCTCCTTTCAAAGATTCAGGATACCCCACGGCGGATATATATTCTGTCCCCATAATGACGAAATATTTCGACGTGTTTTCGGTCGACAATCCCCTTGCTCGACAGGCCTTCAAGGCCCGATTGGCTTGACCCCATGAATTAAATCTGATAAGGAATGACTACTTGAAATGGAAAAAGATGTGTGTTCTTATCGAAGATATCAGGGAAGTCCATGAACGAGAAATAGGTATTGCCCTGATGCCGAACTTGAGGTGTTGTACCAATTCCCTATAAATTATGGAGATAATACCCACAATGTATCCGTAATAATTCGACTTCTTCGATGCAAATGCAACGTGGTATCATAGTGGCAATCCAAAAAATATTCGTCATTCGTCATATGAATGCAGACTATCGATGGAATAATCGATTCAGAGCTGGGGAGGGGGTGGACTATCTCTGGCCAGGGTATTTACATGAAAGATAAACGATCGGCAACAGCAAGAGGTGATAAGGCGGATCAGGAACAACATGCATCCCTTATCGAGTCGATCGTTGAATGGATATGGGAGACCGACGCCCGGTTTATATACACATATTTGAGCCCGCGAATATTTGATGTACTCGGGTACAGGCCGGAAGAACTGATCGGCAGAAGCCCGGCGGATATAATGCCCCCGGGTGATAAAAAGAGGGCAATGCCTGTAATGCTGAGAATCTTTGCGCGAAGGGAACGGTTCGCAGCCTTCCAGACGGTGCATGTCCACAAAGATGGCCGGCATGTTTTTATTGAAGGGAATGGCACACCTTTTTTCGACTCGGACGGTAAGTTTAAAGGGTACAGGGGAAGCGCGCGGGATATAACGGAGCAGAAAAAAATGCTTGACGCTCTCAGGGAACGCGAAGCGGACCTTGTGGCCAAATCGAAAGATCTGGAGGAGGCCAATGCCGCGCTTCGCGTATTGCTGAGGCAAAGGGAAGATGACAGAAAAGAGATCGAACTGGCATTTATGTCCAATGTGAAAGGAATGGTCCTTCCTTATATTCAGAAACTGCAGAAAAGCAATCTGGAGCCTAAATACAAAGCATATGTGGAGATCATAGCGGCAAATCTCGATCAAACGATCTCCCCCTTTCTTGGCAACATAAGGCATTTCAATTTCACTCCCCGGGAGATCGAGGTGGCCAACCTGATCTGTGACGGGAAAACTACGAAAGAAATAGCAGAGATCATTGGAGTGGCCCCGAGCGCCGTACATTCTCATCGTGATAACATTCGCAAGAAGCTGGGTATAAACAATAGAACAATCAATCTCAGGTCATATCTCCAGAACCTCAAATGATTTGACAATGATCCTGCGTTGTCGGCCGTAAAACGTAAGGGGATATTGTAAAGCGGCTTGACAGGATGTATAGTGGATGCATGAGGCATATCCTGTTATAAGCTAGGGGGTACAACAATGGATGCGGGGTATATTCTTCTCTTCATTCTCTTAGGAGTGATAGCGGGTATTTTGAGCGGCCTCATCGGCATCGGGGGAGGGGTAATAATCGTGCCGGCGCTGGTCTTTCTGTTCGGATTTACACAGCATCAGGCACAGGGAACGACGCTTGCCCTTCTCGTACCGCCTATCGGGATATTGGCAGCGTGGTCTTACTACCGGCGGGGAGACGTCAACATAGAGGCTGCCGTCCTGATAGTGATCGGTTTTCTGCTTGGCAGCCTGTTTGGTGCAAGAATAGCTGCAGGTCTATCGGACGTGGTACTGAAAAAGATCTTCGGAGTGTGCCTGCTTCTCATAGCGATCAGAATGATATTTTTCAGATGATCATCAACGTGCAAAACACAGGAGGCTGTAATGGACGTTGAAGATGTCGATGTTCAGGACCTCATGGTCGTGTCTTCAGAGGATGTTCGCACTGGTCTCAGCACCGATACGATACGCCGCGCCATTCTGGAGAACCTTAATTTTATTCAGGGGCGCATGCCGCGCATCGCGACAAAGAACGACTGGTATATGGCTCTCGCGTATACCGTTCGGGACCGGATGCTGAGCCATTGGGTCCGGTCTACAGAAGAACTGCGCCAGACCGTCAGGGCGGTCTGCTACTTTTCGGCAGAATTCCTGATGGGGCCGCACCTTGCCAATGCGATCATGAATCTGGGGATCTATGACCAGACCAGGGAAGCCGTTTCAATGCTCGGTCTTGATTTTGATGAACTTGTAGCACAGGAGACAGAACCCGGCCTTGGAAACGGCGGCCTCGGCAGGCTGGCGGCATGTTTTCTGGATTCTATGGCCACTCAGAAGATCTATGCTCTCGGGTACGGCATCAGGTACGAATTCGGTATTTTCGACCAGGAGATTGTCGACGGCTGGCAGCGTGAAATAACGGATAAATGGCTGGCCCTCGGCAATCCATGGGAGATAGCACGGCCGGAGATCACATACTATGTCCAGTTCGGCGGATATGTGGAACATTATCGTGACGAGAATGGACGGGACCGCGTTCGCTGGGTGCCCGACAGGCTTGTAAAGGGAATGGCCTACGATACCCCGATACCGGGTTACGAAGTGGAGGTCGTCAATATATTGCGGCTTTGGAAATCAGAGGCCTGCGAGTCGTTTGATTTTCAGGCGTTCAATATTGGTGATTATGTCGGTGCGGTCGAGGAAAAAATCGCTTCCGAAACGATATCAAAAATACTCTATCCTAATGACGAACCGGCGGCGGGCAAGGAGTTGAGGCTTTCTCAGCAATATTTTTTCGTGTGCTGTTCGTTGCAGGATATGATCAAGACACATGGCATGGCAGGGGGGAAACCGGAAACCGTCCACGAACGGTACTCGGTCCAATTGAACGATACGCATCCGTCAATTGCCGTTGCCGAGCTCATGAGACTGCTTGTCGATGAATACAGGATGGATTGGGACGTGGCTTGGGACGTCACGAAAAAGACCTTTGCGTACACTAATCACACGCTGCTTCCGGAAGCCCTAGAGAAATGGCCGATATCTTTGTTCGGGCGCGTACTTCCGCGGCATCTCGAGATCGTCTACGAGATCAACCGGCGTTTTCTGGGTGAAGTGGGGCTTACCCATCCGGGAGACGAGGACCTTATACGGCGCGTGTCGCTCATCGATGAGGACGGCGAGCGATATGTCCGTATGGCCCATCTCGCGACGGTCGGGAGCCACAGTGTGAACGGGGTGGCTGCCCTGCATACAGAACTGCTGCAGAAGACATTGATGAAGGATTTTCATGAACTGACACCGGGAAAATTTCATAATGTCACGAACGGGATCACGCCGCGCCGATGGATGATGGTCAGTAACCCCGTTATGGCGAAACTGATAACCGAAGCCATCGGCGATGGTTGGATCTGTAACTGCCAGAACCAGATCAGACGTTTGGAACCTTTTGCCGAAGACCCGGAGTTTCGACGGGCGTGGCTTGCGATGAAGCATCGGAATAAAACGGACTTGGCACAGGTCATTCTGGACCGAACGGGCATTGCTGTGGACCCTGATAGCATCTTCGACATTCAGGTCAAACGGATCCACGAATACAAGCGGCAGCACTTGAATGCCCTTCGCGTCGTCACAGATTACCTTATACTGAAACGTCACCCGGAAGCGGATGTGCCCGCACGTACGGTCATCTTTGGCGGTAAAGCCGCACCCAGCTACTTTATGGCCAAATTGATGATCAAACTTATTACCTCGATAGCGGGCGTTGTCAATACAGACCCGGAGACATCCTCGCGCCTCAAGGTCGTATTCTTCCCTGATTTTAATGTAAAGAATGGCCAGATGATCTATCCCGCAGCGGATATTTCTGAACAGATCTCGACGGCGGGCAAGGAAGCTTCGGGAACGGGGAATATGAAATTTTCGATGAACGGTGCTCTGACTATTGGTACGCTCGACGGCGCCAACGTCGAGATCCGGGAAGAGGTCGGTCCGGAAAATTTCTTTCTGTTCGGCCTCGATGCCCGACAGATCCTCGAGCTTAAGGTGCAAGGTTATGAACCCCGCAGATATTACGAGGAGAACAACTCCCTCCGGGAAGCGATCGACCTGATCGGTTCCGGTTATTTTTCGGGGGGTGACAAAAACCTGTTCCAGCCTCTCATCGATTCGCTCCTTAATTATGACGAATACATGCTTTGTGCTGATTACCAGTCTTATATCGAGTGCCAGCACGATACCACCGCAGCGTACCGTGATATTGACCGCTGGGTGAAAATGTCGATTGTGAACGTGGCGAGGACGGGAAAATTCTCATCGGACCGGTCTATACTGGAATACGCCGGAAAGATATGGAAGGTAACACCACTAAGGATATTGGATGAATAAAACTACGTAAGCGAACGCCGGAATATTTATGAATTATTATTCTGGGACTTGAGACTGCTTTACCGGTACAGCAAAGCTTCTGTCCTGTACCACGTCAGGGTAGCGTCGAATTTGTGGAGGTACGTCTGCGTCTCTGACGGTATGGCAGCTGTCCAGTTATCCCCGTGCCTTTCCATGCTCCCCCGTGTCCGGCCGGGTCCGCAGTTGTAAGCCGATGCGAGAAACCGCCCGAGGGATGGGGGGTCTTCAAGTAACCGCTGCCTCCGGGCATCATTGAGCACATGCATGTCGGCGTCGAAGAGGAGGAAAGATGCCTTTGCCGCATTTTCGTGGTCTTCCATCCCTCGTACAAAATCCCTGTTCAAACCTGCCCTGGGATAAAGGTTCAAGATCCTTTTGTACGTGCCTGGGATGAACTGAAAAAGGCCCATTGCACCGGCCTTTGAACGTGAGTAACGATATGCATGGTCTCTGTTTGTGCCGAGGATTACGAGCGTTTCATTGATAAGCTTCTCGGGGGTATATTTTCCGCTCAGGAATTTACCGGGATCGATATGTTCAATGATGGCAAGAACCACAGATATATCGTTATCGATAAAAGAATCGCACGATCTGGGATTGACTCGCCTGCGAATAAGATCGTTCTTCGCATTGTCGATCACGGTCCGCAGATAATCCAGACCGGCTTTTCTGACAATGGGGATGTCGATGCCTTCTGAATAGGGTGTATATATGACCTCCTTGAAACCACTTGAACTGCGCACCGGCCTTTTGAGGGCGAGGACAACGTGATGTTCTTGCGAGACGATCGTGAATTTTGTGTTCACACCGTTGGCCTTTCCCGGTTCAATGACTGCATTTTGTGCCCGTGCGCCGAGTCTCGGGTGAACGCGGACGATCTTGATCTCCCGTGTGGGAACGTTTTCTACGGCCAGGAGAATAGCGAATTCTCCGAGTTCGGGTTTCCCGTACGTTACCACAGTTTTGTATTTTTGCCTTTTCTTCCCCTTTTTCCCCACCCTGACCTTCTTGACGAATTTTGGACGCACGACCTTAAAACCGCAGCTTGCTTTTTCGAGCATGGCCCGGGCCCGGGCGATATCTTCGAAGATATTGAAATTTATATCGTCTCTTGCTCCGCTCGGGGCAGTTATCTCAATCGATTCCTCGAGATGTGTCTCCTCGACGTCATCATCGATATCTGCATCGGTCAGTTGTGCATGCAACGGGGTTGAAGCTTGGAGCGGCCCGAAAATAAAGGACAACAGAACGATGAGTAAAAATACTTTACCGGTCAGGGTCTTCAGAGATAGTTCCTTTTTTAATTGTTTGCCGAGATCGTCATAAATGTAAATCGACAGACCTCTATAATAAAGCTTTTTCCCGACGATCTTCCCATCAGGAACCATTTTGTACGTACTGCAATAATAGAAAGGGCACGAGTCCCGACTATAAGCATAGCATATTCGGCATATTCACAAAAGCTTTAAAGAGGCGAGTTTTTCATTCCCGACGATGACTGCGCGATATATATGCGATAGTTTTCAAGAACACGCCATCGGGAATTCCACGGCGGTATGTTCAACCTGGAACCTGGAACAATTCTTCTTTTACGTGTCGCATACCTCAAAATGCAGTCGGTTGGATGTTACGTCGGCCAGGACGACCTTGATGGTGACCATATCGCCGATACGAAAGCTCTTGCGGGTTCTCGAGCCAATGATCCGGTACCGTTCTTCCTCGAAACGGTAATAGTCGTCAACAAGGCTCGAAACAAGGACGAGCCCTTCAACGAATATCCCGGTGAGTTCCACGAAAAAGCCGAATGACGTGACATGCGAAATGACACCCTCAAATATCTCGCCAAGCTTGTCTTTCATGTAAAGTATGCGGATTCTGTCCTCGAACTCCCGCTCCGCATCCATAACCAGGCGCTCGCGTTCGGACAGGTGGTTGGCCATCATTACGAGCTGTTCATCGGTATAGACAGGGTTTTTCTCGCCTGTAAGGACATTCTTCAGTATACGATGACAGACAAGATCGGGATACCGTCTGATGGGAGATGTGAAGTGAAGGTAACTTGTCGAGGCAAGACCGAAATGTCCCCGGTTACTTGCAGAATAACGTGCCTGTTTCATTGAGCGTAACAAGACCCTGTTGACGATAAATTCGTATTTAGTGCCGCAGACGTTCGCAATGACATCCTTAAGAGCAGCAGTCCTGCCCCTCTTTTTATACCCTATGCCGAGGCTTTGGAGCAGGCGTTCGAAATCTCGAAGCTTGTCCTCTTCAGGGGGCTCGTGGGTCCTGAAGAGGGCTGAAATACCGCCGTCCTCGAAGAGGCGCGCAACAGCCTCGTTCGCCGATATCATAAATTCTTCGATGATCCGGTGAGAATTCAGCCGTTCGGCCCGGATTATCTGGCTGATCCCGCCTTCAATGTCCATGATAACCTCGGGTTCGGGCAGATCGAAATCTATACTCCCTCTTTTTTCGCGTATGCACGTGATCAGCGCGGCCAGTTCGGCCATGTCTTCGAGGTTCTCGACGCATGGTCTCAGTTTACGCCGGGCTTTTGCATCGCGGTTGACTGTGGCCGCCTCCACGGCCTCATACGTCAGCCGCATATGGCTTTGTATGACGGACGGATAGAACGACGCGCCTGTGGCCCTTCCTTCGGGATCGAATTTCATGCTCACCGTGACGGCGTACCGGTCTTCCATTGGATTCAGGCTGCATATCCCGTTTGAAAGGGCCTTCGGGAGCATGGGCAACACCCGGTCGGGGAAATAAATACTCATGCCCCGTTTATATGCCTCCTCATCGAGGAGCGATCCTGGTTTTACATAATGTGACACATCGGCTATCGCCACATGGAGCGTAAAGCCGTGTGACGTGCGTTCTATAGCGACTGCATCATCGAAGTCCCGTGCGTTTTTACCGTCGATAGTGACGAACCTGAGCCCTCTGAGGTCTTTTCGGCCTGCCGGCAATATGTCTGAAACAGCGCCTGCAGCCTCGTTCTCGGCAGCTTTGCTAAAACGCAGCGGCAGTGAGTGCTTGTACTCGATAAATTTGGTTATGGCCGACAGGGTGGAAAGCTCACCGATGACCTTCACGATCTTGCATTCAGGTTCGGGTTTATCCCCGGGGAATGCCGTTACCTCGGCAACGGCGAGCTGGCCGTCCGGGACGTCCTCGACTCCTCCCGCAACACGATATGCTATGTTATAACGATAATCTTCAGGTATTATATAAATAACATTATCATACATTTTTGTGAAGCCCATAACTTTATTAGACTTACGAGAAATTATCCTGATTATTTTGCCTTCAGGCTTGCCGCGAAAATGGTGGTCCAGCCTGACCGCTACCCGGTCGCCATGCACTGCATTATTGAAATTGCGTGCTGAAACGAAAACATCACGCTCGCTCCCGTTATCGGGTATGACGAAGCCATTGCCGCTGCGGGTGCACCACAGTGTCCCCGAGATGAGGTTCAGTTTCTTTGTCAGGCCAAAACGTTTGTTCTTGAGCTCTATTACACGCCCCTTCTCGATGAGGGAGTTGATGATCTTCGTTAGTTCCCTGCGTTTGGATCTGCCCCTGCTGAGTATATTTTCAAGTTCATCGATACCGACAGGACGGTGGGCCTCTGAAAATATCCTCAAAATTTTATCCTCGGTAACGAAAATAGTATCTTTTTTTCTACGTTTCATGATCAACACTTTCAAGCATACTTATATCACGTTTGGCGGGCATATCCCAATCTTTGAATTATGTACAGGATTGCTATTTGTCCGGTGAGTCCCTATAATAGTTTTTGGAAGGGCTATGGACTACAGCATAAAGATAGGCGGAGAGGCAGGGCAGGGGATTCAGACTATCGGCGATGTTCTCGCCAGGATCTTTGTACGCTCCGGCTATCATGTATTTACCAATCAGGATTACGAATCGCGGATACGCGGCGGCCACAATTTCTATCAGATACGGCTATCGGATGTGCCTGTGCGGGCCCCGAAAAGAGGGCTGGACATCCTTATTGCCTTGGACAGGTCATCGGTTACCCTGCACCAGCCGGAGATGCGTGAAGAAGGGACTATTATTTATGATTCCGCATTATTGAAGCATACCTTCGATGGGCCCCAATTTCTGGACATCCCCTTTCTCCGGCTGGCCATGGAAACCGGTGCAGCCAGGATCGTGGCAAACACGGTCGCCACGGGTGCTGTTTTAGGAATGCTTGGTTTTTCGCTTCTGCCCCTGTTCGATATCATGGATGTCATTTTGGGGAGAAAAGACGATCAAACCCGCCAACAGAACAGACTTTCCGCCATAGCCGGGCATGATTATGCTGTCAGCAATTGCAAACGTTGTGCATTTCCCCTCAAGCCCGCCGGCCCCCCAAGGATGCTCATTCCCGGTAGCGAGGCGATAGGGTTTGGCGCTCTTGCCGGAGGATGTCAGCTCTACAGTGCATATCCAATGACACCATCCACGGGCATTATGACGTATGTCGGAGGAAAGGCGAAGGACTACGGAGTAGTTGTGGAACAGGCGGAAGATGAGATCGCCGCGATCAACATGGCCCTTGGTGCATCCTATGCGGGTGTCCGGTCAATGACCGGGACATCTGGAGGCGGTTTCGCCCTTATGGTCGAAGGACTTTCGCTTGCAGCCATGACGGAGACCCCTGTTGTCATTGCCCTTGCCCAACGACCGGGGCCAGCCACGGGGTTACCCACGCGGACGGAACAAGCCGACCTCTTTTTTGCTCTCTATGCCGGCCATGGTGAATTTCCCCGTATTGTATTTGCACCCGGAGACCCCCGGCAGGCCATCGAGCTAACCGTAAAAGCCTTTGACCTCACGCAAAAGTACCAGGTCCCCGCCATAATTATGACAGACCAGTATCTCGCGGATAGCCAGTGGACATTTGACGGCGTATCCCTTGAGGGCCTGTCCCTGCACGATCACAGGGCAAGTGCGGAAGATATCGACAGGCTTGACGAGTACATGCGGCATACTTTCACCGATACGGGAATGTCACCTTTTGCCATACCCGGAAAGACGAGGTACGTTGTCGTTACAGACAGCGATGAACACACCGAAGCGGGACATATTGTCGAAGATGCTCAGATACGCAGAAAGATGGTAGAGAAGCGGCTCTTCCGTAAGATCGAGAGTATCAGGAGGGAGATCGGGCCGCCCGCCTATTTCGGTCCTGAGAATGCATCGACAATCCTCGTATCATGGGGCTCCACGTACGGCATTGTCAGGGAGGCAGCGGAAATACTGGCCTACAGACGGGTTGGAATGCTCCATTTCAGCGAGATATATCCCTTTCCCGGACGGGAAACATTCGATTATACAGACCTGCTCGACAGGGCCGACCGCAGGATATGCATAGAAAACAATGCGACGTCCCAGTTCGCCCGGCTTCTCGAGGCGGAGGCCGGTTGCACGATCACTGACAGGATTACGCGGTATGACGGCAGACCTTGGCTGGTAGAGGAATTGGTGGAGGAATTACGTGGCAGAACTTGAGAAATATCAGGGTGAGGTGCCTGCTTGGTGTCCCGGATGCGGTAATTTCCCGATACTGCGTGCCTTCAAGGAGGCGCTCACGGAGGAAAATATCGAACCCGGTCAGTTCTGCATCGTGTCAGGCATCGGGCAGGCGGGGAAATTTCCCCATTATGTCCGGTGCAATACCTTCAACGGCCTTCACGGACGTTCACTTCCCGTAGCGACCGGGATCAAGCTTGCCAATCATAAGATGCTGGTCATGGCTTTCGGTGGAGACGGCGATATGTACGGCGAAGGTGGTAATCATCTCATCCATGCGATACGGAGAAACATAGGGGTCAAGCTTTTTGTTCACGATAATCAGATCTATGGTCTCACAAAAGGGCAGGCATCACCGACGAGTATGGAGGGTATGATAACGAAAAATCAGCCTTTCGGGGTCCTCTCCGAACAATTTAACCCCATAGCGATGGCGATTGCTCTCGACTGCGGATTTGTGGCAAGAGGGTATGCGGCAGACACGAAACACTTGACGGGTCTGATAAGAGAGGCTATCCGGTACCCCGGCTTTTCTCTCGTGGACATGTTCCAGCCATGCGTTACCTTCAACAAGGTCAACACGTATGAGTGGTACTCTCAAAGAGTTTACCACATAGAGGACGATCATGACCCGCGCGACAGGGCCCGGGCCTTCGTAAAGGCTCTCGAATGGGGCGACAGGATACCCATTGGCGTCATTTATCGTAATGACCGTCCCACTTTTGAGAGCCGGGTCGTCGTGCTCCGCGACAGGCCGCTCGTGGATGCTAGGCCCGAATGGGAAACGCTCAAAGAAAAATTGGCTGAAACTTTACGCGAATTCTATTAGAATACATATCCAGTTCAAATCAAAAAAGGAGGCGCGATGAATCTCAAGGCTATTCAGAAGATCTGTTACGGAGTGTATATTATCAGTTCGAAGAAGGATGACAAGATAAACGGGCAGATAGCCAATACGGCCTTTCAGATCACGTCCGATCCGCCGACCCTGGCGATCAGCATCAACAAGCAGAACCTTACCCATCAATTCATAGAGTCGAGCAAAGTTTTCAGCGTATCGGTACTTTCAAAATTTGCTCCCATGACACTTATCGGGAAATTCGGGTTCAAATCTGGAAGGGATATCGATAAGTTTACGGATACAAAGTATAAAATGGGCAGAACCGGTGTTCCGATCGTTCTCGACAGCACTGTCAGTTTCTTAGAGTGCGAGGTCCTCAGCATGACGGATGTCGGGACACATACGATAATGATCGGTAAGGTGGTCGACTGTGATGTCTTAGGAGAGGGCGAACCGATGACGTACGCATATTATCATACGGTCAAGGGAGGAAAAGAGCCGAAGACCGCACCGACATACATCAAGGAAGAATCCATAAAACCTGCCCCTGAAGAGTCGGGAAAATATGTTTGTAATGTGTGCGGGTATATCTACGATCCGGCTGCCGGGGACCCCGACAACGGGGTAAAACCCGGGACACGGTTCGATGATCTCCCGGACACGTGGGTCTGCCCGATATGCGGCGCACCGAAAAGTGAATTCACGAAGGAATAACAGGCGGGGATATCATTGATGACGATACTACGGGAAACCAATTTTGAAACTCTCGGTGCACCGCGAAAAGGCAAGGTGAGGGACATCTATGAACTTGATGGTAAGTTGCTCATTGTGGCTACGGACAGGCTGTCGGCTTTTGATGTCGTTCTTCCGACCGGGATAGAAGACAAGGGCAAGGTCCTCACCAGACTTTCTCTTTTCTGGTTCGACCAGGTCAAGGATATAATTCCGAACCACATAATAGAAACGAATGTCGATAAGTATCCCGCAAGCCTCAAACAATATTCCGAGTCGCTCCGGGACAGGAGCATGCTAGTGAAGAAAGCGAAGGTTCTGCCAGTTGAGTGTGTCGTGAGGGGATACCTGGCAGGGTCTGGGTGGGCCGAGTATCAGCAGTCCGGCACGGTTTGCGGCATTAAACTGCCGGGGGGATTGAAGGAGTCCTCCAGGCTTGAAAAGCCTATCTTTACCCCCTCGACAAAGGCGGAAGAGGGCCACGACCTCAACATCTCGTTCGAGGAAGCGGTCAGGATAATCGGCGATGATTATGCGCGCCATTTAAAGGATTCCAGCATTGCCATCTACGAAAAGGCGCGGGGCCTTGCAGAAACGAGAGGCATTATCGTTGCAGACACCAAGTTCGAGTTCGGTGTGATCGAAGGCGATGTCGTGCTCATCGACGAAGTTTTGACCCCCGACTCTTCACGGTTCTGGTCGATCAAAGATTATGCCCCGGGGAAACCCCAGGATAGCTACGATAAACAGATAGTGCGCGATTATCTCAATACCCTCGACTGGGGCAAGACATATCCTGGCCCCGAACTCCCCCCGGAGATCGCGAAGAAGGCCTCGGAGAGATATAAGGAGATTTATGCGATATTGACAGGAGAGAAGATATAGTTCCAGGTTCCAAGTTCTAGGTTTAACTAAAAATGCCGCTGACCCACCGGATAGGGTTGACTGCCCTGCGAGATCGGAATCAATACAGGTTTATTTCTAATCCAGAACCTAGAACCTCCTCATTTCACAAGATTCGACAAGATCATCACCGTCCCGTACGGGAAGAGCATAAGTAGCGCAATGGCGATGATATAGGAGGGTATGTAGTAAAAGCTGCCTTTAAAGACTGTCCCGAGCGGGATATCTTTTGCCATCCCGGCAACGATATAGCAGCACAGGCCGACGGGGGGCATAATGGCGCCCATTGTGGTCACGATGGTTATAACCTGCCCGAACCAGATCGGGTCATATCCCATCTGCATGACTATCGGGTAGAAGATAGGCAGCGAAACGAGCAGAAAGGCGAGGGCGTCCATAACACAGCCGCCGATGATGTAGCACAGTATAATGATCCAGAAGAGGGTCCAGTTCGGCAGGTTCAATGTAGATATCCACGATGCCGCCTCGAAGGGCAGACGGGTGACAGCGAGAAACCTTCCGAAGATCACGGCTCCAGCGACGATAATGAACACCATTGCCGATATGCGGAGCGTATCCTTGATCGATGCAATAAACCCTTTCCATGACAATTTGCGCCTGATGATGCAGAGAACGAGGCCGAGGGCGCAACTGGCGGCTGCCGCTTCAGTTGCGGTAACCAAGCCAGTGAAAAGCGCGTACATGATGATCCCAAAAAGAAGCGAGATCTCGATCAGGTCGGGCAGGGCGCCGAAACGTTCCCGCCACGTGCTCTTCGGGCCTTTTGGTCCCCAATCGGGGTGGCGCCAACAGATATAGAAGACCGTGGCGGCAATGAGAACCGTAAGAATAACACTGGGAATTACATTTCCAAAAAATAATTTTCCTATAGACTGCCCCGTATACAACCCATATATAACGAGGACAATGCTCGGAGGTATAAGAACGCCGAGCGTAGCTCCGGCGGCCACAGCTCCGGCGTTGAGTTCGGGCCTGTAATTGTATTTCTTCATCTCGGGTATAGCGACCGTGCTCATGGTCGCGGCGGTCGCGGAATTCGATCCGCTGATGGCCGAGAAGATCGCGCAGGCCATGATCGTTGTTATTGCCAGGCCTCCGCGGTAATGGCCGAACCAGCGGTATGTTGCTGTATAGAGGCTGTTATTGTAGCCACCCCAGTGCGCGAATTCCCCGACTAGGATGAACATGGGGATGACGGTAAGCCCGTAGCTTGAGAAAATGTTCCACATATCCGCCCCGATCATCCCCAGGGCGGCCTTGAATGAGGTCACGTAAACCACGCCGGCAAACCCGACGATAGCCATCGTGAACGCTGCCGGAATCCTCAGGAGAAAAAGGATCCCGAACATTACGATAATGCCGACAATACCTGCGATCGGACCTTCCATTATCTCACCTCCGCGCGGAGTACGAGTTTCAGGAGGTCTATAAACAATGTCAGGGCAAGGGCAGCGAAACCAAAAGAAACAGCGAAAACGAACGGGTGATATACAATCTTGAGCGTTTCTGACAACTCACCCGATTGCATGATTTTCATGCCGCATTCGTATACCTGCCAGGAAACGAAAACGAAAAATATCCCGCTTACCACGTAATTGAATCCTTCCAGGGTGTCCCGTGCTATTTTCGGGAATTTTTCGGTGAGTATATCGACGACGATATTACCCTTGTGTTTCTCGGTATACCCCAAGGCGAATGCTATAACGACCGCGCCGAGGAATGACACGACCTCATACGCGCCGCGATACGGTGCATGGACCATCCTGAGGACGACATTTGTAGTTGCGACCGTCATGAGCGCGAGCACCGCGAAGCCGCCGATTACCATGAGAAGACCGTTAAGCGCTGTGTTGAACCGTTCAAGGTATTTCATGCAATATCTCCTTAAGCGTCCAAAGACCGGGCACTTGTATTTCTTTTCGGGGCCGACAGCTTTCTATCCATTGAAACCCTCCATTGTGAATTTGAAAAGGTACACAAAAAAAGGCCATGAGTTGCTATAACCCATGGCCTTTAAACAAGAAGGCCATGGACGGTGCGAAACCGTCCATGGCCGAACATTTACGGTCTCACACCTGTTATGTCCGCCACCACCAAGCCCATTTGAAATTTGCTATCTGATGTTTCAACATGTTTGACATGACGTGTTTTTAACATGAAATTGTTAGGAGTGTCAAAGGAAATTTACGGCAGGATAAATTCTATGCGGCCCTTTCGGCCATGGCACAAGCCGTTTTATAGGCCTCGATGAGGCTCGTCGGATCGGCGCGGCCCTGACCGGCGATGTCAAACCCCGTCCCATGGCCGGGCGATGTTCTCACGAACGGCAGGCCGAACGTGATGTTCACGGTCCTTTCAAAATCAAGTGTCTTTACCGGAATAAGACCTTGATCATGGTACATCGCGATGTATGCATCGCAATCAATATTGTGGAAAAGAGAATCAGCCGGATAGGGGCCCAGGGCGCGTATCCCGATCGACCGGGCGCGGTCGATCGCGCGAACGATCACATCTTCTTCGTGGCCCATTATCCCCTGTTCGCCTGCGTGGGGATTGAGCCCGCAGACCTTGATGAGGGGCCTTCTCAGGGATAATCGTTGTTCAAGAGAACGGCAGGTGATGCGTATGCAGTCAAAAACACCCCGTTCGGTGACCCTGACCGGCACCTCGCCAAGAGGTATATGTATCGTTACTAGGCTTACGCGTAAATTCGGATTGGCGAGCATCATAACGCAACTGTCGACCCCGCCAAAATGCGCCAGCATTTCGGTGTGCCCCGGAAATGGCACACCTGCCATGTTGAGCGATGATTTGCTTATGGGACAGGTTACAATGGCCGATGCCCGACCGGCGAACACAAGCTTGAGCGCCTCGATGATGTACTGGAATGAAGCGTGGCCACAACTGGCATCAGAAACCCCGGGGGTGGTCAGGGCAGTGACATGCGCACAGTCGAGGAATTCAACGTCACCGGCGCGGCCGTGGCCCGGCAATTTAAATGTGTACCGGGGGAGGGACGGCAGGAAGGTATAGACTCTGTCCAATGTCTGAGAGTCACCTACGATAAGCGGTATAGATCTTCCCGTGATCCGGGGAAGGGCTTTCAGAACGATCTCGGGGCCTATTCCGGCAGGGTCGCCTATCGTTACAGCAATCCGGTCGATCTTTATATCTTTACCTCGATGTATGATGACCTTTTGACCTTGTCGATATAGTCACGGTATCGCTTGTTCGATTCTTCCATCATCATCCGCTCGCCGATCCCCTTTTTTACCTCTTCATACGGCAGGACCTGCGCCTGTTTGACCTCGATGAGCTTCAGTATATGCAGGCCGTAGGGTGTCGGGACGACAATGGAGAAAGAGCCCGGTTGAAGAGCCATGACAGCCTCTCTCAAGGTCGGGAGAAGGTCGCTTTTCTTGACGAACCCTATATCTCCCCCCTGCCGGGCGGAAGGATCGTCCGACACATTGCGTGCCACCTCGGCAAAAGGCGTACCGGTAGTCAGCTGTTTATAGGCCTTTTCGGCCCTCTCGCGAATATCTTTGTGCTGGCCGGATATAAATATCTGCTGGATGTGGAACTCTTCATCCATGAAATACTCTTGATGGCTGTCATAATAGCTCTTCAGCGCGTTCTCTGTAATATTGACCTCGGTGGACAGTACCCGCATGAGCAGCCGTGTTCTGAGTATATTCAGTTTTATGCCTTCCCTGAACTGCTCGTAGGTAACATTGTCTTTTCTCAGCTGTTCTTTGAGTTCGGCATCGGTGATGAGATTTTGTTTCTGAATCCCCTCTATAACTTTGCCAACTTCCTGGTCCGTTACAACAACACCCATCCTTTTTGCCTGCTGCTTTATCAATACCCCTTCGACATATGCCTCCAGCTTTTGTTTGATCTGAAGGTTCCTGAAATATTCATCGATAGAGGTATATTTGGTTGTCTTTCTTTCAACTTTTACGAAGGCCTCGAAGTCCTTCATGGTGATAATGTCATCGTTGACGATCGCAATGACTCGGTCCACAACCTCAGCATGGGTCGACATGCAGGTGATTGCGATAAATACTAATGTAATGATGATCTTTACTGTTCGTTTCATTTGCTTTTCGGCACCGTATCCTTCTTTGATGTGTCGGGGGTGGTGTCAGTCCCTACCGGTTTGGCCGGAGCATCTTTCGCTTCAGGTTTCGCGTCCTTTGTTTCAGGCTTTGTGGCAACCGGCGCCTGTTCCTTCAACAATGCTTCATTGATGGAGATCTTTGCGTTCTTTTTAAGGTCTTCGATATATTTGTCAAGCACCTCTTTCTGTTTTTCCTGAATGAGCTGCTGTTTGATAAATTCTTTCACTTCTGCAAAAGGGACATATTGAGGCGGCTTCGTCCCTTCCAACCGGATGATGTGATATCCGAACTGTGTCCTAGTTATCGGGCTTATCTGTCCGACCTTTGTCAGCTTGAACGCTGCAGCCTCGTATTCAGGCAGAAGCGTGCCCTTCGGGTGAAATCCTACCTCACCGCCTGTGACCTTTGCGTTCGGGTCTATCGAATATTTCTTTGCCAGTTCGCTGAAATCTTCTCCTGCAGCAAGTTTTTCCTTGACCTGTTTTGCTTCTTCTTCCGATTTCAGGAGAATGTGGCGCGTATTGATCTCCCGCTCCTTCCGGAACTTTTCCTTATTGGCGTCGTAATACTTCTGGAGGGCTTCATCGGTTATGTTCGAGTCTGCCGTCAATCTTTTCTTGAGTAAAGATTCGATGATAAGCTGTTCTTTTATCTCTGCAAGCCTGTTCTGAAATTCCTTGTCCTGCTCTACGTTCGCTTTTTCAGCCTCTTTCAGGAGAAGCTTTTTGATGATGAGCCTGTCGAGGAAACTTTTCTTTCCGCTCTCGTTGGCAACCATCATTTTCATATTCATTGGTATCTTATCGAGTTCCTTGTTGAACTCGCTCATCGTGATCTTATCGTCGTTGATAGTGACCAGGGCCTTGCTGTCATCTTCTTTTTTGCAGGCGAAAAGACTGGTTGCTAATAACAGGCAGATCAGGCAGATCAAAGCATTTTTCATTCAACACCCCTTAAACCATCTGTATTTTATATCAACCTATCTCAGAATGTGTCCCCGGCATGCTTGCCCCATGCGCTACAATGATGTGGATAGTCGATAAATGAGATTCTTATATCACAGTGCCATGATTTCCTTCAATATATTTCTTATAAAATTCATAAGTTCGCCTTCGCTGAGGCCCGTGTTTATAACGATCTGCCCACCAGGGAGAAGTTTGACCCTTTTGCCCGTATCCGTGGCCATACCTAGGAGTTGCTGCATGTTGAGAGGTGTATTCCCGGTCACGTGAAGGGCTATCTTGTTCCTCGTCTTTTCGATCTTCCGTATCTTGAAACGGGACAGCATTGACTTCAGCGCTATGACCTCGAAAAGGTTTGCCAGCGGGGGAGGTATGGGCCCGTAACGGTCTTTCAATTCGGCCTCTAGGTCACCCAGCTCATCCTCGTGACGAACACGCGACAGGCGTTTGTACATGAGAAGCTTCTGCGTGGCGTCTTCGATGTAGGAGTCGGGAATATATGCATTTACCGGGATATTGATCTCTGTGGACACGTCTTCCTCCGGAGCTACATCGGTGCCCGCATTCTTCAATTTATTTATCGTTTCCTCGAGCATGTCGCAGTAAAGCTCGAAGCCTATCAGATTTACGTTTCCGGATTGCTCTTTTCCGACAAGGTTTCCCGCTCCCCTTATCTCAAGGTCGTAATTCGCTATTTGAAATCCTGACCCAAGGTCGCTGAGCTCCTCGAGTATCTTGAGCCTCAAGCGGGCATCGCGTGTCAGCGCCTCCTCATCAGGGACAAGGAGGTACGCATATGCCTGCCGGGTGCTTCTTCCCACCCGGCCGCGCAACTGGTAAAGGTCTGCTAGGCCCATCCTGTGAGCGTTGTTGATGAATATCGTATTCACGTTGGATATGTCGAGCCCTGACTCGATTATGTTTGTTGAAAGGAGGATGTCATACCGTTTTTCTATAAAATCTACCATGATCTTTTCAAGTCTGCTTCCGCTCATCTGCCCGTGTGCAACGGCTATACGGGCGTCGGGAACGATATGCGCGAGGTGCTCGTAAACAACGCCTATGTTGTGGACGAAGTTATGGACGAAAAAAACCTGTCCCGATCTCTCGAGTTCATTCCGTATACCCCTCAGAACGACATTGTCGTTGAACTTGACGACCGTTGTGCGCACTGCGTGACGGTCAAGAGGCGGCGTGTCTATGACGCTTAAGTCCCTGATTCCGGAAGTGGCCATGTAGAGCGTCCTTGGGATCGGGGTGGCGCTCATTGTCAGCACATCGACCGTTTTTCGCAGCATCTTGAGCTTCTCTTTGTGCTTTACGCCAAAACGATGCTCTTCGTCGATAACAACCAGACCAAGATCGCGGAACGACACATCCTTCTGGAGGAGTCTGTGTGTTCCTATGATGATATCGACCTGCCCCTTCTTCAGCATTTCGGTGGTCTCAGTCTGTTGCTGCCTGGTCCTGAACCGGGACAGGACGCTGATCGCGATGGGATAATCGGAAAAGCGTTCACTGAAGGTTTTATAGTGCTGCTGCGCCAGGACGGTTGTCGGCACGAGCACGGCTACCTGTTTCCCGTCAAGTACCGCCTTGAATGCAGCCCTCAGGGCGACTTCGGTCTTTCCGAATCCAACATCGCCGCAGATAAGCCTGTCCATTGGTTTCGGACGCTTAAGGTCGGTCAGGACGTCATTTATGGCGTCGATCTGGCCTTCGGTCTCCTCATACTCGAACCGGGATTCCATTTCCCTGAAAAGTTCATCTTCGGGCGGATAGCTGTGGCCTTGGGCCATTTGCCGTTCGGCATAAATTTCAAGAAGTTCCCCGGCAATATCCTCTATCTGGCGGCGTACCCTCTTCTTGGTATTGATCCATAATTTCGATCCCAGCCGGTCTATTTTCGGTTTGAATTTCTCGCTTCCAATAAACTTCTGGACTAGGTGCAGGTCTTCAACCGGAACGTAGAGCTTATCGCCGCCAAGGTATTCGATGAGGAGGAAATCTTTTGTGTAATTATTTACGGTCAGTGGAGCGATGCCCCGGTATATGCCGATGCCATGATCGATATGCACTACCCATTCACCGGTATCCAGGTCGCGGAAGGTGGCAAGGAATTCATCCTGGCTGTCCCATTTTTTCTTGATGACCCTCTTTTTCGGTCCTACTATGTCGTCCTCGGTGAGCACGATAATGTCGTCGGTTCTGAAGCCGCGCCTGATGGGACCTTCGATAATGCCCCATTCCCGCGTTTTTTTCGGATACCCGATCTTGGTCAGAACGGGAAATATCAGTCCGTAACTCTCGAAAATATCCTGCAGGCGCCTAGCCTGACGGTCGGTATTGGCGAAGAGATACACAAAGGGGTAATGTGACCATTCCTTCTGAAGTCTTTCACTGAGGATATGGAAAATGTGGGTTTTCTGCGCACTGAAAAGCTGCCGCAAGTCATCGTTTGAAACAGCTTTAATGACTTTAGCGTTCCCATCCGCACCGACTATCCCGGAAAAATCTATCTGGTTCGCACGGCCGATGAGCTCGGTCCAGCGTTGCCTGATCTCAGGCGTGGCGTTGCTCAGGACCTTATCTATGCAGGACGGTCCCGCGTGTGCGATCACAATGGAAGGGTCGAGGTAATCGATAATGGTTGCGGTGTCGTGGTCGGCGTCATGTTTAAGACTGCTCACAGCTATTTCCGCGATCTCTTTTTCGGATCTCTGGGTCACCGCATTGAAATGACGCAGGGACAGTATCTGATCACCGATGAACTCGCACCTGACGGGTTTTTCGGAGGCAGGAGGAAAAAGATCGATGATGCTGCCGCGTTTGGCGTATTGCCCCGCTTCCCGCACGAGAGGTGCAAGTTCGAATCCTTTCGTGTCGAGGGCATCATGTATGTCTTCGATGAGGATCATCTGACCCACCTCGAGTCTCAGCGTCTCGTCTGACATCGACCGGGGAGGAGGAAGGAGATGGTTGAGAGATGCCGCCGGGAATAACCCGATGAACCGTTCCTCTGCTATTATCCGATAGAGAAAGCCGGTCCTCCTGACCTTGTCCTCCTCTTCGAAGAAGCGGTCCTCGTAGGGTGGGAAGAATGCGACATCAGTATTTCCGTAATATGATATTTCCTCGCGCAGGAGTTCTGCAGACTCCTCTTCCTCGTAGAGAACGAGTATCTTTTTCCCGGAATGCGCAATGAGGAAAGAGATGAAGGAACCGCCCTTGCCTGTGATGTACAGGCATTCATCGGAAAGAAGATCATGGGAAGGTTTATTCACGAAAGGTCATACCAGGGATGAGATTCTAGGGATCGGGCAATATTACGATATTTTTATGGTATTCGCGGAGTACCAGACCGGGGAAGCCACGGGGCGAATTCATCTTCTCAGGCGTCATTGCCCGGGTCCTTCCAGGGCCCATATTGTAGGCCCGAAGTGCGATGGTGACGTCGTAGAAGCGGTGCACCAACTCGGACAAAACGCGAACCCCGATCCTTATATTGTTACCCGGATCATCGACAGTTTGATCCCCATCCCATTTTATTCCTATATCCTGTGCCACGAATTTCGCAAAAGACGGCTTGACCTGCAGGAGGCCACGTGCTCCCATCGGTGATACCGCATCGTGCTGGAAATTTGACTCCACTTTCATCAAGGCGAGGATCAGCCGGTAATCTATACCGTATTCCCGCGATGTTGCATACAATACGCTGGATATCTCGTTCAGATGCCTTGTTTCGAGGTCTTCATTGCCGTTCCTGACGTGGGCAGCTATCCGGTGTCTTATGTTCTCTTGTTTCTTAGATCCCGAGTATACTGTCAGCAAGGGGACGACAAGACTGAGGGATACCATGATCAGAAATGCGGCAAAACGCGCCCTGTACCACGTAAGCATTCTATTTCATACAATATATATTCCGGCCGTGTCAAACCGGGGGTGTGACCGTGGCCGCTAAGATCCTGCCTGGATCATCGTGAGGCCATGCGGGAAGCATGTCAATTTCGATCAAAGATATTTACTGAAAAACCACGGTGCATTATAATATCTACAAAAATAACCTGATTGACCTGATCAATGTTTGGGGGGAATCGTGAGAACACGGCCTGGCACGTTCTTTGGAAGCGAAACGTTCGAGGCCCTTGCAGGGAATATTCCGATCGGAATCGCTCTTGTCGATCCCCACGGGAAATACCGGTACCTCAACCCTAGGTTCACGGAAATGTTCGGCTATGACCTGTCCGAGATCCCCGATGGAAAAACCTGGTTCGAGAAGGCATATCCCGACGAGGAATACCGCGAGATCGCAAAGAACGCCTGGACGAGGGATTTTGAGTTGTCGAGGTCCGGCGAAAGGAAGCCGTGGGTCTTTTCCGTCGTGTGCAAAGATTCGAGCACGAAAACAATTCATTTCATACCGGTTCAACTCGATTCAGGCGGGACTCTTATTGCATATGAAGACATGACCGAACGAAGAGAGACCGAAATGGAACTCACGGAAAGCGAACAAAGATACCGCAACATGTTCGACAATATTCCATTTCCGACCTTTGTGTATGACCTCGACACCCTGAGGATCGTCGACGTGAATACTTTTACGGTCCGCAGTTATGGATACACGCGCGAGGAGATGCTGAACATGCATTTAAAGGACTTGGCTCCCGATGGGGATGTTGCAGCCCTTCTTGCCCACCCGTCTACAACAGGCGCGTCTCAGGAGAAGGTACCGTTAAGACATAGAAAGAAGGACGGCACGGTCATCGATGTGGAGATAAACGGCCATGCCCTTGAATTTCCAGGCAAAAATTACCGGATATTCTGTGCCAACGATATCACCGAGATCCGTAAGGCAAGCGTGGCATTGAAATTTACGCAATTTGCCGTGGACCGGGCCGCGGTTGGCATACTCTGGATATCGGAGAATAGCGAGATCGTTTACGGCAATAATGAGATCTGCCGGCTCCTGGGGTATACGAGACAGGAACTGACCCGACTGAAGATCGCGGACCTGGACGCCAACAACCCGGAACAGTTCTGGATCGAAAAAAGCAAAAGGGCTCCTGACCATGAAGCGGGCGGATTTGAAACGGTCCTCAGGACGAAAGCCGGTGATTTGTTCCCAGCCGAGATCGCGGGGAATTATATGGAGTGCGAGGGCGGAGGCTATGCATGCTCTATCATTCAGAACATAACCAGCCGTAAGATAATCGAAGAATCGCTCAAAAGACGAGAAGTGGAACTGAAACTAGAGTCAAACCGTCTTCAGGAGGCGAATACGGCACTGAAGGTCCTCCTTAAACACCGCGACGACGACAGAAAAGAGCTTGGGGGCAAGCTGACCGCGAATATAAAGGAGCTTGTCCTGCCATATATCGATAAGATGAAGCGGGGCAGGCTGCACCCGGAGCAGATATCCTATGTCGATATCGTCGAAACGAACTTAAATGATATCCTTTCCCCGTTCCTGCAGAAAATGTCCGTGAAATATGCCAATTTCACCTCGACGGAGATTCAGGTGGCCAACCTTATCAAAGCGGGCAAAACATCAAAAGAGATCGCTGATATTATGAACGTGTCAACCGGTACCATAGACACCCACCGTAACAATATAAGGGCCAAGCTCAATTTGAATCGCAAGAAGATAAACCTGCGGACGTATTTAAATTCCCTGGGCTAGGGTACATAATATAGAGATGATATCTATATTATGTCTCTATAAATTACACAGTTTTCTTTTGTCGTACTTTGATATACTATACCTCCAACATGACCGTACAAATCACGCCTTTAAGTTGCTTGACTTCCAATAGCGAAGCCCCGTGTAAGAGCTTGCGCAATAAAATTTGCTGTTTACTCTGCAGATCAAGCTTCCCAAGAGACAAAAGTCATCCCCCCGACTGTTTCTAGAACAAGTTTAAGGGGCTTCGCTATCTATTTTCTTAGCTCACATCGCCCCAACCATGAATGTAATCCATGGGGCCTCCCCTCTCGCTTACGATGTAAACCGCTTAAAACCAGGGTACAGTGAGATGCGTGAGTCCTCCTCGCTACTCACTCATTACTTCTTACGACAAGACCTTTCACGCTGCCGACAGCATGAGTGATCAGCATGTCAATGACTGGGTCTGTGGCGGCTAAAAACCGTAGATACCTTGACTTATCAACGATTTAACACTATAATAGTTCACTTTTTTTGGAGGCTCTTTTGTGAGAGATACCTATTGCGGAACGCTTCGTAAGGCTGATGTGGACAGGACGGTGACCCTTGCAGGATGGGTCTTCAGACGGCGTGACCATGGAGGGTTGATATTTGCCGATTTGCGTGACGTGACCGGCATCGTACAGATCGTATTCTCGCCCGAGATATCAAAAGAAGCCCATGAGCGGGCGGGCGATATACGTAGCGAATACGTGCTCAAAGTCACGGGGGCTGTCCGGCCGAGGCCTGCAGAGACGGAAAATCTCCATCTCCCCACCGGTGAGATCGAGGTATATGTATCTGACTTCGAGGTCCTCAATACATGCCGGGTGTTGCCGTTCCAGCTCGATGATGAGGACATCAATGAAGCTATGCGCTTGAAATACCGCTACCTGGACATGAGGCGTCCCGAAATGCAGAAGGTGTTTATCGAACGGAGCAAGGCCTACAAGGTAACGAGGGACTACCTTACCTCCCGGGGCTTTTACGAATTCGAGACCCCGCTTCTGACAAGGAGCACTCCTGAAGGGGCGCGCGACTTCATTGTTCCTAGCAGGCTTAACACGACCATGTTCTATGCACTCCCGCAATCTCCCCAGCTATTCAAGCAGCTCCTCATGATGA
Source organism: Deltaproteobacteria bacterium UBA5329 (assembly GCA_002408185.1). Taxonomy (GTDB): domain Bacteria; phylum Desulfobacterota; class Syntrophorhabdia; order Syntrophorhabdales; family Syntrophorhabdaceae; genus Delta-02. The sequence goes on from DHQV01000023.1 coordinate 33,177, forward strand.
GCGGTTTCGAGAGATATTTCCAGATCGCGCGCTGTTTCCGGGATGAGGACTTAAGGGCCGACAGGCAGCCGGAATTCACGCAGATTGACATAGAGATGAGCTTCGTGACACGTGAAGACGTTCTCCAAGTAAACGAAGGGCTCGTCATCACCCTGTACGAGGCCTTGAAAGGCAAGAAGCCACCGGAGGTCCCGTTTCCCCGGATGACCTTCACCGAAGCGATGGAAAAGTACGGCAGCGACAAGCCGGACCTTCGGTTCGACCTCACATTGACGGACCTCACGCCGATCCTTGTCAATACAGAGTTCGGCGTGTTCAAGAAAACGATAGGATCGGGGGGAAAGGTCAAGGCGCTGGCCATCAAAGGCAAGACATTGTCCCGTAAAGACCTCGATGTGGCCGTGGAAACGGCGAGAGAGCTCGGTTCCGGCGGTCTTATATGGATGCGCAGGGATGCCCAGGGGTTGCAGTCACCCGTGGTGAAGTTCCTGAATGAGGAAGAAAAGTCGCAGGTCATATCCGAACTCGGTCTCGAGCCGGGCGATGTCGCTTTCATGATGGCCGACAAACCGCTCAAGGTAAGTGACCTCATGGGCAGGTTCCGTCTTTACCTGGGTGAAAAATACGGCCTGATAGACAAGGGCCTGGACAAGTTCCTCTGGGTCATCGATTTTCCGCTCCTAGAGTACAGTGATGAGGAAAAACGGTACGTGGCGCGGCACCACCCCTTCACGTCGCCCAAGGAACCGCTGGTCGGTTTTGATGGGGACTACGAGTCGGTTCTGGCCAATGCCTACGATCTTGTCTTTAATGGCGTCGAGCTGGGGGGTGGCAGTATCAGGAACCACAGGACCGAAGACCAGGCGGAGATGTTCCGGCTTCTCAACATAAAGGAGGACGAGGCGGCTGACAAGTTCGGCTTCCTTCTCGAAGCGCTCGAAATGGGTGCACCTCCCCACGGCGGCATCGCATTCGGTTTTGACCGCATCATCATGATGTTTCTCGGTCTTTCGAGCATAAGGGACGTCATTGCCTTTCCGAAGACGCAGAAAGGCTCATGCCTTCTGACCGGTGCCCCGTCAAGGGTAGCGCAACGCCAGCTGGCGGAGTTAAAGATAAGGACTATCGTGGATTGATCCGTGTTCGAGGGTTATGATGGGTAAAAAAGAAAAGAAGAAGGGATTTATATTTAAAAATGTAACCGAATCGTCGCAATTTCCGCTGATCGATGTCGGGAAACCGCAATTATTCCGTGATATCTTCCCGTACGATGAAGTGTGCAAGGTCAAGTTCGATCACAAGATCGAGCTTATCGACCCCCCTGATGAAATATACATCACGGACACGACGTTCAGGGACGGCCAGCAGGCCCGGCCCCCGTTCACGGCGCAGCAGATCGAGGACCTCTTCGAGTTCCTGCACCGCTTGAGCGGGCCCAACGGTGTTATCAGACAGACCGAGTTCTTCATGTATACCGACAAGGACAAGGAAGCGCTGGGGCGATGCAAGGAAAGAGGGTACAGGTACCCCGAAATAACCGGCTGGATCCGGGCCAATAAGGATGACCTGCAGCTTGTCCGGGATATGGAGCTCAAGGAAACCGGTATCCTGACGAGCGTTTCGGATTACCACATATTCCTGAAATTCAATAAAACGAGGTCACAGGCCCTGAAAGACTATCTCAAGATCGTGGAAGACGCGCTCGATCATGGCATCATTCCTCGATGCCATTTCGAGGACGTCACACGTGCGGACATATACGGATTTTGTGTCCCGTATGCACAGGCCCTTATGAAGCTCTCGGAAGAAGCGAAGATACCGGTCAAGATACGCCTTTGCGACACACTGGGTGTCGGCATCACGTACCCGGGATCGGCGTTGCCGAGGTCTATCGGGAAGATCATCCGCGCGATGATCGACGATGCCGGGGTGTCGTCCGATTGCCTGGAATGGCACGGCCACAACGATTTTTACAAGGTCCTCATCAACAGCATCAGTGCGTGGATGTACGGATGCACGTTTGTCAACGGGACCTTTCTCGGCCTCGGGGAAAGGACAGGAAATGTCCCGATCGAAGGCCTTATAATGGAGTACATTTCCTTGACGGGCGATGACAACGGGATCGACACGACCGTTATAACTGAGATGCGCAATTATTTCGAGCGCGAGATCGGGCATCAAGTGCCGAAGAACCAGCCCTTCGTAGGGCTCGATTTTAACGCCACGTCAGCCGGTGTCCACATTGACGGCATCCTGAAAAATGAAGAGATATACTCCTCTTTCGACACTGCGAAACTTCTAAACAGGCCCCTCGCGGTCAACATAACCGACAAGTCGGGGCTTGCCGGCATAGCCCACTGGGTCAATTCGCATTTCGCCCTGACCGGGAAGGACAGGATCGAAAAGACGCATCCCGGGGTTGCGAAGATAAACAAGTGGATAACCCGCCAGTATGAAGAAGGCCGTGTCACCTCTATGTCGGAAGACGAGATCGAGCACCAGGTAAGGCGTTATATCCCGGAGATATTCGTGTCCGAGTTCGAATTGATGAAGAAGAGGGCCCTCGATATGGCGGCTCACCTGATCGAACAGTACATAGAGGACCCGGCGACAAAGAGTATGAACCCCATACGGCAGGAAGAGCACCTGAAGACCCTGGTCCATGATTATCCCTACATTCAGTTCGTCTATGCGGTAAACGCCGAGGGTATCAAGATCACCCGCAATATCACGCAGGCGATCGACAAGGCGAAATACCAGAAGATCGGCCTCAACGAGGATTTTTCTGATAGGGATTGGTTCATAAAGCCGATGAGCGATGGAAAGATCCATGCAACGAACCTTTATTCCTCGCGAATAACAGGGTACCTGTGCGTGACCGTTTCCGGTCCGATACGCGATGAGATGGGCGAGATCGTCGGCGTCCTCGGCCTCGATATCAGGTTCGAAGACCTCGCGAGGGCGGAGGCATAACTGGTATGGGGAAAACGCTGGCGGAAAAGGTCCTGGGAAAAAATATAGGCGGTGACGTGTTGCAGGGGAACTATATCGTTGTGAATGTAGATAGAATTCTCCTCCAGGACGGGACGGCACCGCTTGCCATCAGTAAATTCGCCGACATGGGGTTCGATAGATTATTTGACGGGCCAAAGGTCACTTTTTTTATCGATCATGCATCACCCAGCCCCCGAATGGAGCTTTCGAACGATCACATGGCGATACGGGATTTCGCTGTGCGCCATGGAGCCAATGTCAGCGATGTCGGCGAGGGCATCTGTCATCAACTCATGTCGGAGGGAGTGCTTTTGCCCGGTGAAGTACTGGTCGGGGCCGATTCGCATACATGCACGGGTGGCTCGCTGTGCTCGTTTTCAACGGGTATGGGCTCGACCGATGTTGCGACGGCCATGGGGCTTGGCAGAACATGGATGAGGGTCCCGGAAACATTTCTTTTCCGCCTCCGCGGCAAATTCCCTGAGGCCGTGTATCCGAAGGATCTTATCCTGAGGATCATCGGTATGATAGGGACAGATGGGGCGACATACAAAGCGCTCGAATTCGCCGGCGAGGCAGTCGATGCGATGCCCGTGGAGGAGCGGATGACAATTGCCAATATGGCCGTTGAAGCGGGCGCGAAATGCGGCCTGTTCCCTTCCGACGACATGACACGCGTTTTCCTGGATGAAAAGGGCAGGGGGGCGTCCTTCGTAGAAATAAAACCGGACCCGGATGCGCAATATGAAAAGGTTTTCGAAATCGACCTCGACACGTTGAAACCGGTCGTCAGCCTTCCTCACACGGTCGATAATACGAGGGACGTTGACGATAAGGACGTACGTGGGATAACGGTCAACCAGGTTTTTATCGGATCCTGTACCAATGGGAGAATAGGGGACCTTCGGGTGGCGGCACAGATTTTAAAGGACAGAAAGAGATACCCCGGGGTCCGGCTTGTTGTCGGTCCTGCGTCGCGAAGTGTTTACCGTGAGGCCCTGAAAGAAGGCATACTTGAAACGCTACTCGATGCCGGTGCCACCATCCTGCCACCGGGCTGCGGTCCCTGCATCGGTTTGCATCAGGGCATCCTTGGCAGGAACGAGATTTGTGTGGCCACATCCAACCGGAACTTTCTCGGAAGAATGGGCAACCCGGAGTCGGGCATCATCCTCGCTTCCGCAGCTACCGCCGCGGCGAGCGCGCTGACCGGCAGAGTTTCTGACCCGAGAGAGGTTATGTGATGGTGATCAGGGGAAACGCATGGCTTTTCGGAGATGATATTTCAACGGATCACATAATTCCCGGCAGGTTCTATCACCTGCGTTCAAATCTCGATGAGCTGAAGAAACATGTCTTTGATGATATTTCGCCAGGTTTTAGCAATAAGGTCAAAAAGAGCGATATCATTGTGGGCGGGAGAAACTTCGGCCTGGGGTCGAGCAGGGAACATGCGCCTCTCATAATAAAAATGGCCGGTATCGATGCAATAATCGCCCGTTCTTTTGCGCGCATCTTTTACCGTAATGCTATTAATGTTGGACTTGCCGCCATTATATGCCCGATCGAGGGCCTCAACGAAGGCGATGAACTCCAGGTCCGCCTCAACGAAGGCGTGCTGGAGGACATAACGACGGGCGCCATCAAAAGGTTTGCGCCGCTGCCTTCCATCATGCAGGATATTTTGAATGAGGGCGGCCTAGATGCTTATATAAGGAAATACAAGGGGTTCACTATTTGATGGAAACGATCAGGATTCCTGTGATTACCGGGGATGGCACGGGAGAAGATATCTGGAACGCTTCGCGGGAGATCTTCGAGGAAGCGCTCTCGAAGTCGACCGGCAATACAAAGAGAATAGAATGGATACCGGTTATCGCAGGGCTTAGGGCCCTCGAGCACAAGGACCACCTGTTGCCCGCCGAGACCGTCGATGCCATCACGGAATGCTCCATTGCCCTTAAAGGGCCGCTCACAACCCCGGTCGGCGGAGGCTTTCGCAGTGTGAATGTGTATCTACGCCAGATGTTCGATCTCTATGTGTGCATGCGGCCGATACGCTGGTTCAAGGGTCTGCCGAGCCCCTTAAAAAGCCCCGAAGTTGTGGATATTATAATATTCCGGGAAAATACGGAAGACCTCTACCGGGGGATAGAATGGCGGGCAGGTACCGACGACGCCCGGACAGTGATCAATTTTCTCAAAGATAAAATGGGTGTTGACCTGGCGTTAGATAACGGGATCGGGATAAAACCTATCAGCCGTTCCGGCACGCACCGTTTCGTGAAATGGTCGATAGACACCGCTATCCGGATGGGACGCAAGGTGATCACTATAGTCCATAAGGGCAACATTATGAAATATACCGAGGGTGCATTCCGGGAATGGGCATATGACACTGCGGGAGCATACAAGGAATTGTCGACAGAGTGTGTGTCTGACAGGATAGAGATCAATGATCGTATCGCCGACAACATGTTTATGCAGGTCATTTCGAGGCCCGGGGATTACGATGTGCTCTTGTGCCCGAACCTTAACGGTGATTATCTGTCGGATGCCTGCGCGGCATTGATAGGCGGTCTCGGTGTCGCACCAGGGGCAAATTTTGGCGACAATGTGGCCATTTTCGAGCCGACGCATGGCAGTGCACCGAAATATGCCTGCAAAGACGTCGTGAACCCGACATCGTTCATATTGTCGGGAGCCATGTTGTTCGACCATATTGGGCTCGAGCGGACGGCGGAAACGATACGCCGGGGCGTTGAAAGGACAATTCAGGAAGGGGTTGTGACATATGACCTGGCGCGCCAGATTGAAGGCGTGAAGCCGGTACGGTGTTCCGAGTTCGGTGCTGCGGTGTTAAAGCGGCTGTAGGCCTGAAGTGCCTTAATTGATACAGGGAAGGAAACGTTATGTTAGACGAAATCAAAGCAAAAATAGACCAGCTCGATAGTCGCATCGCGTCGCTGCGAGGTTATCTTTGACCTACCGAAACTTCAGGAGCAACGCGCCGCACTCGACAAACAGATGGCAGAGCCACGCTTCTGGGATGATCAGGAGAAGGCTCAGAAGGTCCTTAAGGAACGTTCGCGCGTCGATGAAGAAATAAAGTCCTGGCTGGAAAAGGAAGAGGAACTCGAGGAGATCCATATTCTTGCCGATTTCATCCGGGAAACGGAGGATTCCGCCGATGTTGAGGAACTGACAGCACGGGTCAGCTCGCTTGATGAATCTCTAGGGTCATACGAGATCGAAAGGATGCTTGCCGGGGAAGTTGACGATAACAATGCCATCATTTTCATTAACTCCGGGGCGGGCGGTACGGAGGCTCAGGATTGGGCTGAAATGCTTTTCAGGATGTATCTGAAGTGGGCGGAAAAGAAAGGTTTCGAGACCCAGGTTGTCGACCTTCTGCCCGGCGAGGAGGCCGGGGTCAAGAATGTCACCTTTATCGTATCGGGAAAGTACGCTTATGGCTACCTCAAATGCGAGAATGGGATTCATCGCCTTGTTCGGGTTTCGCCGTATGATGCAAATAATCGCCGGCATACATCGTTTGCATCCGTCTATGCGTATCCCGATATATCCGAGGATATAGAGATCGATATCCGGGACGAGGACCTCAGGATAGACACGTACCGGTCAAGTGGTCCGGGTGGCCAACATGTCAACAGGACCGATTCGGCTGTAAGGATCACACATCTCCCGACCGGGATAGTCGTGCAGTGCCAGAACGAGCGTTCCCAACATAAGAACAAGGCGATGGCCATGGCTATCCTGAAATCACGGATCTACCAGTTGGAAAAGAAAAAACAGGATGAAAAAATTGATTCTCTGAACAAGGAGAAGAAGGATATAGCGTGGGGGAGCCAGATCCGCTCATACATCCTTCATCCCTATCGGCTCATCAAAGACCATCGTACAAAACATGAAGAGCACAATGCCGATGCAGTGCTCGACGGGGACATCGATGCCTTCATAAAAGAATACCTTTTGTACTTGACTTTCGAGCAGAAAAGGAAGGATAATTAGGTAGATATGGAAATTTTTAGCATAAATAAAGAGATAATTAACGTAAACCGCATAGAAGAACTGGAAGAAAAGATCGACAGGCTCATTGATACCTTTCGTCTCATGAAGGAAGAAAATGAGAGGCTGAAAACCGAAATTGAAACAATGCGTAATAATGACAGAGAGTTAGAAGGTAAAATTTCGGAAATCCGGGGCGAGCGGGAATTACTCATCGAAAAAGTTCAAAAGATACTCGAGAAAGTCGAAAAAGTAGAGATCTAGGGGTATTCGGCATGGAGAAGAAGGTTGAAGTAACCATTCTGAAACAGTCTTTTACTTTTGTGGGCGAGGACGAAGAGAGGATCCGGCGCGATGCACATTATGTCGCGGACAGGATCGACCGCGTTGTGAACCGGTATGGGATAGTCAACACGCTGAATGCTGTCATTATGGCCATGATGGAACTGGCAGACGAATACCTCGAGATGAAAGATCAGGTAGAAAAAGTGGATGGAAGGACGCTTCGGCTTATTAAAAAGTTCGAAGATATTGAAAACATAGATGTTCCCTGCGGTGTTCGTGATAGGCGGTAGGCTGTGAGCCAACACCTCAGCACCGGGAGCCGTTCCCTGTTGTTGTGTGCATGCTCACCTCGAGTGAGAAGCCTGATGCAACATAACGGCACCCACGTGAAAACGAGGTTCAAGACATATCGTCTACACGGCATTCGCGGGGCTAATTTTAAGGGGTATTGCTTAAGGAAACAGAGGTCGCTGATATAGATTACTTCAAGCCATCTTGGAGGGATTCGGATATAGATGTAGAAAAAAGATGTAAAAGTTACTGTTTAATCCTCTTTATTTCCTTGTAATTGCACCCCCTTAATAATATTAAGATAGATTAGGGGGTTTCTTTGATTACTACTATTGTTGTAGGTGTTATAGCTTTTGTTGTAGCCCTCTTCATTGGATTCTTTCTTACAAAACTCATTCATCAGAAAAAAGTTGGCGAGTACGACAAGATAGGGAAGAAGATCCTCGACGATGCCAAGAAAGAGGCGGACGTCCTTATACGCGAATCGTCCATCCAGGCAAAGGACATAGTCCTTCAGGCCCGCAATGAGATCGAACAGGAAGTGAAAGCCCGCAAGATCGAGATGCAGAACACGGAGCGAAGGCTTTCCCAGAAGGAACTGAACATAGACAAGAAGCTTGAAACGCTTGATAAGAAGGAAGAAGAGCTCGCCCGCAAAGACCGGGAGGTTTCCAATAAGAACAACCAGCTCGAATCCAAACTCAGGGAACAGGACAGCCTCCTTGCGCGTTCCCGTCAAGAACTTGAAAAGATATCTGGCATGACGGGAGAAGAGGCCAAGAAGATGCTCATTCAGGGTATGGAACAGGAAGCCCGCTTCGAATCGATGAAAATGATCAAAAAGATCGAAGAAGAGGCAAAGGAAAAGGCTGATAAGAAAGCAAAGGAAATAATCGCATTTGCTATCCAGCGGTATGCGGGTGAATACGTCGGGGAGGACACGGTTTCGGTTGTGCCGCTTCCTAACGAAGAGATGAAGGGCCGGATCATAGGAAGGGAAGGACGCAACATACGCGCGTTGGAGGCCGCCACTGGCGTTGATATCATCATCGACGACACACCGGAAGAGGTTATCCTCTCCTGTTTCAATCCGGTCCGCAGGGAGGTCGCACGCATCGCGATCGCCAAGCTGATCAGCGACGGCAGGATACACCCCGCCAGAATAGAGGAGATAGTGTCCAAGGTTGCCGAGGAGATGGAAGAAAAGATAAAAGAGGCCGGCGAACAGGCTGTATTTGACCTCGGTGTCCACAATGTTCACCCGGAACTGGTGAAACTTCTCGGAAGGTTGAAATTCCGCAGCAGCTACGCACAGAACATCTATCAGCATTCGCTGGAAGTGGCTTTTATATGCGGCGCCATCGCTTCGGAGCTGAAAATAAGCGTAAAGGAAGCCAAAAGAGCAGGCCTTCTCCATGATATCGGCAAAGCCGTCGATCATGAGGTCGAAGGCTCCCATGCCACAATAGGTGCGGACCTTGCCCGAAAGTACGGCGAGAATGAGGAGATCATCCACGCAATCCTTGCACATCATGAAGATGTCGAAGTCAAGACCCTTCTTGACGTCATCGTTCAGGCTGCCGATGCACTTTCCGGAGCGAGGCCCGGGGCCCGCCGGGAAATGCTTGAAACTTATATCAAACGTCTTCAGGAACTGGAAAAGATCGCAAATGCATTTCAAGGCGTCGAAAAATCGTATGCTATCCAGGCAGGCCGCGAGATCCGCATTGTCGTCAACAGCGAAAAGATAAATGACGAGAACATCATCATGATGTCCAAGGACATAGCCAAGAAGATCGAGACCGATCTGAGTTATCCGGGTCAGATCAAAGTCGTCGTAATCAGGGAGACACGCTCAGTCGAATATGCCAAATGATAGATTTACAGTGCTTTTCCTCGGCGATGTCATTGGAAAGCCGGGAAGAAAAGCGGTAGCTGAATATTTACAAAAGTCCCGGGCGGACTTTATCGTCATCAATGGTGAGAACCTGGCGGGCGGCATAGGCATAACTGGGCGTACTGCCGCAGAAATGCTTGCGCTCGGCATCGATGCGATAACCACAGGTAATCATGTCTGGAAGAAGAAAGAGGTGGCGACGTATCTCATGGAAGAGCAGCGTGTTATCCGGCCGCTCAATTATCCGCGGGGAACACCCGGTTTCGGATATACCATTGCAAAGAAAAACGACCTGTCCCTGTGCGTGGCTAACATAGAGGGGCGCATTTTCATGAACTCCCTTGATTGCCCTTTTCGCGCAATGGAGGAATTTCTGGAAGAACAAAAACCGCAGATTCCCGTTATCGTCGATTTTCATGCGGAAGCAACGTCAGAAAAGGTGGCTATGGGATGGTATCTCGACGGCAAGGTGGCGGCGCTTTTAGGAACGCACACGCACGTGCAGACCTCGGATAACAGGGTGCTGCCGAAAGGTACCGGGTACATCACGGATGCAGGCATGACGGGACCGGTGGATTCGGTCATCGGGATGGATAAGAAGGGGGTCCTGCAGCGCTTCTATACGCAGATGCCGCAGAAATTCGAGGTGGGAAAAGATGACGTCGAGATCCAGGGGGTCTTGATAACCATTGACAGAAATGGAAGGCATTGCCTCGATATCACAAGGGTTAAAGAAAAAATAACCTAGAGTATTTCAAGCGCAGTTCAATTCACATACATGGAGATATTATGGGGATCGAAGAACAGGTTGCGGTAATAAAGCGCGGAGTGATTGACCTGATCAATGAAAAAGAACTCAGAGATAAGCTTGCCCGCTCTTTGGCCCGGAAGAAGCCATTGCGTGTCAAATTGGGTATGGATCCGACAGCGCCCGATCTCCATTTAGGCCATACGGTTGTTCTGCAAAAACTCAAGCAGTTCCAAGAGCTTGGACATGTGGCCATCTTCCTTATCGGCGATTTCACCGGGATGATCGGTGATCCTACGGGCCGCAATGAAACCCGCCCCGCCCTGACGAGAGAAGAGATAATGGCCAACGCCGAGACCTATAAGAAACAGGTCTTTAAGATCCTTGACCCCGACAGGACAGAGATCCGTTATAACAGTGAATGGTTTGAAAAGATAACCGCCGCGGACATGATCAGGTTGTGCGCTCAATATACGATGGCGCGCATAATGGAACGTGAGGATTTCAGGAACCGATTCCAGAACAATATGCCAATCAGCATTCACGAGTTTCTCTACCCGCTTGTTCAGGGATACGATTCCGTTGCACTCGAGGCCGACGTGGAACTTGGCGGTCACGATCAGATCTTCAACCTCTTCGTTGGACGGGACATTCAGAAGGCCTACGGCCAGGAATCCCAGGTACTCGTTACCGTACCCCTGCTCGAGGGGACTGACGGCATTAACAAAATGAGCAAAAGTTACGGAAATTACGTTGGTATCGATGAGCCTCCCGGTGAGATGTTTGGCAAGCTCATGTCGATATCGGACGACCTCATGATCAAATACTATGAGCTTTTGAGCGATATTTCCCTTGATGGCCTCAATGCGCTGAAGACTGGCATTGCGGATGGCACTGTCCATCCGAAACAGGCGAAAGTGGACTTTGCCAGGGAGATCATTACCCGGTTTCATAATAAGACGGCAGCCGATCAAGCCCATGAAAACTTCGAAAAGACTTTCAGGGACAAAGGCATACCCGACGATATTGAAACATGGTCGGTGCAAGACATGCCTGACACAATCTCTGTCCCGCATCTCCTGAAGGAGTCGGGGATGGTTGCCACGACGTCCGAGGGCATGAGGATGCTCGACCAGGGCGGAGTCTCATTCGCCGATGCGATGGGCGGGCAGTTTCAGAAGATATCCGGCAAGGAGATGGCCAAATCGGAATTGATCGGGAAGGTTATCAGAGTTGGCAAGAGGAAGTTCAAGAAGCTGGTATAGAGGAAAACGCAAGGCACAAGGCTTCTATCATTGTGACGTCATCTCTTTGCTCGAGTGCAGAACGGGAAAAATAGAGCCGCAATACCCGAAAATCGGCAAAAAAAAGCTCCCCGGGCAGGACTCGAACCTGCAACCTACTGGTTAACAGCCAGCCGCTACTGCCGATTGAGCTACCGAGGAGTGGAAGTTTAATTTAATATTTCAAATAGCATTTGTTCTCTTTCGAGCAACGGGATAAAATTAACTATAATTACCGCATAAAGTCAAGAGTAACTATCACATCAGGCTGTTCATCTGTGGCTTTTTGCTTGAATACCGAGTGTTTGGCATTTCGTGCCATTTCCCCTGGAATAAACTATTCCGGCAATGGTACAATGCAAGGCACGTTTATGGACAACAAGGGTGCATGAAAGATATTTTCCCGTTTGAAAATGAAATACCCGCAGCAATGCTTGTAGGCATACCCGTTGCAAGCAAGAATTACCTCCGGAATGGCCGGGTCGATCACTGGCGTGGGCCTTTCAGGGAAGTACAGTCACCGATATTGGTCCGTACCTCGACAGGTCTTTCTCAAAAACGCATAGGGTATGTCCCGTCGATGGACGAAGAAGCTTCCCTGAATATCCTGCGCGAGGCCCGGGGCGCCTTCGATAATGGCACAGGGGAATGGATTGCCATGTCGACCGGTGAAAGGATCGAGCGATTCAACGCATTTCTCGGAGTACTGGAGAGCGCCAGAGAAGAGATCGTGCGGCTGCTCCAGTGGGAGATAGGAAAGACGGCGCGTGAATCGCAAAATGAATTTGACCGGGCCGTGTCGTATGCGAGGTCCTGTTTTGAAAGGGCATCCGAATATACACAGGCGAAGGGCAGTATTATTGAAAAGAACGGTATTTCGGGAAGGCTTGAAAGAACACCGCGCGGGACTGTCCTTGTTATGGGCCCCTTCAACTATCCGCTTTTTGAGACAATGTCCGCCCTTGCGCCGGCACTGCTGTCGGGAAACACGGTCATAATCAAACCTCCGCGCCTTGGATGCCTCTTGTTTCAGCACATCCTCAAACCTATCGGCGATATATTTCCAAGGGGTGTGATCAATTTTGTCTACGGTAACGGTAAGCGTATTATTCCACCCCTGATAGCGTCGGGCGGGATAGACGTATTCTACTTTATCGGCACCAGTTCGGTCGCTGCGTACCTTCACGGGCTCCATCCAAAGCCGCACCGGCTCACGTGTATTCTTGGTCTTGAGGCGAAGAACCCAGCCATAATACTCCCCGACGCCGATATTGAAACGGCGGCCACGGAATGTGCAAAGGGTGCTTTGACATTCAATGGCCAGCGCTGTGCCGCACTGAAGATCTTTTTTGTGCATCGTTCCATTGCGGTTGAATTTAACGAGCGGCTGAAGCATCTCGTTGCAGCATTCAGATACGGGATGCCCTGGGAGGACAATGTAGTTATTACACCCCTTGCGGAGGGTGACCGTGCAGAGTATTTGTCGGGGCTGGTAGACGATGCACTGGAGCTTGGCGCTGATGTGATCAACGAGGGCGGAGGCGAATCGGCCGGGACCTTTTTCTGTCCTGCAGTGTTATATCCGGCATCCCTTAACATGCGTGTCTGCAGGGAAGAGCAGTTCGGCCCGGTTATGCCCATAGTTCCCTACGATACTATCGACCAACCGATACGCTATATTACCGAGTCCAATTACGGCCAGCAGGCGAGCGTGTTCGGTCAGAACAGATCTTCCCTTGCACAGATGGTCAATTTTCTCGTACACCATGTCTCGCGTGTCAATATCAACTGCCAGTGCCAGCGAAGTCCCGATACCGTCCCCTTTACCGGGCGGAAGGATTCTGCGCAGGGAAGCCTTTCGATCTCAGAGGCGGTAGAAGCATTCACCGTCCCCACATTCATCGCCACAAAAACCGATAGTGGAGATATTGACGTGATATGCGACAGAACTAGTCGTAAGTCGTAAAGAGTTAAAAACAAAATATTCTAAAAAGGATCGGTTTTTACACCTTACGACTTACGGGCCTTTCAGGCCCTGTTCCACGATTTCCATTTCATCTTGAAGACCTCGGCCACTGCCGGGTGTGTTATTGCGCCGCGCCTCATATTGATGCCTGACGCGATCGTAAGATTGGCTTCTGCCGCTTTCTTGATGCCGGTGGATGCAATGGCTCGAATATAGGGCAATGTGGCGTTCGTAAGGGCAAATGTCGCAGTTCTGGGAACAGATGCCGGCATGTTGGGGATCGCATAGTGAATAACATCGTAAAGCTTATAGGTGGGCTCACCATGAGATGTTGGCCGTATGGTCTCAACCGAACCACCCTGATCAATGGACACATCCACTATTACCGACCCCGGCTTCATGCGTGAAACCATCTTCTCGGTGACAACGACGGGCGCGCGGGCCCCCGGGACTAGGACCGCGCCGATAACGACGTCGGCATATTGAACGGCCTTTTGTATTGAATAGCCTGTTGAATATATACTGGTTACACAGCCGCGCATTATATCCTGGACGTAGCGCAGCCTATCATGAGAGATGTCGAGGACCGTAACGTGCGCCCCGAGCCCGGACGCTATCTGGGCCGCATTTAGCCCAACTACGCCACAACCGATTATGACCACGTCTGCCGGGGCGACGCCCGGCACCCCGCTTAAAAGGACGCCACGTCCGCCATGGTCGGACTCGAGGAAACGCATAGCGACCTGTACCGCGATACGCCCGGCAACTTCACTCATGGGAATAAGAAGGGGGAGCTTTCCGTCCTTATCCTCCATGGTTTCGTAAGCTATTCCGGTAATTCTCCGTTTTAACAGACCTTTTGTGAGTTTTTCCGATGAGGCAAGATGGAGATATGTAAAAAGGACCTGTCCATCCTGCAAAAGGGGCCACTCGGTCTCGAGAGGCTCCTTTACTTTTACGATCATATCGGACCGGGCGAAAATGGCGCGCCTGTCTTCGACGATCTCTGCACCTTCCCGTGCATATTCCTCATCTGCCAGGCCGCTTCCGACCCCTGCGCTTTGCTCGACAAGTACATCATGGCCATCTAAAACAAGGGCATGGACACCGGCAGGCGTCATAGAAATCCTGTTCTCGCCTTCTTTTATCTCTTTTGGAATGCCTATGATCATTATTCCTCCATTGCAGTGATCCCCATTTCTGATACGATCATGCGGATGTCCTGGTAAACCGCCATTTGCAGAATGCATCATCCGGGTGTTTATCGGGCGGGGCAAAAAGACATTCGACCCTGATCGAAGGATCGACCGCCCGTGCTATACTTTCAAACTCCCCTTTATGCATATGCTTGCACACAAATTCTTCCAGTCCGCGCCGTAAGCGCGCCTCCTGGGTGGGACAATGCGGTATGGTCACGATAAGTTCATCGCCTCTGTCTTCAAATTCATAATCGACAATTATGGTCCACGGAAACAGTTTTAAGACCTTAAGAAAACCCTCGAGCCCTTTTTCAGGGATATCGAAACGCTGCAATAGATTTTGTGCACCCATCTCGGGCACGCGCGACCAGACCCTTTCGTTGATCCTCTCCGCCTGCTCCTGACCGTACATATCGTTGACATAGATAAACCAGAAGGCATCCACAACACGATAATGCCATAGGAGAAAACCCAGATAATTGCGGAGCTGGTCTTCATTCATGGTTTCAAAGACGGATAGATTCATCGGGTCCTCCTTATTTAGTGGATGCTCATCATAATTTATTGTAAATTAGTGCACCTGAAAACACAATGAAGAGCATGCTTTTTGATAGAAAAATCTTGTCGTGGTGCCTCTTCGATTTTGCCAACTCGAGCTATTCGGCAGTCATTGCGGCGGTGATCTTTCCTGTTTATTACACGTCGGTTATCGTGGGCAACGAGGCGGGCCTGGGTGATGTCTGGTGGGGCAGGGCGATTTCCGTGAGCATGGCGTTCGTTGCGTTGAGTTCACCATTGCTCGGCGGGATCTCCGATTACTCCGGGGCACGGAAGAAATTCCTTTTCACATACACGATGTTGTGCGTCATGGCGACGGCCTCACTGGTATTCGTGCCAAAAGGGGCAATAGCGGCCGGGTTTCTCCTTATCGTCTTTGCCAATGTCGGCATGGAGGGCGGGATCGTGTTCTATAACTCGTTCCTGAACGATATTGCCCGGAATGAATACCAGGGACGCGTATCTGCATGGGGATTCGCAACGGGATATCTGGGCTCGATTATTTCGCTGCTTGCAGCATTATTGTTCATAAAGGCCGATCATATCACGTTAACCTGGCCGATGGCCGCAACATTTTTCCTTGTATTTTCCCTGCCTGCGTTTTTCTTTTTGCCTGCGGATGAACCGAAAGGCGTCACGATAGCACGGGCCGCCAAAGAAGGGCTACAAACCACTTTTTCGGTTTTGAGGAAGATGTGGTCGAACAGGGACCAGAGAAGGTTTCTCCTGGCGTACCTCCTGTATGAAGATGGTGTTAACACTGTTATCGTTTTCTCCAGCATCTTTGCCGCAACGACGCTTGGTTTCAGATCGGAGGAACTGGTCGGCCTCTATCTCGTTGTTCAGGTAACTGCCCTCGCCGGTGCATTTATCATGGCGCGACCCATAGATTTTTGGGGTCCGAAGAAAGTTGTGTCCATGTCCCTTGCGCTATGGGTCCTTGTGACGGTGCTCGTGTACTTCATATATCGAAAGAGCTTCTTCTTCGCCGTGGCCTCGATGGCAGGGATTGGCCTCGGGACCGTCCAGGCGGCAACACGGGCATTCTTCGCACAATTCATTCCTCCCGGCGATGAATCGAAGTACTTCGGTGTGTACAGCCTGGTCGGCAAGACGTCCGCCGTACTGGGTCCGCTCATCTTCGGTGCCGTGTCGTCGCTTACAAAGAACCAGCGGCCTGCCGTAGCCGCGGTCTCTATCCTTTTTATAACGGGTTTTGTTATCCTGCAGTTCGTACGGGGCGGATATCCCAATGTGAAGACAATGAGCAGTGAGGAGTGAGGAGTTTAAAATCTCCTCACTGTTTTCTGTTTACCATTTGGATTAGTCTTCCGTCTTGAATTCCCTTTTGATTATATCCCTGAGGGATGCCGTGATGTCTTTGTCTTCATATACGATGCGGTATAGTTCCTCTGTGATGGGCATTTCGACGCCAAGCTTTTGCGCAAGATTATGAGCCGCGTTGATTGTGTAATATCCTTCAACCACGGTTTTCTGGGACGCTATGATATCGGCCGATCCCTTACCCGAGGCGAGTTCCATGCCGAAGAGTCTGTTCCTGCTCAAGGCTCCGTACGAGGTCAGGATCAGGTCTCCCATTCCCGATAAGCCCATGAAGGTTGTTTCTTTGGCGCCGAGTGCTCTGCCCAGCCTTTTTATCTCGGCAAGCGCCCGCGTTGTGAAGGCGGCCTGAGTGTTCATACCGAAATGAAGGCCGTCGATGATCCCCGAGCCGATGGCCATGACGTTCTTCAATGCTCCTCCCAGCTCCACCCCGACGATGTCGTCAATGCGATAGACTCTGAAGTAATCGCTGTGTATCTCCTGCTGAAGCGCGTAAGAAAGGTCGATATTTTTGGAGGCGACGACCGATGCGGTGAAAAGTCCCTGTGCCACTTCCTTCGCAAAGGAGGGACCCGAAAGCGTGGCTATATTGGCACCCTGCGAACCGGTGATCTCCTCGATGATCTCGTTCATGAGTTTGAATGTCGCGCGCTCGATACCTTTCGTCAGAATGAGGATCTTCTTACTCTTCAGTTCTGCACCGAAGGGTGTTAAGGTGGCGCGAAGCGCAAACGAAGGGGTCGCGGCAACTATTGTCTCGGCAAAATCAAGGGCTTCGTCAATAGAATGCGTGAAACGGATCGTGTCCGGCATTTTGAAACCGGACAGGAATGCGGTGTTCTCCCGCGTTTCAGTCATCTCGGGGACAAGTTCGGGTTCGAACGCCCGGAGCATGACCTCATTGCCGATCCGTGCGCAATGGATTGCAAAGGCCGTTCCCCATGCACCGGCGCCGATCACACTGATTTTCATGCATTGCCGTCCGGGAAGGTATCGGGGTCGTCGATCAAATCACCGTTCTCCCCTTCGATGATCGCTACACCGCTGATCACCTCACCTTCATTGAGCCCCATGAGCTTTACACCGAGGCCGCCCCGTTTCTGGACCGGTATGTTGCTGGAGCGGAACCGTATGGTCCTGCCGGTATCCGTAACAAGTATCACGTCTTCTTTTTCACTCAGGCGGTTAAGGCCGACAACGTGGCCATTTTTTGTTCCGCACCTGACATTGATGATACCGGACCCTCCGCGGGCCTGGAGACGGTAATCTGAACACGGGGCGCGTTTGCCGTAGCCCTTTTCCGTTACGGTGAAGATGGTGCATGATTCGTCGACCTCAACAGCCGATACGACCTCATCCGAGGCCTTTTTGAACCGGATGCCCCGTACTCCGTACGCCGTCCGTCCCATGGGCCTGATCTCTTCCTCTTTGAAGCGTATCGACAGGCCGAACTTCGTTGCCACCATGATCTCGCCATTACCCAATGTCTCGATCACGTTGATCAGGCTGTCATCGTCTGGCAAGGTTATTGCCTTGATGCCGGTCGATCGGATATTTTTGAGCAGATCGAGGCTCAGCCTCTTGACATGGCCTTTTTTCGTTACGAAGAAAAGGAAGCTGTCTTCTGAATATTCCTTGACATGGGCAACAGCTGTTATACGTTCGTCCTTTTCCAAGTTTATCAGGTGAACGACGGGTTTGCCCTTGGATGTGAGCGATGCCTCGGGTATTGTATGTACACGCACGGTATGCACCTTGCCGGTATTGGTGAAGAACAGAATGTTTGAATGCGTCGACGCTATGTACAAGTGGTCGACGAAATCCTCCTCGCGCACCACGATCCCTGTTCGTCCTTTGCCTCCTCTGCCCTGGCTCCTGTACAGATCGAGGGATGTGCGTTTGATATATCCCTTATTTGTCATCATGACGACGACCTCTTCTTCCTTGATCATATCTTCAAGGGTTATTTCAGGCACGTAGTCGACGATCTCGGTCAAGCGCTTGTCACCGTATCTGTCTCGGACCTCGATAAGCTCTTTTTTCACCAGGTCCATAAGTATCGACTCATTCGAAAGCAGCAGCCTCAGGCGGTTTATCTCTTCCGATGTCGTTCTATGGTCATCGAGGATCTTCGTCCTTTCCATGGAGGTCAACCGCTGGAGGCGCATCTCGAGGATGTTTGTGGCCTGTTTTTCGGAAAAAGAGAAACGGGCTATCAGGGCCTCGCGCGCCGCAGGGGTATTTGCGGAACCGCGTATGATGGCGATAACCTCGTCGATATTGTCAAGGGCGATCCTGAGACCTTCCAGTAGATGGAGCCGGTCCAAAGCCTTGTTGAGCTCAAAGGTGGAGCGCCTGGTCACGATCTCCTTGCGGAACTCCACAAATTCATGAAGCATCTCTTTCAGATTGAGCAGCTTCGGCTCGTTATTCACGATCGTCAGGAATATGATCCCAAAGGTTGTTTGAAGCTGGGTGTGCTTGTAGAGCTTGTTCAGGATAGGGATGGGTATCTCGCCTTTCTTGAGATCTATTACTATCCGCATCCCTTCCCGGCTCGACTCGTCCTTGATATTCGATATGCCTTCGATCCGCTTCGAATTGATCAACTCGACAATGTTCTCGATAAGGCGGGCCTTGTTTACCTGGTAGGGGATCTCCGTTATGACAATGGTCTCACGCCCGTCCTTCTTGCGCTTCTCGATGTCGGCCTTCGCCCGAAGCACAATATGGCCGCGGCCGGTCTCATAAGCTTCGATGATTCCCTGCCTGCCGAAGATAATGCCCTGTGTCGGAAAATCCGGGCCGGGTATGATCTCCATGAGTTCGGTCAGGGGAATATCCCTGTTTTCGATGAAAGCGATAAGCCCGTTTATGACCTCCACCATGTTGTGCGGCGGAATGTTCGTCGCCATGCCCACAGCGATCCCCGATGACCCGTTTATGAGAAGGTTGGGTAGCCGGGAAGGCAATACGATGGGTTCGACGAGGGAATCGTCATAGTTTGGCCGGAATGTTACCGTATCCTTTTCTATGTCCTTCAGTATCTCTTCGGCAATCCGCGACAGCCGTATCTCGGTATACCTCATGGCTGCAGGCGCGTCACCGTCGACCGAGCCGAAGTTGCCCTGGCCATCCACCTGCGGGTACCGCAGGGAAAATTCCTGTACCATCCTTGTTATTGCATCGTATACGGCCTGGTCCCCGTGGGGGTGAAACTTACCGATGACATCACCGACCACCCTGGCGGATTTTTTGTACGGCTTGTCATGGGTGTTGTTAAGCTCGTACATTGCATATAAGATCCTGCGATGGACAGGCTTTAACCCATCGCGTATATCCGGCAATGCCCGGCCTATTATCGTGCTCATTGCGTAGTCAAGATATGACCGCTTCATCTCCTCTTCTATAGGGATACTTACGACAGATGACAGCATTAAATCCTCCGGATTTGTCGTGAATTTTTAATCTAATGTACCATATTCCGGACATCCTGTAAACGAGAGTAAACCCCGGCATGAAGCCGTGGGGAGACACGCTCGGTGATGGGTTCCGCGGACGGTCCGGCAGGCCATACCCGGTGCGGTTTATCGTCGCACTCACCATAAGAACCAGTTGACAATCATCGGAACATCGTGGAAAAATAATTCAATGAAAAGCACCGGTCTCATAGCTGTCATCATGGCCCTTGCTGTTTTCCTGCCTTCCTGCGGTAAGGAAATTAAAAGCCTTAAAGAAGAATTGCGGGTCGTAAAGGAAGAGAATAGTTTCCTGAAGGCAGAAAATATCGCCCTTAAGAAGGAAGTTGAAGAGCTTTACAAGAAGCTGGAGGAAAAAGAAAAGGCCAAAGCAGTCGTGCCGCAAGCTCAACTGGTCCCGGCAAACACCCCGAAAAACCCGCAGAAAAGGTGAAGAAACCGGAGGCATAAAAACCAAGATAGGCCCGGTCTCAAACCGCACTCATTTATTTGTCAACAGGTACTGGGTAAACATGGAAACGTACTGTATGAGAAATATATCCCTGGTCATCGAGTATGAAGGGACCAATTATCACGGGTGGCAATGCCAGCCTAACGGCTTGACAATAGAAGAAATTGTAAGGAGCGCCATTGAAAGGATCATCGATCATCCGGTAAGGATGCACAGTGCGGGACGTACGGATGCCGGAGTTCATGCCTTTGGCCAGGTCGTTAATTTTTTAACAGTCAAAAGTATTCCCCTCATGAATATCGAACGGGGATTAAACAGCATGCTGCCTTCGGATATACGGGTAAGGTCCGCACGGCAACAGGAACTTTCCTTCCATGCCCGCTACAGCGCAAAGAGCAAGACGTATGTCTACAGTATCCATAACGCGCCGCGTTTTTCACCATTCTCGGTCCGGTATTCATGGCATTACCCCTTTTTTCTTGATTGCGGCTTGATGAACGGTGCGATCAAGTCAATATTGGGTAAACACGATTTTTCGTCTTTCAAGAAGAAGAACGAACCGTACCGTAGCTGTGAACGCGAAGTACTGAAGGCGCGGGCAACAAGGAGGGGGTCTTTCATTTACATCATGATCGAGGCCACCGGTTTCTTGCGCTACATGGTGCGAAATATCGTCGGCACTCTCGTTCTCGTCGGAGCGGGGAAGATGACCGTGGATGACTTTCAGGCGGTGATCGATGCGCGGAACCGTGACCGGGCCGGGCCAACCGCGCCGCCACAGGGGCTGTTCCTCAGGAGGGTAGTATACTGAAAAAACGTCTCAGGTCTCAGGCAGAAGACAAATAATTCATCATGGAAAGGGATATGAGTGAGTATACGTTAGTTGCGACGTCGGCGTTTGGGCTCGAGGCGGTAGTGGCGAGAGAGCTCAAGGCCCTTGGGTTTGAGAAGGTCATCGTCGAAAATGGACGGGTGATATTTTTTGGTTCGGACAGTGATATCGCCCGGACTAATATCTGGCTCAGGTGTGCCGACCGTATCCTCATGAAAATGGGACAGTTTCGTGCCTCGGATTTTGAAGAACTGTTCCAGGGTGTGCGCGTCATTCCGTGGGGCAGGTATATCTCCTCGACCGGAGCCATCCATGTGGGCGGCACGTCCGTCAAATCCGCATTGACGAGCATCCCCGCGTGCCAGTCAGTCGTTAAAAAAGCCATTGTGGAATCGATGAAAAAACGATACCGCATGGAACATTTTCCTGAAGATGGGCCCGTCCATGGGGTCGAATTTTCACTGCAGAACGACTTGGCGTCTGTTTACATGGATACAACCGGGCCGGGCCTCAATAAACGGGGATACAGGACGGGGGCCGGGCAGGCCGCCCTCAAAGAGACGCTGGCTGCAGGCCTCGTATATCTTAGCCGGTGGAAACCGGGCATCCCGTTCATTGATCCGTTCTGTGGTTCCGGCACTGTTGTCATCGAAGCAGCGATGATAGGCAGGAACATCGCCCCGGGGATAGGGAGGGGATTCGCATCGGAGAAGTGGAAGTTCATTGACGCCGGGATATGGGAGAACGCGCGGCGCCGGGCCCGCAGGGAAGAAAGGAAGGCCACGCTCGATATAAAGGGGTCGGATATCGACGACTCCGTTATCACAAAAGCCCGCCGAAATGCCCGCAACGCAAAGGTCTTGCCGGCGGTGAAATTCGAGCGGCGCGATATAAAGGAGCTTGCGTTCCATGCTGACAAGGGTATTGTTGTCTGCAATCCCCCCTATGGCGAGAAATCGGGGGATAAAAAGGCTGTCGGCCAATTGATCAGGATGATGCGCGAGGCGTTCGATCGCGCCCCAGGCTGGTCATTCTTTGTATTTACCGGGTTTGAGGATTTCGAGTATCATTACGGAAACCCCGCCGATTCCAACCGAAAGCTCTACAATGGGCGGATCAAGTGTTATTTGTATCAATTCAAATCGTAGGGGTTGATAGCATAATAAACGACTACCACCCCTGCCATTCCGCCCACCCAAAGGGTACCCGGCGCCGGGATGATGATATCCTTTGGCCGGGAGTAGATCATTCAGTCCACAATGTGGCAGCGCAGATAAAGCATCCACGATGTGGTAGTCGTTTATTTTGCATATAACCCGTAAGTCGTGAGGTGCAAAAGCAAAAAACCAGCTTGATGAAAAATGTTCTTAACTCCTTACGACTTACGTTTTCTTAAGATCCGCCGTACAATGCGGACATTTCACGGCCAAAATGGGTATCGTCGACAGGCAATACTGGCATTCCTTCGTGGTCACCTCCTGCGGGACGGGCTCCCGTTTCATCCTGTTGACATTCTTGACGAGCATGAAGACGCAGAATGCCACGACCAGGAAACTGATGACGGTATTGAGAAAAAAGCCGTAATTTATGGTGACTGCACCTGCCGCCTTGGCCTGAGCTAGTGTTTCATACGGTCCCGGGGTCTTGCCGGCTTTCAGAATGGCGAAGAAGTTCGTAAAGTCGATGTTGCCGAGAAGAAGGCCTATGGGGGGCATAATGACGTCGTCAACGAGCGACTTGACGATAGCCACAAATGCGGCGCCTATGATAATACCTACGGCCATATCGACAACATTGCCGCGAAGAATGAATTCTCTGAATTCTTTACCCATCTGGGCCTCCTTTGTTTTGAGATTTACCTCTGTTTAGATTTTATCCTATTATTGTTCAATGACCATACAAAAAAACTAAGTATCCAGTATAATACCTGCAATATACGAGGAGGCAGATCATGAAAAAGATCGGTTTTATCGGGTTGGGTTACCTCGGAAATATGTCGATGATATACAAGGTCCTGAAAGGATAAAATCTGGCATCGCGCAGCCGTTGCCTGAACCTTAAACTTGAAACTTTCCCCGAGGTTTGGTAACGTTTTTCTCAATGCCTGAACGAAATGCACGCCGTTCGTCCAAAGCGGGGCTTCCTCCCGGGACGCTCGTCCATCTGGGGCGTCACGTTGCTGAAAAAGCCACGCTTACCATTATCAGCTACAGCAAAGATACCTGCCGCGTCAGGGAAACCACGAGCCTTGAGGAATGTTTTGCTTTTATCGATCCATCGATGGTCACGTGGATCAACATCGACGCCGTAAATGATGCCAAAACAGTCGAGGCGATCGGCAAGCATTTCAACCTGCACCCCCTGCTCCTGGAAGATATCATGAACACGGGGCAACGGCCGAAGATGGATGAGTATGAAGACCATCTCTTTCTTGTCCTGAAGATGCTGTTGATAAACGTCGATACAAGGTCACCAGAGGCTGACCAGATAAGCTTTGTGCTCGGCAGGAACTATCTCGTAACCTTTTTGGAAAGGCAGAGCGATGTGTTTCTCCCAGCAAAAGAGAGACTTCAAACCGAAAGCTCGCGGATCCGGAAGAGCGGCCCTGATTACCTGCTTTACACCCTCGTCGATATTATCGTGGATAATTATTTCGCTATTATCGACAAAGGCAGCGAGATACTTGATGAGCTCGAATCCAAGGTCATTGCGGGTGCGCAGAGAGAAACCCTTATCGAGATCCAGAAACGGAAAAGGGATTTCATTTTCCTCAGGAAATCGATATCGCCTCTGCGGGATGTACTATTGGCACTTCAAAGAAAGGATACCAGCCTTGTCTCGCCATCATTGATCATGTTCTTCAGGGATATTGGGGACCATTCCGTCCACGTTATCGACAGTATTGAAACAGCGCGTGAAATGCTCTCAGGTATGCTAGACATCTATCTTTCCAGTGTGAGCAACCGGTTGAACGAGGTCATGAAGGTGCTCACGATCATATCGACCATATTTATACCCCTGACATTCATTGCCGGCGTGTACGGTATGAACTTTCATAATATGCCGGAGATCGGATGGCCATATGGCTATTACGCCAGCCTCGTTCTCATGGCATTCGTCGTCATAACAATGCTCATCTTTTTTCGGAAGAAGAAGTGGTTTTAGTTTGACCATCTGCGGTGGTCTCTCAGGTCTCAAGTCTCAAGCAATAATTAATAAATATTCCGGCGTTCGGTGGAATGAATGATATTGTTTTTTTTACCTGAGACCTGATACTTGAGACGCTTCATCATATTTTCTGAAGTGTGTATTTTCTGGTTCCCAGTCCCAGTTTTTCGGCGTGGGCGAGTTGGACGCTCCAGTCTATACGTGGGTAGAGGGCGCGCCACTTGTCGGCCCCCGGGGCCGATATATCTTTGATAGCACATCCGGGCAGGGATACTTCGTTGTTGACCATGTCGCAGGACGCCTGGTCAATGGAAACTGGGTCGGCGGATGCAAGGATGCCGATATCGCGAACGATAGGCGAGTCACTGTGCGGATAACAGTCGCAGGCAGGGCTTACCTGTACCACGAAATTAATGAAAAGGGACTTTTTTGTCTTATTTTGCAAAGCACCTGCGGCGTACTCCATCATCTTTTTCTGGAATATGTCGGGATGCTCGTTCCATTGGATCTCTATGGCATGCGAGGGGCAGATAAGAATACATTCGCCGCATCCGATGCACTTCTTCCCGTCGATGGAAGCCTTCTTTGATTCGACCCAGATGGCACCCGACGGACAGTACCCCTTGCACAACTTGCATCCCTTGCAATTTTCCGGGTTTACCTTCGGGGCGACGGTAGAGTGCTGAACGAGCTTGCCCTCTCGCGTCGCACACCCCATGCCGATGTTCTTCAGAGCCCCGCCGAACCCCGACAGCTCATGAGCCTTAAAATGGGTAACCACCACAAGCGCATCGGCATCGGCGATCTCTTTGGCTATGTGCACCTCCCTAAGGACCTCTCCATCGATGGCGACCCTGGCGCCGCTCATGCCGCGCAGGCCATCTGCTATTATCAGTGGGCATTCAACGCATGAATAATCGAAACCGTTTTGTATCGCTGTGGCGAGATGGTTTACCGTATCGCTTCGGGAGCCCGTATAGAGCGTATTCGTATCGGTGAGGAAGGGTTTGCCTCCCGCTTCCTTCAACCGCTTTACAATACTGCGCAGGAATACCGGCCTTACATAGGTTGTATTGCCCGCTTCACCAAAATGAAGCTTCACCGCAACGAGGTCGTGCTTTCTGATCTTTACATCGATCTTCGATCTGTTCATAAGATCGACAACCTTGTCGAGGAGATTGCGATTCGGTGTCGTGCGCAAATCCGTGAAGTATACCTTGCTCATAATGGCTCCTTTTTTATTCACATTACAGGGAAATTATGTTAGAAGTAAAACACTTTTGTCAACATGTAAGGAGGTTTTACGGATGCTAAATCTTTCGGATAAGCACGGCATGATACAGAAAATAGCTGAAAAATTAGCAAAGGAAAAAGTTGCCCCGAGGGCAAAAGAGATAGATCAGACAGGCGCATTCCCTTGGGACCTTGTGGACATCTATAAGAAACATGGCTTCCTGTACCTTATGCTCCCCGAGAAGTTCGGGGGCCTCGACGGTGACATTACATCCCTGTGTCTCGTGATTGAGGAACTGGCAAAAGTGTCCGGTGCATCGTCCCTTGTCCCGCTTGCACATAACGTCGGGATTATGCCCATAATGGTAGCGGCAAATGAGGAGCAAAAAGAATATATATACAACAAAATATGTGAACCCGATAAGATGTACCTCGTTGCATTTGCCCTGACCGAGCCCGATGCAGGTTCGGACGCGTCCCACATGAGGACCACGGCAGTAAAGGAAGGGGACCACTATTACCTTAACGGCAAGAAATCAATGATAACTAACGGGGCGAATGCCCAGTTCTATTCTGTGTTTGCTGCCACTAATCCTTCGAAACGGACGCAGGGCATATCCGCCTTTTACGTCGAAAAGGATTATCCCGGTGTCATTATCGGCAAAAGCGAAGACAAGATGGGGATGATCGGGTCGGACATAACCGAACTTATCTTTGACAACGTGCGGCTGGAAAAGGAAAACCTGCTCGGCAAAGAGGGGCAGGGATGGGATATCGCGATGTCGACACTGAACCTCTCGAGGCCGGCTGTCGGTGCTCAGGCTGTCGGCATAGCACAGGGTGCCCTGGATTTTGCAGTGGAATACGCCTGGAAAAGGGTGCAGTTCGGGCAGAAACTGGCCGATTTCGAGGGTATCCAGTTCATGGTGGCGGATATGGCCACAGGTGTGGAGGCTGCGCGGGCACTCGTCTATGACGCCGCCCATCTACTCGACATGAAGGTGTATGAAAGGGACAAGATGAGCGCCATCGGTGTCGACAAGCTTTCGGCCATGGCAAAGGTATATTCGGCCGATGTGGCGATGAAGGTCACGACCGATGCGGTCCAGATACTGGGCGGGTATGGTTACACGAAGGAGTATCCTGTAGAGAGAATGATGCGCGATGCAAAGGCAACTCAGATATATGAAGGCACGAACCAGGTGCAAAGGATAGTCATCGCCCGCGATATCTTCCGTAACTTCATGTCATAGGAATGCCCGCCACAGCGCCCGACATCAAAATGAATGACAAAAAAGCCCGGATAATCGACGAATTATCCGGGCTTTAAAATTTTCCTATTCTCGTTATCCCATTTTTTCCACGAATTCGAATACGGGTATAGCGGATAGCGTCGTGATCTCGACTGTGCCGCGCGAGCCGAACTCCGTGGAAACGCGGGCTATCGTCTCGTTGTCGGGAGCTTCAACAATGTTTATGAAATCGTATTTTCCCAACACTGCGTACTGAGCAAGGACCTTCGCTCCCATTTTTTCGATCTCCTGATCGACCTCTTTGATCCGTTCAGGATGGTTCTTGATCGTTTTGCGCCCCTCATTGGTCAATTTGCTGACGAGAATGTATATCGGCATATGATCACCCCTATTTATTTTTGACAATATTATAATAAGGGGTCGCCATATTGCAAGACGTTTTTCCGCAAAGATCACCCGGGGAACGAGCGCGCACGCATGACGTAGATGGTTGAAACTTCATCGGTATTGTAGTATCATCATCAACACGGAGGTAGCATGAGCAAAAAAACCAAGGTCTTCTTAAGCCTCTTTTTTGTGTCCGTCTTTCTCCTCGGGATCCTGATCGGTGCCCAGGGTAAAAAGACGGCGCAGGGAGGGGAGAACAAGGAGATTTATGAATACCTGAGGACTTTCTCCGATGTCATTGACCTTGTCAAGCGCAATTATGTAGAAGAGGTCAAGGATAAGGATATCGTATATGCCGCAATCAAGGGCATACTCGAGTCCCTCGATCCGCATTCATCATTTCTTCCGCCTGATATGTACAAAGAGATGCAGACCGATACGAAAGGGGAATTTGGTGGGATAGGGATCGAGATCACGCTCAAGGACGGTTTTCCGACAGTTATTACGCCGATAGAAGACACACCGGCCTTCAAGGCCGGCATGAAGGCGGGCGATCACATCGTCAAGATCGACGGGAAAAATACGAAGAATATGAGCCTGATGGACGTCGTGAAACTCATCAGGGGACCGAAGGGCAAGGCTGTTACGCTGACAGTTGCCAGGGAAGGGACCCAGGGGCTGAAGGAATACACGGTCGTCCGTGACACGATAACCGTCAAAAGCGTCAAATTTCGAATGCTTTCCGATGACTATGGATACATCCGGCTGGCACAGTTCCAGGAGAAAACGTCGAAAGACTTGGACAATGCGCTGAAAGAGCTCGAAAAAGACAACAAGGGCAAGCCGCTTAAAGGATTAGTCCTTGACCTGAGGAACGATCCGGGGGGCCTTCTTGAACAGGCTGTAGAGGTGTCGGACAAGTTTCTTTCAGAAGGCCTTATTGTATCGATCGAAGGAAGGGCAGGCAAGCGCGGCGCGGACGAGAACAAGATGAAATTTTATGCACAGAAGAAGGGCGTCAAATACGCAGGCCCTATGGTCGTTCTCGTTAACGAGGGCAGCGCAAGCGCTTCAGAGATCGTTGCCGGGGCGTTGCAGGATTACAAGCGCGCTGTCATCGTGGGCACAAAGAGCTTTGGAAAAGGTTCGGTCCAGACCATATTCCCGCTTGGCGACGGCTCCGCAGTGAGGCTCACGACGGCGAAATATTATACACCGAAGGGCAGGTCGATCCAGTCAGAGGGCATTGTCCCGGACATTACGGTTGAGAACAATTTCGTAAAATCACGGGAAAAGATGACCCCGCTTACCGAAAAAGACCTTGAGAAAAAAACGGATAGAAATCCTGTCCCGAAAAGGCCGGAAGATTTTTCGATCAAGAATCTCGAAGATGAGGATTTTCAGCTTTACATGGGTTTTCAGATCTTAAAAGGTTGGGAGGCGCTAAGGGGTAAGGCCTCCTGACACATGTCAGGACGATCATAAACGGGTGAAACTTTTTGCAGGTTTTACCCGTTTTTTTGACCCCCGCCCTTCCTGCATTATCTTTTGAAGAACGACGGTTGGGCGTTCACACACAACATACTTAAGGAGGGCAAATGAAGCCGATAGAGATCAAACCGGATATCTACTGGGTTGGAGTGGTTGATTGGGCAGTGCGGGACTTTCATGGCTATATCACACAGAATGGCACTACCTACAACAATTACCTTGTTCTGGACGAACAGGTAACTCTCCTGGATACGGTCAAGCACGATTTTGATATGGTTGGGGTAGAAAATATCAGGCGTGTTGTTGACCCGAAGCAGATCAAGAACATTGTCATCAACCACATCGAACCCGACCATGCGAGCAGTATAGGCACGATCATGCAACATACACCTGATGCAACGATCTATATCACAGAGCGTGGGAAAAAGGGACTGGACCGGCATTTCGACACGACGGGCTGGAAATTCAAAGTCGTAAAGAGCGGGGATACACTGGCTACCGGGAAATACACCCTTACTTTTCTGGAAACACCCATGCTTCACTGGCCTGATTCCATGGTAACGTATATCAAAGAGGCAAAGCTCCTGATATCCCAGGATGCCTTCGGTCAGCACATGGCATCGGCCGCCAGATTCGATGACGAGTTCTTTTCCTGTCATTCCCAGTTCGAACTCGATGATGCGATCGTCGATTATTATGCAAATATCCTGATGCCGTTCGGAAAATTGATCCAGACGAAGATAGAAGAAGTTGTGAAGCTCGGCCTTGAGATCGATATGATAGCCCCGGACCACGGTGTCATATGGCGAAAAGACCCCGGGTACATCCTTAACCGGTACCTCGAGCTTGCCAAAGGGAAGGCCGACCTCAGTGCCGTTGTAATTTACGATACGATGTGGCACTCGACCGAACTGATGTCCGATCCCATCATGAATGGTATAAAGGATGAAGGAGTACCATGCAAGATCATAAAATTGAGGGCTTCCCCAATGAGCGCTGCAATAAAGGAGTTTTGGAGATCACGTGGTTGTCTTATCGGCACGCCGACCATAAATAATGTCATGTTCCCATCGGTCGCGGAGTTTCTCTACCATCTTGGAGGCTTGAGGCCGAAAGACAGGATGATAGGAGGGTTCGGAAGCTTCGGTTGGGGCGGAGGGGCAGTCAAAGAAGCCTATGCCAGGTTCGCGCAGATGGGGCTTGAAATATTTGAGCCCGGGCTGCAGGTTATGTATAAGCCATCGAGCGAAGATATGGACAAGTGCTATGAATTCGGTCAGAATTTCGCGAAACGGTTGAAAGAATATCACGCGAAATTCGAGAGCGCCTGAAACATAGTTTTGTGATCATCGAGAAAGGGAGGAGAGACGCTATGTCAAAAACAGAAGAGAACCTTCAGGAAGCATTTGCGGGAGAATCACAGGCCAACAGGAAGTATCTTGCCTTTGCAGCAAAGGCTGATGCGGAGGGCTTTAAACAGGTTGCTAAATTATTCAGGGCCGCTGCGGAGGCGGAGACCATTCATGCCCATAATCACTTGAGGGAACTAAAAGGGATCAAGAGCACTAAAGATAACCTCGAGGAGGCAATTGGCGGCGAGACGCATGAGTTCAAATCAATGTACCCCGCAATGATCGATGAGGCCAGGGCAGCCGGAAATAACGGAGCGGTCAGGACCTTTCAGTACGCGAATGATGTCGAAAAGGTGCATGCGGACCTGTATCAGAAGGCCCTCGATAATCTCGGGAAGAACGAGGACGTGGACTACTGGGTATGCAAGGTTTGCGGCAACACGGTAGAAGGGGCCGAGCCACCCGATGAATGCACTATATGCAAGGCAAAGAAAATGGCGTTTTATAAGGTAGGTTAGCGTAGAATATCAGAATAACGGGCCGGGAAAGCATTTGAGCTTTCCCGGTATTATCCTGTGCGGGGGCGATAGTGAGAATTCTCGTTTTTAATGGAAGTCCCAGAATTCTGGGCAATACCGACCTTCTTGTTCAATCGGCATTGAAGGGCATCGACCGGGCGGTAAACGAGGTCGATTATTTCAGGCTCAATGACATGGACATCAAACCGTGTCAGAATTGCGGCGGATGCACCGATACCCGTGTATGTGTTATCAAGGATAAGATGCAGCAGATATACCCGGCCATCCGAAAAGCCGACCGGGTTATACTGGCGTCCCCGATATATTTCAGCGGATTGTCCGCACAGGTGAAGGCCATGATCGACCGGTGCCAGCCTTTTTGGTGCGAGAAATACATCCACAATATGCCTATCCAGAGAAAGGTCCACAGAAAAGGTCTTCTCGTACTGGTAGGAGGTATGAAGAGGCAGATCGGGGCTGAATGCTCCGATGCGACAGCGACGGCCTTTTTCAGGAGCATCAGCGTCGAAGAGCACAGGACCCTGGCTTACCTGGGGATAGACAATAAGCCAGGCATTAAGGACCATCCTACAGCCTTGCAGGACGTTTACGAAGCCTCGAGATACCTGTCTACGCACTAGTCCCTGCGTTTTCAGGAATTGACGGTCAATAATCGTGACAGAAGTGTGCTCATCTTGCGATAAACCTCTTTTTTCTTGAATAGGTCCGCCCCGGCCACCGAGGAGATTGGCCTGCTCCGTTGACATAAACGTATCGGCATAGTATAAACAAACTCGTAATGAAAGGCTTGAACTCATGAGCGAAGAATTGCTCCCCGTAAACTCACTTGAGGAGGGACAGGAAGCCGTGGTCCGCCTTTTATCCGGAGGCGAGGGTCTTACCGGGCGCCTAGCGTCGATGGGCATCATCCCGGGGAGCCGGATAAAACTTCTCAGGAAGAGCCGCGGCCAGATAATCGTCCTGGCGTCCGACACGCGTGTAGCGCTCGGCAAGGGACAGGCGGAAAAGATCCTTGTAAAGAGGGAGCAATACAGCGAGACCGAACCGCAAAGGGCTATGAGACGCCTGCTGGTCGCTTTCGCCGGGCAGCCGAACGTCGGTAAGACCACGGTTTTCAACCTGTTAACCGGGCTTTCCCAGCATGTCGGCAATTGGCCCGGAAAGACGGTTGAAAGAAAAGAAGGCATCCATCGTACCGGCGATACGGAAATTAAGCTTGTCGACCTCCCGGGGACATACAGCCTGAGTTCCTATTCCGAGGAAGAACGGGTAACTCGTGAATTTCTCATACACGAACATCCCGATGTGACGGTGCTTTTTGTAAATGCATCTGCCCTTGAAAGAAGTCTGTACCTTTTGACCGAGCTTCTCCTTCTCAGGTCGCCGGTTATCCTCGCGGTAAATATGCTTGACGTGGCAGAGAACCAAGGTGTGCGCATCGATATCGAAGCCCTGGAGGCGTCGCTCGGCATCCCCGTCATCCCCACCGTGGCAACGAAGAACAAAGGCATCCGGGAATTGCTCGGCGAGATATTGAAGATCTCAAGCAACAAGGCGTTTTACCGGCCAAAAATACCACGCGTCACCGAGGACCACATTGACATATTTCATAAGATCTCGGTCCTGATGAAGGAGCACGTTCCTTTGCCGTATACCGTCGACTGGGTTGTGACCAAATTGATGGAGGGTGACAGCGAGGTTACCGAGATATTCGGGGGCCTTGTCCCCGTTTCGGTGTGGAATGAGATACAGGGTCTGCTCGTGGCCCACGAAGATGCCCTCCGGTCAGTCGTCGGCGGGCGGTACGACTGGATAGAGGACGCCACGCGTGCCGCCGTGTCGCGGTTCAAGCGGGGCCAGGTCCTCATGACGGACCGCATCGACCACGTGCTCACCCGTCCGCTGACAGGAATACCCGTCCTGCTCGGGATCCTGGCGATCGTATTTGTCATGACATTTTTCGTCGGCTATCCGTTGCAAGGCCTTCTCGAATCACTGGTCTCATCGATCGGGTCGGGTGTTGACAGAAGCCTGGTTGCCGAGCCACAATGGATGCGGGGTCTTCTTGTCAATGGCATAATCGGCGGGGCAGGCTCGGTGCTCACGTTTGTGCCGATACTGGCTATCTTCTTTCTCATCATGTCTTTTCTCGAAAACGTGGGATACATGGCCCGTGCGGCATTTGTCATGGACAGGTTCATGCATATAATCGGCCTTCATGGGAAGAGTTTTTTACCAATGTGCCTGGGGTTTGGATGTAACGTCGCGTCGGTTATGGGTGCACGAATAGTTGAATCGCGTAAAGCAAGGCTGCTCACGATCTTCCTGACACCTCTCGTTCCCTGCACCGGCAGGCTCGCTGTTTTAACCTTCGTCACGGCAGCGGTTTTTGCCGGACACGGGCTCATAATGAGCTGGGTCCTTGTTTCCCTCAACATACTCATGTTGGGGGTGGCGGGAATGATAATCGGCCGGTTCGTTTTAAAAGAAGAACAGGTTCCGTTCATAATGGAGTTGCCCCTTTACCATGCGCCTGATTTCCGGACCATCCTGATCGTTGTCTGGCAAAGGACGATAGCTTTCGTCAAAAAGGCGGGCACTGTTATACTCGTGTTCTCGATATTTCTCTGGATAATATCTAATGTACCGTCGGGGGGTATCGAAAACA
The DNA here is from genome assembly GCA_002408185.1 of Deltaproteobacteria bacterium UBA5329. Classification (GTDB taxonomy): domain Bacteria; phylum Desulfobacterota; class Syntrophorhabdia; order Syntrophorhabdales; family Syntrophorhabdaceae; genus Delta-02. The sequence goes on from DHQV01000023.1 coordinate 66,624, forward strand.
GCATTCTAGGCAGGCTGGGGATGTTCCTGGAACCCATAGGAAAGCCTCTCGGCCTCGACTGGAGAATGGTAGTGGCCCTTCTGTCGAGTGTCATAGCCAAGGAAAATTCCGTCGCAACACTGGGTATTTTGTATCATGTCGGCGATCAGGGATTGATGAACGTTCTGTCAAACAGTATTCCCCATGCCTCGGCAGTGTCCTTTCTTGTGGTCCTGATGCTATTTATACCGTGTGCTCCGACAATAATCGTTATGAAACAGGAAATGGCCGACAAGAAATGGTTCATTATATCCTTTCTCTTCATGCTCGTTCTTTCATACACCATGGGGATGGCAGCATACGGATTCGCCCGCGCGATTGGAATATGAATAAAGTAAACAGTAAAAAACCAATTCTTATATCTCCTCAGAAAGATGGATATTTTCCAAAAAAGATGCAGGACGCGCAAAAAGGCCAGGTATAGTGGTATAATATGCGGTGCCGTAAATTGGTCACATTGCCGAAAAAGACCACGATAATGCCCTCTCGTAGAATATAATGTACACAAAAAACAGGAAATTACATGAGCATGTTTTTCATAATATTTTTTAGTCTTTATGCGGCCCTGCACGCATATGTGTTTATAAAGACTTGGAACGCTTTCAAGTTCGGCACATCAACAGGGAGCGTCATCGCGTTCGCCTTCCTGGTCTGCCTTTTCATGCCGCTTTTGGTACGTTCTCTAGAACACACCGGACACGAGGGGATCGCCCGTGTTATCGGGTATGCCGGGTATATGTGGATGTGTATGATATTTATCTTTTTTGTCATATCTGTCAGCATCGATATAAGCCGGCTTTGTATCATAATTTTTTATTCAATAGCCAAGATCAATCTGCCAAACACTATCCATTCGAGCCTTGTCTTCTTTCTCGTGTCGGCAGTCGCGTCGATCGCGATAACTGCGTATGGGTACCATGAAGCACGTGCGGTCCGGACGGAAAGGATCGGCATTGAAACGTCGAAGCTCCCTCCCGGGATCAACAGGCTGACCATAGTCCAGATCTCGGACGTGCATCTCGGCCTCATAAACAAAGATGTGCCCTTAAGGCGGGTGGTTGATATCATAAAGAGCATAAATCCCGACATCGTCGTATCGACAGGCGATCTCGTTGATGGCCAGATAAATACTTTGAATGGCCTTTCGGGGTTACTCAAGGAAGTCAACCCGCGTTACGGGAAATACGCGATCATGGGAAATCATGAATTTTATGCGGGGGTCCGGGTTTCCGAGGATTTTACACGAGAGGCCGGTTTTCTGATGCTGCGCCAGAGGGCGATCACGATAAAGAACATAGTGAATATCGTCGGAGTGGACGATACGGACCACTGGCACAGGGGCCGCTCGGTATCGGACAGGGAGGTGCTCGAAAAAGTCTCCCGGAATATCTTTACGGTATTCCTGAAGCATCGCCCGGTCGTCGAGCATGATTTGCTCGAACTCTTCGACCTTCAGCTTTCGGGACACACCCATGGAGGGCAGATATACCCGTTCCGATACATTACCCAGGTGTCATTCCCCATGGTATCCGGGCAGTACCCGGTCGGTGACAATACGTTGGTGTATGTCAGCAGGGGAACGGGAACCTGGGGGCCGCCCATCCGTTTCCTTACGCCGCCTGAAATTACAGTATTCGAAATAATGAGAAAATAGGTGGTTTTGTAGCGCACCTGTTTATTCCACTTCGTAATATGATTCGAAAATTTCCCTGTTGGACCTGGTTTCCGGCAGGACATAAATGACGCCCCTGGTATTGGCCAGGACGGGCCGCACAACGTCATCGAAAAAATTTACCGGAACGTTGATGCAGCCGTAAGAAATTCGATTGTCGAGCGGTGTCGGGCTCGCAAGGCGCTGAAGACGCCGTTCTCTGGGATCGTCTGTAATGACACGGTGCAGGGATACAGCCTTCTCATGGTCGATCCAGAGAACATTGCTTCCATCGGCATTATGGCCGAGCAATCCAACGAAGCGGCCTGCGGGCGTGGTGCGTTGCTCGGGACGGATGGCCGATAGAGGCCGGTCTCCAATGCCGGGAACGGAATCGTCACCCCGTGCAAGGCCCAAAAGGGCGGGAGCCGAGCCGCGAAGCTGGCCATCTGACGCGAACACAAAGACCCGGGCATCTACCTTGTCGACAAGGACAAACGGCATGCCGGAATTATCCTCTGAATCTACGATCCAGTCGGCAAACTTCTGGGCAGCAGACGACCTGCCCACCTTCTTGAAATTGGCTCGTTTAACCGAAGATCCTGGTCTGAGTTCACGGTCTTCGCCTGTCATCTGGCTGGTTATGTCATGTGAGGTCGATACGTAACCGGCACGGGTCGATAATTTCTTCTCTTTAGCCTGAGCCCTGGCCGAACTGAAACTCAAAACGAGAGGGCTGAGACAAACCACTGTGAATATGATGATAATCGACGACAATACCGGACAGCGCGGCTGAATTTCGCTTGCTATGGTCCTCATACATCGACCGCGCCGCGTCTTCATGCGTTGACCCAAAACAACCGGTGAACCGTCCCGCCCCGCCCAAAAGGGCGGGGCGGAAGGATGAATTCTTAATGACGGTCTGGTTTCGCCGGAGGTGGAGGAGGCGGAGGTGGAGGAGGTGGAGGTGGTGGAGGAGGCGGTGGTGGAGGAGGCGGCTGGACTACTGGAGCAGGAGCAGGAGGAGGCGGGGCTTCACCCTTCACTGCCTGCTGGAAACATCCGCAGCCACCCAGAATGGTACCAATGAACAGCACCAGTAAAACAATTCCCAAGAGCTTTTTCATGATGCACCTTCCTTTAGTTTTATTTGTACAACAACATCATGTTAAGGACCCGTGATCGCTCGATAGAAAATATGTCCCTTCCGCTATCGGGCCTAGTTATACAGATATTTTATAATGCTCACCGACAAAGTCAAGGATAAAACCTACAAACAATCACAAATATCGGGGAGTTAGAATGTCAACAACTGTTGCAGATCATACGGATGCAGCGCACCAGACGGGCCGGCAATATTGCAGGTATACGTAAAACAGCGTAATATTTTACATAGTTATCACAATGAGGAGGAAGGGCGCGTGCGTACTGTTCAGCGGGGGCCGGCCCCCTAATTGGACCTACTCCGTACCTTTGACCAGCATTACGGGACATTTGGCATGCCTGGCCACCTTCTCCGAGACGCTTCCCATGAGATGGCCGACCAGGCCGGTCCTTCCGTGAGTAGAAATGACGATCAGGTCGATCTTTTTGGCCTCCTGCTCCTTCAGTATTTGTTCATAGGGATGTCCCTTGACCACGTATGACTCGATCTCGACATCCGGGGACGGGACCACTCTCTTGATCTGCTCCTGCATGGCATTTTCCGAGGATTCAGTGGCCTTTTTATCTATCGCGTTTATGGTCTGATCATCAAAACAGTAGTCTATCGCGCATGTCTGTGTGACCCCGATAACATGGAGAAAATATATCTTTGCCGAATGCTGTTTTGCCAGATCGTAGGCCTGACGCAGGGCTTTGTCGGAAAATTCCGAAAAATCGGTAGGTACTAAAATCTTTTTCGGTAAGAACATGATTACCTCCCTGTTAGTGATTTTTTAAAAATACTACGTGGCAGAGAAACAAACGCTCCTGCCGGCGGGAGCGGGATCTTTTCAGGATGCGCGGACCTTTTTTGTACCAGGGGCAGATAGATCTTGACGGTCGTGCCTTGTCCGGGCTTGCTTTCGATGTTAATACTGCCATAGTGCTGCTTGATAGTACGATAGGCTATGGGCAGGCCAATTCCCCCCTCCGTGCTCACGCCGGGCTCGAATATTTTCGACATGGTTTCCTGGTACATCCCGAAGCCCGTGTCGGATATAGAGATAAACGCGAAGGCGCTGGTGGATCTATTCTGTCCGTATACCAGACCGTCTTTGAATTTCATCAAGCCGGTCGTAATGGTAAGATGTCCGCCCCCGGGCAGTGTCTCCCGGGCCTTTTCGATAAATGTCGAAAGTGCCCGCCCTACCTGTATCACGTCTACCATTACAGGCAATTCCTGGTCTGCCTGTATTATCGTGACCTCTATGTCATCGGTCAAATTCCGGTATGCAAACACAGGCAAACCCTGTATCAATTCCTGCACAGTGATCTCGCGTTTTCTCGTCCGCCTTCTTTCGGTAAATGGAGGGATGCTTTTGAATTGGTTTAGATTCAGGATATTTCCCATCTTTCTTATACCTCCTTAGTGTAATTGGGCTGAAACTCTTTGAAAGAGGCCAATGATCTTATTGTGTCTATCGCCAATTCAAATTCAGCAGATTTGTCGAAGAAATAATCAGCTCCTGCGTCGATGCACTTCTTTTGGTACTGCGGATACGAGTAGTTCGTAAGCATCATTACGATCGGTCCCTTCCCGTTGCTTTTGATATTCTCAAGAACATCTATCCCGCACCCGCCAGGCATTTTAATGTCCAGAATAATAAGATCAGGTTTTAGCTCGGCCACGAGGTCAATTGCCTTTTGGACCGTGCCGGCATATCCGATGATCTCGATATTCTCCAATTGGGACAAGAGGAGCGACAATCTTTTACGGACTACCCTGGAATCATCGGCGATCAACAGTTTCATACGAGGCTTCCATGTTCTTCTATAACCATACGATAGATGTTCTTGAACGTGAATAAGAGCGCGGACAATATTCATGTAGGAATTTTTAATGCGCTTGTGTAGGAAAACTTTTTAAAACGGATCGCGGGTGGTATTTAGTCGATGAGTTTGTATTTCATTGCATAGCGGGTGATCTCAACATTGTTTGTCATGCCCATCTTTTCGAGTATACGGCTTCTGTATGTGCTTACGGTCTTCACGCTGAGCGACATCTCTTCGGCAATCCGGGTGATGGTGTTTCCTGACGCAATGAGGAGCATGACCTGGTGTTCCCGTACGGACAGGTGTTCATGCGGAGGGGCTTCGCTTCCCAGCATCGATGCCAATTTTTCCGCAAGGCTTGAACTCACGTATTTACCGCCGTTAATTATCTTTCGTAGTGCCCGGACGAGCTCTTCCGGCGCCGTTTCCTTGTTCATATAGCCTGATGCGCCTTCCTTGAGGGCCCTCACGGCATATTGGTCCTCCGGATGTATGCTCAGGATCAGAACGGGCATTTTCGGGTACAGGCGTTTAAGATCGGTTAAAACTTCCAACCCCCCGCGGCCGGGCATTGTAATGTCAAGTACGACCGCATCCCAATTCTGAGAATATGCGAGACTCAGTACCTCGGCGTCATTTCTTGCTTCGCCTACATACTCGATATCTGGTTCGTCCGAAAGGATCTGTTTTAACCCTTTTCTGACTATCGGATGATCATCGGCTATCAATATCCTCAGCATTTTTCCCCCGCTTTCTGTGGCAACGGGACCTTGATCACAAGAATGGTTCCTTTTCCGGCACTGCCTTCAATATGTGCATTACCGCCGAAAAGTAGGGCCCTTTCCTTGATCCCCAGAAGACCCAGCGATCTCGGGTCTTTAACATCACGCTCGGTGATCCCCTTGCCATCATCTTCGACGTCCAGGATTATAAGTCCGTCATCGTTCCTGAGACTTATTGTAACACGTGTGGCACCTGCATGCCGCATGACATTCGTCAAAGCCTCCTGGAGAACGCGGAAGAGGGCCGTGGACAGATCGGAACCTATAATTGCGCCGTTCAGGTGGGAAAAAGACACACACTCTATCTGCGCGCGATTCTTGAAATCTTCGACAAGCCATTCGATGGCGGCTTCAAGACCAAGGTCATCGAGCACCCCGGGCCGCAATTCGGTTGAGATCTTTCGTACTGTTCTGATCGTGTTGTTTATGAGGTCGGTCATGGGTTTCACTTTGTCGGCCAGGGATTGGCCGTCTGCCGGTGGTTTCTTGACGAGCCATGACAGGTCCATCTTCAAACCTGTCAGTGCCTGGCCGAGTTCATCGTGGATCTCGCGAGAGATCCGTGTCCTTTCCTCCTCGCGTATAGACAAAAGGCGCGCAGAAAGCGCCCGTAATTGCTCATTGGCAGTATTCAGTTCACGGGTCCTTTGCTCTACGCGCAGTTCAAGGTCATCATGAGCGGACTTCAGCTGTTCTTCGATCCGTTCCCTCACGGTAATTTCCAATTGGAGCGACCGGTTGATGTTGTTGATCGCACGCGCTTTTTCCTTCTCCTCGCGGGACACGGTCTTGTACACAAACCAGGACAGCCCTGCCAGGACAAAGAATATGGCAATGGCTATCGCTATATAATACCTCAATCTGATTCGCCATTCTTGCAATATGGAATCTATAGGAACGCTCGTTGCCACGATCAAGGGGAGTCCTCCGATCTTACGGTAGGCAACAAAGCGCTTTGTCTCGTCCATCCAGTTATCCGTCGCATAAATGCCCGATGGAAAGTCCTTAAAGGATAGATTGAACAGCTCGAGATGCCTGTACGTCTTTCCGAGGTGCCCCTCCTCCATCGGCTGCCGGAAGATCAATGCCCCATCCGTGCGAAAAGCCGCTACGACGCTGTCCTTACCCAGGTTGATCGTGTGAAGAAAACTTGTAAAACTATCGGCGTCAATTGCCGCCACCAAAATTCCCAGGAATTTGTCCTTCCTTCCGTCAATGCGATGACTGATGGTAAAGCTGTATTTCCCCGTTACCTTTCCTTTGACGATAGGACCGATATACGATTTTATATTCTTGTCCCTCTGTGGCACAAAATATTCACGTTCCGAAAAATTAACCCTTTGCGATGGAAACTGGGTCGAGTCCATCACGAGATTGCCCCTCGCATCCAATAACCAGAGCGAACCCGGATCCGGGAGTGTCCGGGCTGACCTTTTGAGCCTCTCCCATTCATCCGGCATGTCCATTTGTATATCGATACCGGTTTCCAGCAAACGTATCACCCGGTTGGAGAGTATTGCCTCTGTGGCTGTGACGGTACGTTTAAACCGTTCTTCGAGTGAAATGGCAGTTTTTTGCAGGACTATCTTTGCATGGTCAAGAGTCCTGTTATAATCGAACCGCGCAACGAGCCAGAGAGAAAAACCGTCCAGCACGAACAGAAGTGTCAGGATAACTGTCAGATAAAATCTTGAGGAAAAGTGAGATGCTTTTACCTTCATGAGCAATTCCTTCCTGAACTGAGACCTTACTTAATAAGTATCACGCGTTTTCATCTATATTGCAATCGGACCGACCATCGTGCCGGGCGAGAGAATTGCAATATTATCAAGGGCTTACGGACGGGTTATTGCATTATTATCGGGGCGTGGTTACTATTGTGTTAGTACCATTCTTGCCTGCCACTTTGGCCTGAAAAGGATCCGGTTGCTGCGGCCGGATGAAGGACCTCCACCCATCCCTCCCAAAGTGGTTTTTTCTATGGTGTATACTTTCTTAGTAGGAGGTGAATATGAGCAGGATCAAAAACTCACCGACAACGAAATTCGATATGCGGACCATCGAAGCAAGGAGAAAGTGGTTAGAGCATTGGGCAAAAGTGGCGAACAGGGTTTCAATACAATACCTGGAATCACCTGAGATCAAACATTCATCGAGATCGTGGCAGGGTGTTGCGAGGAGCGGCCTGAAGCCTTCCAGGCATACGCAAAAACACACGGGAACGGGGCAACATAGCTGAAATGGTATCGGTGCGCATTTGCGAATAATGGATAATGGACACGAGATCCCGTGAAGAATAGACTTTATAGTGCTGGCAAAGCAAGGGAAGCCCCTCACGCCTGATATGCATACCGTATGGAACAACAATTTAGAGTTGTATTGTAGAATTGCAGCAGACAAAACAAACAGGCCAACCTCCCTGGCGGTGGTCTTTAGCCAGAGTGACGCCGAATACTGGGCGAACAGATTTAATCGTGCCACCTTTTGCAAGAGTCCTCGTAGCGTAATGTGTATACCGGGCAGTATCGAAAAGGGCAATTTTTTTACATCGATATCGGCGTATTCAAGTCTCTTGAATTCACTGCACAAACGGGGGTTGCCGGCACACAATACCGTGATCGAAGTCCTTATAGGGAAGGGCCTACGACTTAGCCCGTTCACTCAGGCACTCGGCAACTACAAAGCTGCTTTTCCCCTACCTTTCCATCTTGAACAGGGGGAGGGTATTTTATCTGTGGCCCAGTTATCAGAATTCTGTGCCAGCGGGTTGTTTGCCTGCATGACCAACGCAGGTTTTACCGGAGTTCTTATTCATTGGGCTGACGAGATCCTTATTCCGGGTATTGATTTACCTGAATCGTTCATGAGATATAAGGATGCCGACGTAATTCGATTGATGATGAAAAAGTCTGTTTCCGAGGACCTCGCGAAAAACAAGGAATGGCTTGTTGCCCACAGGCTGACGGGCAGTTTGCAATATGAACTGGCAAGGCAAGATCCCCAAACCTTGATTGAAACTCTTGAGCGCCACCGGGAATGCCTTATCGGAGTCAATCTTGGGACCTCCGCAGTCAGTCATGAATTTATGGACGTGCTTGGCAACGTTTTCGGTGGATATGCAGAAAAACCTAGCGCACCGATCGATTGGGACCCTTACTTCTGGCTGGCGCTATTATCTGATGGCCGGGCAGATTGGGACCGCCAGCGTGATTATGAAGTCACAAAAGGTCGGACAGGAATTGTCTCTCTTGAAAAGAATTATCCCGATTTCTTCCACAAAGCTCGGATGGTACGGAAAATATTCGAGAACAGGCACCACAGGTCACCGAATATTCTTGCTCTCGATCTGGGGGAGGCCTTTTGGATAGACATGGGCTCCCATCTTTCTCTCACAGATCATTTACGGGGGCTCCTGCGTTTCGACGACATTGGCCGATTTACACGGCGGCTCTACAGAATTCCCGGGAAGCGGGATAAAAATGGCAACACGGTCATAAGAGGCCAGGTTTGTGAGCGTGCGACAATAAGAAATTCGCTTATTGTCGATGCGTCTATTTCTGGTGAGAGTTCATTGATCGACGGCGGGATCATCATCGGGGGTTCCTATGGAACGGTAAAAATGCCCAGGGGAGGAAATGCTCTGTTCTCCGTGGTGGGGCACCTGAGTTTGGAAGATGCGTCGTGCATGGGACTCAGGCTCCTGGCGGAAGAGGCCCGTATTCCTGCCTCTGGCAGGAGCTCGACCGTTCCACTCAATGGCACGAGGACGATCATTACCGTTTTCGAGAACATGGAACACGGGCAGGGACATTTTGCTCTCCCCATGGAACTCACCGAAGCTACAGATCAAATAAGCAGGATGGGCATGCCGGCCACGGATTCCTGGTACAATTCTTCCGCCAGGGAACTTGCTTCACGTCTCGGCATTCTTTTTCCGGAAAACGGTCTATGACGTGTGCTCAAACCTCCGGAGAAGCGGTTTTTAGTTTCTTGCCTGAACAATGTGATGCCGGTCTAATATGGTTTTCCCAATTCGGTATTTTCCCACGACATATCTTTTCGGCCTGCCATGATTATATTTCGTGTCTTCTTTTGTATGTGGGAAGTGGCAGAAAATGCCTCCTTCAATGATTGTTTCTGATGATTCGTAAAGGTGTTGGGGTCGATATGATTGCCGAAATCCCTGCCTTCATTTAGGTCATGCAGGTTATTTTCTATTTTGATCATCAAAAAAGTCTCCAGGGCATTTCTGAATAATTCGGTTTCGTCCGGCAAGAACACATTTTGTTTCCCAAGGGCTTTCAGCCTGTCGAGGCTATTTACTTCTTCCAGCTGGCAATAGAATGCAAGTATTTTGAGACACGATGTCAGGGGTAGAAGGCCGAGATTCTTAAAATTAACCTTGTTTTTATGTTTGCCATTTTTCTCGACTATTAAATTCTTAAAAATACCCAGAGGAAGGGGTATGGAGGCTATCGCATCAGCGAGGTCCTCGAGAAAATGCGGGTTGTTCCTGATACACTTAAAAATATGGGACCTGAGGTCCTTCTCCAGTTCCTTGTTCCCATAGACAGTCCGGAAATCGAGAAATACATATCTATCGATCATATTCTCGTAGTCATGAGTCTTCGAAAAGATCAGGTCCTCGGCCCGTCTTTTCCATGAATCCAGGGTGCCGTAGTATTTCCGGTTGGTTGCCATAATATTTCCCTTGCATGCAGGAAACCCGCATCTTTTAAGGGAATTGACCACCTTGACAGAAAAATGACTGAAATATTCTGCTGCTTGGGCACCGGCAGCGGATGAAAACATCAGGCCATTATCCTGGTCCGTCAAAATTGTCTGTTCCTGCCGGCCTTCGCTCCCCAAACCCAGCCAGGCGTACGGGGTGGGGGCTTTGCCAAGTTCGTTTTCGACGAACATAACAACTTTCCGGGTTATCTTATCGTTCAGTGCGCTTATGATCTTACAGATATGAGAAGCGGTGGCGCCATCGGCCATGAGTGCACGGAGCACTTTTCCAACCTCCTGCCGGTGCGTGTCGAGCATCGGCAGATCCGGCGCGCTTTCAATATTCCGTATCAGGGCGAGAACATCACGTCCTCTGAAACGCAGGAGATCGAAGCCCGTCAATATCCCTATTGGTTTTCCTTTATGTATCACGACGAGCTTGCTGGTCTTATGCTTCATCATCTCGTGGATTGCGTCGAATACGTAATCGTTCCCATTGATCGTGAAATAATCTTTCCTGATAATCGACCGGACGGGTTCGGAAAGTTCCCGCTCTTCCATGGCAAGGGCCTTGATAATTTCACGCAACCCCACCAATCCGATCATGCCTGTTGCGTCGTTGATCATTGCCGTGCTTGCTTTCTTTTCTATGAGCACGGTTGCGACAGATCGTATGCTGTCGCCTTCATTGCAGGAAACCGAATGCTGGCCTATCAGGTCATTGACCTGCTTTCGATATAAAAAAGGTTCCACACGGGACATTCCGGGCGCTTCGGCCAGAATTTCCTGATAGATATTACTTATTCTCTGCATAAACAGATTAATGTAAAAGTCCTTGAATTCAGGGTGTCTTCCAACCATATCTAGAAATGAATTCCTGTTCTGAACGAGACAGCGGGTCCATTCTATCGCCGCGATATAAGAACCGGTATCGACGTCTGTCAGAAGGGACATCTCGCCAAAACATTCGTCCTTTTCTAGGTATCCAAGGATCATCTCCCTGTTTTTATGACCAACATAAACGCGCACAAGCCCGTCTTTTATCAGATATAAATGGGTTCCCTTATTAAGATCTCCAATTATCGTCTGCCCCGGTCTGAAATCCTTCCATTCCATGGTCTGCGCTATCAATTCCAATTCTTTGACGTACAATTTTTTAAAAGGCTTGATACGTTGAAGAAAATTAACGATAAGACAGTCTCCGGCATTCCTCTGCACAAACAGGGCATGCTGGAGATCTTCCTCTTTAATGTGTGCAAGATCGATCAGTATTTGTCCCAAGGCCTTACGTGTTGTGTTCTGCAGGCGAAGCGCCGTCTCGATGCTTTGGACATCGGCATAACCGCGATAAACGAGAATTTCTCCTATCTTCACGGTTTCACCTCCAAGAAAACGTCCGGTGGAATATGTCAGCATGGAAAGGTGTTAGAAATATACACAGGAGAGTCTAAAAGAGACAATGAACAGTAGCAACAGAATTCAAAAGTCTATGCTAACCCTCAAGGTCTATCTTAGCACAAAATCTCGATATTGGAATTCATGGACGGAGGCCGTCATCGAAACTACCTGATTTTCCATGGAAAAGTATATTGGGCAATACCCTGGCCGGTGTTACTATTTTGTACGAGATCAAGCCGGATCAGCTTGTCCTGTGAATATAAATGGAGCCGACGATGGGAATCGAACCCGCGACCTGCTCATTACGAGTGAGCTGCTCTGCCTCTGAGCTACGTCGGCGCTGATTGTTATATAGCATAACCCGGCGTTATCGTACAATATAAATTTGTGCAGCATGGCGTTGGCCTCAAGGCCGCTCGAGGAGCGCTACGGCGATGAGCAATACGATCACCTCCGATACTTCATTAATGCAGCCCAAGCTATCCCCGGTCAGGCCGCCGAATCGGGTGTTGAAAAGTGCGCGCATGGTGTAACCTGCGAGCAATGAAGCCAGGAGCGCGGCGAGGAAATATGGGACGAAATTTCGCATCGTAAATGGACAGGCACCATAGCTCACGAGATAAATGATACCCGAAAGGAGAAAAATGAGGGTACAGGCAAGGATAACATGCGGCGCATGTATCCTGCCGAGGAATATCTTCCCGAGGCCGTCATTGCGGGCGCTCTTTGCGCCGGGCATCATCATCGTCATGGACCATGCCGAGATCATGGGCATGAGCATTATTACGGGATTCAACCCGTAAGCCGGCATCTGAAGCATCTCTTTGAGAAGGGCATACTTAAGGAGCAAAAAGACGGCAATAGCCGTTATACCGACAGGACCCGATGTGCTGTCGCGCATGACTGCGAGCCTTTTTTGCCTGTCCTGCTCCTGGTCCCCGGTCGATCTCACGGACAGCGCATCGAATGTATCGGACAGGCCGTCCTGATGGAAACAACCATTCATGGCGAGATACAGTATTATGACAAGGACCGATGTCACCGACGGCGAGAGGAGCTTAAGAAAAAGGAATGCGGCAGCGGCGAGAAAGAGGCCCTGGAAGAAGCCGACGAAGGGGAAAAATACGGCCGACCACCTCAGGTCGTCGGTTGATACGGGGCGGCGCGTACGTATCGGAATGATCGTCAGGAATTGAAATGCCGCGATGATCCTTTTCATAACCCTTCACCGGTCCCTTGGATTTATATCACCCATCATCCATCACCTATCTTCTTATCCACCCCCGCTTCGTCGAAAGTGGCCATCTCGCGGTAGATCTTGCATCCTGCGTCGATAAGCGGCATTGCAAGCGCCGCACCCGTTCCTTCTCCGAGCCGGAGACCGAGGTCAAGTATGGGCTCGAGGCCCATTGTTTCAAGCATTATGGACTGGCCCGGTTCCACCGAGTTGTGCGCGGCGAACATGTAGCCGGCTGCCGACCTGTCGATGCCGTATGCAATGACGGCCCCTGCCGTCGATATGAGACCGTCAATGATAACAGGGATGCGGCGCGATGCGGCCCCGAGGATAAGCCCGGCTATCCCGCCGATCTCTGCGCCTCCGACAGCCGCCAGAACACCGATGGGGTCGGATGGATCGGGCCTGTTGACCGCTATTGCATCTTCTATGACCCTGATCTTGTGTGCGAGTCCTTCGTCGGTGATGCCCGTGCCGTACCCGGTCACCTCGGCCACAGGCGTACCGGTCATGACCGAGGCGATGGCACTCGAGGGCGTCGTATTTCCAATTCCCATGTCGCCCGTTCCGAACAGGGTGTATCCCCTGTCGGCATACTCGCCGGCAAGCTCGATGCCCGCGTCGACAATATGCATGGCCTCTTCGCGGGTCATTGCCGGTCCCTTACGCATGTTGCGCGTGCCTCGGACTATTTTTTTCCGGATGAGGACGGGATGATCGTCAAAATCATGGTCGACCCCGATATCGACAACAACCACATCGGCGCCGGCATGCCGGGCAAGCACATTAATGCCGGCCCCACCATTGAGAAAATTAAGCACCATCTGGACGGTGACTTCCCTGGGGTAGGCTGAGACCCCTTCTTCCACCACGCCGTGATCGCCCGTAAATGTAAATATTGCCTTTTTGTAGAAGGGCGCCGGTATCTCCGTGCCCGTTATAGCGACAATGCGCTTTGCAAATTCTTCGAGCCTCCCGAGGCTTCCCTTGGGCTTGGTCAGGCTGTCGAGCCGCCGTGCAGCGACGTTGAAAAGCTTCCTGTCGATCGGGTAGATGTGCATGTCCTTCAGTGTCATTGCCTCGTTCCCTTTATCTTGAGCGGGATTCCGGCTACCATGAAATAGACATCGGTCGAAATTGCTGCGATGCCGGCGTTCAGGCGGCCGAGAAAGTCCCTGTATTCCCTGCCGATCGGCGTATCGGGCACGAGCCCGAGGCCGATTTCATTCGATACGATAAAAAGGTCTGCCGGTGTTTGCCGTGTGACCGCTTGTAAGAATTCATCGCTATACCGGTCGAATGGCAATTCACGCATGAGTATGTTGGAGACCCACAAAGTAAGGCAGTCGACGAGGACGACGTCATGGCCAGGAACGATCCGGGAAATAAGCGCCGGCAGTTCCACAGGCTCCTCAAACGTGTCCCACTCGGCAGAGCGTTCACTCCTGTGCCGGGCTATCCGCACGGCCATTTCATCATCGAGCGCCTCCGCAGTCGCGACAAACGCCTTCTTGCCTGTGATTGCCGACGCTTCCCTCAAGGCATACGAGCTTTTTCCACTGCGCGCACCGCCCAGGATCAGGACTCTTTTTGACATTTTTCCTTAACCTCCTCGGACACGATCAGTAAGAAGGGTTTGCCGGAAAGTGGGCTCTCACGAACAATGACCACGGTCTTGTAGACCTCTTCAATGATCTTGTAATTGAGAACTTCGCTGGGTTGCCCGCATTTCTTTACGCGTCCGTTATCGATAAGAGCTATCGTGTCGCAATACTCCGACGCTAGGTTGAGGTCGTGAAGGATAATGACGACCGTCAATCCCTCCTGCCGGTTGAGCCGCCTGACAAGGTCGAGAATACCGACCTGGTGTGTGATATCGAGATGCGATGTCGGCTCGTCGAGAAGAAGGACCTTTGGTTCCTGGGCGAGGCCGCGCGCGATGAATGCCAGTTGGACTTCGCCGGCGCTCATCTCGGACATGAGCGCGTCCTTGAGATGTATTATGCCCGTCAGCTCCATCGCCCTTTCCGCAATGGAATTATCGTTGTGCGTCTCGAAGAACTGCAACTTTTTGTAGTAAGGTATCCTGCCCAGCAGGACAAATTCCCTCACCGTCATGGGAAGTGATGGCGTGGTCTGTGAAACGACTGCGAGTGACCGTGCGATATCGTTTGCGCGCAGGTGCTTCATGTCGGCACCATCGAGGAATATCTCTCCCTTGACAATGTGCATAAGACGTGTAACGGCTTTCAGCATTGTCGTCTTGCCCGACCCGTTTGGCCCTATGATGCCGAAAAATTGACCTGTTTCAATCGAAAGGTCGATATCTTTGAGAACCAATTTTTCACCGTATCCGCATGAAAGCCCCTTTATCTCGATCACAAGGCACCGTCTGTTCGCCCCGACAGGTGACGGCGGCTCAAGATATAGATGAAGATGCTTCCCCCGAGAATTCCGGTGATGACCCCGACCGGAAGCTCGACAGGGGCAAATGCGGTCCGCGCTATCGTATCACAGAAGATCAGGAAACCCGCGCCTGTAAGAAAAGATATTACAATAAGTTTCCTGTGGTCGTAGCCGGTCATAATTCTCACAAAATGAGGTACGATAAGGCCGACGAAGCCAATGATCCCCGTGAGCGACACACTGATTCCCGTCAGCAGGGATGCAAGGATGAAAAGCTGTTTCTTTGTCCTTTCTGTATTGATTCCGAGATGTATGGCTTCCTCCTCCCCGAGAGACAGAGCGTTGAGGACGGATGCCATGAGGTAAGACAGGAAAAGGCCGAGAACGGCAGTGATACCGATAATAATGATGAGCGCCCAGCTTGGTTCCTCTAACGACCCCATGATCCAGAACACGATGCTGTGCACCTCCTCTGTCTTTGCTATTGCGAGGATGAGGACGACGAGCGACGTGGATATGAAGCTCGTCATAACACCTGTCAGGAGAATACCCTGCATCCGGACAACGTTCCGGCGCATGTTGACAAAATAGAGCGGCAGGATAACGAGGCATGAACCGATAAAACCGGAGACTGGCAGCACGATAGCCGGGAAAATATCCTGGAGTTTCAAAATGATGCACAGGGCAGCCCCGAGAGCGGCACCCCCGGGCATGCCGAGCGTATATGGTTCCACGAGCGGGTTTCGGAACATGCCCTGGAGAATGACCCCCGCGACCGAAAGCGCGCCGCCCACCGCAAATCCCAGTATTATCCTGGGAAGCCGTATGTCGATCAGAATGCTGTATTCGGGTGTCGTGTTTCCGCCGGCAATGACCGAAAATATTCTCCTCAAGGGGATGCCGGCCGATCCGCTTATGATCGCGGCAATGACTGCTGCGGTCAAAAACAGGACCGCACCCGGCAGAATCCACCTCATGCCCCTTTGTCTCATTTCCACCCCCCGGCGTCATCAGGGTGCAGGAGCCCGGTTATGCGTTTCAATGACCTGGCGAAGCTTAAAGGGGTAGGGCTGCATACATTGTTCGAATCGACGATATATATTCTTCCATTCCTTACGGCGTTCACCGAGGAGTATCTTTTCCAAACCCGGCGCTCGTTATCGCCGCTCAACCCCATCGTAACGATCAAAATAACATCCGGGTTCCTCACTATAGCCTCTTCCCGTCCCACGCTGCCTGACGACGCGTCCTGGAAAATATTCACGGCACCGGCGAACTCAAGATAATCATTGACAAAAAAATCCCTCGTTGCAACGAAGAACGGTTTTGTACCGAGTTCGATCAAGACTCTGGGTTTCTTGAACCGTGCAGTCTTTTTCCGGATGGCATCCACCTCGGAGCGCGCGGTATCGACAATGCGCCGGGCCTCGAGAGACGTTCCGGTCGCATTTCCTATCCACACGAACATATCGCAGATACCGGAAAAGGTGTCGGGTATCTCGTGTGTGAGCACCTTTAAGCCGAGCGACCTCATTTTAGTCAGGACCTTCGGGTTTGTAAGGCTCATGGCCAGCACGAGGTCCGGCCGTAATTGTACGATCTTCTCGATATCGGGCTCGATGACCGTTCCCATTACGGGTTTAGTTCTTGCCTCGGCTGGCCGGTCGCAGTATATTGTGACGCCCACGATATTGTTTTTAAGTCCTAGAAGATACAGGGATTCAGTGATTGGAGGGCTTAAGGAGACGATGCGCATCGGGCGGCCGGGGCCGCTGCCGGCAGCGTGAGCGGGTGCCGCAAGGCATGCTGCAACAATAAAAGAAGAGCATACGACCGTGATGACGATTTTCCTGAAAAGCGCGGGTGCGATCATGTTTCACCCCGTATCGAGGGGCTGAGAATATCGAGAAAGAATTGGTCAACATCGGACCGGACCGGTAAACTCCTTCCTGCCCACCCGCAGGCCTTGGAATATCCCCGCCCGTGTTGTCGTATCCTGTGGTGAAGCACGTTGTCCGCTATACGCGCATCGAAATGATTGTTGAGCGATCCCATGCCCGGGACCTGTTCAAAATTGGTACGTATACTGCACCCCCAACAGGTAATTGCGTTCGGGTGATGGATAAAAGTATTGCATCCCGGTGCTGTTCACGACAACCCCATATTCGCTGTACTGCTTGTCGAAGATGTTCCTGACAGCGCCTGTTACCTTCAAGCCTTTCCACGTATAGACCGCGGACAGATCGTATACCGTAAAACCGCCCATTTTCGGGAAACTGTTGGTTACATCGCTCGTCATGTACCTGCTGCCGACATACTGCGACGAGAATGTCATGGTAAGTGCGTCCACCACCCAGGAGATCGCTGCATTGAACTTGTTGGACGGGACCAACGGTATCTTTTTCCCGTCGAGGTCATCCCCGTCGAATACCGTATCAAGATACGTGTAGCCGAGATCAAGTCTCAGGCTCGGAACGATGACCCAGAAAAGGGTGGCCTCTACGCCCCGTCGTTTTGTTTTCGGGTAATTCGAGTTCTGAAAGGTCAGGGGATTGTAAAATATCTCGTTCTTGTGGCGGCCGTAAAACCCGGTAACACTGGCGCCGATATTCTTCGCGAAATTGTATCTTACCCCGAGATCGATCTCTTCCACCGTGGGCGGCTCAAGGTCCTCATTGATAGGGGGAATTGAAAAAGGGCTGAAGAGTTCGTCTGTCGCTGGGAACCTGAAGCCTCTTGCAAAGTTCACGAATATGTTCCCTTTATCCGGAATAATGTAATTGAGCCCAATGCGCCAGGCATCCTTGTCTTTTTTCATAAAATCATCGATGGCGGAGAGGGCCCCGGTATTGTCCGTATAGTCGAAATCATACTTTACCTTTGCGAGGCGGTATCCCGTAGTGAAGAGAAGGTCCTTGAGCACAAACAGTTCATCATGGATATAAAAACCCCACTCTGTCTTATTGATATTCGTCGTGAAGTCCGTGCCCAACCCGAGATCGTTGCTGCGGCTCGGTGAATAATAATAATCGATCCCTGCGACGAGGGTGTTTCTGAGTGAAAAAATGTCCCTTTTTATCGTGATCCTGGGCGTCAGAGACGTTGTTTCAAAACGCCTTATGGAATCCCACGGCATGTTATTCATATCATAGTGAAACGATGTATGCCGCTTCCGGTATGCGGCTCCAAGGGACAACTGTATGGTTTCCGAGGCCTTTACGACGGCCTCGAGATCGACAAAATTATCCTCGGTATTTCCTTCATCGGAGGGAGTGGTGGAATCCTTCCTGTCGAAAAGGCCTGTACGCAGTTGTAAGGCCGATAAAGGCCCGGCCAGGCCATACGTGTCCCTGTGGTGCCCTGCCTTGAGGTTGACGGTAAGGCGGGAGGGGAATTCGTAAGAGAATGAGCCAAGCAGATCTTTTGCATGGAGATCGTTGTTATGCCTGTACCCGGTCGTGTCGTACGACGAACTGAGAAGGGTGTACGAAATTGCGCCCTGTTTGCCGGAGGCCCCCAGGTACGGGTTGTACAGGTCGTAACTGCCGGTGTAAAGGCCGGCAATAACGGACGGTTTGCCTTCCCCTTTCTTGAGCAGTATGTTGACCACGCCGCCTATGGCGTTGTCCCCATAAAGAACGTTTGCCGGGCCGCGATAGATCTCGATCCTTTCGATCATTTCAATCGGCACCTGCATGAGCTCCGGACATGACATATCGATATCGTTTACACGCCTGCCGTCTATCAGGAACAGGGAATTTTGCGCCGCGTTCTCTCCAAATCCGCGGATGTCTACGGCGGAAAATTTCGGATTACCGAGGAGACCGCGGACATATATCCCCTGTTCGTCTTTTAACACGTCCGAAAGCGTCCGGGCACCTTTTTCCTCGAACTGTTCCTTGCCGATTATCGAAACATTTGCCGGGACCTCTTTTAACTTCGATTCGGTGCGTGTCGCGGTCACGATGATACTTTCCAGTGTGTGCGGTGATTCCTGAGGGGAGCAATCGATTGGGATAAACACACAATATAACAATAAAAAGAGAAGAAAACCGCGGATCACGAGAACCTCCTTATGCCTCGTAAGGATTGTCTTTAATGTTCAACCCAAGGTTTCCTGACTTAAGGGAATGAAAGCCAGCGCGCCTTCCCATCGTGCATGCGGCACAAAAGTGGCCGGCCCTTTAAGGCCATGCGCTGCTTGAGATCCCATCACAGTTGCGGGACAGTGGAAGATTTGCACTTCACTTCCCTTGCAGGCTGAACTGTAACGAGTATAGGGATTCTGTACCATAGAATTGTGATGAAATCAAAACATTCCGTCCGGTATCTTCTGTGTTGATACATTTAAGGTGTTTTGATAAGGTATAGGCCATGGACAGGTGCGAAGAGATCAAGCGGAAGTTCAACGAATGTAATGTCAGCGCCTTGCTGGGCATAACCATCGATCACGTGGAAAAGGGCCTCGCGCGCGGCAGAATGGTCGTTAGACGGGACCATATCAATATCTTTGGCGGGATCCACGGGGGCATCCTGTTCGCTTTTGCCGATCAGGTCGGCGGCGCCTGCGGGAATAGCATGGATTACACGGCCCTGCTCGTGGAATCCATAGCCCGGTTCAAAAAGAGTGCGAGGGAAGGGGAGGTCTTGTACGCCGAGGCACGGCTCGTTCATTTGAGAAAAAAAGTAGATACGGTAGATATCACCGTGACCAACGGCAAGAACCAGGTCCTCGCGATATTGAAGATGACGTCCTGTATAGTCGGGTATGCGGCAAAGACTCCTTAACATATTCGATATACTTCTCGAAACATTCGGAGAGAGGCACTGGTGGCCGGGAGAAACACCGCTCGAGATCATTGTCGGGGCCGTGCTTACGCAGAGCACCTCATGGAAAAACGTCGAAAAGGCCATAGCCAACCTCAAGAATTCCGGGCTCATGGACATCGATCGATTGTATGAGGCCCCGGATGATGTTGTCGCTGAAAAGATCCGTTCATCTGGATATTATAATTTAAAAACAAAAAGATTGAAGAATATAATTAAAGTTATACATGATGAATACGCTTCATCTATCGAACAACTAAAAGGAAAGGAATTATTTATGCTACGTGATAAACTCCTCGCCGTTAAGGGCATCGGAGAAGAGACGGCAGACAGCATACTGCTTTATGCACTCGACAAACCCATCTTCGTCATAGACGCCTATACGAAACGCTTCCTTGCAAACCACGGACTGTACGATGGAAAGTGCACGTACGTACAGGCCCAGGAATTCTTCATGTCCAACCTTCCGACCGATGTGTACCTCTTCAATGAATACCACGCATTAATCGTGGCGCTCGGCCAGAGCTCCTGCTTCAAGATCCCGAAATGCGAGGAATGCCAGCTGAAAGGGGCCTAGAATTATTTCAGTAAGATCCTCATTCGTGTCCCTATGCGATAGTTAGTTATTGAAGGGGGGGGTCAGATCCACATCCGCCGTCATCCCTGGCCGGGTAACCTGGGTGACGGGAGCCATGGTTTTGTTTTTATTATTCTTGTCCGATTCCATACCTAGTAAAAAGATTTAAAAGAAAAACCTTGGATTTCGGCTCTTAAGAGGCTGTGTCGCAATTCGTTAATAGCGTCCAAAGCAGATATATTATAGGTACCGACTTAACACTCGCACCGTCATCCCAGTGATTGACACCGGGATTCAAGGTTTTGTTTTTTTATTTTAGCTTCTGGGTTTCAGGGTATATGACGGGTTTGATGGCCAAAAATTAAGCTGGTGTTACGACGACCTTTTCAGTGCCTGCATTTTTTTCTATCGTCCCGATCCGTTCTGCTGTCTCCCCGCCGGCATTCAGCGACTGTACGACAGCATCGGCTTCGGCATTTTCGACGATCAGAACAAATCCGGTTCCCATATTGAAGGTCTTACAGGCTTCGTTCAGATCCAGGTTGCCCGCCTCCATGAGAGCGTGGAACACCGGTGGGACTTTCGAAAGGTCGACGGGGAGGGTGAGGCCGAGCCCGTCCGGGATGATGCGTGAAATGTTTCCTGGAAGGCCGCCACCCGTTATATGGGCCATTCCCTTGACCGTGAATTTGTTGAGCACTTCCAGTACCGGTATCACGTAGATCCGCGTTGGCTTGAGAAGTTCTTCGTGCAATTTACCAGGTATCCCCGGAACTTCATCGTCGACGCGGTAGTTCTTTACATCGAAGAAAAGCTTTCTGACAAGGGAGTACCCGTTGCTGTGAAGGCCGTTGGACGCAAGACCGACCACGGCATCCCCTTCGGATATTGTGGTGCCGTCAATGATGGCATCCTTCTCCACAACCCCGACCGCAAAACCGGCAAGGTCATACTCATCATCCTTGTAGAATGAAGGCATCTCTGCGGTTTCTCCGCCCACCAGCGCGCAGTCAGCCTGCATGCAACCGTCGCAAACGCCGCCCACAACAGCCGGATAGACCTTTTCATCAATTCTTCCGCAGGCATAATAATCAAGGAAGAAAAGGGGCTTTGCGCCCAAGGTCAGGATATCGTTGACGCTCATGCCGACGAGATCGATACCGACTGTATCATGTTTGCCGGCCATGAAGGCGATCTTGAGCTTTGTACCAACACCGTCCGTGGAACTGACAAGAACGGGGTTCTTGTACGATCTCGGCACCTCGGTGAGGGCGGCAAACCCGCCGATCATGCTGAGAACGTTGACGTTGTGGGTCGCTTTTATCCGGTCTTTGAGCGTGTCTATAAGGCGGTCTGCCTTGGCGATATCGACTCCGGAATCCTTGTACGTTATGGTTTTCACAGTTTCTAATGTAAAATCAATCCTGTTCGATTGTCAATCGAAATATCTCTTCATAAATGATCTGTTCCGAAAATGCCGGATGGAGCGGCAGCCCTTACAGTGAAGCCTTATCGTTAAATCATCCGGGCGATAAAATCTTCAACCGGTATTGCCGGCAGGGTTATGATGTGGACCGTACCCCGTGAGCCAAGTTCAATCGACAGCTTTGCAATTGCTTCATTATTGGGTGCTTCGAGAATATTCAAAAAATCATATTCGCCAAGGAGAGCGTACTGGGCCAACACCTTTGCGCCCATGCTCTCGATCTCCCTGTTGACCTCTTCGATCCTTTCGGGATGTTTTTTGATTGTTTTGCGGCCCTCATCTGTCAGTGTGCTGAGCATAATATAGATTGGCATACAACGAACCCCCAGAATTTGTAATATACATATAGATTGTAATATACTCTGTGCTTTGTCAATATTAAATGTGCAGGATGGCCGGTGGGGAAGGTTGACAAGTGACCCTTTTCACAATGTAGCGTGAAAACATGATATTGATTGAGAATATGAAATGTGCTAATATCTACCACTTCGCGTATCGGCGACATTATATGAACTATTTTGTTCACTATTTCACATATGAATCACTGAAACAAAGAAAACAAAAGATCTTATTCTTTTAAAGGGGGATCTATGGCGAAACCTATGGATCAATACAAATGGCATGAACTGACGGTAGGGTGCGTTATTGAAGAGGTCGGCAACGCCATGGAGTACAAGACAGGCGACTGGCGGTCCTCAAAACCCGTCTGGAACCGGGAAAAATGCACGAAATGCGGACTTTGCTGGCTTTTCTGTCCCGACGCAGCCATTCACCAGAGCGATGAAGGCTATTATTATGCGGACCTGGATTATTGCAAAGGTTGCGGGATTTGCGCAAGAGAATGCAAACCAGGTGCAATTACAATGGTGGAGGAGGAAAGATGAGCGCAGACAAAGGTATGGAAGTATCCATAGCGGCATCGGTCGCAGCCAAGCTGGCACGAGTCGAAGCGGTTGCCGCTTACCCCATCACTCCCCAGACCCATATCGTCGAACATTTGGCTGAGATCGTGGCGAACGGGGAATTAGACGCCGCTTATATTAACGTTGAATCCGAGCATTCCGCGATGTCGGCATGTGTGGGGGCCTCGGCGACGGGGGCCCGTACATTCACATCGACAAGCGCCCAGGGAATGGAACTCATGCACGAGATACTCTTTATCGCATCCGGCATGAGGCTCCCCATTGTCATGGCCTCCGTCAACAGGGCCCTGTCATCACCGCTTTCCATCTGGGGCGACCATTCGGACGTCATGGCCGCCAGGGATACCGGATGGATTATGCTTTTTACCGAGAACGGCCAGGAGGTTGTCGACTCCATTATCATGGCATTCAAAATCGCGGAAGACAGAAGGGTCCTTTTGCCGGCGATGGTGAACCTCGATGGCTTTTCCTTGAGCCACGTTATCGAGCCCATTCAGTTTCCCTCGCAGGAAGACGTCGACCGCTTCCTTCCCCCGTATGCTCCCCTGTATACGCTGCATCCGGACAAGCCCGTGACTATGGGCGCCTACGCGATGCCCGAACTCTATACCGAGGCAAAATACAGCCAGGAAATAGCGATCAGGAACTCGAAGGCGGTCATCAAGGAAGTGATGGAACAGTTCTCTAAGGATTTCGGAAGAAAATACAACATCGTAGAGACATATAATATAGAGAAGGCCGATACGGTCTTTATGGCGCTCGGCTCGATAAATGAGAATATCAAGACCGCAATAGACCTTCTCAAAGATAATGGAAAAGAACTGGGTCTCGTCGCTCCGCGACTTTTCCGGCCGTTCCCGGCTGATGAACTCGTTGAGGTCCTGAAAACGAAAAAGAAACTTGCGGTTTTCGAACGTGTGATGCCGGGCGGGGCAATGAACGGCCCCCTGTACAACGAGATAGCGAGCATGGTCGTACAGAACGGGCTTGATCTCCAGCTCGAGAATTACATATTCGGGCTCGGCGGAAGAGATGTCGAACCGGAGGAACTGATAGACGTATTCGAACAGATCAGTACTTCTGCAAAAATAACTCACGCTGACAACAAGAATTATGGCGTAATAGGGGTGAGATCATGAGAATGAAAAGCCTTGAGAGATATACAGACACTCCCGATTTTGAATACGCGACCTCAGGTCACAGGGCCTGCCAGGGCTGTGCCGAGATACTGGCCTTACGGCTTGGCCTGAAAGTATTCGGCAAAGACTCGATCATTGCGATGGCTACGGGTTGTATGGAGATCATCTCCACTCCTTTGCCAACCACGTCATGGCGGCTTCCCTGGATACACGTTGCCTTCGAGAATGCGGCAGCGGTCGCATCCGGTATCGAGGCCGGAATAAAGATCCAGATGGAGAAAGGCAAGATAGCGAAGAAAGACATAAGTGTCATTGCGATCGCCGGTGACGGCGGCACGAGCGACATCGGCCTCCAGGCGCTCTCCGGCGCAATGGAAAGAGGGCATGACTTTACCTATATCTGTGTGGACAATGAAGCATATATGAACACCGGCATTCAGCGTTCATCGTCGACGCCGTTTGGCGCAATGACGACGACAAGTCCTCCGGGAAAGAAGAGTTTCGGTCAGAAAACGCAGAAGAAAAATATGCCCAAGATAGCGGTAGCCCATAATATTCCGTACGTTGCTACCGCATGCCCGTCATATCCGTTCGATTTCCTTGCCAAGATCAAAAAGGCGAAGGAAGCGAAGGGCCCCGCATACATCCATGTCCTGTCGGTCTGCCCGACAGGATGGCGGATCCCTTCGGACCAGGCTATCCATTATGGCAGGCTGGCGGTGCGAACGGGCGTATTCCCCCTCTATGAAGTGGAAAACGGACATTACAGGATAACATACAGCCCGGAACCATTGCGGCCGGTGACCGAATATATAAAAGGGCAGGGCAGGTTCCGCCATTTGACGGACGATCTGATCGCCCAGATACAGGACCAGGTCAATCATGACTGGCAGGAGCTGAAAAACTACAGCGAGATGAAATGATCCGGCGATGAGCATACGACGCGCCCGCGGATCACACGGGCGCGTTTTTTTCTGAGAAAAAATACTTGAATTATGAGTCGGAATATATACAATATTCTTAACCGGATTCCATTGTTAGCAGTTTTCTTGAAGAATTTGGGCCATAAACGATCGGGGGGATGTTTATGCAATCAAATTTCCAAAAAATAGGCAATCTTCTTCGCGAAAAGAGACTGGAAAAAGGGCTCAGCATCGTTGAGATCTCAGATATTCTCTGCATCCGAAAATCTTTGGTCCAAGCACTGGAAGAAGGCAATACGGCAATCCTTCCCCATGAAGTATACATTAGAGGTTACCTTAAGAAATATGCACATATCCTTGATATCAATGAAGAAACACTTGGTCTCGAGCCACGGGTAGAGGAAGAGGGAGCCGTTCAGCCCGAAACGGTTGTTGCCAGACCCATGCTACATGGTCCCCGGCATATCGCCCGAAGGGCCATGGTGATCCCGCTTGTTTTTGTGCTGATAATAGCATTTTTTGTATTGAATCAGATATACAAGGAAAGGTCCGCTTCTCGGTCGACGTCCGAACAGGTCACGCAGTCGACAAAACCGGCCACGGTAAACGTCAGGGAAACGCCTTCGACAACCGCTGTGCACCAACCGGGAGCCGTGGAACAGACCCAGACATTGACCGTTTCAGATGTCAAAAAGCTCATGATCACGTGTAATGAGAGGACTTGGGTGAGTGTCGTCATTGACGATAACGAGAAAAAAGAATTTATGCTGAATCCCGAAGAAATGGTCGTGCTTAACGCCCGGGACAATTTCGATCTCCTGATCGGGAATGCTGGCGGTGTAAAACTGAACTTGAACGGCAAGGAAGTGGAGTTCACCGGAAAAAGCGGCGAAGTAAAACGGGTTAAGGTCTCCTGAAAAAATAAATACACGGCAAAAAGGGTGAAGATACCCTGATCAATTACCCGGCCAATCGTTCCATTTCGGCCGCATCAATATCGAAGTTCGCATACACCTTCTGAACATCGTCGGAATCTTCAAGTGCTTCCATCAATTTAAGCATGGTTTCCGCATTTTTTCCCTCGAGTTTAACGTAATTCTGCGGAACCATACTTATCTCCGCGACTATATGGGGGATCTTGTTCTCTTCGAAGACCTTTTTCAACGCTTCGAAGTTTTGGATGTCGGTGTAGACCTCGATCTCACTTTCATCTTCATTGATATCTTCCGCGCCTGCCTCAAGGGCAAGCTCCATGATCTTGTCGCTGTCGACAGCCTGTTTGTCAAAAGACATGAAACCCTTTTTACTGAACAACCAAGAAACGCAACCCGCCTCTCCGAGATTGCCGTTGAGCCGTGAAAGTATATGCCGCACCTCGGCGGTTGTACGCTTTTTGTTGTCGGTCAGGACCTCGATAAGGATGGCAACGCCGCCGGGCCCGTATCCTTCGTAGCTATATTCTTCGTAGGCCTCGGCGCCGTCGAGCGTACCGGTACCTTTCTTAATTGCCCGCTCGATATTGTCTTTCGGCATATTTTCGGATTTGGCACTCTCAATTGCCATACGAAGTCGTGAATTCGCATTAGGGTCGGCCCCACCTATGCGGGCGGCCGTGGTGATCTCTCGGATCAACTTTGT
Source organism: Deltaproteobacteria bacterium UBA5329 (assembly GCA_002408185.1). Classification (GTDB taxonomy): domain Bacteria; phylum Desulfobacterota; class Syntrophorhabdia; order Syntrophorhabdales; family Syntrophorhabdaceae; genus Delta-02. The sequence goes on from DHQV01000023.1 coordinate 93,357, forward strand.
AAAAATCTTTCCACGCTTGGCATCAGCCGCGCCTTTTTTGTGTTTAATGGAACTCCATTTGCTGTGTCCTGACATTGTGCCCCCGGAGGATAGGAATGGTGGGCGATATTGGATTCGAACCAACGACCTCTGGTATGTGAGACCAGCGCTCTAACCATCTGAGCTAATCGCCCGTGCGTTTCTTTTTATTACATTATTGTCAAAAAGTCAACCCAAGACAGGTAGGATTTCTATTCTCATTTGACCCGAGAAAGTATATCATTTGAGATTATGCAACACGTATTTGGACCGGTACCGTCACGGCGCCTGGGTTACTCGCTCGGCGTCGATATTATTCCTCCGAAGCACTGCAGTTACGATTGCGTCTATTGTCAGATCGGAAAGACAACTCATGTCGAAACAACCCGCAAGAGCTTCTATGATCCCGGCTCGATCATCGAGCAGGTGATGGAGAAGGTGTCTCAACCGGACATGATCGATGTCATTACATTCTCCGGATCGGGTGAACCGACGCTCAATTCCGACCTTGGTTTTATGATACGGGAAATAAAATGGAAAACATCCATCCCGGTCGCCGTGATCACGAACGGTTCGCTCCTGTGCGACAAGGGCGTCCGGGACGATCTCAAAGAGGCGGACATGGTCCTTCCGTCGCTGGACGCCGTGAGCCAGACTGTTTTTGAACGTATCAACAGGCCTCATCATTCACTCGACGTTCAGGCGGTCATTGAGGGGCTCAGGGCCTTCAGAGCTGAATTTGACAGACAGATCTGGCTTGAGATAATGCTCATCAAAAACATTAATGACGACCCGGAAGAGTTGAAAAAGATGGCCGAAGTCGTGTCAGGCCTCGACATGGACAGGATACAGCTCAATACCGTTACACGCCCTCCTAGCTAATCGTCTGCCGCGCGTCTGATCGATGCAGAGCTTAAGGACATCTGTAAAATGTTCGGGCCGTCCTGTGAGATAATATCGATATTCGAAAAGGCAGCGGAAATTCATGTCGAGCCGGCGACGGCCTCCATCATCCTGGAAACACTGAAAAGAAGGCCCCTTACGCTTGATGATGTTGTCAGGATCACGGGTATGTCCCATTTCGAAGCGAAGACCAGGCTCAATATCCTTGAGAAGGAGGGCCGGATCACGACGTATGTTCTCAATGACGAGCTCTTTTACGTCAGCCCATGATCGGTCACCCCGATCTGCACCTAGAATCATGTTGACAAAGAGATAACCCAGAATTTACTATTACACGACAGAGGCGGTTACGGGGTATTTCTTCGCAGTTTACCCGGATATTCTCGGATCCCATATAAATTGAGGAGGGGCATCATGAAAATAAAGCGTGCCATTGTCAGCGTTTCGAGCAAAGAAGGCTTGTCTGACTTGGCGTTGTTTCTCAAGAATCTGAATGTCGAGATCTTATCGACGGGTGGCACGAAAAAATACCTGGAAAGTATTGGCGTTACTCCTACCGAAGTTGGTGCGTATACCGGTTTTCCCGAAATCATGGACGGCCGCGTAAAGACCCTGCACCCCAAGGTCCATGGCGGGATTTTGAACATCAGGGATAACGCGGAGCACCAGAAGGCGATGAAGGACCATGGGATAAGCCCTATCGATATGATCGTTGTCAATCTGTACCCGTTCGTCGAAGTGGTCAGTAAAGGCTGTACGTTCGAAGACGCCATAGAGAATATCGATATCGGCGGCCCTTCGATGATCCGCGCCGCTGCAAAGAACTTTAAATATGTCACGGTCGTCGTCGACCCCGGGGATTATCCAAAGGTGATCATGAATATGACCGAGAATGACGGCTCGACAACCGAAGAGATGAGGTTCTATCTCGCAAAAAAGGTATTCGCCCTGACAAGTGCATACGACAGGGCAATTACCGATTATTTGTCAAAAATCTAAGGACCGGGGGTTGACCGTGAATGTTCTTGTCATAGGTTCCGGCGGAAGGGAACACGCCCTTAGTTGGAAAATTGCACAATCAAAAGATATCAAGAAGTTATACTGTACGCCGGGAAATGGCGGTATATCCGACGTGGCCGAGTGCCACGATATCAATGCCACCGATATTACGGGCCTGATGGATTTTGCCCGTAACATGAAAATAGACCTGGTAGTCGTCGGGCCCGAAAATCCCTTGGCGGAGGGTATTGTCGACGCGTTCCAGAAAAAAGGCATACCTATCTTCGGGCCTGTCGCCCAGGGCGCCGCCATCGAGGCAAGCAAGATATTCTCCAAAGAGCTTATGAGGGAAAGTTCCGTGCCCACGGCACCTTTTCGTGTATTCGACGATTATGAAAGGGCCCGGGAATATATAGAGGCCAGGCAAGCGCCATTCGTCATCAAGGCGAACGGACTGTGCGCTGGGAAGGGCGCCTATGTCATAAAAGACCTGGCCGAGGCCGGACCGGTCCTCAAAGAGCTCATGGTGAACAGGATATACGGGGATGCGGGACGCAAGGTTGTCATTGAAGAGTTTCTGCCCGGAATCGAGGCCTCGTATCTCGCTTTTGCGGATGGCAACACGATCGTGCCGATGCCTGCCTCGCAGGACCATAAACCGCTCCTCGATAATGATCTCGGCCCGAACACGGGAGGCATGGGAGCATATACGCCGATACCATTCATCGATGATGACCTGGACCGTGAGATCCGCGAAACAATAATGTTGCGGACAATAGAGGCGATGCGCAACAAGGGCATCCCGTACAAAGGCGTCTTATACGGGGGCCTCATGTTTTCCGGCGGCAGGCCATATGTTATCGAGTTTAATGCACGGTTCGGCGACCCCGAAACGCAGCCGATCATCTTCAAGATGAAGAGTGACCTTTTGCCCGTCCTTGTGGCATGTGTTGAAGGCAAACTAAATGATATCGAGGAGATAGTGTGGAAGGACGGGGTTAGCATATGCGTGGTGCTCGCCTCGGGCGGCTACCCGGAAAAACCAGAAAAGGGCAAGGCGATCCGGGGGCTTGACAAACTGGCCGGCCGGGATGATGTCATGGTGTTCCATGCCGGTACGAAAAAAGTGAATGATCGGTATATTACGTCAGGCGGGAGGGTTCTCGGCGTGACCGCGATAGGCCCCACGTATGACGATGCAATAAAGAAGGTGTATGAAGCTGTTACAGTGATCGAATTCGACGGTATGTTTTATCGGAAGGATATTGGAAGAAAGGCCTTGATGACGAGATAATGCACCTAAATACAAACCAGGAGGGATTGAATGTCGAAAGAATTTAATATCGGTGTGATACCGGGCGACGGCACCGGGCCCGAGGTCATAGCCGAAGGGGTCAAAGTTCTTACGGCGGCTTCGAAGAAATACGGTTTTTCTGTCAAACTGACATACTTCGATATCGGAGGGGAGCGCTACAAAAGGACGGGTGAAACTCTGCCTGACAGTGTTTTGAGCGAATTGAGGCAGTTCGACGCGCTCTATCTCGGTGCTATCGGCCATCCCGATGTCAAGCCCGGCATCCTTGAAAAGGATATATTACTGAAGACACGGTTCGAGCTGGACCAGTACATAAATTTGAGGCCCGTGAAGCTTTATGAAGGCGTGGAGACACCCTTGAAAGACAAGGGGCCGAAAGAGATCGATTTTGTTGTCGTCCGCGAAAACACCGAGGGCCTCTACACCGGCTCAGGTGGTGTTCTGAAAAAAGGAACTCAGGACGAGGTGGCGGTCCAGGAATCGATAAATACGCGCAAAGGCGTGGAGCGGTGTCTGAGGTTCGCTTTTGAATATGCACGGAAGAGGAACAAGGATAAGAAATTGACGCTTTGCGGGAAGACAAATGTCCTTACGTTCGCTTTTAACCTGTGGGAACGGGCATTTTACGAAGTAGCCGCGGAGTACAGCGACATCAAGACGGACTATGCCCACGTGGACGCCACGTGTATGTGGATGGTAAAGAACCCGGAATGGTTTGACGTGATCGTTACTGATAATATGTTCGGGGACATCATTACCGATCTGGGCGCAATGATCCAGGGAGGAATGGGCATCGCATGCGGCGGCAATATAAACCCCGAAGGCGTTTCGATGTACGAGCCTATAGGCGGTTCGGCCCCGAAATATGCGGGAAAGAACGTGATCAACCCGATGGCGGCCATACTCGCCGGCGGTATGATGCTCGAGTTCCTGAAGGAGAACGAGGCCTCGGCCGCTATCGAGAATGCCGTTCAGAAGGCTATCCGGAAAGATCTGAGATCAATGGAAGCCGGCAAGATGGGAATGGGCACAAAGGAGGTCGGCGACCTTATTGCACGATACGTCGCAGAGTAGATAGACTCAATACGTTACGTCTTTTCGGACACCCTGAGCTTCCTGCTCAGGGTGTTTCTGTTTATCCCCAGAAGCCTTGCGGCCTTCGAAATGTTATTGTCGCTTATCCTCAGGGCAGCCTGAATGAAAACATCCTCGACATGTGTGAGCAGCTTGAGGTAGACGTCATCCTTATCATTGACCTTTGATAACAAGATCTTTTCCGCAATATGTTCAAGACGAAGATCAAGGAGTGAATATAAGTCTCGAATAGTATTAGGCATATTCGATTCCATCCAGTTGATGTATTTGTCAGGAAGTTGTTAGGATATATTACAAAGAATTTCTCGCCCGGTGTCAATCATTATTATACAAAAATTTGAGGCGTCTGGGGTGAGAGAAGGAAAGCCCATAAAATCAATCTGTTACACACGCTATATAGAGAGACCTGTTGTGCATAAGTGCTGATAATGGATATTATGTTAACTAAGGATACTATCCGTGAGCTTTTCGTCTACGTCGGGACCGATAAGGAAGTACTGCATACCCGACGGTGTCGCATCGATGCGAGTTCCTGTTATACCCGGGTTCCTGTGTCAGCTGCCTCCTCCGTGTTCTCATCACCGAGTTTTCGTGCCGGGGGTGCATACCACCGCTCCTTCGGCACCACTTTGGGCTCGGCCGGGTCAGCGCGGTACGAGGGGGACATGATCTGGACGTCGTACTCATTGAAGATGTCCTGTATGTTCCTGTGCAGTTCTGCGTATATCTCTGCCATTATGTCCGGGCGGTCCGTGTATGCGTTGAGTTCATAGGACACATAAAAATCGTCCAGGGAGGTTTGTAAGATGAACGGCGGCGGCTGCCGGAGGAGCCCCGTTGTTTTTTCGGCTGCAATGAGAAGGAGGGCCTCGACCTGCCGCCACGGGGTGTCATATCCGATGGTGACAGTCGTGTGGAGGATAAGTCCCCGTTCCTTTGCCAGAAAACTGTAATTGACCACGGGGCTGCTGACGATCATGGAACTCGGCACCACGATCTCCTCATTCTTGACGGTCTTCAGGTGGACGACCTGCAGACGCATTTCGACGACATCCCCCACAAAGTCCCCGATCTTCACGCGGTCCCCGATCCTGAACACCCGCCGGTAGATCAGGGTATAACCCGCTATCACATTAGCGACCGCCGAACTCGATCCGATGGAGATCAGGGCACCGAGAAATACGGATATGCCCTTGAAGGCGAGCGAGCTTGAACCGGGGATGTATGGATATGCCATAACCGCGGCGGAAACCAGGATGAGTAGCCGGCAGATCTTGTACGTCGGGTCTGCCCAATCAGGATAGAAGTCCTTGATCTCTATTGTGCCGGTTCCGATCTGGTCGAACAATTGGTGGACGATCTTCAGCGCATACCGTGTCACGACAATGATGACGATAATTATGACAACATCGGGGAACTCACGCAGGACTGCTAGACCCGCTGTTTTGAGAGGGCCGGCTATATAACCGAAGATCTGGTCAGCAAACTCTCTTGTCCACGGCAGGAAGCTCAGACTCGAATGTACGTAGACATAGAAAAAGAACAGAAAGGCAGCTAAACGCGTGACCTTGATCAGCGTTGTTATGACCATTCTGAGCCTCTCTGCCCGGAGGATGTCGAATTTTGTGATACTGACAAGGATCTTCTTGGATTCCACCCACCCGTCTATCTTCTCCTGAAGTCTGCGGTACACTCTGTTCAGGAAAATAAAGATGGCTATAAGGACCATGGTCGCAGCAAGGACGAAAATGCACCCGAGCACGATGCTCTTCATACCATACTTCTTTCTGTATTCCCTGATCCCGTCCTGCATGAGCTGCACCCGTTCCTTGGTCAGTTCGAGCCTGTCCCTACCCTCCGCGCGGGCATCTTCGTTCAGGACGGCCAGTAATTGCTTGTGTCCCGCACTGATCAGGATCGATGGGGACTTATAATCCATTGTCGTTATCGAATCCACGGGCATGTTGAAGTTTTCAGCGAGTTCCTTGAGTCTTTCCGATGTCATCTCTGCCCGTGCTTTAGCCGAGACTGAGACTCCCTTGACCTCCTTGATCAGGAACAGGGTTTTATCACCGAGGACCACAGGGTAGGCCGCGGGCGTGCTTTCCGCTGTTCTACCGGCACGGGTGGCCTCAGGCGGTCCGCCTGTCCGGGCAAAGGTGCTGAAAGCCGCCAGTACTATGACTACAGCCAAAAACAACACAGCGACTGCGGACTTTCTCATTTCTCTTCCCCCATTTAACATCTTTCCCTTGCTGTAATAACACCCCTTTACGGCCCGTTTCAGCGGACAAGCTCGATGATGTCCATAGAGTGGCTGGCCTCCGGGTGGCTGGACGACGGTCCCTCGGTAACAATCGCCAGATCCCCTTTCAGACCGTGGCCGTCCATCCAGGCTTTCACGTATTCCTTCCAGTTCTCGGGCAGTTGCGGCTCACGCACCGGGAATACGCCCGAAGAGAACTGGAGGTGCCGGCAGGTCGCCTCATGTCTGCTGATCGCAATAGTCCAGACAGGAAGGCGGAATCGCGCTATACTGCGTGCTGTGGCCCCGCTTCTGGTCGGGACAAACACGGCCGCCGGCATTGCGTATTCCAGGCAGGTCTGCACACTGATCGCAATGAGATGCTCCGGGAGGACCTTTCCCTCAAGCTCGATCCCCTTGAACAACCCCTTTACCGTGTTGGCGCAGCGATGGGCCTCCGAAGAGGCCGCGATCTTCACAAGCATGGCCACGGCGTCCACGGGATACCTGCCCACGGCGGATTCGGCCGATAACATGACACAGTCGGTCCCGTCAAGGATCGCGTTTGCCACGTCTGTGGCCTCGGCCCTAGTCGGGCGGCGGTTATTCACCATGGACTCGAGCATCTGGGTGGCCGTGATAACAGGTTTGCCGAGCATATTTGCGAGATGTATGATACTTTTTTGCACTATAGCTATGTCCTCGATCGGGATCTCTACCCCCAGGTCGCCGCGGGCAATCATGACGCCGTCAGCCGCCTTGAGGATCTCCTCGACGTGGCCAAGGGCTCCGGACCGCTCTATCTTGGCTATAATGAAGGGATAATGGCCCAGTTCCTCCGCGGCCTTGCGGACCGCCTCTATATCGGCAGCACGTTCAACGAAGGACTGGCTGACAGCGTCCACCCCGTTCTCGAGGGCGAACTTCAGGCACTCATGGTCCCGTTCAGTGAATGCGCTGATCCCAAGATCAATCCCGGGAAGGTTAAGTCCCTTGCGTGAGCGGATCTCTCCCCCCACCAGTACCGAGCAGGTTACATCGTTGTCTTTGACCTCTGTCACTTTCAACTGGATATATCCGTCATTGAGAAAGAGTATGTCCCCGGGCTTCACGGCTTCCGGCAGTCCCGTGAAGGAAACCGATACGCGGCCGGCCCCGCTTGCATCCTGGTCAGTCGTCAGGACGAAAGTATCGCCGACCTTAAGCTCCGTGGGCTCCGGAGTAACGCTTCCGATCCGCATCTTCGGTCCGGAAAGGTCGGCCATTATAGCAATCCTTTTGCCTGATGACCGGGACACGGCCCGCAAATTCTCGATGACCTTCGCGTGAACGGAGAACTCACCGTGTGAAAAATTGAGCCGTGCGATATTCATGCCCGCCTCTATCATCCGTTTCATCACCTCGGGCGACTCGGAAGCGGGCCCGATGGTACAGATGATCTTCGTTTTTGGCGAATCGATGTTCATACCTTCCCTCCTTTGCACAGGGACACTTAAGGACCGATCCTTTTAACCCCGAGAGAGTCAATTCGAGGGGTTGGTGCCCGTACCGGGGGACAAGGCCCTCATATCCGAAACGGAACCCGTATATCGCGCTCACCCCTTGGTGGCCGTTCAGGCTCAGGACGACGGATCCTATAGGGTCGTTTAAGCCCGGGCATATGCTGCCGCATGAGCGCGGCGGATAGTTCTTCCCCCCGGCCAGGAGGGGAGGCTTCAGTGCTTCTGACGGGTTCGCCCGTCAACACACGCCCTTTTGCTTGCGGTACCGCCGGATCAGGGAATTGGTCGAAGTATCGTGTGCCAGGACCGGTTCTTCAACGCTTACGAGTTCCATCAAAATGCGCTGTGCAAGGGCCTTGCCCAGTTCGACGCCCCACTGGTCAAAGGGGTTGATCTGCCAGATGACGCCCTGTGTGAATACCGAGTGCTCGTACAGGGAAACAAGCTTTCCGAGGGCCTCGGGCGTGAGCCTCTCCATCAGGATCGTATTCGATGGCCGGTTCCCCTCGAAAACCCGATGGGGATTGAGCCATTCGGCCGTGCCCTCCGTCCTGACCTCATCCGGCGTCTTCCCGAACGCCAGGGCCTCGGTCTGGGCGAACACGTTGGCGAGGAGCATGTCGTGATGTATGCCAGGAGCATTGAGAGGCTGGCTGAACGCTATAAAATCGCACGGGACCAATTTTGTCCCCTGATGGATCAGCTGGTAAAAAGAGTGCTGGCCATTGGTTCCCGGCTCACCCCAGTAGATGGACCCCGTCTGATAAGCGACGCGTTCCCCTTCGAGCGTGACGCATTTGCCGTTGCTTTCCATCGTCAACTGCTGTAAATAGGCCGGGAAGCGTTTCAGGTACTGCTCGTAGGGCAGCACGGCATAAGTCTCGGCGCCGAAGAAATTGTTGTACCACACTGAAAGGAGGCCCATGAGCACGGGCAGGTTGCGTTCGAACGGGGCCGTACGGAAGTGCTCGTCCATCTGGTGAAAGCCGCTGAGCAGAGCACCGAAGTTATCGGACCCGATGGCGAGCATCGTCGATAGGCCGATCGCAGAGTCCATGGAGTAGCGTCCTCCCACCCAATCCCAGAACTCGAACATATTCGCCGTATCGATACCGAACCGAGCGACCTCGGCCACGTTCGTCGATACCGCAACGAAATGGCGGGCAATCGCGCTTTCGTCACCGCCGAGCCCCGTGAGAAGCCACTCCCGGGCTGTATGTGAGTTCGTCATCGTCTCGAGCGTCGTAAACGTCTTCGAGGAGACAATAAAAAGAGTTTCCGCAGGATCGAGATCGTGGACGGCTTCAGCGAAATCGGTGCCGTCAACATTGGAAACGAAACGGAATGTCAATGAACGGTCGCTGTAGTGCTTCAAGGCCTCGTAGGCCATAACGGGACCCAAGTCCGAGCCGCCGATGCCGATATTCACGACATTGCGGATCCGCCT
>DHQV01000023.1:102997-115691 GCA_002408185.1 Deltaproteobacteria bacterium UBA5329
ACAGAAATCTGCCATTCTGTCAAGGACGGCATGGACCTCCGGCACGACATTCTTGCCGTCCACGAGGATCGATGCACCTCGAGGCGCACGCAGGGCCACATGCAGTACCGCCCTCTTCTCGGTCACGTTGATCTTTTCCCCGCGAAACATGTTGTCGATGCTCGTACGCAGACCCGACCCCCCTGCCAGCTCGACGAGGAGCCGTACCGTCTCGTCGGTAATGCGGTTCTTGGAATAATCGAGGTAAATACCGACGGCCTCGATAGCCATCCGTTCCCCGCGCCCGGGGTCGTCTGCGAAAAGTTTCCGCAAATGCAACCCCCTAACGCTTTTGTAGTGCTCTTCGAGAATTTTCAGGATCGGGCTGCCGGCCGCATACCGCATCTTAGTACTCATCTCAACCTCCCTTGATCGAACCAGGACCTCGAGATATCGTGGATGTGGTCCGAATGACGGCACAAAAGGGTCAGGAAGCCTCTGGGCCCGTGTGACTGAAATGTCACAGGTTGGCACACTTGCCATAACACCGTTATAGCCTCGTGCGTGACGGATGTCAATCGGCCCTTCTCCGACTCCATTCCAGGGCAATTTGCTGTCTCAGACCATTATATGCAATGACCGCCCGTGAGTCATCGAATTTCGGATGGCATCTCCCGGATTATCCCCAACTGGATATATATCGGCCGAATAAGTTTCCGTATCCTTGGAAGCCGGGTTAAGAAGACAAGAGCCCCGGCGCAACAGATAAGGCCGCAGATAGTTAGTGTGGCCGGTGCTCCAAGCGATTGTGCGAGGCTGCCCGCCAGGAGGCTGCCAAATGTGGCCATTCCCATGAATGCCATTGCATAAAAACTCATCATTCGGCCCCGCTTGTCTTCCTCGACAATAGTCTGAAGGACCGTGTTGCTCGATGCCATGTGAACTATCATGCCAAAGCCCGCGCCAAGCATCATGACAAGGGACAACGCCATATAGCGCGAAAATGAGAAAACGACCAGACTGACACCCAGGATCATTGGAGCTATAACCAAAAATCTTCCCAGCCCGCGCACTGACCTCCGTGATGCGAGAAAGACGGCCCCGACAAGGGCCCCTATTCCGGTTGCGCCCATGAGGAACCCCAGTGCATAGGCGCCCCCGTGAAGGATGTCCCGGGCGAAAACCGGCATGAGGACTAGGTACGACGTACCCATAAAGCTTACAAGGCCAAGAAACAGGATTATATCCCGTATCGGCGGGAATCCGAAGGTATATCGGGCGCCCTCGGCCAGCCCGTGGAGGAACGGTTGCCCGCTGGATTCGATAACACGCGGCCGGACATTCATGGCTAGGAGGGCAATAACGATCGCAAAATAACTTATCCCGTTAAGGAGGAAACATACGGCCTCGCCGAAGAGGCCGATCAGGACCCCGGCAATAGATGGCCCCAGGAGCCTCGCACCATTGAACATGACTGAATTGAGAGCGATAGCGTTTCCGAGATCTTTCTTGTTTTCTACAAGATCGATGACAAATGATTGTCTAACGGGAATGTCCAGCGCATTGACGAGGCCGATGAAGAGGCTCAAGGCGACGAGATGCCAGACCGCCACGAATCCCGTAAATGTCAGCACTGCAAGTATGAGGGCCTGAAGCATGGACAGGGCCTGTGTGAGCACAAGCGTGCGCCGGCGGTCGAACCTGTCGGCGAAGACCCCGGCAAAAGGTGCAAGTACAAACGTGGGAATCTGCCCTGAAAAGCCGATCAAACCCAGCAGAAAAGGCGAGCCCGTAAGGCGATAGACAAGCCAGCTCATTGTGATCTGTTGCATCCATGTCCCGATAAGGGATATGCCCTGCCCTCCGAAGAATAACCTGTAGTTCCTGTAATGCAGGGCCCTGAGTAAGAATTTCAAGCCTGTACCTGGAGTTGGCATATCTAACCTTATACCGCACGTTTATCCGCCCGGGAAAGAGATCTTTCTTTTCTTCTGTGCCTGAAGAAACTTGCCAGGATGAACACGATCACGGCAGTTGTTCCCGCAAGGACCAGGATGTGATCTACCCGTGCCATGTCTCTTTTCAAAACTGAAAGGCTATTCCCCGCAAAATAGCCGAGGCCGAGCGAGAATGATATCGAAAACACCGCAGAAATTGAGTCTACCAGCAGGAATTTCAGGCGCGGGACACCCACTATCCCGGAGATGAGGAACACCGGCACCCTCAGGCCGGCCATATGCCTGCCCGCCGCAACCATCAAAACGCCCCATCGATTGATTTTCTCTTCCAATCTGGCGAGGGTCGGAGCCGAGATGATGGCCGAAAATCTCTTATGTCGGACGATATTTCTTCCGTACCTTCTCCCTATGCTATAAAGAATGAGATCGGCAACGAGAACTGACGGATAAACGATCAGGATCGATGGGAAAAAGTTTATCACGTGCTGGGCCATCAAAAATCCGGTCACAATAAGCACCCCGTCTTCAGGAAAAGGAAACCCCAGCCCTCCAAGTATCAGGATACAGAATATCCCGATATAGGTAAAATGCTCAATAAAGGGAATAACATCGGTCATTTCTCTCACCGGGAGTGACTTTTGCCTCCGGGGCGGTTCAAATCCCTGCCGTCCTCGTTGTATGACTATAATCATCCCCCAGACAAACAGCAGGAATACTCGCCGGGAGATAAAAACGTTATCTTCCGCAAGAACAGGAGCGTTGCAGGATTACGCGACCGGGCGGGCATGCAAACTGGACAATCCTCAATCACGAATTAGAATTATAATAATAGTGGGCAATATATGGAAAAGGAAGACAAAAACCAAAATCCGATCGATAAATTTCAAAATGCGCTCAGGCAGCGTAAAGCCCAACAGAGAAAAGACGGCCCGCCGAACAGAGCAAGTTTTGCCCTGTGGTATTTTGTTCTGGTCTTTATTCTCCTGATCGCGCTTCAACATTACTTTCTCTCGAAAAATGTTCAAACCATCCCCTACAGCCAGTTCAAACATGAACTGTCGGCCGGTCATATCAGCAAATTGACAATCGGTACGGATACGATCAACGGAACACTCAGCGCCAAGGGCAAAAACCCCGAGGAATTTGTTACGATCAGGGTTGAAGACCCCGATCTCGTTAAGGAACTTGATCAAAAGAATGTCGATTATTCCGGGCGGTATGAGAGTACATGGTTGAGCAACATACTGACATGGATCGTCCCGATCGCGATTTTTTTCATTGTCTGGCGCCTTTTGATGACCAGGATGGGTGGCCCCGGGGCAGGCATAATGTCATTTGGGCGAAGCAGGGCCAAGCTTCTGGTCCAGGACGAGATCCAAATTACATTTAATGATGTTGCCGGTATAGACGAAGCAAAACAGGAACTGCAGGAGGTGGTGGAGTTTCTCAAGAACCCCGACAAGTTCCAGAGGCTTGGCGGCAGGATACCGAAAGGGGTGCTCCTCGTGGGCGCACCAGGCACCGGGAAGACCTTGCTTGCCAAGGCTGTTGCGGGAGAGGCAAAGGTCCCTTTTTTCAGCATAAGCGGTTCCGAATTCGTCGAGATGTTTGTCGGTGTGGGTGCATCCAGGGTCCGCGACCTCTTTTCCCAGGCCACAAACCAGGCCCCGTGCATAATTTTTATAGATGAGCTCGACGCGCTCGGCAAGGCGCGCGGCATCAATGTTTTTGGCGGTAATGACGAACGCGAACAGACTTTGAACCAGCTGCTTGTCGAAATGGACGGTTTTCAGACGAACAAGGGTGTCATTATCATGGCCGCAACCAACCGGCCCGAGATCCTCGACCCGGCCCTGCTCAGGCCCGGACGGTTTGACCGCCAGGTCCTTATTGACCGGCCCGACATAAACGGACGGGAAGCGATTCTGAAGATACATTCCCGGAATATCGTCCTTGGCCCAGAGGTTGATCTTAGGAAAATAGCAGCGCTTACACCCGGATTTGTCGGGGCTGATCTCGCAAATGTAATAAACGAGGCCGCATTGATGGCTGCACGGAAGAACAAAAATGCGGTCGGTGTAGAAGAATTTGAGGAGGCGATCGACAGGATCGTAGGCGGGCTTGAAAAAAAGAACAGGGTGATGAATCCCCGGGAAAAGGAGATCGTCGCGTTTCACGAATCCGGTCATGCCATCGTTGCAGAGTCGGTGAAATACGCCGATCCAGTCAACAAGATCTCGATCATATCACGGGGTATTGCCGCTCTCGGCTATACCCAGCAGAGGCCGACAGAGGACCGTTACCTCTTGACTAGGCCGGAGTTGCTCGACAGGCTTGCCGTTCTCCTAGGAGGCCGCGCCGCGGAGGAGATAGTTTTCGGGGAAGTATCGACGGGCGCCCAGAACGATCTTCAGAGGGCCACAGACATAGCACGCTCCATGGTAACGGAATACGGTATGAGCGACCGTTTGGGCCTCGCCACATACGAGCGGCGCGGCAATCCGATGTTTCCCCCGGATAATTTCACGACCACCAGGACGTACAGTGAAGCAAAGGGTGCCGAGATCGATGAAGAGATATCACGGCTCCTTGACGAGGCGCATCACAGGGTCCAGAAGATCCTGACCGACCGGAGGGAATTACTCGACCACCTTGCCCACAGACTGTGTGAAACGGAGATAGTGCGAGGAGATGAATTGAGAAAAATGATCGATGAATTCCGCGAAAAGAAGATCGATGGTGAATAAGCAACAGGTATTTTTCGCAATTTTTGCAACTATTCCCCTGTTCTTTGGCGCGTGTGGTGCCTGTCTTTCGAAAGAAGTTCCTGATGCCGCGACAGTGACACGTTGTACCCTGGAAAACGGTCTTCGCGTGGCCATCGTGCAGAACAGGCTTGCACCCGTTGTCAGTACGGTCATGAATTACCTTGTTGGCTCCAATCAATCGCCTCTCGGCTTTCCCGGTATGGCCCATGCCGAGGAACACATGATGTTCAGGGGCAGCCCCGGTCTTACGGCAGATCAGCTTGCCAACATCCTGGCGGCCATGGGAGGCATGTTCAATGCGGACACGCAGCAGACCGTAACACAGTATTTTCTTGTATTTCCGTCTGCTGACATCGATATTGCCCTGCGCATCGAGGCGACCAGGATGAACGGGATACTGGACGATTCGGGATCGTGGGCACAGGAGCGGGGTGCACTGGAGCAAGAGGTGTCCCAGGACCTTTCGGAACCTGACTATATTTTTTATGCCACCGTACTGTCCCGCATGTTCAGGGGTACACCCTACGAGCATACATCTCTCGGCAGTGCCGGGTCGTTCAGGCAGACCACCGCGGGGATGCTCAGGGAGTTTTACCGGGCATGGTATAAACCTAACAATGCCATTCTCGTGATCGTTGGAGACGTCGATCCGGCAAAAGTACTGGGCAAGGTCCGCCGGTTCTTTGGAACGATCCCTTCCGGCAGGTTGCCCGAGCGCAGGGAGGTCAAGCCTAGGCCCGTAACAGAAGAGACTTTTCGCCTCAAAACGGATGCTTATTACGGGCTGGCTGCTATCTCATTCAAGATGCCCGGATACAAGGACCCCGATTGGGCGGCAAGCCAAATTCTATCCGACATCCTGTCGAGCCAGCGCAGCGATCTTTTCAACCTCGTCACGCAGGGAAAGGCCTTTTACACAGAATTCGTCCTGAGCACGTTCCCCGAACTGGGTTTGGGTCATGCGATGGCGATGTTCCCCAGGGGGGCCGACCCGCAGGTACTCATCACGATGATGCGCGAGGTACTGATCTACGCCATATCCAACGGGTTCAGCGCTGATATGTTAGAGGCCGCGAAACGAATACGTCAGACAAAAATGGAGTTGAGAAAAACGTCGATACCTGGACTCGCCAATACCTGGTCCCATGCGCTGGCGTTGGAGGGACGTAAGTCTCCGGACGATACGCTGAACGATATTCGTAAGGTCACGGTCGACGACGTGAATCGCGTTGCCAGAAAATACCTGGTCCTAGATCATTCAATCACTACGGTGTTGGAACCCGAGCCTTCAGGCGGCCCGGTCACACTCAGCCATGAGGCGGCGCTTGAGGCGCCCTCGCCCGGCAAGGTCAAGGAGGTTAAACCGCCGCCATGGGCGAAGGGCGCACTTTCCCGCTCCGCCCCTCCCGCCCCGCCCATCAGCCCCCCTATATCACGACTGTCAAACGGGCTAACCCTTATCGTTCACCCGTTATCCGTGAGCGATACGGTTAGCGTGTACGGGCATATAAAGAACGAGCCGGGGATCGAGGTCCCTCGGGGAAAAGAAGGTGTCCATGAGGTGCTCGATCAGCTTCTCGTATATGGAACACAGGCGCACGACCGGATTGGTTTCCAAAAAGCCCTCGATAATATCGGAGCGCGACTGGCGGCCGGATTCGATTTTTCACTTGAGGTTCTGAACGATTCGTTCGAACCAGGGTTGAAGCTCCTTGCCGAAGCTGAATTACACCCGTTGCTGCCCGAAGACGCATTTTCTGTAGTGAGGCAACAGGTGCAGTCGGCAGTGGTCGGCAGACTATCGAGCGCCGATTATCTGACCGCAAGGTCACTTGAAAAAGCCCTGTTCCCTCCTTCGGATCCCCTCCTGCGTGAAGCGACACCCGCAACTGTATCATCGCTGACATTGCAGGATGTGAGGAATTATCATCAGGATACATTTCGTCCCGAGTTGACGACCATGGTCATTATCGGAAATGTAACACCCGACCGTGCGCGGGCCCTCGTCGAAAGATATTTCGGAGCATGGAATGTGCGGGGAAAATCCCCGGATATACGCCTTAAGCCGGTGCCGCCCAACAGATCATCGAGTGTCTCGGTCCCCGATAGATCACGGGTGCAGGCCAGAGTGGTACTCTCACAAACCCTCGGGATTGGGGGGTCCCACCCTGATTACTATGCGCTCGAGCTGGGCAACAGCATCCTTGGCGGGGCATTTTACGCTACCCGACTATACCGGGAACTCCGTGAAGAACTTGGACTTGTCTATCACGTGTCCTCAACGCTCAATATGGGAGAGACACGGTCGACATATCTCATAGAGTTCGGGTGCGACCCGAAAGACATTTCCAGCGTCAGGTCCATTATTCTCAGGAACCTCTCCGATATGCAAAAGACACCTGTGTCAAAAGCCGAACTCGAACAGGCCAGGGCACTTTTGCTGCGAAAGATATCGCTGTCCGGATCTAGCGTGAAGAAGATAGGAACGGATATTATCGACCGGGTATCGAAAGGCCTGCCGGTGGATGAGCCTGTCCGGGCCGCACGTGCATATACGGATCTCACGGCCGATGAGGTCCGCAAATCATTCGCACGGTGGGTCCGTCCCGGGGGCCTCGCCGAGGTCATCGAAGGACCGGCCAAATAGAAACAACGAAATCATGAGGAGGTACCCCGATGAGCCTGAGGAACATTCGCCATCGAAACACTGTTGTGATAGTGATAACATTGATCGTTGCCGTGATTGTAACAGCTATACTCGTGAAAACGAAGGCGTGTGCAAGCCGCATCCAGGCGGACTCGGGAAAGATATTGCAGATACAGGACAAACCAACCGGTCCTGTCGACCTGTCGACCGCTATTATCAATGTTGCGAACCAGAATATCCCCGCGGTCGTATATATTCGGGTCATGCAGTCGAGGACAGTGGAAAACCCTTTTTTCCCTTTTCAGAACGATCCGTTCTTCCGCCGTTTCTTCGGTAACCGCGCGATGCCGCCGCGATTCAAGCAGGAGATAGCGGGAGTTGGCTCAGGGATGATAATAGACCGGAGCGGGAACATTCTCACGAACAATCATGTGACGGCGAACGCCACAAAGATGACGGTCATCCTTTCGAATGGAAGCCGCCACGAAGCCCAGCTGGTAGGTTCTGACCCGAAGACCGACCTGGCGGTGATCAGGATCGCTCTGCCGCCGACACAGCTCCCCTATGTCGTGTTTGGTGACTCGGACAAAGTACAGGTCGGTGAATGGGTGGTCGCCATCGGGGCGCCGCAGGCTTTCGAAAAATCGGTGACCCAGGGCATCGTCAGCGGTATGCACCGGACGGGGATCAGCGAACCCACGGATTACCAAGATTTCCTTCAAACCGATGCGCCCATAAACCCCGGAAATAGTGGAGGTCCCCTGCTCAACCTGTACGGACAGGTCATAGGCGTCAACGCGGCTATCGCCACCTCATCGGGAGGGTTCGAAGGGATCGGGTTTACAATCCCCAGTAATATTGCCGTTTATGTTGCGAAAGCACTTATTGAAAGCGGTAAGATAGAAAGGGGATGGCTCGGCGTAACCATTCGGGATATTCCGGCCGGTGAGGCATTACCGGCGGGTGCCAAGGGCACTCAAGGTTCCGTGATCGAAAATGTCGCAAAAGGCGGGCCTGCACAGAAGGCGGGCCTAACCAAAGGCGATGTCGTCGTGGCGTTTAACGGAAAGGATATAACGAACACGAACGATCTCAGGAATAAGGTATCGCAGACAACTCCCGGGACCGTCGTTACCCTCACGGTCCTTCGGAATGGAAAGCGTCAGGACCTGAAGGTGACGCTGGGAAGCGAGAGGGACGCAGCGCGGTCCATCACGGCATCTCTCGAGATAAGGCTCGGGGGACAGTTCAGGTCTCCAACCGATGCGGAGGTACAGAAATACGGCTTAACCTCCGGCATGGGTGTCATGATAACATCCATACAGCCCGGCGGGCCGCTGGGACATGCGGGATTTGAGGTCAATGACGGCATACTGGGTGTTAGTGGTCAGGCCGTCTACGGAGTTGAAAGTCTTGCTGCTCTCCTGGAATCAGTGAAACCGGGCCAAAAAATAGATGTGATCGTACTCGACCACCGCTCCGGAGGGACAGGGAAGATAATGATAGCTGTAAGGTAATAATGAAGTTTACTTTTGTGGCGGGTTTTCTCTCGCGAGCTTCGTTATCACCTGTGCGATATCGTGGCACAAAGATCCTATCGCCCGGCTATGGGCGTCCACAAACGCCTCGTAGTCCTTCCCCTGCACGGGCTCCGTCAATCTAGATCGCCTCGTGGCCAGGACCTTATTCTCTGGACCGCCTGACACGGACCACCACGTTTCCAGTACGACCTCCTCGCCAAGTATTCCATCCATCCGTATCACCGCGACGTCGAGGCGCCAGTCGTGGGGAATTGACGGTCTCCAAGGGTACACAGAGACCATTTTTGTGCAGACCAGACGTGAAAGGTTTTGCGCGAGCACCCTAGGAAATGTATCGGAGAGCGGTTCGGCCCAACGGTCAAGCTGGGCCAGGGTCAGCTCATTGCGGGTGGCCCGGGTAACGATCTGCGGCCTGTCCAAATATTCCGGTAGCCGTACAGGCCCGATCCCGAGGCTGATACATGGCTCCGAAGCCGGCGGCTCGAGGCCCGCCCCTTCAGATAAGGGGTTCAAAAGGTAAAACCTCGGGGGCTCGGAACTTGAACACCCGTTCAGCAACAACAACGTGGCGACCAAAGCGGCGCTAATAACGACCTTTCCACAGGGAATTTTCATTTCGATCCCCCCTTTATAGTTTTCTTTCCGAAGATAAGCGATTCGGGCTGTTCTTCGAGGGTCTCCGCAAGGAACCTCAGTGACCGCGAAGTCCTCTCGAGTTCAGTCAGCGTTTTATTCAGCCTGTAAACAACAGGAGAATCCTCTCCGGCCGTTTTCTCGATACTGCGGGCAACAAGCTGGACCTTCTGTAATGTTACCACAGCCTCATCGGAGGTTTTCGTGAGGCTCTTTACGAGAGGTCCGACCTGGTTTTCCACCGTGTGCGCCAGCGCCCTCGTCTCGTCAAAGGTCTGCGCGATGGAGGCTGCCATCCGGGCCGTCTCCGGCGAATTTACCAGCCTTTCGATCCCATCCAATGTTGACTGCATCTTTTGGGCTATCTGTTCAATGGGGATTTGCTCCATTCTTCTGGTAAGCAACTGGAGTTGTGTGGGGATGGTAGGTATCTCCGGATACTTTGAAGGAACGTGGACGAACTTCGCCGGCTTTTCAGGATAAAAGTCGAGGGCTACCAGCAACTGGCCCGTTACGAAACTTTGCATTTCGAGCTGGGCCCTGAGCCCTTGCTTTATAAGCGCGTCCAAATACCCGTAGAGTACCTTTTTGCGGTCTCCTCTTTTGGGGCGAAACCCGTCTATCACTTGGACGTCGGCCTCACCGATCTCCACGTGGACGGGGATGAGGACCGACAGGTCCTTCTGGTTGAAGAGCATGCCGACATCGGTCACGGTACCCACCCTGACCCCCCGGAAGACGACAGGTGATCCGACGGCGAGGCCCTTCACGGAACCTTCAAAATACATCACAAATTTTGCTTTGTCCTGGAAGAACTTCCCCGATCCGAGTATGGCGACGGCCAGTACGACCAGGCCAACGGCAACCACTACGAAAAGCCCTATGACTGTTTTGTTTACCGGTTTGCTCATGAGTATTCCCTCTCCTGCCAGTTTTACAAGGCTTGCACACGGGCGCTTTCTTCGCCTCGGGTAAGGAAATTCCTGACTTTCGGGTCCGTCGACTCGATAAGTAACTTCCTGGGATCACCGCTTGCCGTCATGGTCCTGGTATCTACATCGAGATAGACCGAATTATTCCCTATGGCGAAAATACTGGCAAGCTCGTGTGTAACGATAACGAACGTCGTTCCTAGGCTTTCCCGCAGTTCGAGGATAAGGTCGTCGAGGAGCCTGGCGCTCACCGGATCGAGGCCGGCGGAAGGCTCGTCGAAAAAAAGGATATCAGGGTCGAGGGCCATTGCCCGTGCGAGGCCCGCTCTTTTTTTCATGCCACCGCTGATCTCTGAAGGATAGAATTTCTCGAATCCCGCAAGGCCCACGAGGGCAAGCTTCAAGGATACGATCTTCGTGATCTGTTTTTGGCCGAGGTTCGTATACTGTTCCAGGGGAAGAGCAACGTTCTCCGCCAGGGTCATGGAACTCCACAGAGCCCCGCTTTGGTACATTACGCCGAACCGCCTCATGATACGTTGCCGTTCCGCCAGGTCCGCTTCCCAGAAATTCACGTTGCCGTATATGACCTGCCCGCGCGATGGCTTTTTCAATCCGATTAGGATCTTCATCAATGTGCTCTTGCCGCAGCCGCTCCCGCCCATGACAATGAAAATGTCCCCTTTCCTGACCGTAAAGTTGAGGTCCTTCATGAGGATGAAATCGCCGTATCCCATGTCCAGTCCATTCACTACGATCTCAGGTGGTGCATCCGCCATGTTTTTATGTCCTCTTCAGCAGTATCAACATCGTTTTAGATCCCAAGCACATTGCATACGACCGTAATGATCGCCGTCGCGACAATAATGCTGACGATACCGGTCACGACGGCCGAGGTCGTCGCCTGCCCGACGGCCGAGGCACTTCTTCCGCACTGTATCCCCCTGAGACATCCGGAAAGGGCAACGATCACCCCGAACACGGCACTATGGAAGAGACCTATCCATATATTGGTGAGAGTGAGGGCCGATCTTGTCTCGTTGAGGTAGACGATAGGGTTGAGGTCGAGCATGGTCACCCCGACGATCAACCCGCCGAGGATGCCCATTACATCTGCATAGACACACAGAACAGGCATCATAATGATGAGGGCCAGCATCCGTGGCAATACCAGGAATTCCATGGGGGAGACACCGAGTGTTCTCAGTGCGTCGATCTCCTCGTTAACCTGCATGGTGCCCAGTTGTGCTGCGTAGGAAGCGCCCGTGCGGCCGGCCATGATGATCCCTGTCATGATGGCGCCCATGACCCGTACCATGGCAATTCCCACAAGGTCAGCCACATAGATCTGGGCCCCGAAGGTCTTGAGCTGGACCGCACCGACAAAAGCAAAGATGAGCCCAACAAGCACGCTGATAAGTGAAACGATGCCGAAGGCGCGGGATCCCGACTCCTCGAGAAATTGGAGCAGGTCCGTCCGGCGGAAGTTTGCACGCCCGGTAACAAATCGAGCGAAGGCCACGGAGGCATCGCCGAGGAAATCGAGTATCTCGGCGGAGGAGGCCTTGAATTGCAGGACACGCTCCCCTATCCTCATCAGCAAAGGCTCCTTGCGCGATTCTTTTCTGGTGCCCTGCCTCTCCGGGATAGCCGAGGCCAGCCTTAAAAGACGTCGTGCCCCTTCTGGGAGACCGTCGGTCTCGAGGGAGATACCGAGCCGGGAACACTGTTTACTGACCTCCATGAGGAAGGTGAGGAGGCTCGAGTCCCATCCGGAAAGCCTGGATGTGTCGAAGCGGACAGTGCGCGGAACGGTTCCGGGTACAAAGGCGCTAGTAACCTCACGATCGTCGGGCGGGCTGTCCGACGTGGTCCACGAACCGGCAAGGCGGATAATCAGCACATCTTCCACCAGACGGTCGACGGACACCCTGTTCACCTGTTCCGAGTTCATTTAAATGTCCTTAGCATGGACGAATACGCTTAGATACGCCCTCAATGCCCTGCCGGGTTTGCAGATCCATGGTTTTTTAACCATGCAAAAGGCAATCATATCGTAAGTATACAATAAGTATGGAGATTTTCAAGTAAAATGACGATAATGACCGGAAAACGTTTAGCTTTCCTTAGATGAGATCACGGATAATAAAAAAGGGTTACTTTGTATTGTAACCCTTTGTTTTTTTTGGTTGCGGGGAAAGGATTTGAACCTTTGACCTTCGGGTTATGAGCCCGA
>DHQV01000023.1:115786-130722 GCA_002408185.1 Deltaproteobacteria bacterium UBA5329
CGGGTTATGAGCCCGACGAGCTACCAAACTGCTCCACCCCGCTATCGAATGAATAAAATATAGGATAAATGGCCTAAAGTCAAGGGTAATAAGGGAGACAGGGCATAAAGTGCAGGAAGCGGGATCTTGAAACACGAATTCAGGGGAGAAAAATTCGTATTATGCCGAGGATGATAGACTGAAAGAAACGTATAACGGGGTTCAGTATCCCGATATAAAGAAGTCCAAGTATAATGAACATCCCGTAAGGCTCTAGGCGTTCCAGGGAATACCTGTATTGATCGGGAAGGAGGGACATAAGTATTTTCGAGCCGTCGAGTGGGGGTATCGGAATGATGTTGAATGCCGCGAGGAGGATATTGATGTATGCGATGATCCCCAGTGCGGTGTGCAAAAGCTGCGAATTGTAGGAGTCCGTCAGGCCGCTCACCAGAAGCGCCACGAATGCAAAGATAAAATTGGCCGTCACGCCCGCAGCGGATACAAAGAGAATACCTTTTCTCAGGTCCCGAAAATTAAGATAATTGACCGGGACCGGACGAGCCCATCCAAACCCGAAGATAAGCAGAGCTATGGTCCCGAAAGGGTCCAGGTGCTTCAAGGGGTTCAGGGTCAGCCTGCCGAGCCATTTGGCAGTCTGGTCGCCCATCACGTAAGCGACCCACCCATGGGCCACTTCATGAATGACGAGAGAAAATATCAGGATGGGAAAGACAAGAATAAAAATCACGGGATTCTTGAAAAGAATCCCGATGAGCCCGGGTAGATTGCTTAAGAGATCCATAATCGAACGAATTACACTATTCCATAGCTGACGGCGAATTGCAATGAAATTTGATAAAACTTTATAAATTATGTCCTGTATTCTAATAACATAATTGACAAAAAATGGGCGGCGTGATAATTAAAAAAAAACTGTCCGGGGGGATAGTATATTGAAAAGTGATGGTGCAAGCCGACTGATGAGCGATGAGCACGTCAAAAGCGGCGACATGGGCAACAGCGTTAGCGATATTCCTGATTACAACGCGTCAGGTGAGTTAGGCCTTACATTTCCATTGCGTGCGAGGAGTTTCATCATACGCAACCTGGAACTGACATTCGTCCTTCTTATTGCACTGCTCGTATGCGCTGTCTTTTTCATATTGCCCTACAGATTTGCCTTCCTTAACCTGTTCTATCTGCCGGTTCTTCTGGCTGCATATATTCTCGGCAGACGCAAGGCATTATATGCGTGTCTCAACATAATCACCATTGTCACCGTAACCGCCATCATAAGGCCCGAATGGTTCACTGTGGGCGGAACACTGACGAGCACTCTTATCATGATAGTCATATGGGGTGGATTTCTTGTCCTGACAAGTACGGGCATAGGATCGATGCAGGAAAAACTGGCAAAGGGATTCGAAGAGACCCGACGTCTTTACGAGGAATTGAAACGCAGCCGCGTGGCCGAGGAAATGAAGGAAAAGGTCGAAAAAACGCTCTATACGACCATGGACCCGGTAGTTGCCAGACTAGCCACGGAAGGCAAGCTCAGGATCGAAAAGCGCGAGATCAGTATTATGTTCTGCGACCTGACCGATTTCACGACATATTCCGATCAGAACCCTCCGGACATAGTTCTCGATGAACTCAACCGGTTCATCGGGCACATCGAACCTATCATTGAACTTTTCCGGGGCCATATAGACAAATATATGGGTGATGGTGTTATGGTCGAATTCGGCGCACCTGTCGACTATGCGCAGCATGCCCTTATGGCCGTTATCGCGGCTACAAAAATGCAGGAGAAAATGGCCCAGATCGGGCTGCCGTGGAAACTCCGCATAGGTATCGCAACGGGATATACCATTGTTGGCATGATGGGGGTCCACCGACAGGCATACAGCGCGATCGGAGACAGGGTAAATGTCGCCAAACGTCTTGAGGAGATATGCGAGCCGGAAAAGGTCTATATCGATGAATTCACGTATAAGCTGGTCGAGCCTTTCACGCACGTCGTCAAACTCCGCAATATGGGTTACAGCCGGCAGTCGGACAATGCGCTTCTCCAAGAACTTGCGCTCCTCGAGACGACCATGGCCAGGGAGGGCGAAAGCGCCAACCTCCTTTTCAAGATGGGCAAGGTACATTTCGACCTCCACGATGCGTCAGGTGCGATAGACTACTTTGAACGGGCGCTTATCCTGGACCCCGATTGCACGGAGATCAGGCTTGCCTATGCGGATGCCAATCTCAAAAAGGATGAGTTCGAGAAATTTCAGTTAAAAGGCAAGCTTCACAAAATTGCAGTATACGAGGTAAAAGGCTTAAAAAACCGGTGGAATGATCACACCATAATTCCCCGGGCCATATCCGACGCATACCGTGGCGTAGAAGAATCCATCGATCTGCCCTCTGACCTGGTCCTTGCGGTTGAATCACTGGACGGCTCTGTAGGCCGAGGGCATCTGGTAGGGATGTTGTCGTACGTTCTAGCCGACAGGCTCAATCTTAATGAAGAGTTAAAATTGCTTATCCTGCAGGCCGGATATCTTCAGGACATCGGCAAAGAGGCCGTTCCGCATCATATCCTTAATCGTCAGGCAAGCCTGGCCGATCATGAGATCAAGTTTGTCGAGAAGTATGTCCTGGAAAGCGTAGCGTCTTTGAAACGTCTCGGGTACAACAACGATCATCTCCTCGAGATAGTGAAACACCATCATGAGTTCTGGGATGGGAGCGGGTACCCTGATGGCTTAAAGGGCGAAGAGATACCGATCGGTGCACGTATAACCGCTCTCGCCGAAGACTTCGGCGCCATGACATCCTGGCGCCCGTACCGGGATCCGTGGGATGTCCGCTTCGCATTGAATGAGATCAGAAAAAATACCGAGAAAGGGTGTTATGATCCTCAGGTCGTGAACGCTCTCTTTGAGATCTTTCAGTTCGATGCCGTATCGAGCAACATTCATGTATCAGCCGTTTAATAATCTGAGATCGTTTTTAGAAGCGTAAGCCGTAAGTCGTGAGGAGTGAAAACAAAAAACATCTTACGACTTACGCTTCTCATTATTCTGCAGTTATTGCCTTCGGATAGGTGGCCATGTGGGGGGGCCATTGCGGCTCCGAGCCAGGCGATGGTCCGGCCAATGTCCTCCATGTTCCGGAGGCCCTCCGCATCACTGGCGACGTCGCCTTTATCGAGACCGTACCCGAGGTTCCAGTATGTCGAACCGGGTATGATCACACCGGACATCAGGAACATATGGTTCATCGTGTCAAACGCGTGAGTGCCGCCTCCGCGGCGTACGGCCACCACCGCGGCACCGATCTTTCCCCGGAGCAGCCCGCCCTTCGCCACGCTCACGAAACCTGCCCGGTCGAGGAAGGCTTTCATCTCGGCGCTTACGTCGGTGAAGTACGTTGGAGACCCGAGTATTATGGCCTGTGAGGCGAGCACCTTTTCAAAGACCTCATTGAAAATATCCGTTTTGATGCTGCACCGGGGCTCGTCCCACTCGAAGCAGCGGTAGCACGCCGTGCATCCCCGTATCTTCTTTCCACCGATCTGAACCAATTCCGTATCCCACCCTGCAGCCGAGAGGGGCACCAGCACTTTTTTCAGGAGTATCTCAGTATTCCCGCCCTTGCGCGGACTGCCGTTGATCGCGATAACCTTCATGATGACCTCCTCTCCCATGGTTCTAGGTTCCGAGTTCCAGGTTAAAAGACCTTTTTTCACTTACGTTGTTTCAACCTGGAACCTAGAATCTCATTTCTATTCCACCGTGACGCTCTTCGCCAGGTTCCTCGGTTGATCCACATCTGTCCCGAGATGGTTTGCCATGTAATACGCCATCAATTGAAGAGGGACTATTGAAAGGATGGGTTGCAGTTCATAGATCGTCTCGGGAATCACAAACACGGCATTGACCTTTGACGCCATATCATGATCGAATGTGTCGGTAAAGAGAAAGACCGTTCCCCTGCGCGTGATCACCTCTTCTATGTTAGAGCAGGTTTTCTTGTACGTCTGGTCTTTCGGCGAAACGACCACTATCGGCATGTTTTCATCAATAAGGGCGATCGGCCCGTGCTTCATCTCACCCGCGGCATACGCCTCCGCGTGGATATATGATATCTCTTTCAGTTTGAGGGCCCCTTCAAGGACGGTCGCGAAATTTATGCCGCGACCGATGTACAGAAAATGATTGTAATGCATATTTATCCGGGCGATCTCCTCGATAACCTCGCACGACTTGAGGACCCTGGTAATATTGCCCGGAAGTTTCTTGAGCTCCGCCAGATGTCCTTTGATGTCCTCGCTATCGAACACTCCTCGTAATCTGCCAAGATACAGCATGAGCATGAAAAAGACGGTAATTTGTGTTGTAAAGGCCTTTGTCGATGCGACCCCGATCTCGGGACCGGCATGTGTATAGATAACACCGTGAGATTCGCGGGAGAGCGTGCTTCCAAGTACATTGCAGATCGCAAGGGCGTACAGGCCTTTTTTCTTGACCTCTTTCATTGCCGCGATGGTGTCCGCTGTCTCGCCCGACTGTGAAACCAGGATCGCTAGGTCGTCTTTGTCGAGAATGGGATCACGGTATCTGAATTCTGATGCTATATCGGTTTCGACAGGGATCCGCAAGTTGGCCTCGAACATTTGTTTGCCAATGAGACATGCGTGATAGGACGTGCCGCAGGCAACCATCCATATCTTTCTGATCTTGGAAACATCCGGGAGGTCCAGGTCTTCAAACCGGACCTCCCCCTCTTCCTCCCGTACCCTTCCGATCAGGGTGTCGGAAAGGGCCCGGGGCTGTTCAAAGATCTCTTTGAGCATGAAATGCTTGTAGCCGCCCTTTTCCGCCATTGTACCCGTCCACTGCACCGTTCTGATCTCCCGGTCGATCCTGGTGCCGTCAAGGTCGGTTATTTTCAATGTCCCTTTTTCCATAGTGACAATATCGTTGTCTTCAAGGAAAATAAAACGGTTCGTTCTGTTTATAATGGCAGGTGCGTCGCTGGCGATCAGGAACTCGTCATCCCCTATCCCTATCAGGAGGGGGCTCTCCTTTTTCGCCGCTATCATCGTTTCCGTTCCATCCCTCATGACCCCGATGGCGTACGAACCCTTCAGCCGCTTCAAGGCCAATCTAACAGCGTCTTCGAAATCGCTTCCCTTTTCAAGGTAATCGACGATAAGGTGGGGGATGACCTCCGTATCGGTGTCCGAAAAAAATATTTTGCCATCCCGCTTCAGAGACTCCTTCAATTCGAGATAGTTCTCGATTATGCCATTGTGGACCACCGTAACATCGCCCACTTTGTGGGGGTGAGCGTTGCGTTCGGACGGGACACCATGCGTAGCCCAGCGTGTATGGGCAAGGCCCATCGACCCTTCAAAGTTTTCATTGCAGATGACATTCCAGAGGTCGCTTACCTTTCCCTGCTTCCGGGCTATTTTGACAGATCCGTCCTGGAGTACGGCAATTCCAGCAGAATCGTATCCCCTGTATTCAAGACGCCGTAAGGCATCGATAAGAATATCGAATGCCAGTTCATTACCCTGATATCCTACAATTCCACACACTTTAAGCCTCCTCCTGCAGCTTTAGCTTTCCCCATATACAATTTTCTATTTAACAAGCCGGTATTCAAAGGGGCCTATCGTAACCCCCTCATTTGCCTCGACGCCCTCAATTGAGACAAATCCGCGAATAGCCACATTTTTATCAATAACACAATCAACGATCATTGAACAGGGTCCGATAAAGACATCCTCTCCAATGGCCGATCTGCCCATGATCTGACATGAAGGATGGATCACCGTGCCTCGGCCGATCGTGACCTCCGTCCCTATGTATATATCATCTCCCAGAAAGGTCACCCCGTTTTGCATGTGTCTTTCGTTGACCCTTTTCCGCATTACTATGCTTGCCTCGAGAAGCCCCTTAAGTGTATTGATACCGAGCACCTCGTCGAACAGAGTGTAGAAATAGCCCCTTGCAGGCCTCCCTTCGTTCTTTGCGACCCTGCAGATATCCGTGAGGTATCGCTCGCCTTTCTTGTTGTTCTCTCCTATAAGGTCCACTAGGACAAGGTCCTCGAAAGGAATGTAGCAGATCCCCGTATTTATCGTACGCACTTTCTTCTCTTCCTCGCTGGCATCGGAATGCTCCCGAATATCGCTTATGACATCATCATCCATCAATACCCTGCCGTAACCGGTCGGGTCGTCGATATCGGTGGTCAGAAAAACGATCGAACGTGCCTTGCGGCAATAATCGATGAATGCCGCAAGCATGTCCCTCTGGATAAGCGGAACATCACCTAGAAGTACAAGCACATCATTACCGGCGAGATGGTCGCGGGCGCATGACAGCGCATGTGCCGTCCCCTTTTGCTCTGCCTGAAAGGCAACTATCACGCCCTTGTCTTTGACAAAATCGTCCACCGACTCTCGGCCGTATCCTGTCACAACAATCACCCGAGAGGGGTAAAGGCTTTTTGCTGCATCGATCACATACCCGACCAGGGGTTTTCCCAGGATCTCATGCATCACCTTTGGTTTTCGGGATACCATCCGCTCTCCCTTACCTGCGGCAAGTATAACAATATCAAGGTTGTTCATCAGCCGCCTCCTTCTTACCAAAAAACCTCGCAATAATTATACTAAGTTCATAAAGCCCCCATAAGGGCAAGGCCAGCAGTATCTGGCTTATCACGTCCGGGGGTGTTATCACGGCGCTTACAATGAAAGCTGCAAGAATGGCATACCTTCTTTTCTTTGCCAGAAAACGATGGTTGACTATGCCCGCTTTTGCAAGGAAATAAGCAACGAGGGGCAGTTCGAAAATAAAACCGAAAACAACGAGCAGTTTGAGTGTCAGGCTTACATATTCCTTGAGGTCAGGCATCGGGATGATCATATCGGAGCCGAAACCTACGAAGAAACCGTAAAGATTCGGCATAACGACGTAGTAGCAAAATGCCACGCCCCCGGCAAAAAAGAGAGTGCCCCACAGGATCAGAGGATATACATATTTTTTTTCCTTCTCATACAGCCCGGGAGAGATAAACATCCACACCTGGTAAATAATAACCGGCGACGAAATTGTCGCTGCGGTGATGATCCAAATCTTGAAATATGTGATGAAGGCCTCGGTAACGCCCGTAAATATAAAACTGCTCCCGGCGGGCATTACTCTTTTGAACGGCAGGAGAAGAAAAATATTGACCCCTTCCCGGAAATAGTACGTTATCAGAAATGCGATGCCGACCGTCACCAGGCATATCATAATTCTTTGTCTTAATTCCTGGAGATGTGATACGAAAGGTTGCTTTTCATCTGGTTGGGCCTGTCTGATCATCTCAAGTCCGACAAACCGCATACGCGGTCGGTCTCCCTTTGATTACCCCCTTAAATCCCCGTATGGATCGGACTCAACCTTCTCGAGGGAACGATCGGCGCTATCGGGCCCCGTCTTCTCATCCTTTCCGTGGATTTCCGGCTCCGTACTAACGGGTATACTGGCAGTTTTTTCTTCGACATTATCCGGTTTTTCCTCGAGATCGATATCCCCGACAAAGGACTGTTTTACGTCTTCGGTCATCGATCTGACATCACGCAGCGCCTTTCCCAGAGAACGTGCCAGTTCCGGCAGTTTTTTTGGGCCTACAACCAGTAAGGCGACGATAAGTATCAATATGAGTTCCGGAAGACCGATGCCGAACATTTTGGATAAACTATCATAAAAAACACGCTCTTCAAAGGGATTTATGCCATACCGACGCAATGATCATTGATAGCAGGCCGACAGGAAATATCCCTGTTGCATATGCTTATTATCCGAAGGTGTCGAAAAACACCCGAGACATACCCGGTCTGCGACCATCCACGGGCATACTGCGAATTGTTTGCCGAGAATCACGAAGAACCGTTGCATTAGAAAAAAGAAGTCATCCTCTTTCCGGGCGCCTTTAAATTACCCCTTATTTTTCCTTGACATACATTAATTCCATCTGGTACCTTTCTTTGCATTGAACAGAGAAAGCCGGAAAAATTAAGGAGATTTACGCCACAAACCGACAGTTTTATGGTATCTTAAAAACGTAAGTCGTAAGACGTAAGGAGACAGTAGATAACAAACCCTAGCACCGGCGACATTTGGGTTGCAGACTGAGGATGGTTGTCAAACAACACTCATGAAAATAGCTGGAATACAATTTGCCTGTACGCACGATAAGGACAGGAATATAGCGACGGCGACCAGACTCCTGAGCGTGGCGCTGAACGAAGATGCGAAAATTGTCTGTTTCCAGGAACTCTTCAATCAATACTGGTTTCCCAGGGACCGCGACGAAAATGCTTTCGCACTGGCTGAAGAAATAACCGGCGAGACGGTGAAGCTTTTCAGGGACCAGATCGATGGCACCGATACAGTTATTATTCTGCCTTTCTTTGAAAAGGTAGACGGGAAATACTTTAATTCAGCCGCTGCTGTAGACGCCGAAAGCACCATCGGCATATACCGGAAATTGAATGTCACGGATATCCCTCTGTGGGAAGAGAAATTTTATTTTGCACAGGGCGATACAGGACTCCCCGTATTCGAGACGCGCCATGGAAAATTCGGGATACAGATGTCTTGGGACAATTTCTTCCCGGAAGGTTCCCGTATACTCGCACTTAAAGGGGCTGACATTATCTTTGCCCCGACATCATGCGCATTCAAGTCTCAGCATATCTGGCAGACAGTTATCTCATCCAATGCAATTACAAACGGGATCTATGTCATGCGTGTGAACAGGGTGGGTAGTGAAGAAGCCCAGGACTTCTACGGTATGAGCTTCTGCGTAAATCCCGAAGGAGAGCTTATCGGCGGACCGACAGGCAGATCGGATACGGTCCTTCTCGCAGACGTCGATCTCGACCGGCTGAAGCTCATCCGGCGCGAATGGCCTATTCTCAAGGGGATCAAGCCCGAGTTATACAGCGAACTTTTCGGAGGAGACCTGTGACAGACGAACCGACCCTTTGCGTCATATGTGCCTGGCGCGAAGAGTGTAAAAAGAAATACATCCATGGAAAAGAAGTGTCCCTGAGATGCCCTGACTTCGCGAAGGACCTTCGGATAAAAAAGGACAAAGGGGATGCTCAGATCGATACCAGCAAAGATAATAAATGAGTGCATACAAAACGCACGCTCGGAAGGGTTGATCCCTGCCGATGTAAACCTGAATTTCATAATCGAGACCCCGCGTGAGGAAGGATTCGGTGATTATTCCACGAATATTTCCTTTATTCTTGCCCCGCATCTGAAAAAAAAACCCGTAGATATTGCCCGGCAGCTCGTCGAATCCATGAAAGGCAATCCATCATGCAAATCCGTTTCGGTTGCCGGTCCCGGTTTTATCAATTTCTCACTCAAGGACAGCCTCTGGCAGGGAATGCTCCATACGATCGCGTCGGAAGGCGTCCAAAGCCTCTATCCCGATGTGGGGTCATCCAGGAATGTGCTCATCGAATTCGTAAGCGCCAACCCCACAGGCCCCTTGCACATCGGCCATGGGAGGGGTGCGGCGGTCGGTGACGTTCTTGCGAACCTCCTTGCGAGAACCGGTCATAATGTCGGCAGGGAGTACTATATCAATGACGCCGGCCGCCAGATACGGACACTCGGCCGGTCTACCTACCTCAGGCTCAAAGAACTCGCTGGTGAAATGGCGGATTATCCCCAGGATCTCTATCAGGGTGATTATGTCCGTGAGATAGCACGCAAGGTTATTGACGGGAATATCCCGGTGCCGGCTGGTGAAGAGGAGGCCGTGGATTTCCTTGCAGATTATGCAAGCTCTATCATAATGGACGGAATTAAAAAGGACCTAGGTGATTTTGGCGTCACCTTCGACAGGTATTTTCTTGAATCAACACTCTATGAATCGGGCGTTATCGATGAGACCCTGGAAATACTAAAGGAACGCGGCATCGCCTATGAGCGTGATGGCGCCCTCTGGTTCAAGACGAGCCTGTATGAAAAGGACGAGGACAGGGTCCTCATAAAATCCGACGGGCAGAAAACATACTTTACATCCGATATTGCGTATCACCTCGATAAATATAAACGGTCGTTCGATGTCCTGGTAGACATATGGGGATCTGACCATCACGGTTATATTCCCCGGCTTCGTGCATCGGTGCAGGCGCTCGGAAGGAACAAGGAAGACCTGAAGTTCCTCCTCATCCAGTTTGTAACATTGATCAAGGACGGTAAGCCGGTTGGCATGTCTACGCGCGCGGGTGAATTTACTACCCTGAGAGAAGTAATGGATGAGGTTGGCCGTGACGCGTGCCGCTTCTTCTTCCTTATGCGCAAGAGCGATGCTCACCTTGAATTTGACCTCGATCTTGCGAAAAGGACAACCAACGAAAATCCGGTCTACTACGTTCAGTATGCCCATGCAAGAATAGAAAGTATTTTCAGGAACGCAAGGGAAACGAGGATAGATATGGAGAAATTAAAGGACGCCGACTGCGCGCTCCTTACGGTCAAGGAAGAATTGGACCTTATCAAATGGATAACCCGTTACAACAATGTACTCGAAGGGAGCGCCAGGAACCTGGAGCCACATCGGGTAACCTTTTATTTAATTGAACTTGTTGGCCGTTTTCACAGCTACTATAACAAAACACGTGTGCTCGGGAATGATGTCGAACTCGTTCGTGCCCGGCTTCTTTTACTGGCAGTACTTCGGGACGTTATCAAGGACGCCCTCGGCCTTATCGGTGTGTCGGCTCCCGTGAAGATGTAGATACAGCTTTTTATCGGGCGGAAGAGACAGGAAGGAGCATTTATCGATGGACAGGAAAAAAAGCAAGACGAGAGAGTATGTAGAATCTATCCTGATCGCCGCCCTTATTGCGCTTGTCGTCAGAAGTTTTGTTATTCAGGCATACAAGATACCCTCAGGCTCAATGGAACCCACCCTTCTTGTCGGTGATCATCTTCTCGTCAACAGAATGAGCTACGTCGTCAAGATGCCATTTACCGACACCGTTCTTTTTACTACCGGCAAACCCAGACGGGGAGACATTGTCGTTTTTCGCTACCCGGAAGACCCGAGCAAGGATTATATCAAGCGGGTGATAGCCACGGAAGGCGAAAAGGTCGAGATCAGGAACAAGGTCATCTATATCGACGGCAAGAAGATAACGGACCCTTGGGGCCATTTCAAACCTGACTTAGGGGCCCGTGGTTTTACGCCATTTATCGACAAGGATAATATGAGCCCCGTGGTCGTCCCGAAAGACTCTTATTTCGTTATGGGGGACAATCGCGACAATAGCTTGGACAGCCGCTACTGGGGCTTTGTCAATGAGAGGCACCTTGTCGGAAAAGCCCTTATCATCTATTTCTCATGGGACAGTAATGCCATGAATGTCCTTCACCATATACGATGGTCCCGCATTGCCTGGCTTATAAAATAGACCAGCGTATTTCCAGCGAGTTAGATTTCGTAAAAGTTCTATGGTAATATGGAGTGTAATGAGAATTAAGACAGTCGTCATTTCGTTCCTGGTGCTGATAGGGACGCAACTCAATGCAGCCACACTTTCGGATTCCATCTGGTTTTTCCTCCACGGTTACATCAGCGAATCGCGAGGGGAGTATAATGACGCCCTAGAGTACTACAGCAAGGCCCTGAAAGGGAATCCGGGTTCGGCTGAGATCAGGACGTCCCTGGCAGCGCTCTATGTCAAGAAGGGAGACCTCACAAAGGGGGAAGAGCTCCTTACCGAGGCCCTGGCCATAAGCCCCGATAACAGGACTGCGCTTATGTTCATGGCCGGGGTCCAGGCGGCAAAAGGCATCACATATAGGGCCAAAGAACTTTATGAAAAATGTATCGAGCTCAACCCGGAAGATACCGAGGCATACATGTACCTCGGTTCGATTTACATTGGCGAAAAACGATACGACGCGGCGATCTCGATCTACGAAAAGATAGTTGCCTACGATGATGATAACGTTATAGCTCTTTACTATATCGGCCGGCTGTACGGAGAGAAGAAGGATTATTCGAAAGCGAAGCAATATTTGGCGAAAACGCTGGAGATAAAGCCCAATTTCTCGCCGGCGCTCCTTGATATCGCCACCATATACGAGATCGAAGGTGATCTGAAAAAGGCGATCGAATATTATCAGCTCATAATCGCGAACGACCCGACGGACAAAAAGGCGCGTTCCCGCTTGGCCACGATCTTCATCAGGCAGAAGGAGTATGACAAGGCCATAGGAGAGTTTGAGAAACTGTCGGACCTTGACCGCCATGATATCTCTTTACGCGTCCGCATTGGATTGTTGTATTACGAAAAAGGCAGGTATGACGATGCGATCCGGGAATTCAATCTGGCCCTTTCCAACAAGAACGATGATACCATCAGGATATACCTCGCTATGTCATGGCGTGAAAAAGGGGATATGAAAAAGGCCCTTGAGGAACTCAACAAGATAAACCCGAGATCCGAAGAATTTCTTATGGCCCTCAAGCAGATGACATTGATCTATATCAAGTCGGGCACGATAGATGAGGGTATCAGGACGATATCGAAATACCTTCCGGAAATGCAAAAGAAGCCTGAGCTATATATCCTCATTTCAATGCTCTATGAAGAAAAGAATGATTATGACAATGGGATCAAGGCCCTCGAAGAAGCGCGAAAGATCGAACCGGACAATCTCGATATTTTCTACCAGATTGGAATGCTGCATGAAAAGAAGGGTGATAGCGAGAAAGCCCTGGCTGTAATGAAGGACGTGCTGGTGAAGGACCCGGATTTCCCAAATGCCTTGAATTTTATCGGTTATTCTCTTGCAGAAAAGGGTGCTCAACTTGATGAGGCCGAAGAAATGATCAGACGGGCCTTGGCAAAACGCCCCGAAGACGGTTATATCATTGACAGTCTGGGTTGGGTTTATTTCAAGAAGGGGAACTACAAGGCGGCGCTGGAGGAGATCCAGAAGGCGAGTATCCTGATGCCTGAAGATGCGACGATCCAGGAACACCTGGGCGATATATATTCTGCATTGCATGACTACGCCAGAGCTGCACAACATTATGAAAGATCCGTATCACTCGAAAAAGATCCGGCAAAGAAGAATTCCGTCCAGGAAAAACTTGATCTGATCAAAGGAAAGAAGAAGAAGTGATGAGAAAGGTGGCTATCATCCTCTGCGCCCTGCCCCTCCTCTTTCTTTCCTGTTCCCATGTTGGAAAACATCCCGAATCCATTATATGGCCGCGCAGTTTCGACCATATGGAGGCCCTGTGCGAAATTGACGTTATGCTCAAGGACAGGCAATATAGCGGGGACATGTCGCTTAAGGTCACATATCCTCACATGCTCTCTCTCGAGGTCTACAGCCCGTTCGGCACAACCATACTGTCCGTTGACCGGTCAGAGGACCATTTTATAATGCGGACCGACGACCAGGTGCTGACCAACGAAAATGAATTCTACCGTCTTTTCAATATTCACATCGACGATATCATTGAAGATATCACCCTCAAGGGCCTGATCCGGACGGATAGGGCCATTCCGTACAAAGAGCGCTCCAAGTATACCGTATATTACTATTTGAACAATCCATCGAACAGGATCTGCTGGAAGGTCGAGGAAGGGGATCTTTGCATACGGTTCATGGACGTCAGTTTCTCCCGGGAAAGACCTGATGGAAAAAGTGATAGCGGGACAAATTGAAGCGTATGACACGCAGAAGATCAAGACCTTTATCGAGAAAGGTTTCCGGGAAACCGGCCTCGCAATAAGCGGGCGGATCCTAATTAAGCCGAATCTACTCTCCGGGAAACTACCCGACCGGGCGGTCACGACGCATCCAGTCTTTCTGGCAGGTCTTATAGAATTATTGAAAGATTGTTCGTGCACCGTTTATCTTGGAGACAGTCCGGGATACGAATCCCTGGAACGGGTTTTAAGGACCGGGCAATATACTGACATGCTGGATCGTCTTGGCGTTCACATCACCCCGTTTACCGGCGAGTTCGTTAAAAGGATCGACGGCGTGTCACCGTATCGTGAATTCTTGTTTGGTGAAGATCCAGACCGTTATGACCATATCCTCAATGTCCCAAAGCTGAAAACACACGGGATGATGGGCATGACCCTTGCCGTAAAAAACACATTCGGGTTCATACGCGGGTTTACGAAGGGCCGATGGCATTTGAGGGCGGGTACAGATAAATCCCTGTTCGCCTCCATCCTCGTCGATATTCATCGGATCGTATCTCCCTCTATCAGCATTATCGACGGGATCCTTGGAATGTCAGGCGACGGGCCGTCCAACGGAACACCGGTCCATCTCGGTCTGGTTGCCCTTGCCCGTAACGCAATATCCCTCGATGATTTTATCGAGCAGCGCTTATGCCCTGAGCTGTTTCACCCTGTAACCGAATGTGCAAGGGCAAACGGCCTCCTTAAGCCCTATGAGGTCGTCGATATTGGCATGGCCCCTGTCCCACCATCATTTCCGATGCCGAAATCATGCGCTGCTGACTGGAACATGCCCTCCCCTGTAAAAAAACTTCTCCGTAACATCATGGTCAGGAAACCGAAACAGAACCGGAAAAATTGCGAGCTATGCGGGATATGTGTAAAGGT
This sequence comes from Deltaproteobacteria bacterium UBA5329, assembly GCA_002408185.1. Classification (GTDB taxonomy): domain Bacteria; phylum Desulfobacterota; class Syntrophorhabdia; order Syntrophorhabdales; family Syntrophorhabdaceae; genus Delta-02. The sequence goes on from DHQV01000023.1 coordinate 130,461, forward strand.
CTGCCCTGCAAAGGCAATACACATTGAAGATGACATTCTCCAATTCGACTATGCCGCCTGCATTCGCTGCTACTGCTGCCAGGAAATGTGCCCGCACGATGCTATCAGGGTATGAAAAGACCCATAAGGCGTGACAGTGTAAGGAGTCCCATTTCCTTGTTTTCCGGCCGGGGAGTCGGCGTCATAATTATTTTCCTCCCGCCCTGATACGCACACAATGCCGGAACCCACCCCTCCAGCCGTCATCTCTGAAAGCATCCTG
>DHQV01000038.1 GCA_002408185.1 Deltaproteobacteria bacterium UBA5329
CCCCATCCCGCTTCTCCTCGACGGACCTTCCCCGGTCACGGAGGTTGTTAATCGCCTCCAACTCGTCGATCAGGTTCAGGTCTTCACGCTGCATATTTTCGATGAGCGCGGTCTCGTCGATCGACGGGGCGCTGTCATCATCCTCGCTCCTGATGATCACGGGAATTGCGCGGCCCTCCACCTGCGCTCCCCGGCAATGATCAGGCAGCTCTCCCCCCTCGGGCGGGGAGATTCTTCCGTAATCCGGTTCATGCCATCCGATAATTGAAGCCGGGGGGGAACTATACTTTCCTAATAAAAGTATATCAAAAAGCTGTAATCCATAAGGCTGAAATCCATACACATTTTGGATAGAATCCCTAATCTAATTATATAGATAGGTATAACAAGGTGGGGGACTTGGGTCAAATTGACCCAAGTCCCCCACCTTGTACGTTGCAACCTTATAATTATATTATGGATTCTGGTCAAAAACTGTATGAAATGCACAATCGACAACATCCAAAAACGGAAGCTGCGGGCAGGATCGAATTTGCCCGTTTTGCATTATAAAGAACCCATCAAAGAAATGACCTCTGATGTCAATAGTGGAGACCAAATCTTGTTCATACCGCCCTCTTTCTCTCATGGTATTGCTGTGCATAGACAACAGGGTATACATATCCCGGTCTCTTCTGTCGCCGCCGCCGGTTACAGAATATCTCGATGTACCCTGTTATCTCCCTGATCGCCCGTTCTCGTGTTGCGTAACGTCTGTGGTAAACAAGCCCATTCTTAATGGTACCCCGGAAGCTCTCGGCAGGCGCATTGTCATGGCAGTTGCCTTTTCTGCTCATGGATGCCTTCATAGAGAACATATCGGGAAGGTTCCGGTATCCCGAGGGACGGTACTGGCGTCCCCTGCCGGAGTGGTTGAGAAGACCGGACAGGGGCCGTTTCCTCTTTACCGCCACCAATAGCGATGTTATGACAAGCTCCTTGGTCATTCCCGATCCCGGTGTATAACCCGCGATCTCACCATTGAAGAGATCCTTGCGGGCGGTACGGTAGAACCGGCCTTCACCGGCAGAGACGTAGGTGATGTCCTGACCCGGACCTGGTTGGGGGCCTCTGCCGTGGATGTCTGCCGAAGCAGACTGCCTGCAACGGGCAGTGTATTCTTCGAATCAGTGGTGACTTTGAACTTCTTTACCCGTTTGCAGCATATCCCGAGGTTCCTTCGTATCTTCCCGATCCGGCAGATACCCGCTTTGATACCATGTTCTGCAAGGTCACGCTGGATGGTTTCAGGGCCTGCAGCCCGACGGTTCCTTTTATGGGCTGCTTGCATGATTAACCCTGCCTGACAGTGCGGACAGGCCCCTGATAAATACCTCTTTACCATATATAGCACATATGCCATACATTCCGTGAACTCGAGAATTTCATTTTACAGTGACGCCGTGCAAGAAAAAGTTATGCCCATGCCCGACGGTCTGCTCGCTCGTTGCCCGCGATACTTGGACCGCATGGAGACTTATGGCCCCAACCTGGGTATGACTCAAACACGGGTCATGCACGACAGTCTGCTCTAATTGAGGCTGAAAGCCGCGGAAGGTATCGCGTGCGTGTTTTATTGTACGCTGATAGACGACACGATCATGATACTGCACCAGTTCACGAAGAAAACGCCGAAGACGCCGCAACGGGAACTCGAAAAAGCTCGCCGGCGTATGAAGGAGGTAAAGAATGCTCACATACGAAGAGTTTAAAAAGAAAGCCCAAGAGCGGCCCGAAGTTAAGGCGGAATATGATCGGCTTGCCGATGAGTTTGCCCTGCTGGACGAGTTCTTAAAGGCCCGTGCCGTTGCGGGTGTAACCCAGGAAGAACTGGCAAAACGCATGGGTACGACGCAATCTGTAATAGCCCGCCTGGAATCTGGCAAAGGCAAACATTCACCGACCCTGGCCACATTACAGAAATATGCCCGCGCTCTTGGTTGTCGCCTTGAAGTGCATTTGACAAGGCCATGAAAAAAGAACTCTTCGAAGAACTCCTTGAAAGCGTTAAACAGGGCGCTGCTATCGTGAAGGGAGAACTGAAACCATCTCGCGTATTCCATTTCCCTGAGACGGAGGAGGGGCGCAAGACCCATGAAAAACTGGAACGAAGTAAAAGAAATACTCCTGAAAGATCCTGAATTTGCCGAAGAGGTGAAAAAGCTGGAGCCCGAATACCAGATCATCAGCCAACTGATCAAAGCCCGTATCGAGCAGAACATAACCCAGGAAGAACTGGCAAAGAGGATCGGCACGAATCAGGGGAACATCAGCCGGCTCGAGAAAGGGAACTCAAATCCGTCCCTGCAGTTTCTGAAGAAAGTCGCCCTGGGGCTCGGCAAGGAGCTTTCAATCTCGTTCAAATAGCCTCCCGGTGCAGGGGAGAGGTGACAGAATATTTCCGCTGCTGTCAAATTTGAATGGAATTCTCTGTCTGTCGTTTTTTGGTTTTCCTTTTATCTGCCCCGGCCGCGTTCACATCCGCACGTACGCCTGGCAGAAAGCCGTGAAATATGCCTCCGGGGTCAGTTCCTGGAAGAGGGCGAGGAGCTCGGCGCGCTCGGAGAAATTGTCATTTCTTTTGATGGCACAATCCAGCGGCGTCTCGCCGGACTCGTTCCGTGCCTCCACATCGGCGCCGGTCTGGATGAAGAAGCGTACGATATCGGTATTGCCATACGTGCACGCCCAGTGGATGGGGGTATCGCCATGCTGGTCCCGATCATTCTGATCCACGCGCCCGGCGACGGCGATGATCGTGGCGAGGGCGTTGCTCAGAAACGCGAGCTGGAGCGGTGAAAAGAGGCCATCATATTCCGCGTGTTGCGCCGTCCGGGCCATCGGATCCGCACCGTGATCGAGGAGAGGCGGACGATATCGGGGTTACTGTGTACGGCATCGCATAGCATTTTACTGCCTTCCCACCCGGTCAAGTCCACGTCCGCGCCATCGAGCTCGTGACGGACCCTGCCCGCGTCGCCGAACAATACCGCTTGTTTCATATAATACGGGCTGGGGCGAATTCATCCCACGACTGAAGCCGCGGGCTTTCTTCGCGGTGAGAACGGTCGTAACTACAAGACAACAATCAAGAACGTGGGCATATCGGTCTGGGACGAATGCTAATAGCAACATCGCAGCCCAGGGCCCGGGCAAGAGCAGCCATCGTTTTCAGAGTGATGTTCCTGTTGCCGTTCAATAATCTGGTAACATGCGCCTTCGAAACACCCAAGCGGCCGGCGAGTTCCGTCCTGTTCAGGTCAAGTTTCTTCATCGTGGATATGACCTGTTCGGTGAGGTCCAGGATCAGTTCCTCAGCATAGCAATCGCTGTCGTCACGAAAACCTTCCAGTTTTTTCTGAAACCATTTTTCCGTATCCATTGCGCTACCCTCTCTTCTTTCTCGTTTCTTCCCGAATCTGAATTGCCCGGTTTATCTCACTCTTTGGCGTGCGATCCTTCTTTTTCATGAAGGGATGTGTCAATATGATCAGGCGATTCTTTTCAAAACAGCAAAGCAAACGCACCTGGAAAGATTTGAATTCCCAGATGCCGTCATTGAGTTTGCGGAACTTTTCTTCATTACCCAATGTCCCGTGGTCTGCAGTCAGGTGCAGCAAGGCAAAGATTGCCTTCTGATCAAATCCTGTAAATATCAAGGCCTTTGCTGACCCTGTACTTCGTAGACAGTCATTTTATTGGGCAAAGCGTCGATCTCGTATTCTCCGACCTCTCTCAATTCGAGTTTGTACTGCGCGGCCATCCGCGTCTTGTCACTGATCAGGATACCATTCGGGATCGGCTTGACAAGGTTCTGTATCCTGAAAACCGTATTCACGGCATCACCGATCACCGTATAATCCATCTTTTTGTCGAAACCTATATTCCCTATAACAGCCTCTCCCGTATGTATCGATATGCCCATGGACAGCGGCGCCCCTGTTTCCTTCATGAAATGATCGCTTACTTCTGCCATCGACGATCTCATCTCAAGCGCGGCGGCAATGGCGTTGTCCGCATCGGCGACACTTGAGACAGGCGCGCCGAAAATTGCCAGGAAGCCATCCCCGAGATATTTGTCGACAATCCCCCGATGCCTGATCACGATGTCGCCCATGCTGGAGAAGAAATAGTTTATCATGGGGACTGTCCTGTGCGGGCCTATGCTCCTGGCCAATTTCGAAAAACCCCGTATATCGATGTTGAGAAACGTCAGGGACCTGAACTCGTTGACCAGCGGCGTGCCAACAGATTCGGCGTGGATGATCTTATCCACCACTTCCCTCGGCACGAATTTCTGGAATATATGGCGGACGCCCCGCTCATGCTCTGTCATGGAAACTGTTTTCTGGTAGAGCCGGGCGTTCTCGACAGCGATTATCAGCGATGAAATAATAGACTTCAGAAGTTCCTCGTCGCTGGTGCCAAAATCCCCGTTGCGTTTGTTCAGCAGTTCTATGACACCGATCACCCTTCCCTGCGAGATCATGGGCACGCACAGGGCAGACCGTGTAGTGAACCCTGTTGCGGTGTCGATCGAAGGAAAAAAGTGAGGCGACTCCGTCACATCGTTAACAATAATTGACTTCCCCTGAGAGGCGGCATACCCGGCTATACCCTGCCCCATCTTCATCGTCTTCTTACCGAATTTGACGGGATCGACATCGAAAGTAACCTTGAATTCGAGTTCATCTTCATGGACAAGGAGCAGGGAACCCGCCTCCACATCCATCACGACACGTATCATGTCCATTGAGTACTTGAGTACCTGGTCTATATCGAATGTCGAAGCCGCCAGCGCATCACCGATCTGCTTTATCGTATCGAGCTCCTGGTTCCTTTTCACCACGGATGCGGACAACTTTACGCGCTCAACGACGAACGACACGGCATCCCGCGCCAGCTCGGTAAATACCGTTCCCCTTTCAGGGTCGGTCATACCGGGCTCACACAGCACCATGATGCCCTTTACTTCACCGCTTATCCGGAGTGCACTGAGGATGGCGGACCGGGAAAGCTGATCGCAAACGATATTCCTTTCGGACGTCTCTGTCAGCTGGTCGACGTCCTCTAAAAATAGTGGTGCTCCCTGTTGCATGACCTTATCGAAGATCGTTCCCCTGTAGTTGATATTCGTACCCCGCGTGAGGTTGGTCGGCCCTTTTGATACAAGATCAAAGATCGTGAGCTCGTCGGTCCTTATGTCGTCACGGATGAGGACAATGACAAGGCTACAGGACATGACCGTCTGGATCTCATGCAGAACGGCATACATCAGTTCGTTGTCCCTCAGGCTCGAGTTGATCGTCTTGAGCATCCCGGTAGCTGCCCGCACGATCTCCCGCCCCATCTCGTTATCCTTCACGAGCCGGATGTTTTCGTAGGTAAACGCGGCATTGCTCAAGAGAGGTGTCAAGACCTCGACATCCTGCTGGGTAAAGACCGCATCGTTGTTCCTGCGCGACACGCTGACGACGCCTATAATGTCGCCGATGGTCTTTAACGGCATGCAGATGAATGATTTTGTGCCGTACCATGAATGATTGTTTCTTCCGAACCTGCTGTCTTTTTCAATATCCTGAACCAACAGCGGAGACTTGTTTATAACGGCATACTTGGCTATGGATGAGCCAAAATCGATCCTGGTGTCGATCTTGACCGTATCTCCAAGTCCGGTCTGCGCTTTTATGATGAAGCTTTTTCGGTGAGGACGTTCAAGTATCATCACCGAACCCACATCAGCCCTTACGAGTTTCAGGGCACGCTCCAGGGTAACATAGAAGAGCTCGTCGGTATCGAACGTCACGTAACAGAGATCGGAAAGCTCCTTGAGGATTGATATTTCCGATGTCCGTTCACGAAGATCGCCAATGGCGGTTTTGAGATGGTCCCCCATCACATTGAAGGTCTCGACAATTCTGCCGAGTTCGTCCACCTTGTCCTGCGATGGGACGAAAGACAGCTCCGTCGCCATTTTCTCCGCCAGCGTTGTCGATATTTTCGCGACCCTTTTAAAGACGGTCCTGAGGATGAAGAAGCCGGCAATCGAAAACACAAGGAAACCGCCAAGGAATACCGGCAGGGTCCTGTCATAGATAATATCGTACTTCCAGGCAAAAAGAAGGAAGCCGAACGCCGGGAAAAGAAAGAACAGGCCTGTGCTCAACACGAGCCTGTAGTAGAGGTCCTTCTTTTTCATGAATATGCTGCCGATCCTTGCCTGAACATTTGTTCTTGTCACATCATTTCCCATACTGTCATCGCCGCCGTCAGATGCCGGAACGTACATGTCTCCCTCCGAATGGCCAATGTCTTCTTTCCTCATGATCTTCTTCATGATCTCGACGGCGGGGGCCGAACCCGGTTTGGAAACTGTCTGCCCGTCTTTTTATGTTCATACATGGACCTGTCCGCACTGGCCATGAGTTCATCGAGGGAACCGGGTTTGTCAGGGTCGTAGTCCGCGGCGCCCACGCTCAAAGACAGCACGTAACACCTGTCCTCCGCTTTGTTACGCGCATCCAGGGAGCCCTGAAGGCGCCTTACGAGAACATCGCCGGCCTTTTCATCGACGATGTCGAGTGCCAGGACCGCGAACTCATCCCCGCCTAACCGGCCTATGATATCCGATTTCCTGAAGGTCTCCTTCAGGGCCGTCGCGACCTCGAGGAGCGCCCTGTCTCCCTCGCCATGACCCAGTGTGTCGTTGATCCATTTCATCCCGTCAAGGTCGGCGAAAAACAGGGTCATCCTTCTTTTCGTTCTCTGTGCCACCTTAAACTGCTGCTCCGCAAGGGTTAAAAACCCCCGGCGGTTGTAGAGGCCGGTCAATTCATCCGTTATGGACATTACGAAGAGCTCGTTTTCCAGGCGCTTCGTCCGGGTGACGTCCCTGATGATGCCCTGATGCCACGATGTGCTCCCGTCGGGAGCACGCCTGGCCGTTGCCGTTACGAGGCAATCCATCTCGCTGCCGTTCATTGTGCGGAGCCTTACCACGAATTCCTTGATCGCCCCTCTTTCTTCAAGTGTTCTCACCAGCATATCCCTGTCGGCAGCGTTCACGTACGTGTCCCCGACCTTGAGGCAGGTTATCTCATCCTTCGTAATGGAAAAAAGTTCAAGGAAGGCCTCGTTCACATCGACGAAAACCCCATCCCGCGTCGCGATATATGTCGCATCCATCGAATCTTCGAAGAGCCTCCGGAACTTTTCCTCGCTTTCTGCGAGCGCCTCCTCTGACTGCCTGTATCCCGCCCTCTGGGAAGAGACAACAGCTGCTATGATAATGAAAAAAGCGGTATTCGAAATCGCCTGCATGACGATGTCCATTTCCCGCGTGAACAGGAGGACGAGGCTGAGGTACAGGAAAGAAAGGCACATGGAGTAAAAGAACCCCCGCACCCCAAAGCATATGCAGCTCAGGATTATGGGGAAATAGAGCAGGTTATGGAAGTCTATAAACGTGCCCGAGAAAAGGCACAGAAGGCCGACAAGGACCGCCATGGCTGTGGTGGCGCCCACGAGGATGATCCCCGGTCTGCCGGGGACGGTGACGCTTTTTATAAGGTTCGCTGCCTTCTTCAAGATTGAAGCGCTCCGCTATGTATTCCCGGTCAGGGATCACCTCTTACCACGTAAACCCCTTCTCCCGGAAAAGTCTCAGGCACGCCTCGGCCGCTTCCGGCCGGTAGGCGACGCCCTTGTTCCGTTCGATCTCGTCGAGAGCGGCTTCGAGCCCGACGGCGGGCCGGTACGGACGATCGGACGCCATGGCCTCCACCACGTCCGCTACGGAAAGTATGCACGCCTCGACAAGGATCTCTTCCCCTTTGAGCCCCCTCGGGTAGCCGGAACCGTCGAGTCTCTCGTGATGCTGGAAGACGGTCTCGGCGACCGGGTAAGGCAGGTCGACCACCTTCAGTATGTCGTAGCCCGTCTGCGGGTGGGCCCGCATGAGCCGCATCTCTATATCGTTTAACTTTGTCGGCTTGACAAGGACCTCTGCCGGCACGGACACCTTGCCGATGTCGTGAATGTTCCCCGCCATCCTGATGTTGTCGATGACATCCCTGCCGAGGCCCATTTCCTGGGCTATCGAGCGGGCAAGGGCCGATACCCGTCTCTGGTGGCCGGCTGTATACGGGTCGCGGGTCTGAAGCATCATAGAGATGACCTGGATGGTGCCTGTGAGGTTTCTTCTGAGCTTTTCGACGGAGGCCTTCACACTCTCCTCGGCCCTTCTTCTCTGGATGTAGTTCCACATCCCTTCCAGGAACAGGGACGTATGCGTGATGTCCGATTCGTTATAGGTGTCTTTCTTGTTGGCAAGGCCCGCGATGAGAACCACACGGCCCTTGTCGACCAGAGGGACGCACATGAACCTCGCAAGGGCCACGTGGCCCTCGGGATAGCCCGTTTTGTGGGGATTCGGGGCCTCGTAGTCGTTTACCACGACCGCTTTCTTCTGCCGCACCGCCTCCCCCAAGAGGCCCGCTTCCCGTATGTCGAATACCATGGGTTTGCCGCCTATCGTATATCCTTCCGTCCCCTTGTTGAACCACATATGCGTGTGTGTGGGGGGCTGATCGCCGCTCACGAACCCGATGAAGGCGAGCCTGCTGTCACTGATATTCCGGCACTCCTCCACAACGAAGGCTATTATCTCCTCCTCGGATGCATCTGCCATCTGGTAGAGCCTGAGCAGGGCCTTCTGTCTCGATTCGGTATACGCGATCTCTTTTGCCGCCTGCCGGCGGGCCCTCCGCAATTGCGCGTACTTAAGCTCCCGCTGTATGGCCGGGATCAGGCGTGCCGGGTTGTCTTTCATGACGTAGTCGTGGGCACCCGCCACCATGGCCTCCGCCGCCACGTCTTCGCCGATGGTACCGGAAACAATAATGAACGGGATATCAATATCGGCGGCCTTGAACACTTCCAGGGCCGCAAGGCCGCTGAATTCCGGCAGCTTGTGATCGGATATGATGATGTCCCATTCCTGCGTCTCGAGGGCCTGGCGCATCGCGGCCTCGGTTTCCACCCGCCGCACATCAGTCCTGTACCCTCCGCTGTTCAGTTTGCGGACAAGAAGGAGAGCGTCATCTTCGGAGTCCTCGACAATGAGGACCCTCAGTCTTTCCAGGTCGTTCATGTACACCTCTCCAAGACAGGATCAAAGCGGTTTCTCTGCTTACAGCGTAAAATAGAACGTTGCCCCCTTTCCTTCCTCGGCCTCCGCCCGGATCATCCCCCCGTGGCGATGGATAATGCGCACGACTGTGGCAAGGCCGATCCCGGTTCCCTCGAACTCGCTCGTCCCGTGGAGGCGCTGAAAGGCGCCAAAGAGCTTGTCGGCGTACCTCATGTCGAAACCGACGCCGTTGTCGCGGACAAAACAGACCCTTCTGCCCCCGTCGTCGATGGTTCCGAACTCTATCCGTGCGTCCGGGTTTTTCCGTGTGAACTTGTACGCATTACCCAGCAGGTTCTCGATGAGTATGGTTATCAGGGCCGGGTCACCCGCAACCGTTATCCCTTCGGCGGCGACAAACTCCACGGACCGGCCGGGCTCACTTTTCCGCAGTTCCTCAAAAACACGCCGGACGAGGGCTGTGAGGTCGACGGTCTCGACCCTCATATCCTTCCTCGACATGCGTGAAAGTCTCAGGAGATCGTCAATGAGCTGTCCCATTCTCCGGCTTGCCGCCAGCACGCGCATGAGGTAGTCCCGGCCCCGCTCGTCCACCGCATCGCGGTAATCCTCGAGCAATGCCTGGCTGAAACCGTCGACCGCCCGCAAAGGCGCGCGAAGGTCGTGGGACACGGAATAGCAGAACGCCTCCAGTTCTTTATTTGCGGCCTCAAGCTGGAGGGTCCTTTCGGCGACTCTCGATTCGAGATCTTCATTGAGCCTGAGGATCGCTTCCTCCGACCGTTTCCGCTCGGTCACGTTCTCAAAAACGTTCACGATCTCGCCGGACGGCAATTTATATACGTGATGCTCAAGCCACAATTCGATGTTCTCATCCTTGTAGAGCAACCCCGGGCAAAACTCTGCCTGCCCCGTGTCCCTGACCCTGCGAAAGACGTCCAGAAGACCGGTCTTGCTGATCACCGGAAAAATGTCACGAACATCCTTGCCCTCATAACCCGTGGAAATGCCGGTGATCTTTCGGGCGCTGCTGTTCATTGCTGTAATAATAAAGCTTTCCCCGCCGTGGACCGGGTTGTACACCACAACACCGCTTTTCGTGGTATCATAAAGCTCGTGGTACCGTCTTTCACTCTCTCTCAACCGCCTTTCGCTGTCAAGCTCGGACAGGATCTGTTGAGCAACGACCAGCTTGCGCAGGTAGATCAGGCCGATGCTTATTATCAGGAACACCAGGAACATGATGACGGATACCTGGAAATAAAAGCCAATCCCGGAGGTGATGACAGAGCGCCCGCTGCGGTCCACAAACACGTGCCATCCTGTATTGTCCAGCGTGGCACGGGACACGTACCTCCTGCCTCCGCCGTCACAGGGGTCCGGGGCGGAAAAAGACTGTTCACTGCTGTTTCCCCTCACCTTGAGTTCGTCAAAGAAAGGATAGCGTGTGAGCTTTCCCACGGCCGGAAGCCTGGTGCTGTAAGCGATATGCCCGTTCCGGTCGACGATCGTGATAGACTGGTTATCGTCAAGGGGCACCCTCTCAATGAACTTCTTGAGCTCCACGGTCCTGCACGCACAGACGACTACGCCTACCACCATGTTCTCTTCGCCGAAAAACGGCACGGCGATAAATGCCGCAGGGCCCTTCTCTCCGGTCACCTTCAGCATAATATTTGAGACATAGGGATGCCGGGTCAAGCTGACGCCCCTGTACCAGTCCCTCCCGGAAAAGCCCTTTCCGTGTATCTCGGGCTGCCGTGGTGACGTGGCCCAGACAACCCCCTTTTCATCAGATACTGCCAGGATATCGATCTCGGGGTTTGCTTTTCTCAGGTTTTCTATGTGTATCCTCGCCTTTTCGGCGCTCCTTTCGCTCACGGCCTTGAGGAGTGGGGGTCTGTTGGTGCAAGACTCCATGGTCCTGATGATCCTGTTGAAGTGTTCTTCAAGCATGAGACCGAAGAGGTTCGCCGTCTCGCGGTCCGACTGCAGGGATTTCCTGAGCGTATTCCCGTAGTGTTCGGAGAAGAGAAACAAGGTCAACCCCGTGAGAACGAGAAAGACCATGGCGATGACCAGGGCGATGTTGCCGATTTCTGTGAACCAGAGATAGGTTGGATCGGTCTGGTGTTTTTGGCCGTTGCCCGGCTGTACGTCCACCTAAAGAGCCTCGCGGTCCCGGGCAACCGGCACAGATGGGCGTCCGTCCAGTTCTTCATCATCAAACCGGAACCCATTCTCCTTAAACAGCGTGCGGCATGTGTCGGCCACGTCAGGATAGTACAGTATACCCCTGTTCCTTTCTATTTCCCCAAGGGCGGCACGGATGCCGAGGGCCGGACGGTACGGGCGATGGGAAACCATGGCCTCGACAACATCGGCGACAGCGATGATCTGGGCCTCGAGGAGGATCTCCTCCTCTTTAAGTCCCTGAGGATACCCCGACCCGTCGCATCTCTCGTGATGCTGCAGGACTATCTCCGCAACGGGAACGGGCAGGTCGACCACCTTCAGAAGATCGTAGCCTGTCCGTGGATGCATCTTCATGAACTCCATCTCAACATCACTCAGCCTCGTCGGTTTTGCCAGCATTTCCGCCGGGACCGACATCTTTCCGATATCGTGGATATTTGCCGCCATCCTGATAGCGTCGGTCACATCTTTCGGGAGCCCCATCTGCCTGGCAATGGAGCAGGCAAGCTTTGACACCCGTCTCTGGTGGCCCGCCGTGCAGGGGTCCCTCGTCTCCACCATCATCGATATGACCTCGATGGTCCCCGCCAGGCTCTTCCGGAGCTTGTCCGCGGAGGCTTTCAAGTCTTCTTCGCTCTTCTTGATCCTGGTGATGTCCTCTATTGTTCCTTCATAGTAGAGAAGATTGCCGGCCGTGTCCCTCACGGTTCGGGCGCTGTTGGATACCCAGATGCGTTCCCCGTCTCTTTTCAGGGCGGGAAACTCGAACTGCCTCACGAACCCATCTTTATCCAGCAGTTTACGGAATCTTACCCGGTCCTCAGGGTTGGCGTACACCTGCGTCCCTATGTCCGTCATATCCGACACCAACTCCTCGGGGGAAGAATACCCCAGCATCCTCGCGTGGGCCGGGTTAGAACTGAGGAGTCTGCCCTCCGGGGTTGACTGGTACATGCCCTCGACGGCGTTCTCATAAATGGAGCGGTATCTTTCTTCGCTTTCCCTGAGGGCCTCCTCCGAACTCCTGCGCTCGACATGTTTCCATACGGACGCCATCAGGAGTCTGAGCTGCCGGATATCGGAATCTTCATACGCGGACCCCTTGTTGGCGACACCGACCACGGCGACGATATCCGGCCCGCTGAACACCGGTATCGTCATGAACCGCTCAAGCGGCGCATGCCCCTCGGGACAGCCCCTCCTGAGCGGATGGGGAGCTGTAAAATCGTTGAGGACCATGGGCCGTCTCTGCCGCACCGCCTCGCCCCAGACACCGGTCTCCTCGAGGTCGTAGACGATCTTCGGATTTTTTATCGTGCACTGGCCCGTTACCTCCCGCGACCACGTGTTAAGGGTGAACCGCCTGGCCTTCTCATCGTAAAAGTATATGTACCCTATCCGGCTTTCCGTGAGGGCAACGGCCTCGTCGAGAGCAAAATCTAGGAACTCCTGCACGGTTGCCGCTTGATACTCAGCGATCTTGAGCAGGCTTTCGAGGCGGGCCTCATTCCGCGCCAGAGCCTGTTCCGCCCGTTTGCGCTTCGTGATATCCTCCACGATACCCTGGCACAGGGCAACGCGGCCGTCCCGATCATACACGGCCCGGACATTCATCGAGACCCAGATCATGTTCCTGTCTTTCCGGTAGAGCCGGGTTTCGAAATTCCATACTGTATCGTTGTCCTCGAGGAGCCTGTTCAACTCGTCAAAGTCTCCCGGATCGACGTAGAGCTGGTCCCTGCCGTCGGTGGTCGCCTCGACCATCTCTACAGAAGAAGAGAATCCCAGCATGGCCGAGAATGCGGGATTGACGCGCAGGTACCTGCCCCCGGGGGTCCTCTGGAAGATCCCCACCATGGCGTTGTTGTAGATACTCCGGTATTCTTCCTCGCTTTTGAGAAGGGTCTCCTCGACCAGTATCCGCTCGGTTATGTCGTTGGCATAGATCACCACCCGGGAAACCGCGTCCTGCGCGTTGAATATGGGATACACGTGCTGATCGTAATACCTGCCCGCCCTTGTGTCCTGAAACCACAGAGCCTGCCCGGTTTCAAACACCCTCATGTACTGTTTTCTTCGCAAAGCTGCCACGTCAGGGGGAAAATGATCGTAGAGGCAGGTATGAAGCAGTTGCGCGACGCTCTTGCCCAGCCTTCCTGCAACCGTGGTATTGCACAGGAGTATGGTCCCGTCCCGGTCTATCATTATAAGGGCCTCCGTGGAGGCGTTGATGGCGGCCAACAGGATCTCGTCGGCCTCCTCGAGTTTTTTCACGATCTGGCCCAGTTCATCCTCAGACCGCTTATGCCCTGTGATATCATGAACGATCACCTGAAGATGGGTCCCGCCTTCAAGGGTTATCGCGTTGAGGCCCACTTCGGCGTCAAAGGCAGACCCGTCGGCCTTTCGGTGCTTCCACTCAAAGGTCTGCGGCATGCCGGACAGGGCGAGCCCGATCTTCTCAAGCGCCTTCCGTGTAGAATCATTCCCATCGGGCTGGAAGGGAGGAGAAAGATCGAAGAGGGTTTTCCCGATGATCCCCTCCCTGTCGCAGGCAAAAAGCTCGAGGGCCCTCCTGTTGCAGTCGACGAAACAGTCTTTCGTCATGAGCAGGATGGCATCGTTCGCGTTCTCGAAAAGCGCCTTATACCGTGCGGCAACCTCACGGACGGCAGCCCCGGTTCTCAAGCGCTGCATGAAATTCCACATACCCTCGAGTATCAGGGTGACATGGGCCGCATCGGATTCATCGTACATGGTTCCCTTGTTCGCAAGGCCTGCCATGAGAACAACACGGCCCTCATGGACAAGAGGTACGCCCATGAAGCGGATGATCGGGAGGTGCCCTTCGGGACAACCTCTTTTCAAGGGATTGCCCTCTGAGTAATCGTTGGCGATGACCGCCTCCCTCCGGCGCACCGCCTCACCCCACAGGCCGGCCCCTTCCAGCGGGAAAAGGGCAGGTTTTCCCCTCACCCGGCATTCGTCCATGGCCTTTTGACCCCACAGGCGCGTGTCCATCATCGTCTCGGTCTCATTGACGAAACCGATAAAGGCTAGTTTGCTGTTTCCAATTTTGCGACACTCCTCCACAACGAAATCGATGATCGTATCGAGCGGTTCATCGTACATTTCGTATAGTTTCAAGAGTGCCGCCTGGCACTGGTTGGTAATGCGGAGGCTGTCTTCCATCCTTCTGGCCTCGGTCACATCCCGGATCATTCTTTCCTGAGGGACGATTCCTCGGGTGGGATGATGCGCCTCTGGAGCTCTCTGATCTCGCGAACGAGATCCTCTTTTTTCATCTTATGCAAATTCACCATGTTTCACCTATGCCGTTCGCGTCTCGCGCCCGGATTCCCCGGCAACATCCCCATTCACAGACACACCCCTGCGAGCGTGAAGAATTCTTAAGAAATAAGAACACCTGACAGATTGATGGTGATTATGTTTTTCAACCTTTGAGAAACAGGTTCACCACATAGTATCAATGATAGCTGATACCATTCACAGTGTCTGTCAGAAAACAAGGACAGTTGCTGTAGGAAAAAAGTGTATTACAATGTAATAAACCAGGTTCCGCAGAGGGCTCACCGTGTCTGCTGGGTTTTCAGTCCGTACCTGTAAGCCCGTTCTGGATGGCAAATCGTATAAGAGCGGGCATACCCTTGACGCCAAGCTTGGTCATTATCCTGCGGCGGTAGGTATCCACTGTTTTCGGGGAGAGAAAGACCTCGCGGGCTATCTCCGTGCCCGTTTTGCCCTCGACGAGCAGCTGGAGCACCTCTCTTTCGCGGCGGCTCAACCGTGCAAAAGGGCTTTCCGTATTAAGAAAACTGCCCACCTGCATGAAGCCTTCCATGACAGCATCCGAGGCTTCTTCGCTCATGTACCGCCTGCCTTCCCTGGCGGCCCGTATGGCGGCCGTCACCTCGCTGCCGGCGGATTCCTTGAACACGTAGCCGCAGGCACCCGCGTGAAAGGCCCGGTATATGTACTCGGGAGACGCGTACATGGAAAGGATCACCACGTGCGTCGAGGGCAGCCTCTCCATGATCCTCGCCGTTGCGTCAATGCCGTTGAGCTCGGGCATCACTATATCCATGACCACCACATCGGGGCGCAGCCTAAGTGCCTCTCTCACGGCATCTTTGCCGGTCCCGACACTGGCCACGACCTTCATGTCCCGCTGTGCCTCGAGAAGCATCTGCAGTCCGTCGCGGACAACGGGATGGTCGTCCGCCAGAAGTATGGTCGTCTTCATTCCGGCACCTCCGTTACCACCTTCGTGCCCTTTCCGGGCACCGACTCAATGTGCAGGCTGCCTCCGATGGAGACGGCGCGCTCTCTCATCATCAGAAGCCCCCAGTGCTGAAGAGCGGGCCCGTTTTCCTTGTCAAGGCCCTTTTCGGGGGGCAACCCCGTTCCATTATCCTCGATGCTCAGCCGGATGGTGGTATCATTGTCTTTCTGTAAGGCTATACGCACCTCTGTGGCGCGGGCATGGCGGACAACGTTCGTTAAAGATTCCTGTGCTATGCGAAAGAGTTCCCGCTCTTTGAGGGGTTCGAACCGGCCCCCGAAGCAATTCTTCGAAAAGGTGACCTTGATGCCTGCCCGTACGACAAATCCTTTGCAGTACCATTCCAGGGCCGGCAGCAGGCCATAGTCTTCGAGGATGGGATTCCTCAGATCTGAGATAAGATGCCGCACCCGGTTCATTGCCGCCCGGACGAGCCTGAGACTGTCCTTGATGCAGGGCATGACCTTCGCCGCGGTCTTTTTCGGGAGGATCGAGGCCATCATGTTGAGGTTGATGCCGATGGCGGTCAGGTGCTGCCCCAGGTCGTCGTGAAGTGAGCGGGCGATCCTCCTTCGCTCCGCCTCTTCAACTTCGCTCAATCTGGCGGCCAGCCGCCTGAGCTCAGATTGAGACCTTTCCAGTTCCGACTGCATCCGCTTAAGGCAGGTTACATCACGGGCAATGCTCACCGCTGTCCGCACCACACCGTCGCTGTCGATCTCCGGTGAGACATTTGCCTGCAACGACCGTTCAACCCCGTTGCCCCCTGTAAACCTGAATTCAAAGGTGTGCGGCCTGTTTGTTTCAAAGACCCGGGAGAGGTTTTCCTGCCAGAACCTGCACAGGTCTTCGGGCAGGCCCAGTTCCTCGTGCGTCTTACCCAGGTACTCATTCGCAGGGATGCCCGCCAGTTCGGACAGCGCTCTGTTCACGAATACATGCCGGAGATTGCGGTCAAAACGAACGATAATATCCCCGGTGTTGTTGACCAGTGTCTCTATTTCCCTTTCCTTGTGTTCCAATTCTTGCTCGGCGCGTCTTCGCTCCGTGATATCGCGTACAAAAGTGCCGATCCCTGTCTTGCCGCTCGTCAGAGGAACGGGAAATTTCGTCGTTTCGTACGTCCTTTCACCCACGGTCTCCTCGTTCACCACAGTTGCCCGCGTTCTCAACGTTTCTTCGTCGGTGCGGCGAGTCTGCAGCGCCACGCCTCCGGGCAGTACGGCGAAGTCATCCGCGCCGGCAAGCTCTTCCTGGGTTACGTCCAAATATTCAAGAAGGGCCTTGTTGGCGAAAACGTACCGCATCTCTTCATCCTTGAGAGAGACCAGGTCCCTGATCGAGTCGAGAAATGTCCGGTACCTGCGCTCGCTTGCCTCTAAAGCCTCTTCGGCGCGTTTTTGTTCGATCATATCACGGACGATCATGCTCGTTTTCTGAAGTCCCTCGCTATCCCTGAAAATGGCCGATGTGACTTCCGCAGGGAATTTTTGAGCGTCGGAGCGCACCATTGTCAACTCCCCCCTGACCCTGCCGGCTATCACCCTTTCTCTCAAGAGGGTCTGCAGACGGGGGTCGGTCTCATCGACCACGCCCTTGCGCCCCACTTGAATAATCTCTTCCCGCGACCTGCCGAACATGACGCAGGCGGCGTCATTGGCATCAAGGATAGAACCGTCCGGCCTTGTCAGAAAAATGGCATCCTGCGAATGGTCAAACAGCAAGCGGTACCTTTCCTCGCTCTCACGCAGGGCCGCTTCTGCCTGCCTGCGCTCCGAGATGTCCTCCACGATGCCTTCGTACCAGGCGACGGAGCCATTAGGATTACGCACAGCCTTCACGTTCATGGAGATCCAGACGGTGCTTCCATCCCTCCGGTAGAGCTGCGCCTCGAAGCCGCGGATCATATCGTCTTCCCGGAGAAGGTCGATGTATCTTTCGCGGTCCTTTGGGTTCACATAGAGCTGCTCCCCGATGTTCGTGACGGCGGCGATCATCTCTTCCGGCGAAGGGAAGCCGTGTATCGAGGCCAGCGCGTTATTGACCCGCAGGCATCTTCCTTCCGGCAGACTCTGGAAGATGCCCACCATGGCGTTGTCATAGATGTTCCGGTACTCCTCCTCGTTCCTTCGAAGGGCATCCTCGATCCGCTTGCGTTCCGTGATGTCCCGAATGGCCGCCAGGTGCGACCTTCTTCCGT
>DHQV01000111.1:0-12730 GCA_002408185.1 Deltaproteobacteria bacterium UBA5329
TCTCCTGCATGTCTTTGAAGCTTACCACATTGCGGGGGTCCCTGTTCACGACATCGATCCCGCGTAAAAAGGCCCTTCGTATCAGGTACTCCGTGCCCCCTTCAATGATCTTCCCCCTGATATTGAAATTATCATTTTCCAGCGTGCACCGGATGCCGATCCTGCTATACGGGTAATCCTTGAAGAACTTATTGAGCCCGCTCTTCAGGATCGCCCCTATGCCGCCTGAGCCGGTACCCAGTATCGATATGTTCTCGATAGCGTCAACGGAGACCCTCTGCGGAACACCCCCTTTTTTCACGGTATCGAGGTCGAAAACAAAACGGGACGGCTGGCCGTATTCGATCCGAAGATCTTTCACTGAGCCCCGGACGATCCCGGTTATCTTGCCGATCTTTATCGTCTCGGTCATTTTGCCGAGGTCTATGTCGTTGAACACGATGTCGCCCCCTATCTTTCGCGAAGACGCAAAAAGATCTTTGACATACATATCGAGCGCTTCGATCCTGCCCCCGAACATATCGATGGACATACCGCCCTCGGTCTTCAATTCCCCGTCCTGATAGGCGATCATCGGGAAGCGCGCTTTCGCGGTCCCGGGAAATGCAAGCCCGGTCAGATCGTTAAGGAGCCGGGGAAGGTCGATGCCGCCTACCGATCCGGCAAAAGACAACCGGGGCGATGCACCGAGAACATCTCTTGCCACGAGGTTCTGTATACGCACAGCACCGCCGTAAAAGGGCACAGAAATCACACCTGTCGCGGCTATATCGCTCCCTGACGCGATAACGGGTATTTTTAGTTCAGGCAGGGTATATTCACCTTTTCTGAATCCGAAGATCGTGATCCAGCCCAGGTTGGAACGGTCGCTTTTCGACTCCGCGCCCGTGTCCCCTCCGGCTGCAAGGTCAAAAGGAACATCCATATCGAGACCTTTGAGGTCGAGCGACATTGCCGGAAGTTTAAGTGATGCTCTCGTGAGCTTGACAGTGCCGCGGGCTGCGAGTTTTTTACCGACAGACGTTACCGCGATGTCGGCACTCAATCTTCCGTCGGTTTCGATCCCCTTGAGCGGCGGTACGATCTCGGCGAGATAATGGGATAGAAAATCCGAGAAGATCCTGCTTATCACCACGTCACGGGCGTTTACATGGAACCGCCAGCCATCTTTGCCAAAATGACCGTCATATGCGTAGTGCCCGGTATTGAAGAGGTCGCACACGCCTTTGATACGCGACCCGGCCTTTCCTTTAGTCAGTATGTCGGCATTGGTCGAAAAGCTCGCAGGGTCCCGGGAAAGATCTTTATAATACCTTCCCCAGAGGTATTCCCCGGACGATATCCGTGATGATACCTTGAGCGATCCGTCTTTCTCTCCCTGCGGAAGCGCAAAGTGCATGATGATAAGGCCGTTTATCCCCTGTGCGGCTTTTGAGCCGTCGGG
Source organism: Deltaproteobacteria bacterium UBA5329 (assembly GCA_002408185.1). Taxonomy (GTDB): domain Bacteria; phylum Desulfobacterota; class Syntrophorhabdia; order Syntrophorhabdales; family Syntrophorhabdaceae; genus Delta-02. Next base: position 1,445 of record DHQV01000111.1, read on the forward strand.
TGATGCGAACCCGCCCTTTTTTATGTCCATCGTGAGGCTTCCGGAAAGAGAGGGCGATCTGCCGGAAAATGTCCCTGTCATACGGGCTTTTAAGGAACCCTGACCCTGGATCGACCATTTCCTTGCCTCCTCCTGGGGCATCAGGGATTTTGCCATTGAAAAAAGATTCGAGAAATTGAGGTCCTTCGTTTCCAACGATGCATGTATGGGCATTGCCCCTTTCAGGGTAAGACGAACGGCACCGCTCAACAACCCCACACCGGGCATGGTGATCCGGATAGTGTCGGACACGAGGTTGCCGGTTTTTGTCTGGTACTGTGCACTTATCCCGATAAGGGATTTTTTCAGTATGGCCTTCCCGTCGTCTTTCATCAGTGAAAATTCTTCAATACCGAGGGTCGACCCTGCGATATTTACCTGGTCTTTTCCGAATTGAACAGGCATGGTGAATTTCATGTCCTTCATGGTGACCTTGCCCGCTGTAACCGCTCCGATCTCCAATTCAACAAGACCTTTTCCCAGTATATCTGGAAATATCCCCGTCAGTTGGAGTGTGCCTTTACACCTTCCCGTCGCGAAGAATTCCGACCTGCCCGGTTCATTGATATTGACGAGGCCGGTGAATGAAAGGGCCCCGCCGTGTTCGGGCGAAAAATCCTTTACCGTAAGATCGATCTTCGTGAAACGTATCCGTGCGCCCGATCCTTTGAACAAAAGGGTGAATTCCCCGTTCTCCATGGTAAGCAGACGTACCGACGGTATCTTCTTGATAAATGACAGGTCGGTTTCGGTCTGTCTCTTGTCACCCAGACGGATTCGTATCTTTGCGTCCCTGAGCAGGACCTTTTCGATATCGCCCTTGAAGACACCTTTCGGTGTCGTATCGATCGTGAGCCGGGAACTTGTAAAGATAAAATTTTTGCCGCGCGTATCGGTGACAGTGAAACCTTTGAGTTCAGCCTTAACGAGAGGATAGAAGAAAAATGACTCCGCATCGAGGTCATATCCGAAAAGCGGGGAACTCAAGAGCCCAACCGTTCGAAGAAGAAGGGGCGTCCCGGCAAGGACAGCGAGTCCCGCTGCACAAACAGCAAGGAGGACAATGATCGTAAGAGTGAATCTTTGGTTCCTCAAAAACTCCCCCGCACCCATTATAACAAAAAAAGGTTCTATCTTCTATGTGTTGAGCCCCGGCTTGTGTTTCATGAATATATCCGCTATTGTAGTAAAATGCTTGCGGCGCTCGTTTTTTCGTTGTTTGTCCTTGGTTTTTCCGGGATTGTCGCCCAGACCGTCCTGATCAGAGAATGCCTTATCATTTATGGAGGAAATGAACTTTCCATCGGAATGATCATAGGTTCCTGGGTCATCTGGGAGGCCCTCGGGGCATATGCCGGAGGCCGCCTGCCTCGAAAAGATACGGCAGTTCCCCGGGGCCTCGTTGCAGCAAACCTTTTGTTCACTCTTTTCTTTCCGGCGACGATCATAACGATACGGACACTGAAAATACTGATGGGCCTGCCGCCAGAGATGTCCCTCGGTATCAACCTGGTCTTTGCCTCATCCCTGGTGATATTTATGCCGTGTTCTCTTCTCCACGGTTTTTCCTTCACCGCATCGTGCCGTATCTATGAACATGTAAATACATCTGCCGGGACGGCTGCGGCGCGAACCTATTTTTTTGAAATGGCCGGAACTATCATCGGCGGCCTCATCGTGAGCTATGTCCTCATAACACAGCTTTATGCGATGCGTATATCGTGCCTGGTGCTCGGTATTATGTCGGTCGCCTGCTTCGTCCTCGGTGCGACCGGCATCGAAAATGCCCGGCAGCGCAACATGGCCGCCGCAGCAAGCCTTATCTTCGTTATCGCGGCAGTACTGCTCGTGGCCTTTCGTCTTGACAGCGCCATCGAGGCTAAGTCCATCGATGCCGAGTGGCACGGCCGCTCTATCGTGTCATATAAGAACTCCCCCTATCAGAACATAGTCATAACGAGGGAGCAGGAGCAATACACATTTTTCTCCGATGGCATCCCGACAGCCACCCTGCCGATACCGGATATCGTCCGCGTCGAGGAGATAGTGCACATACCTGGCCTGGCCCAGGGGTCACCACAGGATGTCCTTATCATCCACGGCGGCCCGGGCGGGGTCATGAGCGAAATGTTCAAGTACCCGACCTTGCGGCGCATCGATTACGTCGAGGCAGACCCGGCGTACCTCAAGGCTATCGCGTCCGTCCAGTCGGGGTTAGTCCGGTACGAGCTCAACGATAACCGCGTCAAGGTGCATTATGCCGACGGAAGGCGATTCGTGAAAGAAACCCAGGGCAGATACGATATTATCCTTTCCGGCATTACGGCACCCCGCACGCTCCAGGCTAACAGGTTCTTCACCTCCGAATTTTTCGGCGAAATACGGGACATTCTTAAACCCGACGGCATCTTCATATTCACCCTGCCCGGCTCGCTCGCTTACTACGACAGGGAACTCAGGGACATCAACGCGTCCATATTTCTCACTGCGGGTGGTATCTTCGGCAATGTCGCTGTCATACCCGGCGAAGAGAACATCTTCCTCATGTCTTCTTCTAAAACGGCCATCAACCTGGCGATACCCCGGCTCGATAAAAGGCTTCAGAGCTTTGCCCTGTCAACACGGCTCATTTCGTTGCCGCACCTTACCTACCGTCTCGACCCGGAAAAAATTCAATGGCTCCAATCAGAGATCAAGACCTCACGGGCAAAGACCAATCATGATCTTGCCCCGATGGGTCTCTATTACGCGCTCGCCTTCGACAACGCGCTCCACAACCCTTCGTCGAAAAACATTTTCAGAGGGCTTGAGAAATACGGTCCGGCATCGTTCCTGATGCTGAGCGCAGGTCTGGCTGCTGCAGCATTTGCATTCCGGAAGAGGCGTAGCACGGTCCCCGTCCTTTTTGTGACGTTGACAACGGGCTTTTCCGTCATGGTGCTAGAATTATTGCTCATTTTTGTATATCAGGTAAGGTCCGGTTACGTCTTCCACGAAATAGGCATGCTGATAACGATGCTCATGACCGGTATGGCCACCGGCGCCCTGACGGCCAGGGCATTTTCGAAAAAATTCCTCACACCCGTACGCGCATTGGCGGGTGCAGAAACGGCCCTGGCGGCTGTGTGTCTTGTCGTGCCCGCCTTATTTCTCATGCCTGGTGCGTTCCAAAAGCTGGATCAATTATCCTTGCGCTTCTTGTTCTTCACCCTGCTTTTCGTGTCGGGATTCTTTGCGGGAATAGAATTCCCCGTGGCGGTAGGGGTCTACGGAAAGATGCGGTCACCGGGGCGGGCGGTGGGCCCCATATACGGTGTGGATCTTGTCGGGGGTTTTATGGGAGGGATCGCCGGCGGCTTTTTTCTCTTCCCTCTCGTGGGACTCACAAAAACCTGTCTTTTTCTTTTCGCGATCAAGGGCTGCGGCATTCTTATGCTGTTAACTGCGCGGAGAAAATAGTATAATAGCAGAGGATTTACAAGTTTTGCAAAGACGGTCACGGTGAAAAGACGAGATTTCATAAAGGTCGCCACTCTCGCGCCGCTTTTGTTCTCCCTGAATGCCCGTACAACCGGCGCAGTGTCGGCAACGCAATACCACGAAGCGCGATTTTACAAAAAGAGCTCTGGTTCGTCGAGGACGGTGGAATGTGTTCTATGTCCGCGCCAGTGCACCCTCCCCGATGGTGAAACAGGATTCTGCCGGGCCCGCAAGAACATCGGGGGCAGACTCTTTTCGCTCGGTTACGGTTCACCGTGCTCGGTTCACGTCGATCCCATTGAAAAAAAGCCGTTTTTCAATGTCCTTCCCCGGACATATTCTCTCTCCCTCGCGTGTGCCGGGTGCAACCTGCGCTGCAAGTTTTGCCAGAACTGGCAGATATCCCAGGCATCCCCCGTTGAAACGAACAACATGACGATGTCCCCGGATGATGTTGTGAACGCTGCCGTGCAAAAGGGTTGTAAAAGCATCGCCTATACCTATACCGAGCCGTCTAATTTCTATGAGTACATGTTCGATATCGCGAAAATAGCACGGAAGCGCGGCATATTGAACGTGTCGCATTCCAACGGTTATATCAACCAGGGGCCGTTGAAAGAGCTCTGTCAATACATGGACGCGGTCAATATCGATCTGAAAGGCTTTTCGTCATCTTTCTATGCGAAGATGTGCGAGGGTGAACTCGATCCCGTACTCGCCACGATAAGGACCCTCAGGCGGTCCGGCGTATGGGTGGAGATCACTAACCTTGTCCTGCCGGGATACAACGACGATGAGAAAATGATAACCGGGATGTGCAGATGGCTCGTCAAGGAGGCGGGGCCCGATATTCCCGTCCACTTTTCCCGGTTCTATCCCATGTATAAATTGACCGGCGTGTCGCCAACACCGACAAAAAGCCTTGAACGTGCACGGGAGATAGCCATTGCCTCGGGCCTCAAGTTCGCGTATATAGGAAATGTACCCGGTCATCCGGGAGAAAATACATACTGCCCGAAATGCAGGAAGCTTCTCGTGCAGAGATCGGGTTATAACATCCTCGCAAACGTTATAAAGGACGGAAAATGTCCGGACTGCTCGACACGGATAGGGGGAATATGGAGCCGATAAAAACATTGAGGAAAAGCGCCACCATTTTTCTGGCACTGTGTGCGGCGGTCACCCTGCTCTTCGTTTCCAGCCTTGCTGCGGATGCGGGCCAATCCGGCGCAGTGGTGAAAAAAGCTGCCTTCGCCGGCTCCTTTTATCCTGCCGACCGTCATGAGCTTGAAACGCTTGTAGACCGCTACCTCAAAAATGCCGCTTCCGAAGGATGTGAAGGTTCGCCCGGGACATTCGCGGTCATTGCACCTCATGCGGGATACGTATATTCCGGCCAGGTTGCGGCATGTTCGTACGCGGCCCTCAAGGGGCAAAAAGCAAAGACGGTGATACTTCTCGGCTCAAGTCACCGGGCCTCTTTCGATGGAGTGGCGGTGTATCCTGAAGGCAGTTGGGAAACCCCGCTCGGCCGGGTCAGTATCGACTCCGCCATGGTGAAAAGCCTGGCGGCATCCGGCGGGACCATAAAACAAGTGCCCTCCGTCTTTGATGGGGAGCATTCCCTCGAAGTGCAGCTTCCCTTCCTCCAGAGGACGTTCAAAGACTTGAAGATTGTCCCGCTGCTCACAGGGCGCATCCAGAAGGAAGGCATCGTTAAACTGTCAGAAATTCTAAAAGGAATAATGAGCAGGAACAAAGGCAGGACAGTGCTGGTCGTATCATCAGATATGTCCCATTATTACTCGTACAACACCGCGAAGACAATGGACATTTCGACCTTGCGGCAGATAGAGGGCCTTTCATGGGAGGCGCTTTACGGCGGCATCGCGGCAAAGGAAAACGAGCTGTGCGGCGCTCCGGCCGTACTTGCGGCCATGAAGATGACGCGTGATATCGGAGGGGAAGCGCAGGTCCTCGGCTACGCAAATTCCGGTGATACAGCCGGGGACAGGTCGCGGGTTGTCGGGTATGGTTCGGTGCTATTCGCACAATCCGACCACAGGGACCTCCCTCCCCTTACCGGCTTAGAGAAGAAGAAGCTCCTTTCCATTGCGCGAAAGACCCTCGACGAATATGTCACATCGAAAACAGTCCCGCACATCGATATCAAAGAAGGCCGGCTCACCCAAAGATCGGGGGTTTTCGTCACCCTGAACAGGCACGGGCAATTGCGGGGATGCATAGGGTCTATAAAACCCGTTGCCCCTCTCAACCGGTCCGTCGTTGAAATGACCGTAGCGGCGGCATCGCGTGATACGAGGTTTCGCCCTGTGGCAGATGATGAGATCAAGGATATATCGATCGAGATATCCGTGCTTTCCCCGTTGAAGCCGATCAAGACGCCGAACGAGATCGAGGTCGGCAGGCATGGCCTCTATATAATGAAGGACGGCTATTCAGGCCTTCTTTTGCCCCAGGTAGCAACGCATTACAAGTGGAACAGGGAGGAATTCCTCCGTAATACGTGCTCGAAAGCTGGGTTGCCCGAAGATGCATGGAAGGATAAGGGGGCCAGAATATTCATCTTTTCGGCACAGGTATTCTCAGAATGATGCACACGACGGCACGTATATCGTGAGGGAGATGTTGGCCGGACAGGAGGAAAATCATGTTTGATAAAGAAACCCTGGAAAAATATGCAGACGTTCTGTTCTGGGGATTGTCGACCGCCCGGAAAGACTCATTCAAGAAAGGTGACGTTATCCTTGTCCAGTATGACCCTGCAGCCCTCAACCTGGCCGAGATACTCTATCGCAAGGTCCTGGAAAGGGGCATGTACCCGATCCAGCGCATGGGGCTCACCAATGCAATGGAACATTCCTTTTATGAAATGGCAAGCGCATCGCAGCTCAAATACCTGCCGCCGGGCGACAAGGAATTGTACCAGGCACTGAACGGGAGGATCTTTCTTCGTGCACCCGGGTCGCTCACGCACCTTAAGGATATCGACCCATCCCGGATAGGCCAGGTGCTGGTTGCGCGCAAGCCGTTTCGGGAAATAATGGATAAAAGGGAAGAAAAAGGCGTATACAGCTGGACATTATGTACCTACCCGACGCCGGGCCTTGCGAAACAGGCAAAGATGCCGCTTTCAACGTATGCCGGGCAGATCAAAAAAGCATGCTTCCTCGATCTCGAGGACCCGGTCCGGAAATGGGAAGATGTACATGCACAGGCGACAGAGGTCAAGAAATGGTTGAGCGGCCTTAAGGTAAAATATTTCCGCATAGTCTCGAGCAGCATGGATCTTGTCATAACGCCTGGAGACAAACGGAAATGGGCGGGTGTTTCAGGTCATAACATACCGAGCTTCGAGGTTTTCCTGTCCCCAGACTTTCGCGGGACCGAAGGCGTTTATTATGCAAACCTGCCTTCTTTTCGCAGCGGTAATTACGTCGAGGGCGTGCGCCTGGTATTCAAAAAGGGGAAGGTCGTCGAAGCGGACGCGAAAAAAGGCGGGGAATTCCTGAAAAAGCAGATTGCAATGGATAAAGGAGCCTCCCGGGTCGGCGAATTTTCGCTCACCGACAAGCGATTTTCCCTGATCGACCGCTTTATGGCAGATACACTGTTTGACGAAAACTTTGGAGGCACCTTTGGCAATTGCCACCTCGCCCTCGGCTCGTCGTACAGCGATACGTTCAGCGGTAATCCGGCGCGGTTAAACAGGGAGATGAAGATCCGGCTCGGTTTCAACGACTCGGCCCTGCACTGGGACCTTGTCAACACGGAACCAAAGACGGTAACTGCTCATTTGACCAACGGCAGGGAAATTGTGATTTACGAAGATGGGATGTTCAGGAACAGGTAGAAAATCGGACCAGACCTCAGGATAAAACGCAATGTCATTGTCCGCTCATTTCTTCTATGTTACAATACCCTCCATATCTTTACTACCGGGGAAGGTGGTTATCTATGGGTAAGGCGGTATCGGGCAGTCTCCTGAGGATGTGGGAATTTCTTCATGACGATATACAAAATGCACTCCTCCTGGCCGTCGAAAAAAATAGAAATGCTGAAAGGGACAATACGGCAGGTTCGTGTCCCCATTGCGGAGACTCAAATACGATGGATTGCTCGAGTGTCGAGACCATCAATGACGCCACCGTGGGCTTGTGCTGTATCTGCGGGTACCTGTGGTGCACCGAATGCGATGCATCCCTGATGACAGGCGTCGATTGTGGCCACTGGCATATATGCTCGGCATGCCCCGATAAAAAGGAATCCGGCTTCTGCGGAACCCTTCCGTTGGAATGCTGCCGCATCCAGGAGTGGCTTAGAAAATTCCATCCGGTGGTATAATAGGATCTGGTAATGGGTTATGGGTGATGGGCAATGGGGTTTCCTGTCACCTGCAACTCATTACCTGTTACCCACTTTCAGGAGGTTGATATGAAATTCGAAATAGCTCCAAATGTTTACTGGGTAGGTAAAATTGACTGGGAACTGAGGAAATTTCACGGGGAGGAGTATTCGACCCACCGGGGGTCATCGTACAATTCCTATCTTGTGCGGGACCAGAAAACTGCCCTTATCGATACGGTGTGGCTGCCTTTTGCAGAACAGTTCGTCGAAAACCTGAAAACCGTGATCGACCCTGCCAGTATCGATTATGTCATAGCGAACCATGCCGAGATGGACCATTCCGGGGCCCTGCCGGAACTCATGCGGGCGATCGCCCCCGGCACACCGGTCTACTGCACCGCGAACGGTGTAAAATCGCTGAAAGGGCACTATCATCAGGACTGGAATTTTCAGGTCGTTAAAACGGGCGACAGGCTCGATCTCGGTTCCAGGGAACTGGTATTTATCGAGGCGCCGATGCTGCACTGGCCGGACACAATGATGGAATATCTCACGGGCGACGCCATTCTTTTTTCCAATGATGCGTTCGGACAGCATTATGCCACGGAACACCTGTTCAACGACCTGGTCGTGCAATCAGAGCTTTTCGAAGAAGCGTTCAAGTATTACGCCAATATACTTACGCCTTTTTCGCCTCTCGTGACACGGAAGATAAACGATGTTCTTGCGCTCAACCTCCCCGTCAATGCGATCTGCCCCAGTCACGGCGTGATCTGGCACAAGGACCCCCTGCAGATCGTCCAGAAGTACCAGAAATGGGCCGCAGATTACCAGGAAAACCAGGTGACCATCGTTTACGACACAATGTGGAACGGGACACGCAGGCTTGCCGAGGCTATAGCCGGGGGCATAGCAGCCACGGACAAAGGCTTGACCGTAAAGATCTTCAACATAGCCCGAAGCGATATTAACGATGTCGTAACCGAGATATTCAGATCTAAAGGCGTACTTCTGGGTTCACCTACAATAAACCGGGGCATACTGGCCGCAATGGGCTCTCTCATGGAAATGATAACCGGCCTTAAGTTCAAGAAAAAGAAAGCTGCCGCCTTTGGATGCTATGGATGGAGCGGCGAATCCGTGAAAGTACTGAACGAAGGGCTCGAGAAGGCTGGGTTCGAGATCGTTCACGATCCTCTTTCAGCGTTGTGGCAGCCGGGGCCTGGCGAACTCGACCGCGCAGCCGCATTTGGCGGTGAATTCGTTGAAAAATTGCATTAGAAGAAGAGAGGTTGCAGGTCATGGGCCACCTATCGCCCGGTGCCTGTTATCTATTGCCCCGTTAAAGGAGATGAACCGATAGACAAGCAGGTTGTGATCGAAAAGGTGAAAACGCACGTACGGGACGGCAAGATCTCCTGCCAGCAGGCGCGCAAGCTCGCCGAAGATGAAGGCATGACATACAAGGAAATGGGCGACCTGCTGAACGAATATAAGATCAAGGTAATGGCCTGCCAGCTCGGCTGTTTCTAAGAATATATCCGCCGGATGGACCCAGCCGTACATTCGTCTGCAAGTCCTTGATTAGACTTGTGCATTGAACACCGTTCTGTTAAAATTTCTTAGATAAACCGGATCCCCAACACCCCTTAAGGGTACCCGGCCGGGATGACGGGAGCGGGAATCAAAGCGTGACGAGAGGTAAATATCGATGAACATTCTTTCCGCAATCGGCAACACGCCACTCGTGGAATTATGCAATATTAATCCCAATCCCAATGTCAAGATCCTGTGCAAGCTGGAAGGGTGCAACCCCGGGGGTTCGGTAAAGGACCGCCCCGCCCTTTACATGATAACGAAAGCCGAAGAAAGAGGGGAACTCACAAGGCAGAAGACGATCCTGGAGCCCACCTCGGGCAATACGGGCATCGCTATCGCGATGATAGGGGCGGCCAAGGGATACCGTGTAGAGTTATGCATGCCGGCATGTGTCAGCAATGAGCGCCGGCTCATACTGCAGGGCCTGGGTTCCGAGGTGTTCCTTACCCCTGCGAAGGAGAACATAGACGGTGCGATCCGGCAGGCGCATATGCTCTTAAGCGATGGACCACAAAAATATTACATGCCGAATCAGTACGAAAACCCGGACAATGTCCTTGCACATTTTGAGACCACCGGGCCCGAGATATTCCGCCAGACGGATGGCGAAATCGATTATTTCGTAGCGGGCATGGGAACGGGGGGTACGCTCATGGGTACCGGAAAGTACCTCAAGTCCGTCAAGCCATCCATAAAGATCGTCGGCGTCGAGCCCGTGATGGGCCATACGATCCAGGGCCTGAAAAACATGAGCGAGTCCATCGTCCCCGGGATATATCACACCGAAAACCTCGATTTGAAGGAAATGGTCGAAGACGGCGAGGCATTCGAACTGACCGGGCTCCTCGCACACAAGGAAGGTATTTTCGTGGGGACGTCAAGCGGTGCGGCAGCAGCTGTAGCGTTGAGGGTAGCACAGAGGATCGATCACGGAACGATAGTTGTCCTCTTCCCCGACCGCGGCGACAGGTACTTGAGCACCATGCAGTTCAGGTCCATCTGCGCCAAGTGCCCGCCCTGAGCAAACAACGTCCCGGAACTATTTAGTTTTGCAAATATCGTTGATAAGTTTGTCGAGGATCGACCCTGGACGGAACTTTTCCCATTTTTCGGTAATGGGCGGAGCGGAGAATGTGTGCAGCACATCTCCGCTGGCACTGTAAGCGATGGAACCCTGCAGCCCGCACTTCAATCTATCACATTCGCACGCGTAATTGGACAGGCTGTAATCCCAGGAATCATGGCTTTTTTTGTAGGTGCCGTTCGCTTTTTCTTCATATAGCAATTCCCGCAATCGCTCTTTCGAATAAACGATCTTTACCCAGAATACAACTATCCCTGTGCGGGTCCCCGCCAGGCTCTCTTTATCGTAATACCATTTGCCCGATCTATCGGTATCGATATATGTCCAGTTTTCCGTTGCCGCATTGATCGGTGACACGCAAAAACAAAGGACCAGAACGAATAAAACGATGGTGACGGCATGTTTCAATTTTTGGTCCTCCCTGAACGTAAGCAGATCTTTGAAATACATCGCTCCCCCCATTTCGTTATGAGCAATACAAGGGACCTTCCCTAGCCTCAAACCATGATACGTTTTTGCGGAAAGAATATCAAGGCAGGCAATACGTACCTTAAAGGTCCCTGATCTTCATGTTTTCCCGGCCGTCCATTGTGCTGCAGATCTGCCTTATCATATCATCATATTTTTTCTGTTCAGCGGTCGATCTTGCCGGCGGCAGTTCATCCCCCGACCTCTCATACGCGTCCAAAACATCCTTGACGGTCAAACTTTCAACC
>DHQV01000111.1:12807-21657 GCA_002408185.1 Deltaproteobacteria bacterium UBA5329
CTTGACGGTCAAACTTTCAACGGGCTTTGCGGGCTGAAAGGCATTATTCCGGTTTTCGTCGACCACTTCGATGATGAGCCCCGTGTCTCTCAAGATGCCGAGGGAGTCTTCAACAAGTTTGGCCGGGATCTGCAGCCGGTCGGCTATTTGCCGGGCACGAAGCGGCCTTTCTCCGGCCTGGAAACGTTTCACCATCAGGTGAAAGACCCTGAGCATGAACAGTCTCCTTGCCGCGCCGCCGATCCTGGAATAATCGGGATGAAAACCGAATGTATCGGCGTATTCCGCCGCATGGGCGATCTCGGCACCGAAGAGAACTATGATCCAGCTTATCTGGAGCCAACCAAGAAAAAGCGGAATGGCAGCGAAACTCCCGTAGATGGCGCCATGACTTGCGATCCCGATCTGAAGTTTGAAATAAATGAACTGGATAATTTGAAAGCCGGTACCGGCGATGACCCCCGCCAACAGGCCGGAACGAACAGAAACCTTGGTGTTTGGCATAACTATGTAGAGCACGATGAGAAGCGCCCATATCGCAATGTAGGGTAAAAACCCGATAAGGACAATGACACCGTAGCTTATAGTACCCAAAAATGATATTTCTCCTATTATCATTTTTAGCTGGCCGGTAATGAGCACGGTCGCGCTTGCCGACACCGCAAGCAGGATCGGCACCACCACGAGGATCGACATGTAATCGGAAAACTTTCGGACAAGTGACCGCGGCCTTTTCACCTCCCAGATCCTGTTGAAGCTGTCCTCGATCTTTCCCAGGATCGAAATAACCGTCCATAGCAAAAGGACCGTTCCGATGCCGGCGATCACGCCTCCCCGGGCATGCTGCAGCAGCGAATTGGAGAAGGTGATTATCTGATCCGCCATCTCCGGCTTCAGATGTACCGTCTGTGCTATCTGGACAATATAGCCCTGGATCATTTTCCTTAAGCCGAACCCTTTGGCAATAGCGAACACGACAGCTATCAAGGGTACAAAATTCAAAACTGAATAGTACGTCAGGACCGATGCTGTCCGTGTCGAGTCATTGCTCTTAAAGTTCCTGGATGCCAGGATTATTATCCTGACATACCGGATGAAAATGGCGTGAAAGGTCGAAAGGTCCTTTAGCCTGATCTCCCAGATAGCCTTATCGAAAAAACCGTCACGTTGCCTGCCATGCATCATTTCCAATTACTTTTTCATATCTTTCTGGAACAATCAAACGAATTATAGTAAAAATAAAGAAAAAAGCCATGAGGAAAAAAGACACCGAGCTTGAAATAACCCTTAAGCGACTAAAGTGCCACGTCGACAACTCCCCGCTGGCCCTGATCGAATTCGACCCCGAATACAGGGTCATCCAATGGTCTAAGAGGGCCGAGGCTATATTCGGATGGACGGCCGACGAGATACTGGGCAAGAAGATCACAGACCTTCGATGGGTCTACGAAGATGACGCGGCCATGATCGCGGCATTAAGCAGAGAGATGCTCGAAGGCCGGCAGACAACGAACATAAACGAGAACAGGAACTACCGGAAAGATGGTTCCGTTATAACCTGCCAGTGGTATAATTCAGCCCTGCCTGATTCGGATGGGAAATTGTTGTCCGTTCTCTCACTTGTACTCGATATAACGGACCGCAAGCGCGTGGAAGAAGCGCTCGACAGGACCAACAGGCGGCTGGAATTTGTACTGGCAAATTCCATCGATATCGTTTATCAGCGCAACCTTCAGACCGATAGATACGATTATATGAGCCCGGTCATAGAGCCCCTTGCCGGTTTTTCGGTCGAAGAATTCTCAAACATGCCCCTTGAAAAGGTCGCAGAACGCATACACCCCGATGATATCTTTCATGTGCAGAGGGAGATCGAACGTACATCGCTCGGCAACGAGGTGACGGGGTCTGTAGAATACCGCTTCAGGACCAAGACCGGCAAATACAAATGGTTTTCCGACAGCTTCAACCTGATACGGGATGAAAGGGGCAGACCCTTGTACCGGGTCGGGGTCGTCCGGGACGTTTCCATGCGCAGGAGGAACGAAGAACTGCTGCGCAAGGAAAGGGACCGCTTCTCCGAGCTTATCAACAGCATACAGGAAGAGGTGTGGTTCATCGATTCCGGTGGGACCATCACGCTTGTCAACCAGGCCGTTGTGCGTCGGCTCGGACGCAAACAGGTCGTTGGAAAAAGTCTTGTTTCGATATTGGAAAAACTCGAGTTTTACCACGCTGACGGGTCTGCCCGCCGGCCAGAGGATGCGCCGCCCTTGCGTGCGCTCCAGGGGGAAATAATTACGAGCCAGGAAGAGATATTCCAGAACCCCGATCAGGGCGGGGCGCGTTATCGGGACGTCAGCGCAGCCCCGGTACGGGGAGCCAACGGTGAGATCGTAGGCTCAGTTTCTGTCGTGCATGACGTAACGGAAAGGAAAAAGATCGAGAGGCAGCTGGCAACGAACAGCCTCCTCCTGGACACCCTGTTGAAACAGGCCCCTATAGGCATCGCCTACCTCGACCGTAAACTCCGGTATGTCATGATCAACGAGAAGCTCGCGAAGCTCAATGGCTTTTCCGTTGAACAGCATCTCGGCAAACGCGTGCATGAGATAACACCGACTCTATGGCCGGAGGTGCGAAAAGTAACGCGACAGATATTGGAGACTGGACAGGCCATTGAAAATCATGAATTTTCATTGAATAGCATATCAAATCCCGGTCTCAAGCGCTATTTGAGCGCAAGCTGGTATCCCATGCCCGATGAAAAAGGCAATATTGGCGGCTACGGCTGCATTGTCGAGGAGATAACACAGCGAAAACGGGACGAGGAAGCGTTGCGCCAAGCCCGCGATGAACTGGAGCTTCGCGTAAAAGAAAGGACGGAACAGCTCCGGCTCAGCGAAGAGATATCGCGCAAGCAGTTGATGGAAATTGAAACGTATTATGACATAGCCCCGATCGGTCTGGCCACCCTTGACCCGCAGACACGGTATTTGAGGATCAACAAGAGATTGGCTGATATGAACCGCTTGCCCGTTTCCGGACATATCGGGCGCACCGTTCGTGAAGTCCTGCCTGAACATGCAGAAGAAATTGAAAGGGTCGTGCAAAAGGTTATCGCGACAGTCAAGCCCGTCATAAACAGGGAGATCGTCACGGAAAGCAGCGGCCATCCGGGCGGCAGGCACATATACCTCTCACACTGGTTCCCGATTATGGATACAACCGGCCGGGTGGCCACTATCGGCGTCATGCTGGAAGAAATAACGGAACATCGCCGGCTCGAGGAGCAGCTGCGTCAATCCCAGAAGATGCAGGCGATCGGCACGCTCGCCGGAGGCATTGCACATGATTTTAATAATATTCTTGCCGGGATCATCGGTTTTTCCGAAATTGTCGAGGAGGACCTTCCCGATAACAGCCCGCTCAAGCAGTACATGAGAAGGGTCCTCCAGGCATCTTTCCGGGGCCGGGACCTTGTCAAGCAGATCCTCGCATTCTCACGAAAGATAGAGCACGTACGGGAACCCGTTTCGCTATGGGAGATCGTAAAAGAGACAAGCAGGCTGTTGAGGGCTTCGCTTCCCGCAACTATCGAAATTGTCACCGAAATGAAAGCCGCACATGACAGGGTAAGGGCATCTGCTGTCGAACTTCAGCAGGTCCTCATGAACCTCGCGACGAATGTGGCCCGGGCCATGAGCGAAAAAGACGGGAGATTGATCATCTCCGTTACCGATGTTGATCATGAGGCAGACCCCTCCTCGATAGATCCTGAGGTCGAACCGGGAGAATACATCCAGTTGGCCGTTCGCGATACAGGGATCGGCATGAAACCCGAAGTAATGAAGCGAATATTCGAACCCTTTTTCACTACAGGGGCTGTCGGCGAAGGAACAGGGATGGGCCTTGCAGCGGTGTATGGGATCGTCAAGAGCCTGAAAGGAACGATCGTGGTCGAGAGCAAACCCCGCTCGGGTTCGGTCTTTCGTGTCTTTCTCCCAAAGATACATGTTCAGGCAAAGTCCGGGAAAGATCATAGCCCCGATGCTGCGCTGTTCGGAACGGGGCGCATCCTCTTTATCGATGATGAAGAACTGCTCGTGGAGCTTGGCCAGAGCACTCTCGAGAAGCTCGGTTATGAGGTTACGGCCTTTACGGACAGCGCGGAAGCACTCAATACGTTTTTGGCCGATCCTCACGGTTTCGATCTCGTGATCACCGATCAGACAATGCCCAAAATTACCGGGCTGAAACTTTCTCGTCAATTCCTCAAGGTACGCCCTGACATTCCCGTCATTTTATGCACAGGCCATAGCGACAGTGTCACCCCCGAGGTGATAAAAAGGGTCGGGATAAGCCTGTTTATCATGAAGCCTCTTGCCAGGAACGAGCTGGCGCTGGCCATCCGGAAGGTGCTCGACAGATAGCCGCAGGCGCCAAAGCCCGCATCAGGACACGTGTCCAGCGTTGCCCGCATTGACAGAGACCATCGTTATACCCATGTTTAAACATGGGTATAACGCGCATCCAAGCGGCTCGGCCGGTATTTGCACAGCTTGGCCTTTTTTTCGCCCTTTCCCGCACTCCGCATGGATTGATCGATCTCGCGACACCGGTCCTCACCGCGATGTTATGGTGTGGCGGATTTCCACCTGCACGAATCCTGTGGCTCGGTATATTGACGGCGTTTGCAGGATACACATGTGTATACGCCCTGAACGACCTTGTCGATTACCGGACTGACCGGCAGCGCTTCGTGAAACAACTCGAGTCCTCGGACGCCGGTGATCTCGATTCGATATTCCTGCGGCATCCTATCGCTTCGGGCCGCCTTTCGCCCGCAAAAGCGGCGATCTGGACATCGATATGGGGGGTTGTGGCGGTCGTCGGGGCGTGGATATTGAACCCTTTGTGCATATTGATCTTTATCGCTGCGTGCTGTCTCGAGGCCATATATTGCCTGGCGTGGCAAACGAGCTACCTTAAGGTTTTCGTAAGCGGTGGAGTAAAAACAGCCGGACCCCTGGCGGCCATTTATGCCGTCGATCCAAGCCCGTCACCCTACTTTGTAGCCCTCGTCTTTCTCTGGTTGTTCTTCTGGGAAGTGGGCGGACAAAACATACCCAATGACTGGTCCGATATCGATGAGGATAGGGAAACGGATGCCTCAACATTGCCCGTACGATTCGGCGAGACGATAAGTTCCGGTATGGTGCTCATATGCCTGTCCCTCACCCTATGCCTTGGCGTTGTGACGATCGGCTTATCCCGGGTGCCGCATGGTTTTGCCTGCACCGCACTCCCCATCGCAGCGGCCATATATCTGCTTATATCGCCGGCGCTGAAGCTCAACAGGCTAAGGGACAAAAAGGCCGCGCTTGCGCTGTTCAACAGGGCGTCGTATTACCCGGCAGTAATGCTCGGCCTTGTCATTGCGGGGTGCTTACTGGGATCTTAAAAAAACAGGGGTGATGCGAAGGACATGGAGTACGGCGAATGAGAGAGATAGATGGAAGAGAGCTTGCGGCGAATGATGGCCGCGGCGGCAGGCCCCTGTGGGTTGCCCACAAGGGCAGGATCTTCGACCTGTCGACAAGCAGCCTCTGGGAAGGCGGCTCTCACATGGGAAGTCATAACGCCGGTGGCGATCTCACAGACGAAATAGATGATGCCCCTCACGGGCCAGAGATGCTCGAGCGCTTCCCCCAAATCGGGATGCTTAAGATCGATGAAGGGCCGACGAGCACAAGCGCTTCTTCTCAAAAGGAAGGCGCCTTCGTCCGGTCAGGGTCCGATCTCCTTGCCAGGTATCCCTTCCTGAAGAGGCATCCCCATCCGATGACCGTCCATTTCCCTATTGTTATCGGCATATTCGCTCCGGCCTTTATCGTCCTTTTTCTTATTTTCCATGTACCTGGATTTGAGCTTACATCATTTTACTGCCTTGGAGCAGGCCTTGTTTTTGTTCCCATCGCAATGATAACCGGATATTTCACCTGGCGGATCAATTACGCCGGCCACCGGATAAGGGCGGTCACGATCAAGATAACGCTTTCGGTTATCTTGCTTATCATCTTTGTTGCCGCTTTTATCTGGCGCCTGTCTGTGCCCGGCATCGTCGAGCATTTTTCGGGAGCCTCTGTGGTGTATTTTCTCCTTGTTCTCCTGTTTGTACCCCTCGTCAGCACGATCGGCTGGTATGGTGCGACATTGACATTCCCCCTGGCAAAGCCAAAACGGTAAAGGCATATGGATAGCGACAGGCTCGTCAGTTTCGGTTTCGAAAAGGTAACGGAAAAAGAAAAGGCCCGCCGGGTTATGCAGCATTTCGACTGTATTGCTTACAGGTACGATATAGCGAACACCGTCACGAGCTTCGGTATGCATTATATCTGGAAACGCCAGGCAGTTCGCCACCTTGACCTCAAGAAGGGTGAGAGAGTGCTTGATGTCTGTGGGGGCACCGGCGATCTGGCCGTGCTCATAGAACGGGCGGTCGGGCAACACGGCAGGGTGGTCCTTTCCGACCTCAATTATGCCATGGTACAACAGGGAAGATATAAGCCGACAAATTCGGCTGTGCGGAGGAAGATAACCTATGTTCAGAGCGATGCACAGCAGATGGCCTTCAGATCGGCATCGTTCGATGCCGTCATTGCGGGGTTCGGGCTACGCAACCTCGTCAATATGGAAGCCGGTCTGAAAGAGATCCACAGGCTGCTAAGGCCGGGCGGCAGATTTGTCTGCCTGGAATTCTCCCGTCCTTCACATGCCTGGTTTCGCAAACTGTACGATATCTATTCATTTCAGGTCATGCCATGCATCAGCCAACTTATACTGGGCTCCGGTAAACCATTCCTTTACCTGTCGGAATCCATAAGGCTTTTCCCCGGACCAGACGAATTTTCCAGCATTCTTGCGGATGCAGGTTTTCGGGATGTGACATACAGCCTTTTGACAGATGGTATCGCAGCCGTACATAAAGGAAGAAAGTAGATGAAACTGAACTGGGCAGAGCGATGGGTCGTCAATAATCCGCTGCGGGTGATCGAACAACGTATCCAAGTAAAAAAACTTGCCCGGATGATGCCGCTCAAACCCGGGTCCCGATGCCTCGAGATCGGATGCGGCCGCGGTGCCGCGGCGAAGTTCCTGCTCAATGCCTTTGATCCCGGGACCCTTTACGCGACGGACCTCGACTTCGATATGCTGAAAAAAGCTCTCGGGTACGTTCCGGCAAATGTCATGGAACGCATAACCCTGGCCGCAGTTGACGGACACGACCTCCCTTTCCGGGATTCGTCGATGGATGTCGTTTTTGGTTTTGGTGTGCTGCACCATATTCCTGACTGGCGTGGCGCGCTTGGCGAGGTCGAACGGGTCCTCAAAAAAGATGGGTGCTTCTTTTTTGAGGAGCTGTATCCCGGTTTGTATCAGAACTGCGTGACCAGGCACATCCTTGCCCATCCGGGCCACGGACGCTTTCACAGTCACGATCTGCGCAAAGAGCTCGATGATCTCGGATTATCGCTGTACTGGTGCCGGGAACTCAAGAGGATAGGAATCCTCGGCATAGCGGTCAAAAGGGGCGAGCGTGAAATAAATACTGCTTAGGCTTTTTCTTTAAGGGACGGCGAAGTGCGAAAAAGAACACGTTTTGCTCTCATCCTACTGCTTCACGTGTCTGTACTGATATTCCTATCAGGGTGCGGCCAGGTTATCGTCCTCGATCCCAGGGGGCCTGTCGGCGATGCCAACCGATCTGTGATCATGGTTGCGATCGCCCTGATGCTGATCGTTGTAATACCCGTTTTCATACTGGGTTTCTGGTTCTCGTTCAAATACAGGGCCGGCGGCAGGGCGTTGTACAGGCCTAACTGGAGCTACTCCGCAAAGATCGATCTCGTCATCTGGCTTGTTCCGATCGCCATTGTCACCGCGCTTGGCACCCTGACGTGGATCGAGACATACCGCCTCGACCCCTACAAGCCGATAAGGTCTACGCTGCAGCCGGTCAGGATCCAGGCTGTTTCCCTCGATTGGAAATGGCTATTCATTTATCCCGATCACAATGTCGCGTCGATAAATCATTGTGTATTCCCGGCGGGCACGCCGCTCTCCTTTTCTCTCACCTCCGAGACTGTCATGACGTCTTTCTTCATTCCTCAACTCGGTACCCAGATGTACGCCATGACGGGAATGGAAACGCATCTTAACCTTCTCGCCAGCGAGACGGGCGTCTACCTGGGCCAGAATATGCAGTTTAGCGGCCGCTGGTTCTCGAATATGAACTTCAGGGCGACAGCCGCATCTCCGAAAGACTTTGAGGATTGGGTGAAAAACGTGCGCCGCAGCGACAATATGCTCGACATGAAACGCTATGAACAACTGGCAGAACCTCGGGCCAGTCATCCGGTACTGTATTTCTCGCCGGTCGAACCCGGCCTTTTCCATGCAATTATACGGAGGTTCGCTCCCGCAGCGACACATCACGGGCGGGCCTCCCTTTCGCACGCGGAGAACAATTGATATGCTGGGAAAATTGACCTTATCGGCAATACCCTTTCATTCCCCGATCGTTATGGGTGCTGTGGGCGGCTCGCTCCTGGCAGGGCTTGTCATTCTCGGCCTTATCACATATCACAGAAAATGGCCGTACCTGTGGCGGGAATGGATCACGACATGTGACCACAAGCGAATAGGCATGATGTATATCATTCTGGCGCTTGTCATGCTGGTCCGCGGCCTTTCCGATGCGATAATGATGCGCCTGCAGCAGGCCCTCGCGACTGGCGGATCGATGGGATACCTCACCCCCGATCACTTCAACCAAATATTCAGTGC
>DHQV01000111.1:21742-39413 GCA_002408185.1 Deltaproteobacteria bacterium UBA5329
AACCAAATATTCAGTGCACACGGCTCGATCATGATCATCTTTATGGCAATGCCGTTCCTCGTCGGGCTCATGAACATTGTCGTGCCGCCACAGATAGGGTCGCGTGACGTGGCGTTCCCGTTTATGAATGCCGTGAGTTTCTGGCTTACCGCAGCAGGGACCATGCTCGTCATGGCGTCCCTCGGTATAGGCGAATTCTCCAAGGCTGGTTGGTCGGGCTACACATCACTTACCGAAAAACAATTCAGTCCCGACACCGGGGTCGATTACTGGATATGGGCCTTCCAGATCGCGGGGGTCGGATCGACGCTTTCGAGCGTCAACTTCCTCGCCACGATATTTAAAATGCGCGCGCCGGGAATGACCTTCATGCGCATGCCGATGTTCACGTGGACCAGTCTGTTTACGAGCGTGCTGATGCTCTTTGCATTTCCCGTATTGACCGCGGCCCTGCTCCTCCTCACCCTTGACCGGTACCTGGGCATGCATTTCTTCTCAAACGATCTCGGCGGGAACATGATGATGTATGTCAACCTGTTCTGGACATGGGGGCACCCGGAGGTCTATATCGTCGTTCTGCCCGCCTTCGGCGTGTTTTCAGAGGTTACCTCAACTTTTTCCGGGAAGAGGCTTTTCGGCTACAGGTCCATGGTGTACGCGACAGCGGCAATTACAGTGGTTTCATTTGCCGTGTGGCTGCATCACTTTTTCACGATGGGGGCCAGCCCTCCCGTCAATATATTCTTCGGTATAGCGACGATGCTGATATCCATTCCGACAGGGGTCAAAATATATAACTGGCTTTTCACAATGTACCGTGGACGTATACGGTTCACGACCCCCATGTACTGGACAGTAGGATTCCTCATGACATTCTCGATCGGCGGTATGTCGGGCGTGCTGCTCGCCTCTCCGCCTGCGAATTATGTCGTCCATAATTCGCTTTTTGTCATTGCCCACTTTCATAATGTCCTGATCGCGGGCACTCTTTTCGGCTTTCTCGCGGGATACTCCTACTGGTTTCCCAAGGCGATCGGTTTTAAGCTCGACGAAAAATGGGGCAAACTCGCGTTCTGGTGCTGGCTCACCGGTTTTTATATGGCTTTCATGCCGCTATATGTACTGGGTTTCATGGGTATGCCCCGCAGGATGCATCATTTTACGAATGCAGTCTGGCATCCCTGGTTGATACTTGCCGCGATCGGGACTGCCGTCATAGTGGCGGGCGTATTCTGCCTGGGGATCCAGCTGGTCGTGAGTATAAGAAATCGGAAAATAAATAAAGATATCACCGGCGACCCATGGGATGGGCGTACGCTCGAATGGTCGGTATCCTCGCCACCGCCTGAATATAATTTTGCGCATATCCCTGTCGTGAATGACCTCGATGCCTTTACGGATATGAAAGAAAGGGGCACGGCATACGTAAGGCATGAACGTTATTTTGACATTCTGTTGCCGGCGAATTCTGCTTCAGGTCCCCTCATCGGGCTTTTAGCCTTCATGCTCGGTTTCGGGATGACCTGGTACATCTGGTGGCTCGCGATTGCCGGGGTGATGGGGATAATTATCGTCATGATCATGCGCATGTCCGACGACAACACCGAACGGGTGGTCACGGCGGACGAGATAGGAACTATCGAACGAAAAAGGCACGAGATGATCGCATCGGCACGTAACAACGAACAACCTTTAAGGATACTACCATGAACACGATCACCGGACCGGCCAGTTCCACCGAAAAACCCTTCAATTATGATTCCGCGGCGAACAGGGAGTTCGGCTTTTGGCTCTACATCATGAGCGATCTCGTTCTTTTTGCAGTGCTGTTTGCGACATTCGTCGTCTTTGGCCGCGCATACGCAGGGGGCCCCGGACCACGCCAACTATTCAGCCTGCCGTACGTATTTGCCGAGACACTATTGCTCGTCTTGAGCAGCGCCGTTTACGGTATCGCTTCGTCCGGGTCCCGGGCAAACCGCATATCTGCCGTTATGGCCGGACTCGGTCCGGCCTTCCTGTTGGGCCTGGGGTTCATTTTCATGGAAGCGAGGGAATTTTACCAGTTGATCGTCGGCGGCAACGGGCCGGCCCGGAGCGCCTTCCTGTCCGCCTATTTCACCATCGTCGGCACGCATGGTGTTCATGTCCTGTTCGGACTGATCTTTATGGCCGTCATGATGGGCCAGGTCCTCTCAAAGGGATTGACCGCCATGGTTGCCTCCCGGCTGAAAAGACTCGGCATGTTCTGGCATTTCCTCGACATCGTGTGGATAGGTATCTTCAGTTTTGTTTACCTCGTACAGGTCGCATAATATGGAAACTCCCAGGATCAGAGCGTATGCATTTGGTTTTATCGCGTCAGTTCTCCTTACGGTCATCCCGTTCGGGCTCGTTATGGCGTCACGTTTTCCCCGGATAGGCGTGGTCGCGGGCATAGCAGCTGCCGGCACCCTTCAGGTCCTGGTGCACCTGCGCTGTTTTCTCGCGGTACGCACCTTATCCGATGCCCGGTGGAATATTCTTTTCCTGATACTGACTGCGCTGATAATCATTCTTTTTGTCGGCGGTTCCATCTGGATCATGCATGACCTCAACTACCGGATGATGTGATCATGACACGGCGCATACAGGACTATATCGTAGTTGCCAAACCCGGCATCATAACGGCGAACATGGTAACCTGTGCCGGGGGGTTTTTTCTGGCGTCAAAGAAGAATGCCGATCTGGTTCAATTTCTGGCGATGATGACGGGGATGTGCATGATCGTCGCCTCCGCATGTATTTTCAATAACTACATTGACAGGGACATCGACCGAAGAATGTCCCGGACGAGACAGAGGCCTTTCGCTGCCGGACGCATCCCGGTCAAGGCTACGCTCATCACCGCATCGGGCCTTTGCATTGCCGGTGGAGCGCTCCTTGCCATCCTGCTGAATGCCAGGTGCGCTATGGCGGCGGCTGCCGGTTTTATGATCTATGTATGCGTCTACAGCCTGTATCTCAAGCGTGGCAGCAGATACAGCGTTATGGTGGGATCACTCGCCGGCGCGGCCCCGCCCGTTGCCGGCTACCTGGCGGTCAGGGACGAATTCGATGCCGGCGCGGTCATCCTATCTTTGATCTTTATCCTGTGGCAGATACCGCATTCGTATGCGGTCCAGCTGTATCACCGGGATGATTACGAAAAGGCGGCTATCCCTGTCCTGCCCGCACGGAAGGCTCCGGATATCATGCAGAGGCACATGATCATATATATTCTCGGTTTTTCGGCATCAGTAGCCGCCCTGGCTTCTGCCGGATATACCGGGACGACCTCTCTCGTAATATCTTTAGCTTCAGCTTTCACATGGCTTTACTTTTCAAGTTCCAGGCGGACCGGTGCAGATGAGGCATCTTGGGCGCGGCGGATGTTCGTTCTTTCCATTATAGCGATAATATCTCTCAGTATCGTGATATCGCTATATTAAAGTCATGGTTTCCGCGATCTCACCCTGGGCTACCCGACAACATAGGTCCGCTTTCCCGGCAGGACCAGGCGCAAACGATACTCAAGGTACGGGACAGAATCCATGTCCGATCCAAGGGACGAAATTCTATTAGGAACTCTTTTTCGGGATCCCGTATTGCTTCATTTTTTTGTTCAATGTAGGACGGGACATGCCCAGTGCTTTACAAACCTTACCATAATGCCAGTGATTCTCCTCAAGGGCCCCAAGGATCCTGTCCTTTTCGACCAGGACAGGTTCGCGACACGGCGCATTGCCTTTGCCGGCAGCCGAGATATTCGTTTTCTTAGCCTCTTCGATAAGCGGGTTTATGACGGAATCCAGGATCACCACGCCCTGCGTGTACATGGCAGCACACGTCAGTATATTCTCCAGCTCACGGATATTCCCCGGCCATGAATAATCGACCATTCTCGCGAGCGCTTTCTTTTCGATCTGTTCGATCCCTTTTCCAAGGTCCCTGTTTAACTTCTTGAGGATATATTCGACTATAAGAGGTATATCACCACTTCTGTCCCTCAGCGGCGGAACCTTTATCGAAGCGACATTGAGCCGGTAAAACAGGTCTTCCCGGAATCTTCCTTCTTTCACCATCGCCGCGAGATCCCTGTTCGTTGCAGCGATGACACGCGCGTTCGAGTGTATCGACCTTTCAGAACCGACCCTCTGAAATTCCTTCTGCTGGAGGAATCTCAGGAGTTTTGTCTGCAATTCCATGGGTATCTCACCGATCTCGTCAAGGAGGATCGTCCCGTTCGAAGCGAGTTCGAATTTGCCTTTTTTCATTGCTATGGCGCCGGTAAACGCACCCTTCTCATGCCCGAACAGTTCGCTCTCGAGAAGGCCATCCACGATGGCACCGCAGTTTATCGCGATAAACGGCTCGTTCTTATAAGGGCTGTGATAATGTATCGCCCGGGCGACAAGTTCCTTTCCGGTCCCGGTCTCACCCTCGATAAGAACGGTGACGCGGTTCCCCGAAAGTATCCCGATGGTCTTGAAGATCTCCTTCATTTCCTTAGTCTTTCCTATTATGTCCCATTTCTCGAATTCACGTTCCGGACCGACCCGAAGCCCACCTGTCCTCGTCTTTGTAAGGTCGACCGCCCTCTCGATCGCGGCTTCAAGGTCATCGACATCTATCGGTTTGGGTATGTATTCAAATGCGCCGAATTTCATGGCGCGTATCGTGGTTTCCATATCATGAAAGGCCGTGATGATGATGACATGCGGAGCATTCTTCCTTCCCTTGATCTCGCGCAGGATATCAATTCCGTTCATGTCGGGGAGCCGTACGTCAAGCACAATGACCTGAGGGTCGGCCTCGTCCAGAAGCCGCAGGCACTCCTTCCCGTTGACTGCGCAGACTATGTCGTAACCCTTTTCGGAAAGATATACTTCTAGAAGCTCCAGAGACGACGGTTCGTCATCCACTATGAGCACCCGCGCAGCTTTATGTCCCGGACCTGTTTTTGTCATACTTCCTCTACCGCAGGGATCGTGAACAATACACGCGTACCGGCCGGTTGGGCCGGGGTCAATTCGATACTTCCCCTATGCGCCTCGATTATTTTTTTCGCATTGGCAAGACCGAGACCGGTCCCTTTTGTTTTCCTCGTGAAGAATGGATCGAATACATAAGGCATGCTCCCGGGATCGATGCCATGACCGTTGTCCGTAATGGAGACAGCGATATCACGAGACGGGCCCCGGGTGCGCCTTACCGTGATATTTATTGTCCCCTGGCCCTCTACCGCCTCGATGGCATTGAGGAGGAGATTTATAACAGCCTGCTCCATTTTTCCGTGGTCGATATTGACGAGCGGCAATTTAGCGGGAAACTTCGTCGTTACGGCTATGCCTTTTTCCAGAATCCTTGTATCGATGGCTTCAAGGCACGACATAATGAGGCTGGCCAGAGACCCCGGCCTGAGATCAAATTTCATGGGTTTTGCAAAATCGAGCATTTCGGAGACGATCTTGTTCAGCCTGCCTACTTCCTGTTCGAGGATCTCGAGACGCCTTCTTTCATGGCCTTTGAACGAATCGCTCTTCAGAAGCATTTGAATGCTCATTCGGGCGGCCGAGAGGGGATTACGGATCTCATGTGCAAGGCTCGTGGTAATTTCGCCGATATGAGCGAGATTTTCCGCTTCCCGAATACGTTTCTCTATGGCCACACGTTCTGTTATGTCCCGGCAGATGCCGAGTGCTGCCTTGTGTCCTTCATACACGGTCAAGACGACCGTGTTCTCCGTGGGCAAAGAGGTGCCGTCTTTGAGGCGCCTGCAATATACGTAGTGTTCGCGCGCCTTTCTATCTTCTATTCTGCTCCTGTAGGTCTTCATTACTTCATCGAGCGATTCGGGAGCCACGAAATCCGTGTATGGCCTGCCGATGACCTCATCCACGGTATAACCGTGCATATCGCTAAACGCCTTGTTAGAAAAGACGATCTTCCCGTCCTGGTTGACGAAATAACCGTCCCGTATCTCTTCAACGAGCGTCCGGTATTTCGCTTCCGACTCAGCGAGTTCCCGGGTCCTGTCCCGGACCTTT
This sequence comes from Deltaproteobacteria bacterium UBA5329, assembly GCA_002408185.1. Classification (GTDB taxonomy): domain Bacteria; phylum Desulfobacterota; class Syntrophorhabdia; order Syntrophorhabdales; family Syntrophorhabdaceae; genus Delta-02. The sequence goes on from DHQV01000111.1 coordinate 27,811, forward strand.
ATCTCGAGCATCTGGGCATAATTGCGAATTTCCTTTTCCGACAGGGCCTGAAAAAAATCACTGAACAGATGAATAGTGTAATCGAGACATACCTGGATTCTGTCGATTGCGGCGATCGTCTCAGGGGCAGACCCGGCCATTTCCTTGACGACAAGCGGTATGACGAGGTATTTGAACATCTCGAATGCCTTCTGGACCTCGGACAGGGTAAAGCCAGCCTCGAACCGGAATTTGCCTATCTCCTGCACGACCTCGTCTATCCGGGAATAATCGTTCAGCACAAGGGCATTGAAATATGCACCAAACGCTGCATTGATGGTTTGATCGTATTCCGTGGCAGGACGCCCTGTATAGCGGGGGCTTACTTCAGACCTGAGCCGGCGCTTCCATTCGCGGACGATGGCATCATGATGCCTGTCAAGAAAATTCCTGAAATCCAAATCCGCTCCCGTTGACTTCCTGCCGTATTTTACATTTTACGATTTCTATCCTGTTGTTCGATAATATCATTCGACATGTCTTTCGTAAAGTATATTGACGCGGGAGTCTACGTGTTGTCCAAAAGCCTCCTGATCACGTCGGTCTGCGAGCCGTCAAGCGTCCCTCTTTCCTGCGCCATCTGAAATGCCATTTTTGACAAAGCCAAATATATCTCTTTATGAAGAGACATATCGGACATTGCTGCAAGATGAGATAATATCGTCTTATCGTCGCCGCGCACAATGGGGCCCGTGAGAGCGGCAAGCGGTCCTTTCGTTTCGATATTGTTCATTGTGGCGCGTATGATGGGAATGAACGGATCAAAATCGATATCGATCCTTTCCATGATGCCCGCGCCGGCCTGCATGAGCGCCGAAAGCAGGTTGCATACAAAAACGGCTGCCAGATGATAGTAAACCTTATCCTCGGCGGCAACAACGTACACCTTCGCCCCGAGGTTCTCTCCAACAAAGCGAAGCACATCGCGCGCCTTATCGTCACCTTCGATGAATATACTGGTGTCGGGCAGGACGTTGATCGCGCTTTCAATATCGGGAAAAGTCTGCAGCGGGTGAAGCGACCCGATATGGGCCCCTTTTTGTTCAAGCGGTAAAAGGACCCGGGATGAATCGGCGCCGCTCGTATGGAAGAAAAACTTTCCTACAAGATCGTCTGCCTTGTCCGCAATCGATCGTGCCGCTTCCCCGATGAGCCTGTCCTGTATGGCGATCGCTATGATATCGCATGCATCCACCAACTCGGTATTATCATGGGTATAAAGCGTGTCCCCTCCCATAAATTCCCGGGCTGCATCGAGGGCGTGGGCATTGATATCGGAGATCCCTACAACATGATTCCCGTTGCTCCGCAAAACGTAACCCAGCGAAATACCGACTTTACCTGCTCCAATAATTCCGATCTTCATTTTGCCTCAAAGACCTCTTTTGGGAAAACAAGGATATTCCTCAGAATCTCGAGCGATTTTGTGCCGACCGTCCCAACATAATTCGTCGTGATATCCGGATCGTCAAACGGGCCCTTAACACTGTATGTAACATAGAGAAAACCTTTATTCTTGTTCTTTATTATGCTTCGCAGGACCGGGATCTTGTCTATGGTCCTGTCGAGGGCCACAAGGGGTGACACCTCGAGGGTTGCATCGATCGTTTCCTTGTTGAGGTCGATATCGCCGGCCCCGGTTATGACCATCGACTGACTGTCAAGCAGGAAATTCTTCGTATGATATACGCCGTGATCAATGGTGAATGAAGCACCCATTTTCTTATATAATAACCCATCTTTTCCTAAAACGATCTTGCCGCGTACGAGATCATAGACATTCAAAAGTGCAAATATCTTTGACAGAAGGTTCCATCGCTTTATGACCCCGTTCCTGCTGTAAGCGGAGGTGTCACCGTTCAAGTTGGCCTTCAGGCTTTTCCACGTCGTACCTTCGGATTTAAGGGTGCCCATAATATGGGCATCGCCGGTGATCTCCTGGGAAGTGCCTCCCATTGCTGCAAAAAAGACCCCAGCGCCTATGCGCGCGAGCCGTCCATGCGCGTAAAGGGACGGAACGGGGCCCGACAGGTCCACCATCCCTTTTATATCGGCGTCGCCGTTAAATACGCGCAGTTTAAGGTCCGACACATTGATCTTCCTGTCGGTCATAAAGGCATTGATCTCGAGGTCTTTCGCAGGCACACTTCCGAGACTGACATCACGGGCACGGATCGATATCTTTCCGCTCGAACTCGCAAGCACGCTGTCTTTCTGGATGCTCCGTATCGTAAGATCGCCACCGGACCTGAAATCTTTCGCATCGAGCCGGTCCATACCGACAACCATGTCAAATTTCGGGGCCTCAAAACCATTCACTTTCAGGGTTGCCTTCTTGACAACGCTCGATCCGGTCGTCAGGCTGTTTACGACCACGTCGCATTCATAGCCGCGGAAATCGGCGTTGAGATCGATGTCCTTCATGAGGTGAGGCATCCAGGGGATCTTGAGGAAGCCTTTTCTCATCTGCACGTTCCCGACAACCCAGGGAAGCCTGGTCAAAGGGAATACAAGGTCCTTGACCGCAAGGTCGATATTGGCCTCACCACCCCTTAAGTCGCCATTGAGGTTAAATAGCGATGCCGCCCTTCCCGAATCTTTTGTGCGCACAGCTACTTTTGAATCGATCTTCCTGCCATTCGAGATCGTACCCGATGCCTGAACATTGATGACATCCAGATTTCCGGAAATATCATCGACGATTATATCACCCGTCTTCTTCCGGGTGAGGCGCACCTGGGCCCTGCAAGGAACACCCTTCGCTTTTTTGAAGTAACCTGGGATCCCGTATGCGACATCATCCATGTTGATATTACCGCTCGTCGTAATCTGGCTGTCAGCTATCATTACTTGACTGTCGAACTGTACTTTCCCCGATATTCTGACGGTCTTTCCCGTTATCGCCCCGATGAGCCTCGAATCGGCATATCCTTTCACAAAGCAAGTGAACCCCTTGGGGCCCCACCTGCCATTCAAGGCAAGGCTGGTGTCGTTCCCGGATATCGTTATCGTGCTAAAGAGCAATTCCTGCCCGGATAGCTGGAACGGACCGTTGACAGTAAAGGACTGGCCTTTCCACTCGACCGCCGCGTTGTTTATTTTGCCCGAACCCCCGAAGGCAAGCCCTTTTTCGTTCCTGCTGTCCAATTCTATCGCCCCGTCCGCCCATCCCTTGCTTATCGTTACTTCCTTGAGGTCGGTGAAATAGGGAATATGCGTGAGGTCGACGGTATATTTTCCCATGAGGCGGACCCAGGGCTTTTTCCCGAAATTGATCGTACCCTTCAGGTCGTAAAATTTGCTCGCCTTGAAGTACCCTTTGCCCTCGGAGATCGTCCCCTTGCTCTCCTCGACATCCAGGTTGCCCGAGATGTCCGTGAGCTCATTGCCGTTATACGTGCCGGTCATCCGGCTCAATTCCAGATTGGCGGTAAAAGGATGATCTTTTTCATAGGTCAATCTTTTCATCTTCAAAAAGCCGTCTTTGACGTATGCCCAGACATCGTACCCGATATCGTCCATTTTTACATATTCCCTGACAACGTTCAGGGGAACGGGTCCGGAAGTAATATCGAGCCGGGCGAATGCGAAGTCCTTCATCTTCACATTTACGGTGAACGGCGCGTCTGCATACCCCGTATCATACACCGCTATATTCACATCGGGCCCCTTTGCCGTGATGGTGGACCTGGCAGTTACCCTGTCGACAATAAGGGGCTTTTTGAGCCATGTGTCACGCAGGACCAGCTTCGGCGAATTGCAATTGCCCGCAAGCGTAAGTACCCCGTCATAAAGCGTGAATTCACCTTTTCCATTAACGACACCGTTCAGGATGCTGTCTATTTTTTCAAGGCCGAAGGCGTCCACCTCGATAGACCCTTTTATTCTGTGCCTGTTCTTTTCGATCACGCTGCTTCCCACCACCCGTACTTTACCGGCATGATCGGGGTCGGTGATAGACGCAAAGAACTTGATGGGTTTTTTGGTATTGATATTCTGGGCAACGATCGAACCGACGACCAGTTTACGTCCGGCCGCGGTAACGACACCGTTGCTTATCTCCAGGAGGCCGATCTTTGTCGAAAAATCCTTTTTCCCCATCTTGATCTCATCGCTGATAACGAGATTAAAATCTTTCATCGAGATGCTGTCGAAAAAGATCCCGTCCGAAATAAATATTCGTGAAGATATCTGGCCGATCTTCCCCGAAACAGGCCCTTTGAAGGATAGATCTCCGAGATCGACCGCAAGCGTGCCATCGCTGAAGAAAAAATGGGCCTTTTCGATCCTGACCGGTATCCCGTACCGGCCAAGAAGGCCCGAGATGACCGCCGGAAGGTTCCGGGATACCACAAAAACGGCACATACAATAAGGACAAGGCACAATGAGATTATGACAATGGCCTTCTTCATTATGGCGTCCTCGCAAGGGCAAACAGGATCACGCCCGCCGACCCCTCCTGTACCAGTGTCCGCGCCGCCTCCGATGCCGTATACCCGGTCGTGAAAGGATCATCCACGAGCAGGATGCGCCTGCCTTTTATGTACTGAAGGTCTTCTACCCTGAATGCACCTTTTATGTTCTTTTTGCGTTCATCCCTCGGAAGGCTGAACTGGTCCCGTATGCTGTCCCTTTTGACCAGCACGGAATGCTCTATCGTTAATCCTGTGATAGCCGCGATCTCTTCGGCAATAATGTATGACTGGTTAAAATCTTTTTCCCGCAGCCTTTTTCCGGATACCGGCACGGGGATTACAACGTCGACGTCTCTATCCAGGCCATGAAACTTGCCGGAAACGAGATTCACGAGCTGCCTGCCTATTTTTTTACAACCTTCAAATTTAAAGGCGTGGATGACTTCCCGGACTGCCGAGTCGTATTCGAAGATAAAGAACCCCCGGCCGAACCACATCTTTGACTCGCTGCAAGGCCCGCATACGATGGAGCGGCCCAGCCATCGGTCGCATACCTGGCATACGTCGGCGTCCTTGATAACCAGGAATTCCTTGGTGCACATCTCGCAGAGAACCTTGCCATCCGCGCCGCACACACCACATGATTGGGGATAAAAAAGACTTAACGCTGAATTGAAAAAGCTAAGCACCGTACTTGTCGAGCCGCCCGCCATGGGCGAGGGCGAGGGCCATAAGGTCTTTGCTGTATATCGTTCCTGCACTCCCGACAAGGCAGTTTTTTTCGTGAAAGGCGTGGCCGTCTGTTTCCCCCGTTTTTGTTACGACAAGCGCAGGCACCGGATGCCAGCTATGACCTTTGAGAGGACAGGGGGTCGAATGATCTCCAGTAATAACGAGAGCATGCGGGTCAAGACCTGTTATCTCGGGGAGAAACCTGTCTACGGCTTCTATCGCCTGCACCTTTTCCTCGAAATTACCGTCTTCGCCTGCAAGGTCCGTTTCCTTGACATGAAAAAAGAAAAACTGATAATCGTTGTAATTTTTTTTCAGGAGCGATACCGCTTCGTCATAATCTGCCGGCTCATCCTTAACATCCATTCCGAGGACCTTTGCGATTCCGCGGTACATGGGATATGTGGCTATAGCCAGGGCCTTCATTGCATACTTTTCGGTAAATGGCTGTATGTCCGGCTTGCAAGAAAAACCGCGCAGCAGAGCTCCGTTTGCGACCGGTTCCGCTTTGAGGAGATCCATGACCTTTTCCATGAAGCTGTTGACGACGCGCGCGGCAAATTCGGCTTCCGGGGCCTTTGCCGAGGTATGCACGAATGGTTTGTTGTCTTTGTGGGGATCGGCATCCGTAAGCTTGTCGGCCAGGTCCGGCCCTCTGAATATGACCGCAAACCGGTGCGATTTACCAGGCTTTATAATGACCTCACAGCCTTCGATCTTTTCGATGTTTGAACTGATGGTCCTGCACAGGCGCTCGGTTTCAGATGTGGGTATCCTCCCGGCCCTGCGATCGGTCACGAGGCCCTCTTTGATGGTGCAGAAATTTGCACGCGCCGCGAGGTCACCATCACGAAGGTCCATATTGAGTCCCAGCACTTCCAGCACACCCCGCCCGATCTCGTGGACTTGAGGGTCATACCCGAAAAGACTTAGATGCCCCGGACCACTGCCGGGGGTAATACCGATATCCACGGGAATGATTCTGCCGAGAACGCCTCTTTTCATGGCAAGGCCGTCCATATTCGGCTTTTTGGCGGCCTCGAGCGGTGTTTTCAGGCCGAAGGCCGGATTGGGGATATCACCAAGTCCGTCAAGGATCAGGAATATCACCTTGTTATCGTTCGATAATAAAAGTTCGTTCATCATGGCTCACTCCGGGTCCATTCGGCCTCATCGTAGAGAGTGCGCAGTTGCGTCATGTCTCCTTGGAGAAAATCTTCCTTTTTGACATTGATCGTATTCCAGCTATAACAGCTTTCGCAGTAATCACTCCATGTTTCCTTGATCGCATTGCATTTCGTGCAAACGAACGGTATATATACCCGCTCGTCCATCGGGAACGCGTTCTTGAATTCCTGAACGGCATTCTCCAGTTGGCCGCGATGGACATATGCCTCTGCCATTGCCCGGTGGAGGCCTTTAAAATCTTCTCCTCCGGCGATGAGCGAATTAAGGGTATCGATCGCTTCATCGATCATCTCAAGTCTCAGGCATAGCCGTGCGTACAAAAACGATATGAGGTGGTCATCGGGAGAAACGTCAAGGACCCTCCGGTAGATCTTGAGAATGACCTCGGGATTGCCCCTGTCAATATAGAGGTCTTCCATTTTTAACAGGAACTCGATGTGGCCGGTCTTCGTATAGCCCCTGCCGTAAATTCTTCCCGCCTCGTTGAGTTTTCCGGTCTTTTTATACGCCTCGCCAAGCAGGATATATGCGGGTACGAATAATTTTTCTTCGCTTATGATCTCTTTTAGTTCGTCTATGATCGTTTCCGCGTTCAAACTGAACTGGTCATTGAAAAGGGAAAAGGCCTTTTGATAGCGGATCCCGATAAGGCGCCTCGATTCCTCATCGGTCTTGACGTAGCGTTTTATCTTCTTTTCGACATCAAATGCCCCGTCCCAATCCTTCTTCCATATGTACAGGTCCCGGAGCAGTCTCAAGGCATCAAGGCTCGATTCATTGAGCCGCAGTATATCTTTCAACAGGACTTCGTTCTTCACATAATCCCTGGTCTTCATGTTCAATCGCACTTTCTTGAACAGAATGCTCTCGACTTTTCCGAGGCTCGTTTCGGCCAGGTCAAGCGTTTCGCGGGCCTTGTCGTAATCCTCCATCGAGACATATATATCGGACAGTGCAATATACGTTTCTTCGCGGCCAGGGTTCCTGCGTGAAAGCCTGTCCAGCTGTTCTATGGCCTTCTCGCGATCGCCTTTCAGGTCATAAAGCCTCGCTTTTTCGAGAAGCTCCAGATATTCTTCGCTTTTGCGCTCGGAGCGCCTTGTCATCCATGACGTAACCGCGGTCTTGACATCGTAAAAAAAACTGACGATGATCGATACGATCACCCCGAGACAGAAGGCGGCAATGATGAACTCGGCCACGGAAAGTTCTATTGGACGCGGCCCGCCGTAATAGAACTTTACATTCTCCGGATTTAAATGCGCGATAATGAAGTAGAAGACAAGGAAGAGCGCAAGAACGAAAAAGAATATCTTATACCGCATTCTTTATAATCCTTTTTCCTCCATTTGACGCTTACAGGTTATACAATAACGTGCTACAGGATTTGCTTCAAGTCTTTTCTCGCTGATTTTTTCTTCACATTCTTCACAGATGCCATACGTACCCTTATTGAGTTTGTCGAGCGAATTGTCGATATCTTTCAGGATGATGAGATCGTTGTGGCTTATGCTCATAAGTATGTCGGCGGTATACGTATTGCTTGCTGCGTCAGCCATATCCTGGATGCCGTCCGTGCCAAGGTTGTATGAGTCCTCTTGAAGCTTTTTAGCCTTATTGAGGATGTTCTCGCGCATTTTCAACAATCTTCTCCGGTATAAATCTACGGTCTCTTTATTCATTACCCACCTCTATATCCTTGCTTTCTTTTTTTATCCTGTATCTTTTCGCCTCTATCCAGAGGCTTTCAAGATCATATAATTCCCTGAGCGATGCCAGAAAAATATGGACGATAACGCTCTGAAAATCAAGAATAACCCATCTGCCCTCTTCGTAACCCTCCGTCGCGAGAGGCCTTACTTGCTTTTCTTTCATGCCTTCGCGTATCCCGTCAGCAATGGTCCTGACATGGCGCTCACTCGTACCGCCGGCGATCACAAAATAGTCGGCGATGTCAGTCAGACCTCCCAGGTCCATAACGACCGTATCCACCGCCTTTTTATCGTCCGCCAATCTGCCGAGTATTTCCGCCAACTCTTCTTCCGGTTTCATTTCAGGACCTGTACAACCCCCTTTCAATTATTATTTTCTCCACTGAAGGAGGGACCAGATATTTTATGGACCTCTCTTCCCTGTGCAGCGCCCGTATCTTCGTCGACGAGATGTCTATTTTCGTAACCGGGTGAAGATGTATCGTTTTGCCCGATTCGTGCCGGTAAACGCTATCCTGAAGCTCGGTCAGTCGTGTTCGGACGCTTTCAGGCAACATCTGCGGGACATTTAAAGAGCCCGATGCCGGCCGCGTCATGACGATAAAATTCGTATGATAGAAAAGCTCCTCCCAATGATACCATGTATCTATAAGCACAAACGCATCGATACCGATGATAAAATAGATATCATTGAAGCGGCCCTCGAGTTTTTTCAGCGTCTCGATCGTATATGAAAGGCCTCCCCTCTTTATCTCCAGGTCGGATACCTTGAAAAACGGATTGCCTTTAACGGCTGCCTCGAGCATTTTCAGGCGGTCCCCCGAAAAACTGCAGGTTTCCGTATCCTTGTGCGGGGGTAAATGGGATGGAATGAAATAGATCACCTCAAGCCGGAAATCTTCCCGTATCTCCTCTGCAACACGCAGATGTCCCATATGAACGGGGTTGAAGGTTCCGCCAAAGACGCCTATTGCCATTCGATCACCTGTTTAAGTCCGCAACTGGCCGTTCCCAAAACCGATGAACTTCGTTACGGTAAGCTCTTCGAGCCCCATCGGCCCGAATGCGTGGAGCCTCGTCGTAGAGATACCCATCTCTGCCCCGAGGCCAAGCTGAAAACCGTCGTTCAACCGGGTAGATGCATTGACAAGGACCAGCGAGGAATTTATCTCGCGCATGAATTTCCACGCCCTGTCATAATTTGTCGTGATGATCGCTTCGGTATGGCTCGAGCCATACTTCCGTATGTGATCTATAGCCACGGTCATATCGTTCACAACCTTTATTGAAAGGGTCAGGTCGAGATACTCCATGTACCAGTCTGCATCCGTTGCTTTTTCGATGCCTTTGAGTATTGCCGCGGTCTTGTCACAGCCTTTGACCACGACGCCCTGACGCTTTAATTCTTCGTGAATTTTCGGCAGGAACGATCCGGCGATCTTCTCGTGCACGAGAAGCGTCTCCAGGGCGTTGCAGGTCGCAGGCTTCTGCGCCTTGGCGTTTACCGAAACGTCCAAGGCCATCTGCTCATCAGCTTCTTCATCGACGTATATGTGGCAAACACCCTTGTAATGCTTGAGAACGGGTATCCTGGACCGTTCTACAATGCTGCGTATCAATGCTTCGCCGCCGCGCGGGATGACGAGGTCTATCTCTTCCTCGCGTTCGAGGAGGGAATATATGAATTCACGGTCGGCTGTTTCAACGAATTGGACCGCGTCGGCCGGTATGTTCGATCCTTCAAGCGTCTCGACGATCAATTTATGCAGGGCCTTGTTAGAATGGTACGCCTCCGACCCGCCTTTCAGGATGACGCAGTTCCCGCTCTTCAAACACAGCGAAAACGCCTCTATCGTAACGTTAGGCCGTGACTCGTAGATGATAAGGATAACTCCGATCGGGATCCTCATTCTTCCGACGAGCAGATCGTTCGGCCTCTTCCAGGTCTTGATGATCTCTCCGACGGGGTCGGGAAGGGCTGCAACATCCTCGAGGCTCCCCTGCATTTCGCGTACGATCTTATCATCCATCCTGAGCCTGTCGATCAGGCTTTTTGCCAGGCCTTCCTTCTGTGCGGCACTGATGTCCTTAGCGTTCTCCTCGTACAGGTAGTCCTGGCTTTCCGCGAGCTTTTCGGCAAGCCGCAGCAGGACCCGGTTCTTTTCATCAGTCGATGCATGGGCCAGGATATCGGATGCGGCCTTCGCACTTTGAGCAAGTTTTTCAGCTTTCATATAACCACCATATTATCCCTGTGGACCACTTCCTCGGTGTACTTGTATCCAAGTTCCTTTTCAATATCGGTGCTTTTGAGGCCTTTTATCCTGTCTATCTCGGACGACGAATAGTTGACTATACCTTTCGCAACAATTGCGCCCGACGAATTCTTCATCTCGATGCAGTCGCCGCTCGCAAAATGCCCCTCGATACGGACAATGCCCGACGGCAGGAGGCTCTTGCCGTTCAACGCGATCGCCCGTTCGGCGCCTTCGTCGACCCAGATGGTGCCTTTTGTCTTGAATGCGAAGGCTGTCCACCATTTGCGCCGCGCGAGCTTCCGGCCGGGCAAAAAGAGCGTTCCCACCTCTTCTCCTGCGAGGACCTTCAGGATCACGTCCGCCTTCCCGCCAAGGACGACACGGGTCGGTATCCCATACATTCCCGCTTTTTTGGCAGCCTCGAGCTTGCTTATCATTCCGCCGACGCTTTTCTCACTTGCCGACTGCGCCGCACTGCACTCGATATCTTCATCGATCCTCCGGACGACGGGTATCATCTTCGCGTTCGGGTTCCGGTTCGGGTCGCAGTCGTACAGTCCTTCGACATCGGACAGGATAAGGAGCAGATCGGCCGACACTATCTGGGCGATGAGCGCCGAGAGGTTGTCGTTATCACCGAACTTGATCTCCGTGAACGAAAGAGCGTCATTTTCATTGATCACGGGGACGATGCCCATCCTGAGAAGGGTGTCCAGTGTATTGGTGAGGTTGAGGCACCGGGTCTTGTTCTTGATATCCTCGTGTGTCAGAAGAATCTGGCTTACCTTCATACCCTTCTTCTCGAAGTTCTCGCGGTACATCTTCATGAGAAGGACCTGACCGACGGACGCCAGTGCCTGTTTCTTTGCAATCTCCTTCGGCTTGCGAGTGATCCCTATGGTTTCCATGCCGCAGCCGACCGCGCCGCTCGACACGATAATGACCTCCGTGCCGGCGTCTCTGGCCTTTTTCACCTGCTGCGCAATATCGCGTATCTTGCCGGAACTGATCTTTTTTTCATCATCGAGAAGGACCGATGTCCCGATCTTGATAACAACACGATTCATTTACAAAACCCTATCGTCAATATTTTCCCCGTCCCCGTCGGCGAGCCTTGCTTTCAGGGACTGGATACTCTCGGAAATGGCCTCCCTGAGTTCCGTTATCCCCAGGCGGGCAAGGGCGCTTACAACGACGGCCCTTTCGCCCAAACCGGCGAGGTGTGCCTTCCACCGGGCTGCCGTGTCTGCCGGTATAA
>DHQV01000111.1:39530-57254 GCA_002408185.1 Deltaproteobacteria bacterium UBA5329
GTTAAGGACGACAAGCCTCGGTTTTTCAAGCATCTCTTTCTTGTAAGCCCCGAGTTCATCGAGGAGGGTGGCATAATCCCCCCTTATGTCGTCTGAAGAAAGGTCGAGCACAATGAGAAGCGCCCCCGTCCTTTCGATATGCTTTAAAAATGCCAGTCCCAGTCCTTTCCCCCGGGAAGCCCCTTCAATGATGCCTGGAATATCGGCGATCACGAATTTCTTTTCTTCGTCGTCCAGCACCCCGAGACTGGGGTTCAATGTCGTAAACGGATAGTCGCCAACTTTCGGCCTTGCCTGCGTCAGGCGGGAGATCAGGGTCGACTTCCCGGCGTTCGGGTGGCCTACGAGGCCTATATCCGCGAGAAGCTTAAGATCAAGGCGAAGGTACCTGCTTTCGCCCTCTTCTCCTGGGTCGAACTCGAGGGGTGCCTTGTGCGTCGGCGTGACGAACCGGGCGTTGCCCCGGCCGCCGCGTCCACCTTTTGCCGCAATATGGGTCTGTCCATCCTTAAGGACATGAAATAATGCAACCGACGAGTCACGGTCGTAAACGACCGTGCCGAGGGGCACGTTTATTATGATGTCGCTGCCTTCCCTGCCGGTCTTGTTCCTGCCCGATCCGGCCTTTCCGTTTTCGGCTTTATATTTTCGCTTGTATCTGAAATCATGGAGGCTCGCGAGGTCCTTATTCCCTGCTATGATAACGTCTCCTCCCTTTCCGCCATCACCGCCGTCAGGTCCGCCTCGCGGAATGAATTTTTCTCGTCGGAAACTTACACAGCCGCTCCCACCTCGTCCAGCTTCAACGTATATGGTCGCTTCATCAATAAACTTCATCAAGCGAGGAGAACATGCGCCCTTCTTTTGTCACCTGATACGTCGAATTTCACGATCCCGTCGATCAAGGCAAAGAGGGTGTCGTCTTTGCCGATGCCAACATTCTGCCCTGGATGGATCTTTGTGCCATGCTGTCTGACAATAATGCTTCCGGCCTTGATGGACTGTCCGCCGTATATCTTCACGCCGAGCCTCTGGCCCTGACTGTCGCGTCCGTTCCGAGAACTGCCGCCTGCTTTTTTATGTGCCATTTTATGCCTCCACTACGATCTTCTCTACAAGCAGTTCCGTAAAAGGCTGCCGGTGACCTTTTTTCACCTTGTAGTCTTTCCGCCTCTTGTGTTTGAAGACCGTGATCTTTTTGTCTCTTCCCTGGGCAACAACTTTCCCGTTGATATATGCACCTGAGACATATGGACTTCCGATAAGCGTTGCCTCTCCGGTATTGACGGCAAGAACATTCTCGAGCTTAACCTCGTCGCCTTCGGTGCCGGCGAATTTTTCGAGCCTGACTTTCTTCCCCTCTTCGATCTTATACTGCTTGCCGCCGTTCTCGATGATCGCGTACATGTGATACTCCTTGGCTTAGGTTCTGAAAAAACTACATATATTATGATAGGGACGTCAGAAAAGTCAATAGTAACAAGCCAGATACGTCATTTTGACAGTAAAACTATGGACTTTTAGAAGGCTATCCGTTATATTAGATATCCATCGGGGCGTAGCGCAGCATGGTTTAGCGCACTTGCTTGGGGTGCAAGAGGCCGCAGGTTCAAATCCCGTCGCCCCGATATTTTTAGTTTCCAAGACCGGGTAATTCTTGCTTATCCTTCTCACCAACGACGACGGTATTCATTCAAAAGGCATTCTGACTCTGGGAAAGCAACTGTCAAAAAACAATGACGTCTACCTGATAGCGCCAGAGCGCGAACGTACCTGCGTCGGCCATGCTGTTACTTTACACAAGCCGCTCAGGATCCGTGAAATTTCCGAGCGGGCATACGCCACGAACGGGACCCCCGCAGACTGCGTCCTACTGGGCATTCATGCGGTACTCCCGAGAAAACCCGATTTTGTCGTGTCCGGTATAAACACGGGGCCGAATATGGGCCAGGACGTAAATTACTCCGGGACCGTGGCCGCCGCCAAGGAAGGGGCCTTTCTCAATATCCCGTCAATGGCGGTATCGATCTGCGCCCGCCAGGAATTTCTGTTCGAAGATGCTGCCGGGGTCGCCGAAACGGTGATCGAGGCACTAAGTGAAACGGCAATGCCCGAGGGCACTTTCGCTAACGTCAATATTCCCAACCTTCCGCGTGATATGCTGAAAGGTTTTTCCGTGACAAGGCTCGGCAAAAGAATATATAATGATATTGTCCACGAAAGAATAGACCCGCGCGGCGGAAAATATTACTGGATCGGCGGCAATGGGGATAAATACGAACGCAAACGCGGCACTGATTTTTATGCGGTGGAAAAAGGCTTCGTATCGGTTACGCCCCTTGGCCTTGATATAACGAACGTAAGTTCGATAAAATTCTATAAAAATCATTTCAGGAGGAGGTTTCCATGAAGACAACGTTGTCCATTATCAAGGCTGATATCGGGAGTATCGGTGGACATATATGTCCCAGCAAGCCGCTCATTGATAAGGTTAAAGAATTTGTCGCATCGGAGAGCAAAGGCCTGGTGAGCGATTTTTTTGTGAGCCATACCGGCGATGACGTTGCAATACTTTTCGCCCATACAAATGGCGTGGGTTACGAGAAACTCCATAAGCTTGCCTGGGATGCTTTCCTCGCCGGCACACAGGTAGCGAAACAGCAGGGCCTCTACGGCGCGGGTCAGGACCTGTTGAAAGACTCTTTTTCAGGCAATGTCAAGGGCATGGGCCCGGCCGTTGCCGAAATGGAATTCGAGGAGCGCCCCAATGAGCCTTTCGTGATGTTCGCCGCAGACAAGACTGACCCGGGCGCCTACAATTTGCCCCTCTATCTCATGTTTTGCGACCCGATGTACAACTCCGGCCTTATCCTGTCCCCGAACATGGCCAAAGGGTTTAAATTCGTAATAATGGATGTCGCGCATACCGAAGGCGACAAGGTGATAGAACTGAATGCGCCCGAGGACATGTACGATATCGCCGCACTGCTTCGCGACAACGAGCGCTATGTCGTCGAGTCGGTCTATTCCCGCGAGACGGGCGAAATCGCCGCTTCATGCTGCACATCACGGCTCCACAATATCGCCGGAAAATACACCGGAAAAGACGATCCCGTCATGCTCGTTCGCTGCCAGGGGCCTTTCCCGGCAACTGGCGAAGTACTGGCCCCTTTCAACATCGGCCACTACGTTGCCGGCTTCATGCGCGGAAGTCATACCGGGCCGTTAATGCCGGTCAAGATGAATTCCACCGTATCCTTCTTCGACGGCCCCCCCGTGGTCGCCGCGATGGGATTTTGTGTGCACGAAGGCAAACTGACGGACGCTGCGGACTGCTTCGACCACCCGTATTGGGATTACATAAGGACGAAAGTGTCCCGCAAGGCAACCGAGATCCGTCAGCAGGGCTTCTCCGGAGCCGCGATGCTTCCGTACAGCGAGCTCGAATACGGCGGAATCGTGAAGAAGATGGAAAAACTCGAGCCGATGTTTAAGGTCAGGAGATAAAAACGTCTCAAGTTTCAGGCTAAGGACAAAATAATTGGGCCGTGTCGAATTGGCACGGCCTTCTTTTCAATACCTTCAATCCGTCATCCCGGCGAACAGGCGGTGTCACAATTATTTTTTCTGCCTGATGCGCTTACAATGACGGGATTCACTCTCCCCGTCATTCCCGGCTTGCCGGGATCCAAAAGCAACAAAGACGCTGGAATGACGCCGTTGGAGGATTGCGACGCAGCTTCGAAAGTCGGGATGACGGCAGGAGCCGGCCTGTCTGGCTTCAGGTGTGCCCCAGGACTTGTACGGTTGGACGGAACGCATCGATATATGTTAAAATCAGTCGCTTGAGACATGAGACCGGGTTTAATTTATGCGCTTTTTAATTGAAAACTTCGGCTGCCAGATGAACGACCATGACATGGAAAAGATGGCGTCTGTCCTCATTGACCATGGCCATTCGGTTGCCTTAAGCGTCGAAGACGCGGATATCGTTATCGTGAACACATGCTGCATCCGGCAAAAGGCTGAACAGAAGTTTTTCAGCCTCATGGGAAGGCTTCAGCATGCCAGGAAAAGAACGGGCCTTATCCTGGGGGTGACGGGATGTGTCGCCGAGCAGGAGAAAGAAAATATCTTTGAGCGTCTACCGTTCATAGATTTTTCACTGGGACCGTCGAACATACATAAAATTGCCGAGGCCGTGGAAAATGCGAAAGTGAACATACGGACCGAGGGCTTCGGCGATAACGGTCGCTCACCATCGCTCTTTATCAGGCCGCACAATACCCGAAACGGGGTCAAGGGTTTCGTTACGATCATGAAGGGCTGCAATAATTTCTGCAGTTACTGCGTGGTGCCGTATGTGCGGGGCCGTGAAGAATCGAGGCCGAGTGCGGATGTCCTGTCCGAGGTCCGTGAGATGGCCGAGCGCGGCATGATAGAGATCACTCTTCTCGGCCAGAACGTGAATTCCTATAATAATGGCAACAGCGACCTTTCATTCCCGCAGCTTCTCAGGAAGATCGACGAGATACCAGAAATTTCGCGCATTCGCTTCGTTACATCGCATCCCAAGGATATATCGCAGGAACTTATTGAATGTTTCGGCAGCTTGAGGACTCTGTGCGAGTCCATTCATCTGCCTTTTCAGTCGGGTTCAGACCGGATCCTCGCCTTGATGAACAGAGGATACACCTCGGGAGACTATCTCGGGAAGGTCGAGGCATTGAAAAAACAGTGCCCGGGAATAGCCATAACTGCAGACTGCATCGTCGGCTTTCCGGGAGAGACCGACGAAGATTTTGAACAGACGATGAGACTCATGGAAAACGTCAGGTTTGACGGCATATTTTCCTTTATATATTCAGCCCGAAAATTCACTGCCGCGGCAGGGCTGCCGGACCCTGTTCCGCAGCATGTGGCCCATGAACGGTTGACCCGTTTCCAGAAGCGCCAGAGGGAAATAACCCTCGAAGCAAACAGGGGTGCCGAAGGAAAGAAAATGGAGGTACTTGTCGAGGGCCCGAGCAAGAACTCACCCGACGAACTCACAGGCAGGACGCGCACTGGCAAGATAGTCAACTTCACCGGCGGCGCGGGCATGGTTTACAAATTAGTGGAAGTGGATATAATAAAAGGGTATGCTAATTCATTACGGGGCAAGTTATAAAATGCTCCGGGGAGGCAAGCGATGCTCAAAGAGATGAAAGTTGCAGGGATCACGGTTGACCCGTTCACAAATACCCCGATCATCCTCTTGAAGGATGTAGAGGAAAAGGATGTACTGCCTATATGGATCGGCCTTCTCGAAGCTTCGAGCATCGCAACGGCCCTTGAGAACATAGAAACCCCGAGGCCCATGACCCATGACCTAATCAAGAATATTCTGGATAGCCTGGGCGTGAAGGTGCTCAAGATCGAGGTAAATGACCTCAAGGACAACACTTACTACGCGCTCATACATGTCGATGTCAATAAGAAACGCATGGTCATCGATTCGCGCCCGAGCGATGCGATAGCCATCGCCCTTCGCACAAAAGCACCTATTTTTGTTGAAGAAAGCGTAATCCAGCGTTCGGCGAAGGTCGACCTCACAACCCAGAAAGAAGACAAGGTAGTATCGGAAAGCTCGGATTGGGAGGATATCCTGGAAAATCTCTCTCAGGACGATTTCGGCAAATATAAAATGTAATTATGATCGACCTGCACACGCATAGCCTCTTAAGTGACGGCGAACTGTTGCCCATTGAACTTGCCCGCCGGGCAAAGGTAAATGGCTATACAATACTCGGCATTTCGGACCACGTCGACATAACGACCATCGAAAATGTTGCGGCATCGATCTTGAAGATCAAAAACTACGCGGAACTGCATGAAGGCCTGACTATCGTACCTGGCTGTGAACTGACCCACTGTCCTGCCAGACAGATCGGTGAACTTACGGTACTTGCCCGCAAACTCGGATTTGCCTACGTGGTTGTACACGGGGAAACGATAGCCGAACCTGTCGAGGAAGGGACCAACGCCGCCGCGATAGAGGCGGGTGTGGATATCCTGGCACACCCGGGCTTGATCACGGAGAAAGAGGTTGAAGATGCCATGAACCGGGGTGTCCTCCTTGAAATAAGCGCCCGGAAGGGACATTCGTTGACGAACGGCCATGTGGCGAGGTTTGCCAGGTCGATCGGCGCGAAATTGATCCTCAATACCGATGCACACAGCCCGTCTGACCTGATAACCGATGAACAGGGCCTGCGTGTAGTACGGGGAGCGGGCCTTGACATCGAGGATTTCGGGGATATGCAGAAAAATGCACGGGCACTAGTACGAAAGATAATAACGGGCTGATCATCTATGAAGTTCACCATAAGCGACAGCGTGAAGAATATTCCCTATTACCCCAAGGCCCTTATGTACGGCCACGAAGATGGGTGGGTCCGTCTGTCTTCCAACGAGAATCCGTACCCGCCCTCGAGTGATGTCCTCGAGGCCATCCTCGATGCACTATTCGCGGTAAACCGTTATCCCGGGGGCGAAAAGGAACTGAAAGACGACCTCGCTGCACATTATGGTCTTGCAGGCGACAATTTTCTTATCGGCAACGGCTCGAATGAACTTATCGAAATGTCGTTCCGGGCAATGAAGCACGATAGGCGCAATCGCGTCATCGTCACCGAATCCTCGTTCGCTTTCTACGAGATCGCCGCACGTATCTATGGCTACGAGACCAGGAAGGTGCCTCTGGCAAGCCTTACCACGGACCTCGGCAAAATAGCGGACGCGATCGATGAAAGGACGCGGATCATCTTTCTGAACAATCCTTTGAACCCGACAGGCACCATATACGAAGACAGTGATTTTGAAAATTTCCTCAGGTCCGTTCCTTCCGATATTCTTGTTGTCGTCGACGAGGCGTACGCGG
This sequence comes from Deltaproteobacteria bacterium UBA5329, assembly GCA_002408185.1. Classification (GTDB taxonomy): domain Bacteria; phylum Desulfobacterota; class Syntrophorhabdia; order Syntrophorhabdales; family Syntrophorhabdaceae; genus Delta-02. The sequence continues at coordinate 46,453 of DHQV01000111.1, forward strand.
AATTTGCACAAAGCCCGCGGTTCCCCAGGACCTTATCGTATATAAAGGACTACCCCGTCCTTATCTTCAGGACATTCTCGAAGGCATACGGCCTCGCCGGCCTTCGGGTAGGCTACTGTATCGGGGACCCGGAGCTTGTCTCTTTTCTCGAGAGAACAAAACAGCCTTTCAGCATTAACCTGATAGCTATCCTTGCCGCCCGGGCCGCCCTTCAAGATCAGGCACGGCTCAAAAAGGTACTCAATAACAGTGCACTCGCGAAAAGCTTTTACTATGATGTCCTTAAAGCTATGGCCCTTGAGTATATACCTTCGGAAGCAAATTTCGTTCTTATCCGCATAGGGGACAAAGCAGAGGAAATTACTCACAAGCTTTTTGAGAAGAAGGTGCTGGTCCGATTCATGGGGTCCTACGGATTTCCCGACTGCATTCGGGTCTCCTTCGGCACCCCTGCCGAAAATAAACGATGCATTGAAGAACTGAAGAAGCTCGTCCGGTAGTAGCCGACGACAGGCAAGCGGTCTCGTCCGGATCGCTACATCCGTTCCTATCCGTAGAAGGACTTTACAATAGGGGGCGTACCTTCGGGGCCGAATGCCGTTTCCTTAACCTTCTTGAGAAAACGCCTGTACAGCCGGGTTTGTACTTCAAATTCCACTAGGAATGCATCATGCCCGTAATGTGACCGCACTGTGCGGCACTTTGCATCGATACCTGCATCCCGGCATATCTTTACGATCTTTTGCGATTGATACGGGGGATAAAGCCAATCGCCCGAAAATGCAATGACGAGGAGCCTTGTCTTAATGCCTTCCAGCAATTTACCGATCGGCTTATAATCGGCCACGCTGAAATAATCGGCCGCCTTGGTTACGTACAGGTATGAATTTGGATCGAAACGCTTTACAAAATCATAGCCCCGATAATGCAGGTAGCTTTCGATCTCGAATTTAGGGCCGAACTTGAATGGCTTCTCCCCGTCTTTCGTTCGCCTGCCAAACTTTTCGTTCATCGATGTATCGCTCATGTATGTGATGTGGCCGATCATCCGAGCGACGCTCAAGCCCTTTTCCGGCACGCGTCTTTCATAGTAATCCCCGTTATTCCAGTTAGGGTCTGCCATGAGCGCCTGGCGGCCGGCTTCGTTGAAGGCTATTTGCTGGGGTGTATGCTCCCATGTGGTTGCGATAGGGATCGCCGAAGCCACCATATGCGGATATGAGACAACCCACTGAAGCGCCTGCATGCCGCCCATCGACCCGCCGACAACCGTCAAAAGCTTCTCTATGCCGAGATGGTCGAGCAGGTATTTCTGGGCATTTACCATATCCCGTATCGTGATCAGGGGAAAATCGAGACCATAGGGCTTTTGCGTTGCGGGGTTGAGAGATGCTGGGCCTGTCGATCCCCGGCATCCTCCAAGAACGTTGCTGCAAATGACGAAGTACCGCTCGGTGTCGAACGCCAATCCGGGGCCGATCATATCGTGCCACCAGCCTGCGCCCTTCTGCCCTTCGTGAAAACCGGCGGCATGTGCATCGCCCGTGAGCGCGTGGAGTACCAGGACGGCATTTGTCCGATCCTCGTTCAACTCGCCATACGTCTCATATGCAAGGGTAACCGGTCCGATGCTTTCATTGCTTTCGAGGATGAATTTGTCGGGTGGACAGGCAAACGTGAAATACTGCGTTTCGACTATTCCGATATGGTCTGCTTTATTCTTGCGCATTTTTTTCAGTTCTGGACAACAACGGTCCTCAAAACCTCTTCAACGCTGATAGTACCTTCCTCAAGGAGAATGAGGCAGTAGTCCTTGAGAGACAGCATGCCACCAGCCAAGGCTGCATCACGGACGGCAAGCGTGCTCGCGCCTTCAGCTATAAGGTGCCTGATGTCTTCGGTGACGTTCAGGACCTCGTACACGCCGATCCTGCCCCTGGTGCCTGAATTCCGACAGGCACCGCAACCTTTCCCCCTGTAAAGCGTCGTACCGGGAGGGAGGCCGAGATATTCGAGGGCCGCCGGGTCCTCATAGGCTTCCTTGCAATTCGGGCAGATCTTCCTGACAAGTCTCTGGGCAATGACACCGATGATAGACGCAGAGACCAGGAAAGGCTCGATGCCCATTTCCGTCAGTCGCATGAACGTGCCCGGAGCATCGTTGGCGTGAAGGGTCGTGAATACGAGGTGTCCTGTCAGGGCGGCTTCGACGGTGATCTTTGCCGTTTCTTTGTCCCTTGTTTCCCCGACGAGAATGACATCCGGGTCCTGGCGCAGAAATGCCCTGAGAACCCGCGCAAAATCGAGACCGATATCGGGATTGACCTGGATCTGATTTACTCCCCTGAGGTCATATTCGATCGGGTCCTCGACTGTGGAGATATTCCTTTTGACATCATTGATCTCCGCGAGCGAACTGTAAAGCGTAGTGCTTTTTCCTGAACCCGTCGGGCCCGTCACATAGATGATCCCATAGGGTTTCCTGATCATCTCCCGAACAATACCCATGACCGGGGGATGGGTAATAAGCTTATCGAGGCCCAGCGTCGTATTTGTCTTATCCAGGATCCTTGTGCATATCTTTTCACCGAATTTGGCCGGGACCGTGGATACCCGGAAATCGATGGATCTATTTCCCATTTTAATGGTTATCCTGCCGTCCTGGGGAAGCCTTCGTTCGGTAATATCGAGTTTCGCAATGATCTTTATTCTGCTGATAAGGGGAAGCTGGATCTTTTTCGGGAGCACCATGTCCTCCTGAAGGTCCCCGTCGACCCGATACCGGACTCTGACCTCTTTTTCCATGGGTTCGATATGGATATCACTGGCCCCTTTCTTCAAGGCCATGGCAATAATACTGTTCGTCAGTTTGATTATCGGAGCGCCTTCAGCCTCCTTTGCTATATCGGGGACGCCGAGGTCTTCGTCGCCCCCCTCTTCAAGCGCAAACTCCTTGAGTATGTCCGATTGAATGTGGTCCATGGAATCGACAAAGCTCTCGATGTCTAGAGAGTCCTCTATGGAACTCACAAGGCTTTTATACTCCTCATCCATGAATTTAAAGAAATCGTCCTCGTTAACAATGACCAGATCGAAAAACGCCTTGGGATATTTCTGCTGGACCGCCCGCTTTATTTCATCAATGGCTACGACCTTACAGGCATCGACAACAGCCAGCGTGATCTTTCCGTTTGCATAGGAAACAGGCAACATCTTATTCTTGCGTGCCAGTTGCTCCGGGATGCAGGCCATGATCGCTTCGTCGCGCTTGAGTGTGTTGAGGGAAAGGGAAACAGCGCCGAGAGACTCCCTGCTCTTCATTTCTTCGATGCGCTCGGCAACTATCCTGCTTAACTCGATCGACAGTGATTGATGTTCATGAAGCAGTACATCAAAATCGTTCTTCATAAGGACCAGCACCTTTGTGGTACTGGTTGCCATAACAGTGGCCGATCGGGGATTTCCTGTAAGCAGTGCCATCTCACCGAAGGCGGCCCCATCCCCGAGAGTGGTGATAGCGACGTCGAAATCATTGTTCCTGGGGTCCCTCTTCCGTATCTCCGCCCTTCCATTTGCGATTATAAACATAGCGTCGCCGGCTGCGCCTTCCCGGACTATAGCGTGATTGGGCGGGTATGATCTCTCGATCATCCTGGCGGCCAGCCTGATCAATTCTTCGTCGGGGAGGTCTCGAAAGATATCCGTATTTTTCAATAACACGATCCTGTCGACGCCGGGAATATTCATATTCGTTTCAGGCATACGTCACTCCTTCTCCCTATCGGCTTTTATTGAAATATAAAGGACACAGCTCCGACGAACCCGGGGCGTAGTCACGGCACACCCCGGGGCGCGTCGGATATATCCCGCACGTGCATACTGTACCGTCCGAATTGAGATAAAAACAATGCGTCACATTTGATCCCGACCTCGAAATTATCCGGTCGCCCGCCCAGATGACGCTGTTATCGTCCAGCCTGTCAAGAATATCGGTGCGCCCCTCGTTCTCCCATCTCTTCCTGTCTTCAGCCGAAACGTACGCCATCATATCTATCGTACAGCAGTTGCCGCATCGCTGGCAGGCTATGGCATGGACGTCGTTCATATCGAGCCATTATCGTAACACAATGGCCGTCGAGGATCGTGGGTCCAGTATTTTCTCAGACTATCCATCGGTCACGTCCTCCCGCTTGAAATTACATATAACAAGAATGCCCGGACAGTCAATGATTTGCCGAAGGCCATTGTTTTACCAACCGCATCCACGTACCAGTGTCCGGACAGCACTTTGTTACGTCTTTTTTCCCTGTATGATTGAAATATTGAGTTCGGCGTATTAAACATAATCATACAGTGGAGGGGACCATGACCGATGACCTGATCATAGCCGTTTGCCCGAAATGCCAGGCGAAGAACCGGCTCCCCGGCAGCCGATGGAAAGAACGCTTGAGATGCGGAAGGTGCAAGGAACTGCTTGATCTTCAAACCCTCTATCCCGGCAGGCCTGTGAATGCTACGGATGCTACTTTTCAACGGGAAGTGGCAGACTTCAAGGGCCCTGTACTGGCGGAGTTTTTCGCACCCTGGTGAGGGCACTGCCGCAATCTTGAACCGGTTCTGGATGAACTGGCAGAAACCTTCAAGGGTCAGGCAAGAATTGTAAAAATAAACGTCGATAACTCTCCAGCTTCTGCATCACGGCATGGCGTACGATGAGTGCCTGCCATGTTCTTTTACAGGAGGGGCGTTGCCGTGGACCAGGCAGTCGGTGCTGTGCCGAAAAGTGAAATAGAGCGCCGCATCAGGGCGATTATACAGGATGGCGGCGCTCAATAAAAAACGCCGTATTATGTTTGTAAGTGAGATCGCGGAAAAATAACTGATGGGCCTCATAAACAAATTGAGGCGTGGTCTATTCGGCTTCATGAGATAAGAAAGGCGGGCCTTGAGAGGCCCGCCTTTCTGCTGGCTATTTCTTCTTGGATTTCCCGGCTGGCTTTGCCGCTGCCGCTTTTGCTTTCGATACAGCTTTTTTGGCTGGCTCGGCCTTTTTAACCGCTTTCACGTTGACAGCGGCCTTTAATGCTGCACCGGCGGTAAACCTGGGCACTTTCCTGGCGGCTATAGTGATCTCCTGCCCGGTCCGGGGATTTCTTCCCTTTCGCGCCTTCCGGGAACTGACGGAAAATGTCCCGAAGCCGACAACCGTCACCTTTTCACCCTTCTTGATCGCCTGCGTTATGCTGCCGATGACAGCTTCAAATGCCCTTCCCGCCGCCGCCTTTGCTATCCTTGCTTCTTCGGCTACCTGTTTAATGATCTGTGACTTAGTCATTTCTACCCTTCCTTATATAGAGATATATCTATATTTATCAGGCATCACAAGGCTGCCTGTTACGCGCAGAACGCCGAGCAATAAATGACTTTTGAGAAATATTTATCATAAATAGATAAAAAATCAAGGCTTTTCGAGAGAAAAATAACGTCAGGGCAGGCATCGATGATCGGTGTGTTGATCAATCCTCACACAGCCATGATAGGTGCCGTGGGAGGCAACATCGCCAGCATGGAGGTGCCAGCAATGGTCGATGGCAAGGATTGGCTCCCGGGACAAAGGCGTTCATCACCGGCCAATTGCCGGCCTTACGGCCCGACCGAATATACCTTTATTTTTCTTTGGTTATTATCGTGATCTCACCCTGTTCGCTGCACTGGTCCGCCATAAGCACTGCACGATGGGCAAGCGGCGAAAGTCCTTCCACGATCTCGTCATCTGTGTTGAGCCCGCAGGCCCCGCTCGGGGCCGCAACCTGATGGTGGACCCGGTTATCGTCACTGTCCACGTACAGTATACCTTTTTTACCGGCGATGCCGACGCTGCTGCCGAGTGTATGGCAGGTGCGGGTAAGCAAAAATTCCCTGCCATTCTCTATGACCACGTATGTATTAACGGTCCCCGATATATTTCCCGTCAATGGGACAGAATTGATCCTCTTTATCCTTATCTCCATAATACAGGCGAGGTTCTGGGTAATGGGCAACGGGATAATTTATAACCCATAACCTGTTGCCCATTAACTCATTCTGTTTTTATTCCTGGAAAGCTTCGAGCCTCTGCCGCCTCAAGGGATGCCGAAGTTTTTTCAGCGCCTTGGCTTCGATCTGGCGGATGCGTTCGCGGGTCAATCCGAAAGCCTCACCCACTTCTTCCAGAGTGTAATCGGTTGCCTCGCCGATACCGAGCCGCATCCTGATAACCTTTTCTTCCCTCGGCGTAAGGGTCGCCAAAACCTGGTCTATCTCGTCTTTAAGCGAATGCCCGATGAATTCCGCCAGAGGCGAAGGGGCTTGCGGGTCTGCAATGAGATCACCGAGCCTCGATTCATCATCTCCTATCGGTGATTCGATCGACACGGTCCCGCCAGAGACTTTCATGATCTTTCTCACCTTCTCGACCGGAAGGCCGGCTTTGTGTGAGATATCCTCAATGTCCGGGTTTTCTCCAGATTCCTGAAAAAGGGCCGCAGAAGCCTTACTTATCTTATTTTTCGTTTCCAGCACATGGACCGGCACCCTGATCGTCCGTCCGCAATCTGCAATTGCCCTCGTTATGGCCTGCCGTATCCACCAGGTCGAGTATGTCGAGAATTTGTAACCTTTCTGGTAATCGTATTTCTCGGCGGCCTTCATGAGCCCCATATTCCCTTCCTGGACAAGGTCAAGAAATGAAAGCCCGCGGTTCTGGTACTTCCTGGCTATATTGATAACAAGCCTCAAGTTTGCCTGAACGAGCCTGTTCCTGACGGTCTTCAGCCCATTTTCGATCTCGCCGAGCTCGATCAGTCTCCGCTGTATGGCGGCCGCTTCCCTGCGATCCATCGACTTCATCTGATGCGTGATCTTCCTGATTATCTCTACAATGGTTTTCTTGTTAAGCTTGAGATCGAGCAGGCCTTTTTCCGTCTTTTCACTTATTTTTTGAAGATCTTGGGCCAATCTCTTTTTATCCGGCTTGCTGGCGCCTGCCAACGCCGTCTTGATTTCCCGTATCTTCGCATGAAGGTTCTTTAACGTATTGATGGACGATACGATGGCTTTTCTATACTTCTCCTCGTCGTTTTGCGTGAGGTCCATCTCATAAATGTTGATCACGTCTGTTATGTTTATGGCGTGCGCCTTTAATTGCCGGCCGATCCAAAAAAGCTCATCGATCGCTTCGGGCATATCGAACACTATCTTTATTGCTTTTCTCTCGGCCTCTTCGATTTTCTGGGCTATCTGTAATTCTTCATCCGGCGTGAGCAGGGACACGTGTCCCATATCTTTTAAATATGCCCAGACTATATTATCCGAATTCTCTGAAGGTGTCCTGTCATCTTCTTCGAGGTCGTCCCTCGCTTCTTTTTCTGTACTGGCTTTCCTTTGAATTGTTTCAACAAGATCGACCTCCGATTCTGAAACAAAATCAAATTCTTCATCGCCGTCATCAGAAAAGCTTCTCTTCCGACTAAGACACTCGTCAGTATCATCAGAGCCAAAAAAATCCTTCTCAGTCCCGCTTTCCAGTAAATCCTTTACTTTCGTACTATTTGTTGCCATGCTCAATCTCCCAAAATTAGAAAATCTTCCCTGATCTAAAACTGATAACTACTGATTTTAAAAAGGAAAGAGCAGGCTAAAATACTTCAGCCTGCCTTCATCGACTCACTCTTCACAAAGTGATTATAGCATACAACGTAAATAATTTCAATAGTCAAAATATTTGCGATTGTTCCTGCCGCTTTATTAATAATGTGGCGTGGGTATAACGGACAGGACCGTGAGAGGCGGACCTTACGGGGCACAACACCACGACGGGGCCGCAACATCGTCCGCCCATGATATCATAACGGACCGCAAAACAGCAACGTATTTTTGTTCAAGGCCACAGACGCCTTTCGGCGGGCCTACATGCTTCTATACTTATAATACTCGACCGGAGCATGGTCGTCGGTTATCAGCGGCATATCCAGAACGATCCGTTCCTTCCACACGGATCGAAGATAGCCGTTCAATTCCCTGTCCGCTGATTCAAACGACGGCTCCCTGGCGTTCTTAAGGGCTATGAGAATGATGTTCTGAGACTCGTAGCTATTCTCGGCGTTGACGCGAAAAACATATACATACGGGAAATACTTTTTATATGTAGCGATTTCAGCGCGGAGAAATTCACCTTTTTTCCCATTGATCGCCGAGATTATGTTGTGAATTACCAGTCCATCATTATTAAGGGCCGCATACATTTTTTCAACCGCTTCGCTGGTAGCAAGCTGATAGGGAACCGAATTGAACGAGTTGAACGCATCGCTGTAGATGACATCGTATTTCTTTTTATTCCTGTTCAGGAATGTCCGTGCATCCTCGTGAAATATCTTCAGCCGGGCATTATCGTATAACCCGAAATACTTTCGCGCGATCCTTGTCATTCCGGGATCGATCTCCACGACGTCCATGGTTGAATTCGAGAATTTCTTTAAAAAATCCTTGGGATACGAATAGCCGCAGCCCCCGATCATCAAGGCGGTATCGATGTTGGGATTGAAATGTTTCGCCAGACGAAAATATTTCGTATATCTGAAAACCAGTTCAGCGTCATTGAGGTACATGGCCGATTGCGCGGCAAAAGGGTCTGTATACAAGACCACCATGGGCTTCGCGACCCCGGTCTCATAATTTATCCAGACCTTATTGTAAGGGGTATCGATATCTATCATGCCCTTTTTTGTAAAGAACCCATGGACATTCCCGAAAAAGACCAAAGCCAAAAAAAAGCAAATGAGGACCGTCTTCGTTTTAAAAAACGCTTTCCAGCTTGCCATCATCGACAGGCCCAGTAAAACGACGGCCATAAAAAACAATATTTTCGTGGTACCGAAAAACGGGATTATAAAGAACCCTGCCGAAAAAGTCCCGGCAATGCTGCCGATGGTCGAGATGGCGTAGAGATTGCCGACCGTTGAAGCAGAGCTTTCCAGGCTTTTCATCCGTAATTTTACTGAAAAGGGTGATATCATCCCCAGCAGGATGCTGGCCGGGGCAAACAAAAACAAAGAGGCGAGAAGAGCGGTATATTCCGACCGTATGTTGAATAACGCAACGAATTCTAAAACAACATGCTTCGTAAAGACCGTAAGCCCGATAAAGAGCGCGGCAAGAAACAGGATCCCCGAAAAAAAATGCCATTCGGCCCTCCTGTCGGCCAGTCTCCCACCCAGATAATAACCCAGGCTCAAGGCTCCAAGGATCACCCCGATCAAACTGCTCCAGACATATAATGAGGTCCCGACGTACGGCGATATGAGCCGTGATCCAACCAGTTCATAGACCATCACAATAGCGCCGGAAATAAAAACGATGCATTCCAATACGTATCTTTTCATTGTCCTCCCCGATCGATCGAAAATTGTATCAATATTGAGGTCATTATTCAATCCGCGCGGGCCTTAAATGCACAGGGGCAATCTGAAGGATATATCATACAATTGCTGTATGGAAATCTGTACAAAAACTGGCAACGCTGAAATTTTGTATGTGCAAATCGCCAGGCATTCCCATGGGATATGCGCTTAGATCCGGTGGCGCGTGTTTTGCTTACAGGTATACTTGGGGGATCGATAAGAAAGAACCCCATTTTTCTCTTATCTTCAAAATACGTCAAGGGGCAATGCATGTTCAACCCAATCCTTCATTTCATGGCGAAAGACCTGGCGATCGATCTCGGAACTGCAAATACACTGGTATATGTCAAAGGAAAAGGGATCATCGCGGATGAGCCGTCTGTAGTGGCTGTACACAGAGATTCCCGCGGTGCAAAAAAGGTCATTGCTGTCGGCAATGATGCAAAGAACATGCTGGGGAAGACACCCGGGAACATAGACGCGATACGTCCTTTGAGGGACGGGGTTATAGCCGATTTCGAAATAACGGAGGCAATGCTTAAATATTTCATCCAGAAAGCGAACGGCAGGAAGTCCCGCGCCCGGCCGAGGATCGTCATCTCAGTGCCGTCATGCATCACGCCGGTGGAGAAAAGGGCGGTCAAAGAATCCGCCGAATCGGGAGGGGCGAAAGAGGTGTATCTTATCGAACAACCGATGGCCGCGGCGATAGGAGCAGGCCTTCCCATAACAGAGCCGAACGGCAGCATGATCGTCGATATCGGGGGCGGTACGACAGAGGTCGCCGTTATCAGCCTTGCCGGCATCGTATACTGTAATTCGGTCAAGGCTGCCGGCGATAAGATCGATCTGGCCATAATCCAATATATCAAGAGAAAACATAATCTCCTCATCGGCGAGCGGACTGCGGAGATGATCAAGATCAACCTGGGCTCGGCCTATCCAGACCCTGACGAAGAGAGGATCACCATGGAGATAAAAGGCCGGGATCTGGTCGGAGGCACGCCCAACACCCTGGAGGTCTCGTCGGCGGAGATACGGCAGGCTATTTCTGACCCTGTAAAGGCTATTGTGGAAGCGATAAGGATCGCCCTGGAAAGGACCCCGCCCGAACTCGCAGGGGATATCGTCGACAAAGGCATCGTCATGAGCGGTGGGGGTGCGATGCTCAAAAACATTGACGTTCTCATTAAGGAAACCAGCAGACTGCCGGTTTCCGTCGCAGGAAACCCGACGACAGCAGTCTGCGAAGGGGCAGGAAAGGCGCTCGACGAGGTGAAACTGCTCAGGGAGATCGCGTCGTACATCTGACAGACGGCGGGCTTAGGTCTCATGTCTCAAATGTGACATACTCACGGGATCGAG
>DHQV01000071.1:0-246 GCA_002408185.1 Deltaproteobacteria bacterium UBA5329
ATTCGCGCACGGACAACGGTCAGGAAGAAGCAGCGGGCTACACATCACAGCTGGGGATTCCATCAGCCGGCCCGGTTCATCGATTACAAGGCGGAACGTGCCGGTGTCCCCGTGGTCTATATCGACCCCGGGAACACGTCCCGGGAGTGTTCCTCCTGCGGCCATGTTGCCAGGGCTAATCGCAAGTCCCAGGGGCTTTTCTCGTGCGTGATGTGCGGTCATGCCCTCCCTGCTGACCTGAACATC
>DHQV01000071.1:433-14073 GCA_002408185.1 Deltaproteobacteria bacterium UBA5329
CCGTGAGGGCGGGGTTGTTTACACACGACTGAAAAATGGCGACCACCCTCGTTCTGTATTAAACCTTTCGGCGCTTGACGCCGTGATCCGGTTTTGTTTTTAATAGAAATGTGAAAAACTCGGAACCCTTCTCTTTACGGGACTGTTTCCCGTATTGTTCCTTTCCTGCATCTCGGACAGGCAGTGTCTATCAATTGGATGAACGTCCTGACATCGGACGACCCGCACGAAGGGCATTGAAGTATATCCCTTTTTTGATCCAGGGCACACCGTTCAAGACATGTGAGGCACAGAAAGAACGAATTGTAGCCAACTCTTTCTTGCATCAGCTGGATAGCTTCCCCGTTGCGCTCCGGGGAGAAGACACAGCCCACAATAGCATCTTCGCTGATCCCGATCGTATTGGCGATGGTCGTGCTTTCCAGTTCACCCGCAAGGGCTAACCGGTTCCCGTTATCGTCGGTAACGTAGAAGAATCCCCACGTTGGGCATGGCAGGCCAAATCCACAGTTATTGCAATTTATGGAATGACGGTTCATCATGTCATCAAGGCCCGTATCCTGCGGGCCGTTTCAGGTCTCATGTTTCGAGTTTCAGGAAAAAGGCTGGCATACCTCGGATGGCCAGTTTGACACATGAAACATATAAACACAAACAGCATTCCGGCGAAAGCCAGAAATCCAATGCCTTTCAGTTTTTTTGGGACAATTATTTTCCCTTGAGACCTGAAACGCCACCGAAGGCGGCTTTTAACCCGCGGGCCTAAAAGACCGCGGCCCGGTGACCGGTCATTATCTCCGGCTTCGCCGGTGCATCCAGGTTATGCCGGAATATGACCTCACTGCCTATAATTCGCGCCGCTTCCTCGTATGTGACAAGATCCGTATTTATCACGATATGGTATAGCAGCGGATCTTCGATATCCGCATCGAAGTTGTCCTTGACGTAGCGTTTCCGGCCGTGATCCTTCTTCTGTACATATTTGGCAGCCGTCTTCTGGTCGTAGTTGAAGGCCTTCATGGCCTGCTCCACTCTCTTTTCAAAAGACCCGACAAGGCGGACATGAAAGACATTGGGCATATCCTTCGTAACAAGGTTCCCGCCCCTTCCTACAAGGATACAGTTTCCTATCTGTGCAAGGCGCAGTATCGTGGCGTTTGTCCGCTCGACAAGGCTCCATGTCGACGGATGCAAGCCTATGAACTCCTCGAACGCGTCGGTTACCGTGCCTTTATGCTCTTCTTTCATGAATTGGCCTACACCCTTGAGACCGAACACCTCGAGCACCTTGGTGACGAGCATCTGATCGAAGACCGTCCATTCTTCGTGTGCTGTCGTCTTTTCTTGCAAGTACCGGGAAAGTTCTGAGGAAACAGTGAGCCCCCCTGCCCCTTCGGCACGTGATATCGTAATGGCTGGCTTCGGCTCGCCTGTTTTGCCTTTTTTTCCGAAGTAACGTTCGATGTACTTTTCGCACCTATCAGCGGTTATGTTCTCCCACATATCGGGCCCTCCTGACTTTACGTACTTCTCTCTGCAAACAACCCGCTTACCGATAAAATCCCTGTCTTATTAATTGTGTATAGCCGAGGGAACCAGAATTGTCAACTGGCTCGGCGGCCGTGCCAGTTGGTCTCGAGTTTCAGGTTTCAAGTTTCAGGCAAAAGAATAATCCTCAGTTTGAATAGGGGCCCCAAAAGGTCCCGGGCTTACGCGGACAGAGCAAAAAACTAATTTGCTGGAGGTTTTTTGTATTTCACGCCTTTCAGGTCGGAGTTTTTCAGGAATTTTATGAAATTACTGATCATGCGGCTGAGGTTTTTAAAGACGTTGACCAAGGCTTCGCATTTTTCTTTTTCTATATATCCGAGGTCGAGTGCCATAGCTGGGAACGTACTTCGCCAGATGACCCTTGGGCCATTAAAAGGAAATGGGCAAATTCCTGGCTGCCGCCGCGTTCATGGCCTTCCGCTATATTCCGGGTTATGGAGATCACGGCCTCTCGATTGTTATCACCTCGCGAATCTCGGGAATTGTCTCCTTCAACAGTTTGTCAGCCCACAAACTGAGGGCGTTATGCCCGCATCAGTGAAGACGGCCTCCATATATCCGCAAGGTCACGGTGGCTTTCTCTTCATCTACAGAGATCAATTCGACCTCCCCCCTGCCCAGTTCCTCCCACCGGGGGTTCAAACGCTGTATCTCCTGCTCAACCTTTTGTCTCAGTTCCATGTTACACCTCTCAAGATGTTTTGACACTCCCGTCCCCTGAAGGGGGCAGGATTCTGATATTCAGGGCTGCGTTATGGTCCCTGTCGAGGGAGAGGCCCCGCTGACGTCGGCGGAGAAGCTTCTCCGACTCATAAAGGAACCTCGGGTTCTGTACTGTACCGCCGTCGGAGTCGACGCAGAAGGAACGGACGCTCACGTCGATCCCGACATCCTTCCCTGTGGGCAAAAGGGCCTTCTCCGGGACACTGTCACAGGAGAAGGAGGCGTACCACCTGCCTGTGGAGGACCGGCGGATGGTGACGGTCTTTATCTCTCCCTCTACGGGACGGGAGAGGTGAAGACTGAACCTTCCCACGTTCCGTATCGTGAGGCCACGGCACTCGAGCTTCCAGTTGGCCGGTTCAATCCGAAGTATCACAATTATCATTGGGCAGAGGCCCCCAGATGCACCTTACGTCGCGGATCTCAGGGATCGCCTTTTTCAATAATTGGTCGGCCCACAGGCTGCAGGCGTTGATCCCGTTAGCAATAAGAATTCCGCGAAACACTCGTACGGTGACGGTGGCTGTCTCTTCATCGATGGAGATCAGCGCCACTTCTCCCTGGGCAAGCTCCATCAACCGCGGGTTTAAGCGGACTATTTCCTCTTCAACTCTTTCTTTTAGTCCCATGTAATGCCTCCATGGTAAAGGATATAGCTTCATGTTTCAAGTTTCAAGTTTCAACGGCCTGTTGCCCGATTAGGTTTGGTAGCGTACAAGGCTTATAATTGCGTGCACATATTTTCCATCTTGCATCAATTTGTCCATGAGCTACGGAAATGACATCCCCGACCGTCAAACGGCGGCGGTGTCATTTCATCATAAGGATCTCCCCGGCCTCCTTCTCGCTTATATCCACGTTGAGGAAGAGCTTGAAGAACTGTTTCGTTTCCTTCTTTATGTCCGGACGGTACAGGTCGGGATAAAGCGTTTTTGCGAGCCACCTGACGCCCAGCGAGCGCATGTAGGTGGGCGGGTAGTTGAGCCAGTTGAACGGAGTGTTCGGCACCAGGTAGACCCTGCGGTCTTTCACGGCCTTGATCATCTTGAGCTGCGCGTCGGAATACACCTTTGAAAAGAATATCCTGTCCTGCGTGACTATCACATCGGGATTGAGCATCAGCAGGCGCTCCCTGTCGATCTTTTTCCCGATCGTCCGGGTGTTGGGGGTGCACCGGTACACATTCCGTCCCCCGGCAAGCTGGATGGCCTCGTCGAGGAACGGCATGTGGTCGCAGTCGTTCGTGAGGCCGTCGGGGCCTAAGGCGAAATAGACGGAGACCTTTTTTTCGTTCGGGACCTGGCTGCTGAATTGCTTCATGCGCCTGATCGTCTGTTCAATCTCTACGGCCAGCTTCTCCGCCCTCTGTCTCCTTTCGAGCACATCGCCCAGGAACCGGAAGGCGTCGGGGTAATCGGAAAGGCGGAAAATACGCACGGCCACGACGGGTATATTGAGCTTATTCAGTTTCTCGACCATGTCCGGTCTTGCCGCGACAGTCTGGTCCCATGCCAGCGCAAGGTCGGGCTTAAGCGCGATCAGGCTCTCAATGTTCGGCGTGCGCTGCCCGAACCAGCCGCCCACGACGGGCAGGTTCCGGTCCGGTACACGGATGTACCGGCTGTCGGGAACGGGCATCGTCCACCCGGCCAGGAGGTTCGGGTCGATTGCGTACACAAGGTGCATCACGGGCGGGTAGGCGGGCCACACCCTTTTCGCATCGTGTATCGTTACGGTGCGTCCCGCCATGTCGACCATGACCCGGGCATGCGCGCTTTGCATGCCCGAAGCGGTCATAGCGACGATGATGAGAAGAACTCCACAGGCTGCTTTGTACCACCACGTGCCTCTGTCTAACATACCCACCGCCTGTAACCCGGCTGTCTAGAACTTCATCGTGACGCCGCCCATCATGGTGAAAGGCGCGCCCGGATAATAGCTCGTCGAATTCGAAAGCGTGAAATCCGACGTATTGACAAGCCCTATGTACTGCTTGTCCAGAAGGTTGATGAGGCTGAGCGTGAACTTGATATCCTCGAACATCGAAACCTTCCCGGTGTTGTATGACATGTGGAGGTCGAGGACCTCGTACGCATCGATTTTTTTCTCATTTTCGACATCCCCGTAGCGCTCGCCGAGATAGCGGAGCATGGGCGTGATCGAGAACCCCTTATAGGAATATGTGACCCCGAGCTTTCCCATGTACTTCGGTGTATCGGGGATCTGCTTCCCTTTGCAGCGAACGGTGTTGTTGCTGGCGTTCCTTATGTTGTCGTCGAACTCGTAGCTGTTGTATGACCCTGAAAGGTAGATCATGAGATCGCCCGGCACGGGCATGGGCGGCTGTATGGTAACCTCGAGCTCGGCGCCGTAGGATGTCGCATCCGCGCCGCTCTGCAGGTAGGGCGCGCCCACCGCGGCGTCGTAGACGGTCACGACCTTGTTCTTGTCGAGCGAGTAGTATATCGTCGGGGCAATGCTGAATATCTTGCCCTTGTAGCGGAAACCGAGGTCGAAATTGTCAAGGCGCTCGGGCTTGAGCTGGTTCCATAACTGGTCGAAGGAGATGCCTGCCGCCTGGAATTTGGCCTTGTTGTTCGAATAGACCGTCGCCTGCCCGTTCCACGAATTGAACTGGTACCCCGTGCCGTACGCAAAATAAGCGGTCATGTTCTTATCGAAGGCGTGGTTGATCGAAAAGGACGGTTCCCAGAAACGCCACACGCGCCTGCGTATCTTCATTTCCGGATCGACCGCCGGGTTATAGTCGAACACCCTGTCGTACGAGACGTCGGGCAGCCCTGCCGTCTTGTAGAAGGTCTGAGAGGGGTCCTGCTGGTACGTATATTTCAGCGACCCGGTAAAGGTGGTCTTCCCCCACGTCGTGTCGGCCGCAATGTACGGTGCATGATAGTTGCGGTTGTCAACCTTCCTCAAAGATGACCAGCCTGCGAATGTGACACTCCTGTTGCCTGCGGTCGTAGGGTTGAGCGTATACCGCTTCTGGGCGAGCGGTGGCGGCAGGCCGTCCACCATGGCCTGATACCAGTACCCCACGGAAAGGTTGACCGGCTTTATCGAGAAATCATACTGGCCGGTGAAACCGTACTGCTGCGGCTGGGTCGCCAGCCACCTGTACCCGTTGCCTCCGCCGATGTACCTGTATCCAACGTTCTGCCAGTAGTAGGGCTTAATGGTAAGCTTGCTGTTCCCTGGGAGCTTCGCCTCGATGTTTGCGAGGAACATCGTGTCCTTGTATGACTGGCGCGTGAAATCATAGTAATGCTGGTCCACCGCGGGGTTCCCGGTCAGGGTCCGGGTGTAGTCATACTTGCCCCAAACGCTCAAGCGGCTTGCCTGTTCGTATGTGAGGGCGCGGAAATCATGCTGGTTGAGCTCGTGATAGACCCCGAATATCTCGAATTTTGCATTCTCCCCGAGCTTCTGGGACAGGCCCATCTCGAAATTGTACCGGTTTTCCGGCTGCCCGCCCTTCCCGCGCCACTTGTCGGCGGAGGTAGTCGAGAAAGAGCCGAATATCTTCGTGTTCGTCGGGAGGTTGCCCGTATCCACCCGCGCGTAGGTCCGCGTGAAATTATACGAGCCGACGCTCTGCTTGAGCGTCGCGCCCATCTTGTCCTTCGGCCACAAGATCAAGAGATCCATGCCCCCCGTCATGTTCCGCACGCCGAAGCTCCGGACGACCGGCATGGCCCCCCGGTACACGTTGATCGACTCGATGTTCTCGAAATCGATGAAATCCCCTCCGCCCCCGTGGCTCGAGACCGGCAAACCTTCTATGTTCCTCAAGAACTCGTCGCCCTGAAAGGCGCCCCGAAGGCGAAGCGTCTTGCCGAGGGCGAGGCCGTAGGCGTCTCCCGTCTGGACATTCGTCGACGGCAGCATCTCGAGCGCCTTGTACGAACCCGTCTGCGCCTCGTTGAGGAGGGTGTTTATCATTTCCTTGGGAATGATCTCCTGGGTCGTCGGCGCTTTTACGTCGATCTCGACAAAATCCCGCACCCTCTTGTCCTTGACGACGATCTCGTCGAGGTTCACGTTCGGCTTTTGTTTGCTGTCCTCCGAATACGCAATGCCTGAAAACAGAAATACCGTCACAGCTGCAATACAGACCAGAACTCTTTTCATATCCTTCCCCTCTTTTCAACTCATTTGTTCATCGCTGTCCCGGGAGCCATTCTCCAAAGGGAGCCTCGATCCTTTTTGCGTCGCGGATATCGTTTCGTATCGCCGTGATCGCGCCGTCTATCCTTTGCAGCGCCTCAAGGTTCTCCTTTTCCGCGGGGCTCGTCGTGATGACGTCCCTAATCCCGCCATTCCTCAATACGACCCGCCGGTCGGCCATAAGGGCGAGAACGGGATCATGGGTGGCGATCAGGATGATCTTGCGCTTTTTTACGAGCAGGTCGAGCGCCGCCCGTCGGTCAATGCCGGCATTTTCGATCTCGTCGATAAGGATGACGGGGGACTGGCCGATGATAGCCGTGTCTGCGATCATGAAGGCCCGCGACTGCCCCCCGCTTAGCGACGTGACCTTCGTCCCGGCCTCGATGGGCTCCCCAGCTATCGTGTTTGCCGTGGCTATGACCTGGTGGCCAAGTTCGCCGGCATCCTTTATCCCGCGCGCCCCGGCATGCATCGTTATGAACTCGCCCACAGACATATCCGCAATGAAGTTCATATTTTGCGACAGCTGCGCAACGAGCTTTCTCCCCGAAGAATGGCGCCGCTTCGGGTCCACCGGCCTCTCGTCGATCAATACCCGGCGTCCCGTCTGCGTATCTGCCTGCGCCATCCATTCGATATCCGCGAGGAGGCGGCTTTTCCCCGAACCGGTCGGTCCGACGACAGCGACAATGTCGCCGGGTTTGAGGACAAGGCCTGCGTTCTCGCGCACGCCCGACTTATCCCGTCCCGCGGTTATCTGAAGGGACCCGATAGCCGCTTCGTCCGAGGCGAACGCCTTCTGAAGGCCGGCAACATAATCCAGGAAGTAGCGGACCAGGTCCGACCGGATGAACCCCCTGTCCTCGAGTATCTCTTCTTCAAGAAGCGCCGCGTATTCCAGCATCGAGACATTGTCGGCAGGACGCGGCAGGCCCGTTGAATGGAAGAAGTCATATAAGTCCGGATAATCCTCGCATACCGTTTTGACCGGACGTGTCACGACGTCACTGTTCATATGTCCCTCAACTCCTCCGGTGGTTATCCCTGTTCTTCGAAATTCATTCTCTTTACGTTCCCCATCTGGAACCGGCTGCTGATCTCGGTCTGGCCGAGACAATAGGAGCACACCGCGGCCGGCATGGACGAGCGCAGCTTCGAGGTGTCCATACGGTCGGTCTCATCCGCCTCCAGAAAGAACGATGCGAGCTCGGCGCTTCCCTGGCCGGTCAATCCGTTGACATGAAGCACGGTTGCTCGGCCGTTGACCTGTCTCGTGCGGAAGAGAAAGACCTCCTTCTCGGCCTGTGACACCAGGTCACTTTTTGTGATCACCACGAGATCGGCAAGGCGCAGCATCGGGCCGATCTTCCACGGCGTGTTCATGCCGCTCAGGTTGTCAAGGACACACACGGCAAGGATGCCCCTGATGTGCGGCGCGCACCGGTTGCACAGGCCCGCAGTCTCCGCGAAAAGGAAGTCGAAACCCTGCTCGAGCCCCCACTGAAAACACCGGTGAAGGTTGCTCACGAAGAAATGGTCCGGGCAGATCTGCCCCGAAAGGCCTATCTTGGCCTTGATTCCCGCCGTCCTGTACAGGGCCTCATCTATCGTGGAAACGCAGTCGAACTTGACGATGCCGGACGTCTGCCCGCTTTGCGCGAGATGTCCAATCGTCTTTATCAGGACGCCGGTCTTGCCGGACGACGGCGGGCCGGAGACTGTTATGATCCGCAATCCGTGCCTCCTTCGCGGGCCGCGCATGCGCTTTCCCGCACGTGGTCAGCGATCCGTTCCACGTTGTCTCTTACGTATTCCCAACCCGGCCACTTGAGCCTGTCCGGGGAGGGAAGGTCCGCCGGCAGATCGCCGTAAACGGGGTAGAAGTATGCATCCGAGCAGATGCGGGCCATGGTGCGTCCTGTCAAGAAATCACAGACCGGTTCCCGGTGAACGCTCCTCTTGACCAATGCGACAAAGGGGACCGCCAGCGCTCCGTCTTCGGGCCATATGATCGTGATGCGCTCCTGGTGCCGGACCATCTTCGCGAAAAAATAGTCGATGACGTTTATGGCAGGCGCGTCAGGGTGATTCGTCCCGGCCATTTTCACCATCTGGGCAGGGTGCCCGGCAAAGCCGACTGCCCGGCGGAGCCTTTCAATTCCCTGCATGCCGGATTCCTTGTACAGGGCAAGGGAAAGAGTCTCATTGAACGACCCTTCCCGGCCCACAACCCCGACCGACCTTTCATATTCGGGTTCCAGGATGTCGCTCCAGCGTGACGGCAGGGGTCTTCCTTTAAGCTTCGCATGGTCGGCCACCATGACCATGGGGTTGACGGCAATGACCGAATAACGACCCATCGGGTCCAGGAAGCCCGCGTTTTCAAGGGACCGGCCGGGACGCGCGGACGGCACGGTCTCGAAGACCCCCGCATCGACAAAGAGCTCCCTGAAGGGTTTCCGGAAAAAGGACCCGAACCCGAGAAACGCCATTATCTCCGGCAGCTGATCTGCATTTTCCGCGAATTTCATATCTTCAAAATAACCGTGATGGGAATAGGCGTTCATATAAGCCAATCCGGAATTGTCCGGCGTTTTCATGCCGCTTGCGAAGTCCCTGAGCTCCGCTTCCAGCGGGGCCTTTATCATTCATGGGAACATGGCTGCCAGTCGTACGGGGTGCGTCCTCAATTCAATGCTTCCTTTATATTTGCCGGTCCGGTTCTGCCCAGTGAATCCGGTATGCGGAACCGCGCTTTGTCCTCCGGGCTCTTAATCGAGTTTGTAGACGATGGGCAGGACAAGCTCCGCCTTCACGGGCGGTTTCGGGAAGGGCTGCACATCCATGATGGTCTTGATCGCATTGCTGTCTAGGATGTCGTAACCCGAACTCTTGATGACCCGCGCCTTTTCAACGAGGCCGTTCTCCCTGATAATAAACGAAACGGTCACCCTGCCGCTCCATCCGTTCCTTTTCGCCACCGCTGGATAAACAAGGTGACGCATGACGGCATCACGAATGTATGCAAAATGCTCCCGCAGGTATCTGGTATTCATATGCGCCGTCCCCGTGCCGCTTCCGCTGCCGCGCCCGGTACCCCCGCCGTGGCCTGCGCCGCCGGAACCCGGCCCGCTGCCTGTGCCGTCTGTGCCGGATCGCACCGATGCTCCGGCTGTGTTGGCCGGCCCCGAAGGGCCCGGCTCCCGGGCTGCCGGCCGGCTTCAATTGAGGACCCGGGCTTCCCCCCGGCGCCTCATCGGTCAGATACACAACAACTGCATCCCCCGACCTGTCCTGTTAAAGACCTCCATGTTCACTGGGATGCACGCGTCCTTATATCTAGTTGTATATAACGGTCGGTATATATCATTGTACATAACGCAAGTCAAGCGAAAACTCGTATCATTGGTAAAACGGGCTCGGCGTCACTATCTGCGGTTCGAAGGCCAAGAATGTTCCTTATAGTGAACACGCATCGCACTTCAAGGGACCCGGTTATGGAATGACGCGGGTTGCGGGACGTTCCCGAGAAAAAAAGTTATTTTCTAATGCCGCTTTTTCCTTTCGCCATTAATCGCTAATTTGTTGGGGTATTGCATGGAGATCTTGGAATTTGGCATTTCTTATTTTCTCGGGATACCCCCAAACGGTTCAAAAGGTCTACATGCAATGATGCCGGGATTGTCCGGGGCAGAATGGTGCATATTCATTCTCATTGCAATTATCGCGCAATTGTGCGATACTATCGCACTGAAGTATAGGGACTATCCGTTAGTAGCTACCGCAGAAATATCCGTTTTTGTCGTCTCTTCATAACTTATTTTCCCGCTTCAAATCTTAATAACAGAGGTATGTCGATATGACAAAAGGAACTGTGAAATGGTTCAACGATTCAAAGGGTTTCGGTTTTATCACCAAAGAGGACGGCGCGGATGTTTTCGTACATTATTCCGCGATCAAGGACAGCGGCTTCAAATCCCTCGCGGAGGGCGAGAGCGTCAGTTTTGACGTAGTGAACAGCCCCAAAGGGCCCGCCGCGTCAAACGTGGTGAAGAGCTAAGGCATCCCGGGCGGGCCTGCACAACGCAGGCCCGCTTTTTTCAATCCTCCATCACATGCCTTATCTATGGATCCTATTTTCGGAAGACATGCGCGGCCCATTTGTGATGAAAGCCTGCCTGCGCCCCACTTATCCGTATCTTTATATTATTTCCTGTGGTATGTTTTAGTTACACACACCGTTAACCCTGTCTTCGACACATTCTTCTTGGGTCGATCGCTCACAGGTTTTGAGAGAATCAACGTATCCGCAAAGGCGCGCCGTCTTCTTCTCTTATCAAGGGGGCGGGCAGTAAAAAGACAACGACCGGTCACAATAAACGAAGAGGCTAATATGGGCCTATTATCTTAAGGGTTGGGCATGTGAGTGCAGACGCGGGTCTTAAGGGCCGGTTGTGCACGAGAGGCATGGGAGGTCAACAGGAATGGAAAACGGCCATCGGCAAACCAGAATAAGAAGGAATAAACAATGACGACCATTGAAGAATTCATCAAAGCCAGGGAAACCATCGAGAATCTTGCAACCCGGATAACAGCATGCGTCGAACGCAAATCGGTAAATGAATCACGGAAACTTCTCGATGATGCGAACGCGAAACTGGAAGTTCTCAAGACCATGGTGGCCAACGACATACAGGTCAACGTGATCAGCCGCCTTACGGCCCAGCTTTTAGGTCTGAGCATGAAGATCGTGAAGATGGAGTCAAAAATGCCGGCGGGAAAAAGGGCGGGAAAGAAGAAGCCCGGGAAATCGGCAGAACCGGCCAAACCGGCAATAACCGAGGCTCCAGAAATAGTGGTGTTCGAGCATTAATTATGAAATTTTTACCTTAGTTTTTCCTGAATTGTTGAGGTGAAAATGACAATACATTTCGTTATCAAGACAAGAGCTATGCCGGGGCCGGGAATCGAGGAAGATGTGTTCGGGCCTGGCGGGGCGGGCAATTCATCGCCTGACGATCCTTTTTTTCACGATCAAAACGAAGCGTACGATCTTTTTCCCGAATCCGGTGCCGACCCCGTCGAAACCATACGGGGGTCTGCCTGGTCAAGGCCGGCAACAGACACAGATGAAAAAGACTATTCGGATTCGGAAACAGCCAACAACATAATCGGGGCATATCTGAAGGACATGAACCATATTTCACTTCTCTCGGCCGAAGAAGAGCGTTATATAGGGAAGATGGCTGAAGAAGCCGACAAAGAGGCCATGAATATATTGTTCAGCATGCCGGAGGCCATCGATGAGCTTCTGGAGATAGGCAGGCAGGTCAAAGAGGGGAGCCTTAATGTTTTCGACATAGTAAAGAAGGCTCACGAAACAGGTTGTACGGACGCAGACAGGGAGAAATATAGAAAAAAGACTATCCTTACCATAAATAGAATAGCAAGACTTCTCGAGAAAAGAGAGGTGCCGGCAGACGAAAGAAGAACCGGCAACGATGACCATACCGTAAGACCGGGCAGGATGAACAATAAGATGGAGAGGCTCCTTCTTGATCTAAGGCTCAACAAGAAGGTTCTGGCCGCGATCGCCAGGAAGATCACGCGACAGGCGCGGCTGATGAGCGATGGCGAGGCGGCCGTTACAAAAATGAAACTGTCGGAGCTCGGCGAGATCGAAAATAGACTGAAGATCATCAGGAACAAACTCGTTCAGGCAAACTTGAGGCTGGTGATCAACGTTGCAAGAAGGTACCAGAATCGGGGACTATCTTTCCTTGACCTTATCCAGGAAGGCAATATGGGGCTCATGAAGGCTGCGGAAAAATTTGATTATGAGAAAGGTTATAAATTCTCCACATACTCAACATGGTGGATCAGGCAGGCCATTACCCGGGCAATCGCAGACCATGGACGCACGATCAGGATACCGGTCCATGTACTGGAAACCAAAAACAAGATAAACAAGGCGGCCACGGCTCTCTTTCAAGAGTTGGGAGACAACCCCATCGCCGAGGATATCTCACGTAAAACCGGACTCACCGTGGAGAAGGTCAGGAAGACCATGAAGATCTCCGGTTCGCCCGTGTCGATCGAAACCGCGATTGGAGATAATGAATCCACGCTCGGCGACTTTATAGCGGACCCCGACGCGCCTTCACCTCTTGCGGAGTTTATAGACGTCTCTCTCAAGGAACAGATAGATTTAGTTTTATCAACGCTCACACCCCGGGAAGAAAAGGTCGTCAGGATGCGGCTCGGCATTGGCGAAGCGACCGATTATACCCTGGAAGAAGTGGGAAACCTGTTTGGATTGACCCGTGAGCGCATCCGCCAGATCGAGGCAAAGGCCCTGAAAAAGCTGCGGCACCCTCAAAGGCGAAGCAGACTGGAGAGTTTCCGGGAATAAGGGAAGTACTGGGGACGTCCTTGAGCATGCCAATATCTTGGCCCTGAAGGACCGGGACGTCCTTAAAAGTGTGAATTTGAGACGTGAAATGCCCCCTGAAGGCGCAGCGACGCCGTGCCTGTTGTCTCGAGGAAGCATGGTATAATCATCCTGCCGGAAAATGTTAATCCAGCACGTCCATCATTTCCTGTACCGCTTTCGATAACCCGACGGAATCAGATCTCGATAGTATTGCACGACCGATATTCAACTCGAGGAGTTCTCTGGCATGTAAAATAGGCACAACATTTCTGTAGTTGAGCCCACCTCCGGCGTTGATTTTTATCCTTATGCCGGCGGCATGTTCTGACGCCCTGTATATCCTGTCAATTTCTTTTTCGATCTCGGCTTTATCCGAGGTTTTGCTGTATGCAGCGGTGCAAATCTCTATGAAGTCGGCGCCGCATCCTTTCGCGAGGTCAATTGCCTCTCTATCGGGCTCCACCGAAAGGCATACCGGTATACCCTGAACATGGAGCAATTCGACAATGTTCTTGATATCCGCGAATTCCTTTTTGATATCGAGAGTGTTTGATGCTTTTTCGCCGGTTTCCTCCGGAACTATTGTGACCCTGTCCGGCCGCAATTCTGCTGCGATATTTATCAGTCCGTCCGATAGGGATGTCTCGATATAAAATTTTCCATTTATCGGGATTGTATTCCTCATTGCCCACACAGCGCCGCTTTTTATAACTTCGCCGGGAAGACCCCTCTCCTTCAGGGGAGG
>DHQV01000053.1:0-615 GCA_002408185.1 Deltaproteobacteria bacterium UBA5329
GGGCGCGTTGAAGGCATGGACTCTGGCTCAGGCTGGAGTGTTCAGGGCTAATTTTCTTACTATTGCCGGACTTAAGAATATGTCACTGTTATTGGGCGGCAGGCTTCTCGGCGGCTTAAAGACGGCTATTGCCGGTGTCAGGGCATTAAGTCTTGCCTTTCTTACCTCCCCTGTAGGTTGGATTGCTGTCGGGATAGCTGCTGCGGCCTTGCTGATTTACAAATACTGGAATCCGCTAAAAGCATTCTTCGGGGGCATTTGGACGGGGATTAAGGAGGGGTTTGCTCCGCTTCTTGAAGTATGCAGACCTCTCGCATCGGTCTTTGCTCCGGTAATCAGCGTGTTCAAGGCCATTTTCGGTTGGGTTGCACGAATACTCAAGCCGGTTCAAGACACGAAGAACGGGTTTCAGGGCATGGCCAACGCGGGAAAGGTGGTGGGTCAAATCCTCGCTCTCGCCTTTACCTGGCCGGTGTATGTAATTGCAGGACTGCCCAGGGCAATCATGTGGGTGGGAAGGACTATAGGGAGCGCAGCCGGATGGATCGTAAAAAACTGGAGAACCGTGCTCCAGATAATGGGATGGGTCAATCCCATCACGATGCCCATCATGGC
>DHQV01000053.1:757-1086 GCA_002408185.1 Deltaproteobacteria bacterium UBA5329
ATCATCTCCAGTCTATGGCAAGGTATGATGTCAATGATTAGCAAGCCCGTTGAAGCAGTAAGGGGTCTGGTTCAGAAGATGAGAAATTTTCTGCCCTTCTCTCCGGCAAAAGAAGGGCCTTTCAGAGACCTGAACAAGGTCAGGATCATAGAAACAATCGCTGAAACAATAAAGCCAGGATCCTTGATAAATTCAATGCAGCAAGCTATGGGAAAGGCAAGAGAGGCAATGCATCCCATATCTATCAATCCCTTGCAGGCTGATACGAATAAATTGAAGACAGCCATAGCTCCACTTACCCAGCCTATCAAACAGGTGCTGGAGCCTGT
>DHQV01000053.1:1250-1438 GCA_002408185.1 Deltaproteobacteria bacterium UBA5329
ATGCAACCGGTAATGCAAAAGCTCCATGCAGTGAAGACTTCCGTTGCACCGGTAACACAGCCTATATTTCAGAAGCTTGAAAAAGCGGCATCTACCCCGTTGACACAGCCGGTAATGCAGAAACTCAATGCCGTTAAGACAGCCATAGCTCCACTTACCCAGCCCATCAAACAGGTGCTGGAGCCTGT
>DHQV01000053.1:1589-9751 GCA_002408185.1 Deltaproteobacteria bacterium UBA5329
ATGCAACCGGTAATGCAAAAGCTGCAACCTCAATCAACAGGGAATACAAAGACCGCATCTTTGCCCGGTAAAACAGCGGGGTCAGTTACAATTAATTATAGCCCGACCATCAACTTAAGCGGCGAAATCGCCACAGCAAAAGACGACTTTATTGCATTGCTTAAACAACATAAAGACGAAATATTGAGATTAATTGAATCAGCAAAAGTAAAAGAAGCAAGGGTGGCATACTGATGTTTGCCCAACTCGGAGATATACAGTTCAACCTTATCACCTACTTCGACGGCCTGAACGCTTCAAGAAGGATCGACTACGCAGAGCATGCAACAATTGAGGGAAAGCCAAAGCTACAGTATATAGGCGATGGGTTGGAAACAATTACTATCAAACTCAATTTTCATACGAGTTTCTGCAACCCGGCAAACGAAGTGAAAAAAATCAAAGATGCCGCGGCAAAACATGAAGCAATGCCCTTTGTACTGGGGAATGGTGTTTATAAAGGCAATTATGTCATAGAGGAAATAAACGATGATATTCAGCAAACATTTAATGAGGGCACCCTCATTGCAATCGATGTCGAGACTAAATTGAAGGAATGGGTCAAAGACAAGATAATAGGCACAAAGAAAGGAAAGTCGGGAAAAAAGAAAAAGATCAAAAAGAAAAACAATACGAAAACAAAAAAGAAAAAAACAAATAAGGAATCCGTGTCTAAAAAGACAATCGTGAGGCAGTCATGAGCGACTACTACGAGCACATTACAACAGAAGGCGAAAGGTGGGATGCCATAGCATATCAATAT
The DNA here is from genome assembly GCA_002408185.1 of Deltaproteobacteria bacterium UBA5329. Lineage (GTDB taxonomy): Bacteria > Desulfobacterota > Syntrophorhabdia > Syntrophorhabdales > Syntrophorhabdaceae > Delta-02. The sequence continues at coordinate 2,392 of DHQV01000053.1, forward strand.
TACGGGGATGCAACAATGTATGAACCGATAGTAGCTGCCAATCCGGATGTGCCCATTATCCCGATCCTGCCTTCCGGGATCAGGCTGATAGTCCCGGTTATCGACACGACCGAGGCTATCCCCGCAGAGGAGCTGCCACCATGGAAAAGGTAAGAACGCCGGTGTTTTTCATCGAATATGAGACCAAGGACATTACGGCGCACATCTCCCCCTTCGCGCTGTCCGTAACCTACACGGACCATGAACACGGAAAATCGGATGAGATAGACATCCAGATTGAAGACAGAGACCACCTTTGGAAATCCTCATGGTATCCGGCCAAAGGGGATGTGTTGAAGCTCAAAATCGGCTATGAAAGTGAGGGTCTGCTTCCGTGCGGAAGTTTTGAAATCGACGAGATAGAGATGTCGAGCCCGCCCGATACGGTTTCTCTGAAAGGGCTGGGCACGAACATCAAGAAGGCGCTTCGACAGGAGAACACCACGGCCTATGAGAATAAGACGCTAAAAGCAATCGCCGAGGAGATAGCAGGCAAGCACGGTTTCACGCTGGTGGGCGAGGTAAAAGACATCCGGGTGAAACGTATCACACAAAAACAGGAGCGGGATCTTAGCTTCTTGAAAAGAATCGCTGAGGAATACGGCTATGTGTTCAAAATAGCCGATAACAAGCTGGTATTTTACGAAATAGGTAAGCTCGAATCGGCAAGCGCCGTCTATGCCGTCGACCGCAAGGATCTTCTGTCCTTTAACCTCAGAGATAAAACGCACAACATCTATAAAGCCTGCTTGATTTCCTATCACGACCCGAAAAAGAAGGGCTTGATCACGCATACCGTCAGCGCTGACGGGATTGTAAAGGGCGATATCCTTAAGCTTAACGACCGGTGTGAGAACAAAGAGCAGGCCATCGTTAAGGCTACTGCAGCGCTCAAGGCCAAAAACGGGGGACAAATAGAAGGGTCCCTAACCGTCATCGGAAACCCTAAACTTGTGGCCGGATCGAATATCACGCTTACCGGTCTTTATACCCTGAACGGGATCTATCACATCCTTACATCAAAGCACGTCATTGAACGTTTGTCAGGATACAGGACAGAGCTGGAGGTGAAGCGTGTTTAAACTGGGTATCGTTACGGCCATGGATGAAGCCAGAGCAATGGTTCGCGTCCGGTTTGACGACATGGACGGCGTTCTTTCTTACTGGTTGCCGGTTGTGCAGCACAAGACTCTTAAGGATAAAGCCTACTGGATGCCGGATGTGAATGAACACGTGGTATGTCTCCTTGATGAGAATGGCGAGGACGGTATAGTTCTCGGAGCGATTTATTCCGATGCCGATGCTGTGCCGGTAAGCAGCAAGGACAAGTGCCACATAACATTCGAGGATGGTTCGACCATCGAATACGACCGCCAAAGCCACAAACTTTCGGCAGACATAAAGGGAGACATAAGCGTAAAGGCAACGAGCCGGTGCGACGTTGATTGTCAGAGTGACATTTTTCTCAGAAGCACCACCAAGATCACAATTCAGGCACCAGCCTTGAGTATGAAGGGAGGAAGCCCGGCAGATGGGGTATTCGAAGGGAGTTTCCGCTTGGTGGGGAACCTGACTGTTGAGGGCAACATCAGTGCCACCGGCGACATCATAGACGGCGGTAACAATACCAACCATCACACCCACTGAGGACGGTAATGACGGTATCGATAAACGACATCAAATCGGCTGACTGGCAACCGAAACTTGGCGAGATCGGCTCTGTAGTGGAGAGCATTGAAGATATCAACCAGTGCATCAGGATTATCCTTGCCACACCGAAAGGCAGCGATCCTCATAGACCTGAGTTTGGCTCAGATATATGGAAATACGTCGACTATCCGGTCAAGGAGGCTATTCCGAACATTATACGGGAATCGGTTGACGCAATTAATGCCTGGGAGCAAAGAATCAATATTTCGAAGGTGAAAGCAGAGATAGTCGAAAGCACGATAGCCCTCCAGATTGAGTGGATGTTTAAGGACTCGGAGGAAACACAGTCTGTCGAGGTGACGGTATGAGTCTTCCTGAACCATCCTTTATCGACCGCGACGCAATAACCATTACACAGGAAATGATTCAGCACTATGAATTGATGACCGGGAAAACCCTCCAACCTGCCCAGGTGGAGAGATTGCTGATCGACCTTATCGCGTATAGAGAAATGCTTCTTCGCATAGGCATTCAAGAAGCCTCAAAACAGAATCTCGTGGAATACGCGGCATTTCCTATGCTCGATTATCTTGGTGAATTGGTGGGCGTGACCAGGCTGGCAGCTCAGAGCGCCACGGCGATCATGCGATTCATCCTTACGGAAGCCCAGACATTTGACGTACTGATCCCCGAAGGGACACAAATTGAGACAAAGGACGGGAAATTCATCTTTGCAACTAAGGAAGCCGCTATGGTCGAGGCGGGCCAGATAAGCACCGAGATAGCTGCCGCCGAAGAAACAGGAGGCGCAGAGGCTAACGGCTATATCGCCGGTGAAATCAACGGAATCATAAATCCTATCGCATATGTCGCCTCTGCCGTGAATGTATCCGTAAGCATGGGGGGAAGCGAACAAGAAAGCGATGACAGGCTGAGGGCGCGGATAAAGGAAGCACCAGAGAGTTACAGCAACGCCGGATCAAAAGGCGCATACCGGTATCACGCGATGTCGGCTCATCAGGACATAGTTGATGTAGCGGTCGTGAGCCTGTCTCCCGGAACCGTGAACGTCTATCCGCTCACGAGCACGGGCAATCCTTCAGATACGATGCTCTTTCTTGTTGGCGATGCTGTGAATGCAGAAAAGGTAAGGCCGCTCACCGATCTGGTGAATGTCCTTTCCCCGACGCAAGTCGATTTTACCATCGTCGCCAACGTAACCCTTTACGCCAGTGCCGATCCCGACTCGGCCAACACGCTGATCCAGACGGCCCTGAACTCTTACGCCAGTTCAATGAAATCGGCCCTCGGTAAGGATATTATTCGGACTCAGATCATTGCCCGCATTAACAGCGTTTACGGGGTCTATAAAACCGCGTTAATAAACCCAGCAGCAGACAGGGTCCTCGATGAATACGAATGGGCAAATTGTTCGAACATAACAGTCAATATCGTGGGGGCCGTGCATGGCTGATAAACGGCTCATCCCCGCTGGAATCAGAGGTGTCAGCACCGAAGCCTTTAATGAACTGATCGACCGTATTGGTACCCTCGATCTCACGCCGATCCTCGTCTACATCATTGACAGTGTGAACTCCTCGGCTCTTCCGCACCTGGCTGAACAATTCCATGTCTCGGGCCGGGAAGGATGGTCGCTCGTATCGACTGAAGCAGAAAGACGCTCCCTCATCAAGCGCGCCATTGAACTGCATCGCTATAAAGGCACTCCTTGGGCTGTGAAACAGATGCTCGCGGTCATGGGATTCTCTGATACCGAGATCATCGAGTACCACCAGGCGCGGAATCGTTTTGTCGAGAACGGCGGCAAAGGACTGGACGGTGTGTGGAAGCTTGACGGCAGCGTGAAGTTGATCCCTTACTACGACATTGCCGGACTTCCGTACATGCACCATTGGGCACAGTTTGTTGTCCGGATTAACCTCGCAAATGCGACACGGATCGGTTTTGATCGGGACATCAGGTTCGCCGTTGAATCGGCAAAGAACGTGCGGAGTTGGCCTCTCTATTTATTCTGGATGGCTATGGATATGCAGATAGAGCCGCGTCATTATTACGTGCTCTATCTCGATAAATGCGTAGAGCAGCAATTCCCGTGGGACGTAAACCGCGTGGACGGATCATGGAAGATAGGGATCGATGACAGAGTTGCCCGTCTCGGGGAGTTAAGCCTCGATGGGTCCTGGCGATTGCCGGAAATGATTCCCGGCATTGCCCACAGAAACCTCTATAATGGAATCATTTCGACAGAAAAGTTTCTTCATAAGACAACAGAAATGTACAGGGATGTATACGTCCGGGTCGGGGAGACTAAAGCCAGACTGGACGGCGGATGGGCTGTGGGGAAAAACGATATCACCACCATGTCGGGCACATCGTTGCTCAAGAACGTGGAATCTGACGGGAGGCCCTCATGGGACGTAACGGAATCCCTTGCCTTTGATCTCTCGTATCCCACCTCACCGGTAAAACTTTGCGGTATCAGGAAACTGACCCGACATCTCAGGCTGGATGGAAGCTGGGGGTTGAATACTTCGGCACTGCCTCTAAGGCTTGGGCAGTTTGGCCTCAAAAGGGAAAAGCCGGTAAAAACCGACATGGACATAACAGCGTCAAGCACATGCGCCATGGGTATCCTCAAACGACTCAACTGCTATAGGAAACTCGGTATGTACCGGGCAAACAAAAGACTCGACAGCACGTGGAGTGTATCAGCCCACCACAAATTGGACGGTTCTTGGATTGTAGACGGGTCCAAACAGCTTTCCGCACCCACGATAGGCCAAGTAACGCTGAAACTTGATGGAGGTTGGGGCATAGGTCCCGTGATCGATCAGAAGCTTAACGGCGCATGGAAGATTGGCCAGGGGCAAGGGGCTTTCATCGATATAGAAATCAGAAAGGCGGCATAAGGAGGTGACTGCATTATGAGCGAGGCGACAACGACAAATGATTTCAGAAGGAGACTGGCAAGACACTTTTATGACAATTCTTCGCTGCCCAAGGCGGCTATTATGGCCTTCGGCGACGGCGGACACAACCAGGACGGTACCTCAAAGACGCCTAATCCAAATCAGACGCAACTCCAGCATGAGGTACTGAGAAAAACACTCACGTCCGTCACACAGGAGGATCTGTATTCGGTGACAGGTAAAGGAACTATCAGCAAGCCAGAAGCCGTAGGAGTTTCACTGTCGGAAGCCGGACTTCTTGACGAGGCAGGAAATCTGATGGGATTCAAGAATTTTGCACCGAAGATCAAGGAGTCGGACGAAACATATGAAATCAGCATTAAGCTGAAATTCTAAGCAGAGGAGGTAGAATATGTCATTACCACACGCCAATATCACGCCTATACCCGATACTCAGCCGGACGCGGTTCCGTCTTTGTGGAACGCGAGATACAGCGAGATCGATGAAAACTTTGTCAACCATGAGGGGCGCGTCGCTGCCACTGAAGCCGAGGTCAGCGCTGCGAGAGGGGGCAAGGCTAACCTCGATGCGAGATTTGATGAACTTGAAGGAAACGTCGAGGGCCTGAATCCCGACATGCAGAACATGATGAATGCGGTACTCATGCAGGCGGTTGACCTGGCTGGACTTGGCAATAAGGAGTTGGCCAAGACCCTGAAGCAAAGGCTGCAGACGGGTCAGGCGACAGTGTTCAACAGGGGAGTTGTCAACGGTTGCACAGTCTCAAAATCATCGAATGCGACCAGAAACCTGAATCTCGCGTCGGGAAGTACTTTTATGCACGGACGCATTTTGCCTGCGGCAGAGGCCCTAAACAGTGCGGCCGTTCCGGCGAACTCGGGCAGCGTAGGCGCTGACTGCTATTCTTATCTCTGGATAGACGGATCGGGAGCCATACAGCATGACTGCACCGCACTTGGTGCAGTGGTACCATCCGGGGGACTGGCGCTTTACAGGATCACAGTCCCAGCGGGTAATAACGAGCAAAACGATCCTTACCTTGCAAATTGCACTCTGACAGATGTCAGGAGGGTCGAGTCGGGATATCCCATGATCTTTTTGAATGCTCCTTTCATTTATGTCCCTCTGCCATACGACGTCCTGGACGGAGACTATAATGTCGATCTCGATGTGGAAAGCTTTGAGGGGTCCGGATTCCAGATGGGGTATGTCTATGTGGCGGATCGCCTGCGAAACGGATTCAAGATTTGCATGAACGGAACTGCTGACACTATTCTGGTCCGATGGACCATGAAGAAATTGAGCCTATAGGGAGGTGTAACCATGATTATCGAGTATCTACAGGCAGGTCCTTATGTGGAACATTTCCTTGAGGGAAGAGTTCTGCAGGTAGGGGACATCAGCATCGATCTCGCAGAAAGACAAGATGATTCCCAGGTAGTAATTGACATTACCAGGAATGGAAATGGCCTGGTCGAGGGGGTAAGCGGAAAGGACGGGTATGTAGCAAACATCCTTCTGCCGCCCAGGGAATATGAGGAGATCGAAACCGACGTCCTGGACATGAACGGTAACAACACAATAGAGAGGCGTGCGTTACCCTTAAGCACCGGGAAAGCCTGCATCAAACTGTGGCAGTTTAAACCCATAGAACCGAGTTCGGAAACTACATAAAGGAGGAATGTCATGGTCATATTTACAAAGGATGCATTACGCGCATCAGTAGAAGCGGCGACAGGCGGCAAGGTGACAGTCTTATATGACGACAAGGGATACCCGTCATATATGGTGATAATCCCAAAATTCAACGTCCAGGACATCGATGCAAGTCTCGGTACCGGAGTGCACCCGGCATTCATTGTTAATGGCGTCGAGAAGAGTGAGATTTACATAGGCCAGTATCAGGCAATCGTGGCTGACGGAAGGGCCGTCTCGATGCCCGGCAAGGATCCTGCCAACAGTTTGAACTTCGATCAGGCATTAGGCTATTGTTCAGCTAAGGGTCCCGGCTGGCATCTTATGACCAATGCAGAATGGGCGGCTATTGCCCTGTGGTGCTGGAAGAACGGTTTTCAACCCAGAGGGAACAATGACTATGGCCGCTCTATCGGAGCGACCTATGAAACAGGGAAACGACAGGACGGTGGTACTCCAGGCAATACGTCAGGCGCAGCCCGCATTCTTACCGGCTCAGGCCCCGCATCCTGGAGGCACGATAACACGTTTGCCGGGATCGCAGACCTGAACGGCAATGTGTGGGAATGGGTAGGCGGCATGAGGATAAACGGGGGAGAAATCCAGATATTACAGAACAATAATGCGGCGGACAATACCAAGAGCCAGGCTGCAGGCTCTGCTGAGTGGAAAGCCATACTTCAGGACGGTTCTCTGGTTGCGCCGGGAACGGCCAGTACCTTGAAATATGACGGGTCCGCAGCAAACGGTACAGGAACAACCAACGTGGACACAGCACTTGATTACCAGTCGGATGGAAATGGTTACACGGCGGCTAAATTTCAGGATTCAACTTACAATGATACTCGAATCACGGTTACACCGGGACTTGCTTTGTTGAAATCCTTGGGTCTCTTTCCTGTAGGTGCTTCAGGCCTTGGGGATGATTATCTGTATGCGAACAACAACGGTGAGCGGTTGCCTTTTCGCGGTGGCTACTGGTCCAGTGGGTTGTACGCCGGTGTGTTCGCTCTGTATTTGAACA
>DHQV01000053.1:9860-12875 GCA_002408185.1 Deltaproteobacteria bacterium UBA5329
CATCGGGTTCCGTGTTGCCTGTGTTTTGTAGTTCTGTTATCTGGGTTCTGGGAATCTGTTTTTATGGTTCCCCACGGAGTGGGGTCGACATAGATTTTTAATGAGAGGAAAGGGGTAGATATACTATAATGGAGCCGTGGACAATCTGGTCATCTATCAACGAATCTACGATTTCACGCTCTATCTCTTTCCTATTGTCGACAGATTCCCAAAGCACGAGAAGTTTGTCCTATGCACGCACATCAAGTCATGCACGCTTGACATCGCGAGAGAGGTCATTCGGGCTAATAAGAGCCGGAACAAAAAACCTCTTTTATATGAGATTGATGTGAAACTGGAGGAGCTGAGAATGCTGTTGAGACTGGCCCATGATCGAAAATACTTGTCTCACAAGAGTTATGAACAGAGCAGCAGGCTTGTTGCAGAGGTAGGAAGGCTGCTTGGAGGATGGATTAAAAGTGTGGGTTAAGGGTATTCGCGGTGGCAACTGGAACAATGGGTTGAACGCCGGTGTGTTCGCTCTGAATTTGAACAATCTGCGCTCGAACGTGAACAGCAACATCGGGTTCCGTGTTGCCTGTGCCTGGGTAAATTTTACAGAGAAGGTATTTCATGGAATGCCTTCCAGTGTCACACACAGACAGGCCCTTAATCCCTGCCGAAAGGCAAAAATTGTACTGGCGTTGCACGGTGAGTATGGATAGCGATCCACAAAATGGTGCGTGCCGCTTCGGTTAGTCGATAGCTCCGCTGTTGCGGAGAGTTATTGAACCCGAAATCTCAAAACCTAAACGGCGGTTAGATGGCAACCCCCAATGCTTTGGGGGACCTGCCAGACCCGGAAAGACCGTGAGGGCTTTTAAGATTTCGGGTTTTGTTTTTGGAGGCTAACCGATGGAAAAGAAAAGCAGCGAAAAAAGTTGGAAAAAGACTTTGATGAGATGCCTGGATGAGTTGAGCAGGGATGGCGTCCTGCAGGAAGACATCAGAAATATGACGGGGAAGTTGGTACTTGAAATCAATCTGAACGAGGGTGGGGTAACCGATCTCGACGTTTCGGTGAAGAGAAAGTTTAAGTGAGGGGCGAGGCCCGGAATGCCAAAGACGTATAATCGATTGTTCGATGAAATAGTGGACTTCGAGAACCTCTATCGGGCTTACATCAAGGCAAGAAGGTGTAAGCGGTACAATCCCGAGGTATTGAGGTTCAGCAGTAAGTTGGAAGATGAACTGCTCGCCATCCAGGACAAACTGCTCGGGGGGACTTACAAAACCGGCAACTATTACCGGTTTGTCATCTATGAGCCAAAAAAGAGGGAAATCGCCGCGCTTCCTTTTAGGGATAGGGTAGTACATCATGCTCTGTGCAACGTGATCGAGCCTCTCTTTGAGCGGAAGTTTGTGCATGATTCATATGGCTGTCGCGTACGCAAGGGTACGCATGCCGGTTCAGACAGGTTGGTTGAGTTTCTGCGCCGAGCACAGAGGACATGGGGCAAAGTGTTCTGTCTGAAGGGTGACATTGAGAAATTCTTTCCCTCTGTGCATCACGAAGCCTTGAAAGGTATAGTCCGTCGCACAATAAGATGCAAGCAGACTTTGAACCTGATAGACGGGATAATAGACAGCACCCCGGAGTCAAAGGGGATGCCCATAGGGAACCTCACGAGTCAGTTATTCGCGAACGTGTACCTGAACGAACTCGATCACTTTGCAAAAGAGAAACTGCGTGTACGGTTTTACGTCCGATACATGGATGATTTTATCCTTCTCTATCCTGAAAAAGAGCGGCTGCATGAATGGCATGAGAGTATTGCAATGTTTCTTCATGAAAGGCTGAGGCTTAATCTGAACTCCAAGACATCGATCTTCCCCATCTCCCGGGGGGTCGACTTTCTCGGATACCGCGCTTGGGTGACCCATAGGCTTCTTAGGAAACGAAGTATTATCGGCATGAGAAGAAAACTCAACGCTCTGGCGGAACGATACGGGACGGGCGAGATATCTCTCGATACCGTCCAGCCTGTGATTGCGTCCTGGTTGGGTCACGCAAAGCATGCCAACAGCTACAATGTCAGGAAGAAATTGCTGGGAAGCGTGGTGTTTAAAAGGTTGTAAAGGAGGTCATAAATGAAAGCATTCTTATCTTACCTGGGTGGAAAATCGTTGTTGGTGAATAGGATAATCCCTAAGATGCCGGAGCATACCTGCTACTGCGAGGTCTTCGCAGGAGCCGCCTGGCTGTTGTTCAAGAAAGATGAGTCGCAAGTTGAGATCATCAATGACGTTAACGCCGACTTGGTGACGCTTTACAGGGTGGTCAAGAATCACCTGGAAGAGTTCGTGCGCTACCTCAAATGGATATTGGTGTCGAGGGATGAATTTGAACGATTCAAGAAAGAAAGCCCGGAGACGCTGACCGATATCCAGAGGGCCGTCAGGTTCTATTATCTCCTGAGAAATGGTTACAGCTCCCGGATCCCTAAGCCGACATTCTCCATTTCGACGTTAAAACGGTCAAACTTCAACCTGCTCCGGGTGGAAGAAGAGCTGTCTCTTGCCCATCTCAGGCTCTCCCGCGTCTATGTCGAAAATATGCCGTACCAAGACTTGATCCCCCGTTTTGATCGCCCTCACACGCTGTTTTACATCGATCCACCTTACTGGGGTTGTGAGGATTACTACGGCAAAGATATCTTCTCGCGCGAGGACTTCACACGCCTTCGCGATCTTCTATCGGGCGTCCAAGGCAAGTTCATCCTATCAATAAATGATGTCCCAGAGATTAGACGTCTATTTAAGGATTTCTATGTTGAGGAGGTGCCTACAACCTACTTGACCGCTGGGGCAAACCGACAGAAGAAAGTCACTGAATTGTTGATCATGAACTACGCTCCAAACTACCAGTAAAGGGGGTTTAAGAATTTCTCAAAGTCCTGTTACTTTTTCTCAAATTGGGTGTCACGTTATACCACGCGCCCGCAGGGGGCGCGACATCCCCTGCTGCCCCACTAT
>DHQV01000091.1:0-4575 GCA_002408185.1 Deltaproteobacteria bacterium UBA5329
CCTCCCCTGAAGGAGAGGGGTCTTCCCGGCGAAGTTATAAACTATATGTTCTGCAGCATCCCTGTTCCAAGGGCGCAGGTCATTCGCTCTTATAACGTTGAATACAGGTGAGCACCCGTAAAAGTTAACTATGCCCATGTCGGCGCCAGCTTCAAGAAGCGTCCGCACCGCGTCAACGTTGACATTCTCACCCGCCAGGTGCAGCGCCGTCTGGCCGTATCTGATCGTGCAGCCATATTCGTATCCGGTCATGGCATTGACATCAACACGGTCTTTGCCGTATTCAAGAATGAGTTTCAGTATCTCGACACCCTCGTGCACACACGCCCAGTGGAGGGGGGTGAAGCCGCCCGCATCCCTCTGGCAAGTATCCGCGCCGTGCTGGAGGAGGAGCCGGACGATGTCGGCATGGCCATGCCAGCAGGCATAATACAACGGCGAGCCGCTGAAGCGGTTCCTGGCATCCACGTCCGCGCCGGCCTCGAGGAGCCTCTTCACAGCAGTTATATCGCCTTCTTTAGCGGCTTTACATAGTTCCTGTGCATCTTCATCTGCTCCTTCGGCTCCGATGCGCTCCTTTTCACCTTCGTCCGATTCAGGCTCGTAGCCCGTCTTTCCTGTCAATACGCCGCCCGAATACTCCCGGTCGCCGGCAAAGAAGGCGCCCTCCTCCTCGAAATGAAGCGACAGGTCGAGCTCGGGGAACAGGGCGGCAAGGCGATCAATGACGGGGATCGGAGACGACAAGGTGCGGAACGCATAGCAGAAACACCCATCGCCTGCCTCTAAACTCACATTATCACCGAGGCTCCGATCGGTTCCCCAGTTATCCACGCGCCACTCATGGCCCCCGCGGTTGTACCCGTCCTTCCCGAGCTTGAGTTTACCTTCCGCGCGCTCTGCGTCCATCGTGCGGAACGGCTCCGGGTACGGGAGGACCCTGTCAAAACAGAAAGGGCTTGCATAGCGGCCTTCTCTCACGTCCAGGAAATCGCGCACCTCATCCAGCATCTCCTTCCCGCCGGTGATGGTCAGGGTGTTACTACACCAGTCAGGCATTTGCGCGGCCCCCGTGTCTTCTTCAGGATACGAGACATGGTCTCGTTACAGATAAAATAGCAGGTAAGAGAAATATCGAGACCGCTACCAGATTTTATCTCTTCGTTTATTTATGCACGCTTTATCAAAACTGCCAATAGTTCCGCTTTCGATCAGCTTCGTTACTCTTGACGTAACGCATAACGAATGGTATATATATTTAATTATGGCTCGCGCAGCAATACACCCCGGAAGGCATCTCGCAAAGGAGCTTAAGGCCCTCAACATGAGTGCGGCGGAGCTCGCCCGTCAGATACGGGTGCCCACGAACAGGGTCACCGGGATCATTAACGGAAAACGCGCGATTACAGGCGATACGGCGCTCCGGCTGGGCCATTTTTTCGGGACGGGTGCGGAATTCTGGCTCAACCTGCAGAAGCTGTATGAGTTGAGCCTGGCTGAGGCCAGGACGGGGAAGATGATCAGGGCGCTGCCTACACTTGCGGACAGGCTGAAAGCCCACGGGCGGTCTTGAGGATCTTTTTTTGACGAGTGCCCGTTCACAAGACAGGCAAACTCTTGGCGTCGCGGGGTCCTGTCAGGCTGGTGCCTTCCAATAATCGTTGGACGCTATTATTACCTTGTACAGTGACAAGCAGGTAGCATTCTTATATGATAAGGATGCATAAATAATCAAGATATCCCTTTCGGAGCTAAATGATGAACAACCACAGTGAAAAGATCGGCTTCATCTGGTCTGTCGCCGACCTTCTGCGCGGTCCTTATCACCCGAACCAATACAAAGACGTCATGCTGCCGCTCACTGTCCTGCGGCGTCTTGACTGCGTCCTCGCCGACACGAAGAACCAGGTCCTCAAGACCATCGAGAAGCACGAGGGCGGGAAAGTAAAGAACATAGACCCGATCCTTTTCCGCGTCACGGGCATGCCTTTCTACAACAGGAGCCAGTTCACGCTGGAGAAGCTCAAGGGCGATTCACCTCATATCGCCGCTAATCTCATCAACTATATCAAAGGATTCTCCTCCCGGGCACTCGATATTCTCGACCATTTCGGGTTCGAGGAACAGATCGCCAGGCTTGAAAAGGCTGACAGACTCTATCTTGTCATATCAAAGTTCTGCGACATAGATCTTCACCCGGCCCTCGTTTCCAACCTCGATATGGGCTACATTTTCGAGGAGCTTATCCGAAGATTTAATGAAGTGTCAAACGAGACAGCCGGCGATCACTTCACCCCTCGTGAGGTCATCCGCCTCATGGTAGATCTCCTCTTTATGCCCGATTCCGACATCCTCACCACAAAGGGGATCGTCAGAAAACTTTATGACCCGGCATGCGGCACGGGTGGCATGCTGTCCGTATCCGAGGAGTATGTGCGCGAGCTCAACCCGGATGCGAATCTCCAGGTCTTCGGACAGGACTATAATGCCCAGGCATACGCCATATGCGGTTCCGACATGATGATCAAGGGTCAGGATATCGAGCATATCGCCTTCGGGAACAGTTTCACCGACGACCGCTTCCCGAACCACAGGTTCGAATATATGCTTGCCAATCCTCCTTTCGGGGTAGAGTGGAAACCGGAAGCCGACTTCATAAAACGTGAACACAATGAAGAGGGGTTCGGAGGCCGCTTCGGCGCCGGTCTTCCCCGCATCAACGATGGATCCCTGCTCTTTCTCCTGCACATGATCAGCAAGAGAAAGGACCCGTCAGAGGGCGGGACCCGGCTCGCCATCGTCTTCAACGGCTCTCCCCTCTTCACAGGCAGCGCGGGGTCCGGTGAGAGCAACATCCGCAAATGGATCATCGAGAACGACTGGCTCGAGGCCATTGTAGCCCTGCCTGACCAGCTTTTCTACAATACCGGCATATCGACGTACCTGTGGATCGTGACGAACCGGAAAGAACCGAAACGTAAAGGGAAGATACAGCTCGTCGACGGTACCACATTTTTCAAGAAGATGCGCAAATCCCTGGGCAACAAGCGCAACGAGGTCTGCGAGGACCAGCGCGCCGACATCACCCGCCTGTACGGCGATTTCCGGGAATGCGAACAGGTCCGCATCTTCGACAACGAAGACTTAGGGTACCGGCGCATCACCGTGGAGAGGCCGCTAAGGCTCAACTTCACCGTCGATGACGAACGGCTTGCACGCGTGAAAGAAGCGCCCGCGTTCGCGGCCCTCGCATCCAGCAAGAAACGCAAGGACAAGGCGGGCGCCGAAGAAGAGATCGAGGCAGGAAAGAAGCTCCAGCGACGAATCCTTGAGGCGCTGTCCAACCTGAGCATGCATGGTCTGATCAAAGACCGGGATGTTTTTTCCACCATGGTGAAGGGAGCCTTCAAAAGGGCAGGCCTGAAGATCCCGGCCCCTTTGTTCAAGGCCATCCTGACGGCACTGTCCGAACGTGACGAGACGGCAGATGTGTGTGTTGACGGGAAGGGGAACCCTGAACCGGACCCGGATCTGCGCGACTACGAGAACGTCCCCCTGAAGGAGGACGTAGATGAGTATATGAAACGCGAGGTCCTGCCCCATGTGCCGGATGCGTGGGTGGATCACGACAAGACGAAGATAGGGTACGAGATCAATTTTAACCGCTACTTTTATCGGTACATACCGCCACGACCGCTGGAGGAGATCGAGGCTGACCTCAGGACCATCGAGACGGAAATAGCGGATATGCTGGCAGAGGTAACGGTATGAGCGAGATGGAAACCCCGGGCTCCGTTGGTGAGATCATTGTCTACCAGACGGAGGATGGCGACAACCGCATCCGCGTACTCCTGGAGGGCAATACCGTCTGGCTGACCCAGGCTATGATCGCCGAGTTGTACCAGACCTCCGTTCCGAACATAAACATCCACTTGAAAAACATTTACGACACCGGGGAACTCACTGAGGGAGCAACTATTAAAGAGTACTTAATAGTTCGTCATGAAGGTTCCAGGCAGGTCTCCCGTAGGGTGCTTCATTATAACCTTGAAGCCATTCTCGCAGTAGGTTACCGGGTCCAGAGTCTGCGCGGGGTGCAGTTCCGCCAATGGGCTACCGCCCGCCTGCACGAGTACCTTGTCAAGGGATTCACCCTCGACGACGAACGGCTGAAGGGCGGCAGCGGGCTGGTGGACTATTTTGATGAACTGCTGGTCCGCATCCGGGAGATTCGCGCCAGTGAAGCGCGGGTCTACCAGCGGATTCGGGAGATCTTCGCGCTGGCCAGCGACTACCGGGAGGGCGAGGAGGAAACCCAGCTGTTCTTCGCCACCATGCAAAACAAGATGCACTATGCCGCTGCCGGCATGACGGCAGCTGAAATCATCCGTCGCCGTGCCGACTCCTCCAAGGCCAACATGGGACTGACCGTCTGGAAAGGCGGCCGCGTGCTCAAGCGCGACGTGGTGACGGCCAAGAACTATCTCGATGTCCGGGAGATCGATACGCTCAACCGCATTACCGTGATGTTCCTCGATCAGGCCGAGTTCCGAGCCCAGCGGCGGCAGGACATCC
>DHQV01000091.1:4660-5049 GCA_002408185.1 Deltaproteobacteria bacterium UBA5329
GCAGGACATCCACACTCGCGACTGGGAGGCGTTCCTCGACAAGTTCCTGCGCGACACCGAACTGCCAGTACTTATCGGCCCCGGCGCGGTCAGTCATGATGACGCCTTTATCTGGGCGCACGAACAGTACGACGCCTTTGCCGAGCGGAGACGGCTGGAGGCCGAAGACGAAGCTGAAACCAGGTACGTGGAGGACTTGCGTAACTCTGCAAAAAGGCTCGAGACGCGTCGCGAGAAGCTGCCTGCGAAGAAAAACAAGCAGACAAAAAGCAACGGGAGAAGTGGAAAGCACGGTCCGGGAAAAGGAGGCAAGGCATGAACCGGCTGGCAGCGAAACACAGACGGGCAGCGTATCCGGTGTACAAAGACTCGGGTGTGGAATGGCTGGG
>DHQV01000091.1:5140-7676 GCA_002408185.1 Deltaproteobacteria bacterium UBA5329
GACTCGGGTGTGGAATGGCTGGGGGAGATTCCGGAGCATTGGGATATAATACGGCTGAAATATATTGCTAAAACTCGTTTCAGCGGTGTGGATAAACACAAGGTAGAAGATGAAAAACCAGTAAGACTCTGCAATTATATTGATGTCTACAACAACGAGTATATTACCTTTGACCTCGATTTCATGGAGGCCACAGCCACTGTGGAAGAAATTCGTCGTTTTAATGTTGAAGAAGGTGATGTCTTGGTAACAAAAGATTCCGAGACGTGGAATGATATCGCAGTTCCCGCCTATGTTGCTTCACAACTTGACAACGTTCTTTGTGGATATCATCTTGCACAGGTTCGCACCAAGCGCAATCTGTATGACGGCCAGTATCTTTTTAGGGCTTTTTCTGCCCGCGGTATAAACGACCAATTTCGAGTTGAGGCTACTGGAATAACACGGTATGGCCTCGGTAAGTATGGCTTTGAGAACGCGTTTTTTCTCGTTCCTCCGATACGGGAACAACAAGCCATAGCCACTTTCCTCGACCGTGAGACCTCCCGCATTGACGAACTCATCGCCAAGAAAGAACGTCAGATCGAGCTGCTCCAGGAAAAGCGCTCAGCCCTCATCAGCCATGCTGTCACGAAAGGGCTCGACCCGAACTTAAAGATGAAGGACTCGGGTGTGGAATGGCTGGGGGAGATACCGGAGCATTGGGAAGTCAAAAAAGTAAAAAATGTTGTGCTCAAGATTGGAAGTGGCAAGACACCGAAAGGCGGGTCTGAAGTATATGTTGATTCTGGTATTATGCTCATCCGAAGTCAAAATGTACATTTTGATGGTTTAAGGCTGGATGACATTGCATTTATAGAACCAGAAATTGATGCCGAGATGGCTAATACACGGGTAATTCCCGGAGATACCTTGTTGAACATTACAGGGGCATCTCTGGGACGGTGCTGCATTATGCCAGCGAATCATGATCTGGCAAATGTCAATCAGCATGTTTGTATAGTTCGACCTCGAAAAGATATCATCGATCCACACTTTCTCTACTTTACAATGTGTTCTCATCCATTACAGTCACAGATATTTGCTAATGAAAACGGAACATCACGTGAGGGCTTAAATTTCGAACAGGTCAGTAACTTATTAATTCCTTTTCCGCCGGGGATTATAGAACAACAAGCCATTATCGGCAAAGTTATTACTAATATCCAAAAAATGGATATCAATATCGCCAAGGTCAACAGGTCCATTGACCTTCTCCGCGAATACCGCACCGCCCTCATTTCAGCCGCCGTCACCGGCAAGATCGACCTCCGCGAAGAGGTGCCTGTCTCATGACACCTGACAATACTCAGAACGCTAACAAGATCAAGAATCCCTGGGGTCATCCCGACAAGTATCACAGTGCCGGCGTCCTTGATATCGCAAAGAAGCAATCCGACGCTGTTCCGGCAAAAGTACAGGAGATTGAAAAGCTCTTAAATGCCCGTGATCCGGAGATGAGTCAAAAAGTGGAACGTGCTTTCCGGCAATGGAACCTGATAATCAGGGATTATCTACGGAATGAGACCGGTTTGCGTCTTTCTGTCGGAGATAGCATGCAAAGCGTCCCGGTCCGGATTATGGACGGTCTCCCCAAACCATTTGAGGACCTTATAACCAACAATAATGTCAACCGTCTGATGATATTATTGAACAGGCCCTCTATCGTCAATACCGCAAAGGGCATGGCTTTCTTTGACAATCAGTTCACAGCCCTGTTTAATCAAGGATTCGCTGATCCCGGCAAGATCACACATGCAGAGATCAGAAGGGTCAAGGAATTTGTTGACAGTGTGGCCCGGCAGACCGAAAAGGATGCCCTGCTAAATCAGATAAAAAGCATTGAAGATGACATACTGGGCGCGTATTTCTTCAAGATCCCCGTAGTCCATTTATACTGGATGGTCATCGGCACCATGGCTGCCATGCTGGATGTCAGCGTTGAATTCCTCACCATAGTGGTCGTAATTCATGAACTCGCCCATGCTTATTCCCATCTCGGCAAAGATATAGACGGTGGGAAATGGGAAACCCGATCATTTGCGGAAACCGATCTGAAAATCGCAGAGGGTATCGCACAATTCTATACAAAAGTCATCTGCGAAAAGCTTTCCAGCCGGATACCCGGCGCATTGATGGCATATACCAGGCTTATGGAACTCCAGCCTGAACCCTATCTGGTCCACAATGACTGGATACAGGGCATAAATGCTGTCGGCGAAGTGATCCGCGCAACGATGATCGAATGCCGTTGCAAGAATATAACAATTTACGAAAGCTTTACGGCTGCTCTGAAGAAACATGGACAAAACATCAAGATACTAAAATAAGTAATTTGGAGGCGTTGAAAGATATGCCAGCAGACCATAAGGAGATCGCATTTGAGAAGGCCATCGAGCATCACCTCACCACGCAGGCCGGTTATGCGTCAGTCAGTCCCGATACCTTCGACAGGAACCGGGCCTTGTTCCCGGAGGAGGTCATATCCTTCATCAGG
>DHQV01000091.1:7754-8142 GCA_002408185.1 Deltaproteobacteria bacterium UBA5329
AGGAGGTCATATCCTTCATCAGGGAAACTCAGTCCGACAAATGGGATTACCTGTGCAACATCCAGAAGGACAAGGCCGAAGAGACGCTCCTTGATGACCTCTGCCGCGCTCTCAACTCTGAACACGAGGGGTGCCTGTCCGTCCTGCGCCGGGGCTTCAAGTGCTTCGGCAAGGAGTTCCGGGTCGCCTTCTTCGCCCCTGCGAGCGGTATGAACCCGGATACGCTTAAGGCCTACGAGATGAACCGCCTCGCGGTCACCCGGCAACTTGCGTATTCTCCAAAGCATGAGAACAAGATCGATGTGACTCTATCCGTCAATGGCATCCCCATCGTTACCGCGGAGCTCAAGAACCAGATGACGGGCCAGAACTACCGCCATGCCATGAC
>DHQV01000068.1 GCA_002408185.1 Deltaproteobacteria bacterium UBA5329
TCTAATTCAGAAAAAACTGGACACAAAGTACTTCTTTTAGGCGGAACCTTGGCTTATATGCGCCACCGCTCCAATCTGGATAGTATACGACGCCCGGTGCGGGTGGCGACAAATGAACGAAATGCTATACTTAAGATAGTGGACATCCAAAGACCATGAAGAAAGACACTACATTCTCCGTTAACTATAATACCGGAGGATGTGGTTACGGCAAATGACACAAGAGGAGAGGTATGCATGCTCAATCAAGTAACAATGATGTTGCATGTAGTGTTCGGCATCCTGGGGATACTTTTTGCAGTAGCATTGTACGTGGACGTGCTGAATGCCTCGGAAAGAAATCTTGGACGCGTGAAGATGACGGGATGGATCATCGCCGCGTGCATGGTTATGTCTTTTGTCATCGGGGGATATTGGTATGTTCTCTATTATCCGGTACACCGCAGCATCATAATGGCTGGACCATGGCCGTGGGCACATAAATATTTTATGGAATTAAAAGAACATCTGTTCCTTACCCTGCTTATCCTGAGCTTATATCTGCCTGTTGCCGTTCACAATAGCCTTCCGCTGGGAACGAAAAATACTAGGCGGCTCATACTGGGACTCTGTGCACTTATTGTATTGCTTGGGCTCTTTATGGAATTGTCCGGTGCCATAATCGGTGAGAGCGTTAAAATGGGCCTGTCGAAGAGGTGAGATATGCGGGATACGAAAATGGGACGCATGGGTGCCGGCTTTGGCCTGTCCGTAGTTGTAGCGAGTCTTCTGAACGCCCTGATCGTTCTCGTGAAAGAAACAGATCATCACGTCATGAGTGCGTTCAAAGCAGCGTTGGGCCATCACTGGGTCACTCATGGCGCCATATTGATCGTTCTTTTTATTATCCTGGGCTTTGTCTTTACAGCGGTGGACATCGGCAAGCGGTTTACTTTTGGCACAATGCTTAAATGTATAGTATGGAGCGTGATAATCAGCAGCGCCGTAATTGCGGTTTTCTTGTTGCCCAATCTCAAAGCTGGTGGGTAACAGACCCAATGTTCTTATAGATATGTATAAAGGGGATCGAAAATTATGAACGAGCCAGGAAAACCGCCAGGTTCAGGGCACAGCACATATGAACTTATCGACAGAAAACTCTTTTTTGAAGCCCTCAACGTACACAAGTCCATCGTTTTGCTTGACCTCGGAGCAGGTAGTGGCGATTATACGATCCCCCTCGCTGAAACTGTGGGGTCCGAAGGCCATATCTGGGCCCAGGACGCATGGGAGGAAGGACTGACCAGGATAAGAGAGCGCGCTTCAAAAAGAGGTTTGAACAATATTACCACGCTCCTGGCCGATGCTAACAAAAGCATCCCGCTGGATGACGGGATAATCGATGTCTGTCTCATGGCCACCGTTCTTCACGATCTCTTGCGCGAGGGGTCGGGAGAAGTCGTCCTCAGTGAAACCTTGAGAGTGTTAAAGCCCGGCGGCAGGCTCGCCGTGCTTGAGTTCAAAAAGATCGAGGAAGGTCCCGGCCCGCCCCTTTGGATACGGCTTGCAAGAGAAGAAGTCGAAAACCTTCTCACGCCCTTTCGCTTTAAGATCGAAAGCGTATCTGATGTGGGAAATTACCATTATCTGCTGATCGCTTCAGCACCTGGTTGAGATCGAAACCACGAAAATGCTCTGCCGTCGTCCCGGTGCGGGCATCGGATGCGGTCCGGCTGCTTTATCCTCGAATATAAGATTTATCCCACATTCTGCACAGATAAATCTCATATGCAAGCCTGAACAATCCGATCATGGATGATAGATATGCGCTGGTGACCAAAAGAGTTGGAGACGGTAAACCTTTCAATTTATCAATCATTAATGGGGTATAATAAGGCTAGATGGATCCTGTAATTATGTGCGCCGATATGGATGCCTTCTTCGCGTCCATCGAACAGCGCGACGACCCGAAACTCCGTGGAAAACCTATAGCAGTCGTAGGCAGCGGGGAGAGGACCGTCCTGGCAACGTGCTCATACGAGGCACGGCAATATGGAGTCAAAACCGCGATGACGCCAGGTGAGGCAAAAAGGCTTTGCCCGAATATCATTTTTGTGACCGGTGACCATGGAAAATACCGCACTGCCTCTAGACAGATGGAACAGATCTGCCTCAAGTTTACCCCGAATATTGAAGTATACTCGATCGATGAGGTATTCCTTGATGTGACCAGGTCCCACCATCTTTTCGAGGGCCCGATAAACATGGCCCGCACCCTTAAAGACACGGTTAAAAGCGAGCTTGGCGTCACATGTACAATAGGTATCGGGCCGAACATCCTTATCGCCAAGCTGGCCAGTGACCTCGCAAAACCGGATGGGCTCCGCTGGATCGATACATCCGAGGTCGCCACCGTGCTCGAAGACTTGCCCATAAAGAAATTATGGGGCGTCGGGCCAAAGACCGAAAAAAAACTAAAAATTATGGGCATTACTACGGCGGGACAACTGGGCCGCACTTCCTTGGCGCTTCTGATCAAACGTTTCGGCACCCTCGGTCGGCAGCTCCATGCCGCGGGTAGCGGTGTTCTGAAACGGCCCCTCGAAATAAACCCAGGTGAACCCAGATCGATCGGTCACAGCATTACTCTTTCCCAGGATATATGGGAACGCGATGAAATAAATGCATGTCTATTGCGCTTAAGTGAAATGGTTGGCCAACGCGCGAGGCGTCATGGCCGGTCCGGCAATAAAATAGCGC
Organism: Deltaproteobacteria bacterium UBA5329; assembly: GCA_002408185.1. GTDB lineage: Bacteria > Desulfobacterota > Syntrophorhabdia > Syntrophorhabdales > Syntrophorhabdaceae > Delta-02. Next base: position 2,740 of record DHQV01000068.1, read on the forward strand.
TCACTATCCGATACGGTGACTTCACAACTTTCAGCAGGCAAACCACCCTTCCCTTGCCTACAAACGACACCGGTGACATATACAAAGCCGCGATCGCGGTCCTTGACAAGGTCCGGCTCCAGAAGAGTATCCGGTTGCTAGGCGTCACACTTTCCGGGATAGATCAAAATGGACACCAGATGGCACTCTTCGACGAAAACGAGAGACAAAAGAAAAAGGCCCTTTTCCAGGCCGTAGATAAGCTCAACGAAAGATTCGGGCAAAAAACCATTACGTTTGCAACGACACTGGCATCATCAAAAATAAAAAATAAGGATGAACGGGAAGAATGATCATGTCCATGCGAAAAGGTCATGCCACACCTGACTTTTTCATTTTGTCAGCAGCACGGGACACTTGGAGCCCTTAAGGACATTGCGGGCCACGCTGCCCATAAAATATTTGGCAATGCCCGATCGCCCGAGCGATGCAATCACGATCAGGTCGATCCCTTGCTCTGTTCCCTCCTTTAATATCTCATCGTAGGGGACTCCCCAACGGACACGTGTGACCACTTCAACGTCTTTAGAATGCTGAAAATTGCCAAGGCGCTCCACCAAGCTCTGCCGGGCCCATTGTGCTGCACGTTCCTTGATCTGGTGCCGCACTGTCTCATCGAGAAAAGTAAATTCCAAGCCGGAACGGTAAATATCCTCGTGGAGAACATGGAGGAAAAAGAGCTTTGCCTTATACTGCTCAGCTATATCCAACCCCTGCGCTAATGCCCTGTCCGAACTTTCCGAAAAATCAGTTGGTACCAAAATTTTGGTTGGCTTTAGCATGCTTCCCCTCCTTGCGTATAATCCCTGCCTATCTCTAATTATAACAGCGCTTGGTCTCGCTTTGGGAAAACTGGTCATATTGTTGCAGGATCCATGCGACGGTGTAATCAAGGCCGCCGTTGCGATACCTGAGATCAGCCTCGCGGTCCGTAGACGGGATGAGGAAAAAATCGATTATCCAACCGACGAACAAAAGCCAGAGGTGAAGAACCAACTGGTTCCCGTGACCGGTTTGTTTGCCGTAGTAGAACCGGTGAGAGCCTGTGAACCCGAAGGTCCATAGAACGTAGCCGACTGGCTTCAGGTGCGTATTATCCGGGTAATTCATGGGTTCCTTAGAAAGAATGGTCACGCCATTCTTACGCCTTCTGTCCTCACCCCGGTTTCACATTATTCTTATCGATTATCCACTGCGGCAGGGTCTTCTTTGGCTTCACGACGATATTTTCCCCATCGCAGCTCGGGCAGATCAGAATCCTCTTCTCTTCATAAACCAAGAAGGCGCGGCCGCAATCCTTACATTCATATTCAGTTCCGGGCATTTCCAACCTCCAAAAACGTGATCGCGTGTAATTCCCCATAAGTATACCATGAAGATGGCACAATGTGCCTGTATCTAAAAGTGCGACATAATAATTGTGCATTTGGCGACAGACATTCCACGTTACGCTTATTATCGTTATAGATATATGGCGAATGTTGTAATATTGCCGGGAACGCAAGCGGGAGACTGCTGAGGAGTTGCATGTTTTGAAGCAATTATTGATAAAAAGTATTAAAGGCTTTCTTCTCTATTTGGGTTTTTGTTTCGCTCTGTGCTTATTGCCTCTTGTCAATCCCTTTTTACCCAACGCCTCTCTCTCGTTTGTCAGCGGAGAAAGCATGGTTCCTGTCATTCTGGAAGGGGATCTCGTCATTAGCCGCCCTTATAAGGCGGAAAAAGACGTATTGAAAAAAGGTATGATCGTGAGATTTTGGGATGAAGAGGGAAATGACATCATCAGTGTTCAGCATCGCATTATCGAGGTGTCAGGGGAAGGAGTTGTAACACTCGGCGATAACAACGAATTAAACGACGGCTTAATAAAGTATTCGCAGATCCATTCCATATATTGTTTCAAAATACCCTTCCACTATTTGGGTGTTGGAGGAATAAGGTCGTTTCTGTTTTTATTTGCCGATAAAATGAAAGAAGACTTTTTGGGCCTGCCAGTTTGCTTCTATTTGATCTTTTTTCTTCTTTTGGAGGGTTCGTCCCTGGTGATCAGGAGAAAAATTCATATAATCGGAAAATAAGAGAACATCAGGAATCGGACGATCCCTCGTTTCGTTTACTGCTTCACAAGCGCGTCAGATGGGCTTACGGAAAAAGAAGGATTGCGACCATTACTTCAATGTACCCGCATATCACGCAAGTCTTTAAAAAGTTTATATAGCCCCTGCGTTGGAAGAATCGCCGCACGCGACCCATATATACTAGTTTTATACCTCTATTTTCCTCGAATCTTACCTGTATTGTAGTAGGTCGTATGAGGTGGTACAACGTTGTGTAACATGTCAGTACTTACTTATGATGGAGGTGGTTCAATGTCAATTATGGAAAAAGTTACACAGATCATTGTCGACCAGTTAGGTGTCAACCCTACCGAAGTAGTACCGAAGGCGAAATTTATCGACGACCCTGGAGCAAATTCTCTTGACATAGTCGAGTTTTTAATGGCGCTCGAAGACCTGTCTACCTGTTTTTATTATATTGGACAAATATGCCAATCTTTGTGCGGA
>DHQV01000034.1:0-21996 GCA_002408185.1 Deltaproteobacteria bacterium UBA5329
TGTGCGAATTTATTGGACCGGCTCTGCCTTTTTACACCTTGAGGCTCACTACTTACGGTTTTTAATGCATGTGCCATGCTGAAGGTCCCATCTGCAAAATTTTGGAACTGGACGATATTTTCAGGAACAGGCTATGGATCGATGCTGTAATGCGCCCCATTTACACTGATGCGTCCATAGCGGTTCTTATGATGAAGATAATGAATGGAATCGAGGTCGATATAGTCAAAGGCAGCCCCTCCCATGGCCATGAGTATGCCTGCCGACAGACCGGTCATTGTTTCGATCATACAGCCCGCCATAAGCTTCAGACCACCTCGCTTTGCGAGGTCGGCGATGGCCAGCGATTGAGTAATCCCGGTTTTTGCTATCTTGATATTGACGCCGTGCCCCAGGCCTTCGTTGATGACGGTTTCCATATCGTGGCGTGAAAAGACCGTTTCGTCAAGGATAATGGGGAGAGGGGAAAGCCCGGCTAGCCTTTTAAGGCCGCGGTGATCATCCTTTTTTAAGGGTTGTTCGAACAGCTCGACCGGATACCTTTTCCGGTTTACGTGATCACAAAGCCAGAGACAGCTTTGGACGGAGAAGGCCTGGTTACCATCGAGCCGCAAGGTAAATTCAACCCCGGTATCCTGTAGTATTGCAGACACGCGATCGATAAGCTGGATGTCATTCTCGCGATTTCCGTTCACCTTGATCTTATAGGCACGGAAGCCTTTTTCCGCTGCCCGGCCGACCCAGCGAGAGATAAATGCCTCGTCACGGGTGACGGGAACAGTAATATCTGTCTCTATGATGTGAGAATCCCCGCCAAACCACTTCCATTCATCCTTGCCCGAGGACATAAGCCAGGCCCGCCATAATGCTGTCTCGATACCGGACACGGTAATCGGCATCAGTTGGTATTCCTTGCGCAGCCTTGCCGTTATGTCTGCGTATTCCGCAATGCTTCTCCCCGCAAGGCCTGGTTTGATGCCCTCGATCATTCCACGTATCACCTGAGCATTTTCATTCGGTACCGCAAAACTCGTCGGACATTCTCCCGATCCTTCCGAACCGTCCCTCAGCTGAACTTTGACAATGACACTATGCATCCGGCTCTTCTGCCCGAGCGACGTCGCGAACGTGGCAACGAGCGGCCGTACCACGTCCCTCATAGATATGCTTTTTATTTCGTCATTAGCCATTGGTCTTTCAAGCCGCTTCTATCCTGATCGTTGAAGCTCCCCTTGCCCGCCGTAAGACGGTTGCGTCGTCCATTGTCCTGCCGACCAGGTTGACAGCGCTCGCCGGGACTGGATCAGGGCCGTGGGAAAGCGGTGTGGGGCCGAAGAAGATCGCAATGGCATTCCCGGGAGGCCAGTATCCGATGTCTCCGGTCTTGACACTGCGCGTCGCTGTTTCATCAAGAGATGCCTTTACGTCCACGGAAAAATAGAACTCATCCCCCCATTCGTTCGGCGACGCATTTATCGGCAATATTTTTGCTATGGCCTGCGCGCATCGGGTATCGAACAGCTCGGCTTCCACCGTGACCTTTCCTGTGATGATACGTATCTTCATAATTCCTACCTCCGCATGAAGTAATGTAGCTCTCCATCAAGGTGATTGTCAAAAACATTAGATTGTGAGTCGTGAGGCTAAAAAAGCATACTGATCCAAAAGCAAAGAATACCCGGTCAGAACGGACAAACGACATTTATTACTTTTTCAGGATCTTACTTTTATAACTACTTACTACTTAGGACTGTTCACATCACTTATGATCTTTAAGGTTCGAAGATCAGTTCCTCGAGGGTGCGCTTTGGGACATGGTGCACCTCATTCTCATCGCGCCAGTACTTGATGTCGCTGCCTTTTATTTCTTCGAGGACGATCTTCTCTTTCGGTTTGCCGAGCGCAACGACGAGAAGCACATCGTAGCGCGGGGGTATCCTTAAAAGTGCGGCGAGGCGGTCTTTCTTGATGCTTCCGATCATACAGCACCCGAAGCCCATTTCCGTTGTTCCGAGCGCTATGCTCTGCGCGGCGATTCCGTGCTCGCAACCAAAATCTGTCGCTAACTGTCTGTCGCCCACGATGATTATATATCCGGCGGGCCGCTCTCCCTCCACGGGCCCTGGCCAGTCTTTCAGGGAACCAGCCCACGCGAGGCAGGAGAATATCCCTAAGTTTTTGCCGGCGTTATTGGAAATGATATATTTGAGCGGCTGAAGGTTTCCGGCCGAGGGGGACAGCCGGGCGAGGTCTACGAGTGCCTTGAGTTGATCGGTGCCGATCGGCTCTTTCTCGTAAAATCGCCTGCAGCTTCGGGTCTTTGTGACAAGTTCGAGTACGGTCATGACAGCTCGTGCCTTTAGAGATTCAAGACGATCTCTTTCAAAGTGCGTTTCGGGACATGGTGGACCTTGTTAATGTCCCGCCAGTACGTGATCTCTTCATTAACTGCTTCGGTTATCACGACGCGTTCGCGGGGCAAGCCCAATGCGATGACCAATAAGATCTCATAACGATCGGGTATTCGGAGGAACCCGGCAAGCGCCGGTCGATCGATGTCGGTCAGTATATAACCACCAAAACCCATCTCCACGGCGCCGAGCAGAATACTTTGCGCCGCTATACCATGGTTGCATGAAAAGTCCCTGGTGATCGATGTATCACCCAAGACCAGTATGTATGCGGCTGGCCGTCTGCCCTTGGCCGGCGCCGGAAAACCTTTTATAAAACTTTCCCACCGAAGGCATGAAAAGATAGCCCCGTTGCGCAGGTCATCGTTCGACAGCATAAATTTTAAAGGTTGGAGATTGGCCGCTGACGCCGACAGCCGTGCAAGCTCGACGAGACCTTTAAGCCGTTCGGTCGAGATCTGCTCGCTTTCCTGGAATCGCCGGTAACTGCGGTTCCTCGTTACGAGGTCTTTCATGTTCATATTTATGACACTATATCATAGTGTATAAACGAAGCAAGGCAAAAAGTTCTTTATACGAAATAAGGTTTTATGTCCCTGCAGAGATCTTCAGGCAGCACTATGCAGACAGGTTCGGACAGGACGGCCTGAAAAAAATTGAAATCAGGTGCAAAATCGCGCAAGTTGAGAAATGTTCTCGGCACGATCCTGAGAAAGCAATTGAAATGTTCCTGGTTTTTGGGACCGAATGAAAGCGATGCGTTGAAACTATAGATCCCTTCCGCTTCATAAAACCTAAAAACCCTTCCGAGCCCTGATATAAGGTCATCGATATGCTCCTCGCGGAAATCCCGGATGGAGAAGACGTTGGGAAAAATGCACATGATCTCTCCCAAGAGCCCCAACGAAACGAACGGGGCGATCCAGTGCGTTTTACCGACCGTTCCTATATACCGTTTATTGCCCGATACCTCGGTTTCGATAAGAGTGTGCCAGTAGTTTTGGCCACGAGCGGTAAAAAAACGTTCCGATCCCGACAATTCGTCCATGAATTGATTGCCGGGGTATCGAGTTGCGAAATATTGCTGGTGCGGATGAACGAGGCCTCCGCCTGACGGCGGCATATAATTCCAGGTCATGAGATGGTATGGCAAAGCGAGGTCGAGCGAATTTATTCTCTGCAGGAAATCTATACCGAGGGAAAACGAATCCGCAAGGCACCCCTCCGTCAGTCCCGAAAGACCGACGACGTGATCGTCCGTCATGACGACGACGCCGCTGTGAATATCGTATGGGAAGAGGTTAGGGATAAGGCACGCCTCCCCGCGCATTTGACGGCCTTCGGGAATTATATCCGGCATGAATTTCGGGGTCGCCCTGTCACGCTTATCAGCGCAGAATGGGCAAAAGCCTTTTACTTCCGGCCTTTCATACCCAGGAAGATCGAGTTTTTGCGCCTTCAGTGCCCCGAAATGCGAGAAATGGCACGTCCTCCCCGTCAGGGGATCGATCCTCACCTGGAAATCGACCGTAGTTGGTGAAAAGCCCCGCCTGGGGTCGAGAAAAGTGCTCGCCGATCCGATGGTCTTGAACTCGATCATTGTGCCTGTCCTTCCCGCATACTGGTTTTTCAATAAAAACAGAAACAGCGCACGCTGTCAAGGCCTCGATCCGGATATCATATCGTACTTGTTGTGAGGGAGATATCTATAAAGGATTTATGTGATCCTCGATATCCTTTTCCTGTTCTTTTGGATGGTTTACGTTCCGTTGCAGATAATCCCGGGCTATGTCCCTGCCCCCGAAACCAAATGCAATGGCAAGCGCGAGGACGATACCTCCAAAAACGATGGCGAACGCAATGAGGACCGTGTCCCGCCCTATGCCGAGCTGTTCCATCGCCATGGTTGCCGAAAGGATAAAGACAACGAGTTTGACGAACCTGCCGACCATTCCTGCCCTTCGTATCCCGGCATTGACCGATGCGATCAGGGCGGCCCGTCCAAGAAAGTTGCTGAAAATATAGCCGAAAGCAAGGATCACCAGGGCGGTAAAGACATTGGGAAGATAAAGGAAGAAGCGTTCAATGAGATTTTCGATGCTCGGTATTCTCAACGACTGGACCGCAATCGCCGCAAATATAAAAATAGCGATCCACCCGATAAGCCGCGCTATAAAAGCCGAAAGTGAGCCCCGCGCACCTTTCCGGGCGAACATTTCGAATAGACCGATGCGCTGGGCTATCTTATCGAGATTGATGGCCCTGAATATTTTTAAGAAGATCAGCCGTAGTATAGACCCGAGAACGACGCCAATGATGAGAAGAGCGATCGATGTAAGGAGGTTCGGAATAAATGTCAAAAACTGTTCGTAGAATCTTTCTAAAGGTTCGATCAGTATCCTTTGGATAAAGTTCATGTCAAGCCCCCTGACTTTTATTGCCATCGCTCTATAAAAGATGGTTTGAGCCGCTCGTATTCTTCGCAGAGTTTATTGATCTTATCTTCCACTTCCTGACCGCTCGCTTCCCGTGTCTCGATGACGAAAGACGCGGTACGCCCGATGTACAGAGGAGTGAGGGATTTGAGAAGATGTTCTTTGTTAATCACCTTGTGATGTGCGGCAAGCGCGAAACTGTATATGATGTCGGCCCATATCCTGTCGGGCATATGAAAATCTTCTTTTGGCGCATCTGCGAGCCCTGTCAAAAAGTCCATGGTATCCCGGGAGAGGATATATTCCCAGATCGGGCCCAACTCGCGGGCGCCAAGCCGAAATTTTTCGAGCATTCTCTGAATGTTGACGTTTACGGGTTCAAGGCCGACCTCGTAGGTGAAGCCGAAAACGGGCACATGCTCCGTTGACACAACGCGTTTCCATGTCTGGGGATATTCCTCCATCAGGTCGAATGTGGCCCCGACAACCTGGAAGAGCATGGCGCTCAGGTCAGCTCCCGGATCTTTTGCATCGTGTATCTTGGCGCCGAGAAAAGCCTGACAGATCTGGAAATTGTTGGCAATGGCCGTTGTTGTCATCCAGATATCGATGCCGTACCGGGCTACATCCGATTCCCATACATTTTTTGTCAGGTAAAAGGCTGCCAGTCTTCCGGAAAAACCGAAATCACCGCCTATGGGCTGACGCACATCCTTCCCGTATAACGTTCGCGTCAAAGGATAAACGATGCTGTTCGTTATTGTCCCGTCATATTTGTGACGATGATATAGAGGCGCCACATAATCGTATCCGTCCCCGATCACGGGCTTGATGAGAAGTTCTATCCATTCGGGCGTAATACTCCTCAAATCCGAATCGACGACTGCACATGCCTTGACGTCAAGGGCGCGTGCTATCTCGAAGATCGTCCTGAAGGCACTCCCCTTGCCGGGTATACCATGGTACGGGATGGCTATCTTCGAAAAAGATTCAATGCGATGGGAAACAAGGATTGACCTGAAATCATCGATGGTCGTCTGATGGACAACATCCATTGTTCCATCTGTCGACCCGCCGTCAGAATTGACAAGTATGGTCTTCTTGTCCGGGAAATATTTTGCGAGGCCCGCCTGTACCGCCCGGACAACATGACCTATAGAATGCGCATTATTGAAGCTGGGTATCCCGACAAGAATATCCGCTTTGCCGATGCGTGACAGTTTGGTCTGAACATCCTGTCTTTTGAGTGCTGATCTCGGCCCGTTGCCATCTATGGTTTGGAACATGTGACCGACGTACCGCTTTTTACCTCTGTCGGGAAGACAGGTGCATGGAGCATTGGATCGATGATGCAGTTGGTCCCGATGCTGATCCCGTCGGGGATGACCGTTCTCTTGCCGATGACGGTCAGCCCGGAATAAAGATGTTTCGGATGCTCGGCGTTGGCGATGCCGGGATCGCCGATACCGATCATTGCCCGTGTCCCGACAAGCACTTCTTTATCAACTATCGTGCGTTCGAGTTGCGCCCCTTCTCCGATAATACAGTCGTGCATGATGATCGAATTTCGTACGGAAGCGCCCGCCTTTACAACTACCCCGGGGGACAGTACGGAATTTTCGACCCGGCCTTCGATGGTGCAGCCGGGCGATACGATCGACCGTTTAATATGGGCCCGCCCGGCGACGGAGACGGGAGGCCTGTCGTAGAGCGGACCTCCCGCGTTGATATTCGTCATGATCCGCCATGAGCCTGGATTTATTCCCGATGAGGAATCAAGGATATCCATATTTGCATCCCAATATGCCTGGATGGTACCGACATCGCGCCAGTAACCATCGAAAGGATAGGCGTAGACCACCTTTTCCTCCAGCGCCCTGGGAATTATATGGTGGCCGAAATCGTCTTCCTTTGATTCCGTCAGGAGCGCAATTAGGTATTTCCGATCGAAAACATATATTCCCATCGACGCGAGATTCGATTTGGCCCTGGGGGATTTTTCCTCCCATTCGACAATCCTGCTGCTATCGTCGATCACGGCCGTTCCGAATTGATGCGTTTCTTCCCATGCGACGGGGATCGTTGCGATAGTGACCCGTGCCCCTTTTTTACGGTGGAAGGAAACCATGTCGCGGTAATCCATGCGGTAAACATGATCTCCGGAAAGGATCATGATCTCGTCGCTTGTAGCCGAATTGACGAACGCGATGTTTTGCCTTACCGCATCCGCTGTTCCCCTGTACCAGTCCCAGTCCGCTTCGCCTGTCTTCGGCGGGAATATCTTGACACTTCGGGACCTGCCTGACATGTCCCATGACGAGCCGTCCCCTATGTGGTCCATCAAAGACAGGGGCTTGTACTGGGTGAGCACTGCAACGCTCGTCATACTCGAATTCCCGATATTGCTCAAGGTGAAATCGATTATGCGGTATATGCCGCCAAACGGCACTGCCGGTTTCGCCCTGTGGCGGACGAGAATATTGAGCCGGCTTCCGACACCGCCTGCGAGGAGTATTGCCGCAAGGTTTCTCATTGTATCACCTCCCCCGCCACGTACCTGGTCTTTTGGAAAGCCGTGGCCTTGAGCTTGGGATGCACGCTTACCCCGCCCTCGATACGGATATTTTCAGGCACCATGGTATCCATGCCGATAACTGTCAATTTATCAGCCGGATCACCTATGTCGGCATGTGCGGAAACGGTGCATGCGCTGTCGGTAATGGTGCGCATGACCCGCGCACCGGCCTTGACGGTGGAATCGAAAAAGAGTATGGAATCTTCGACGACAGCCCCTTTTTCAACGGAAACCCCTGGGAAAAGAATGGAGCGCTTGACTGTCCCTTCTATGGAACACCCGCAGTAAAAAAAGGAATCTTCGATCTCGGCCGAGGGACCTACAAAGGCCGGTTTACGATCACGGATGCTGTCGTTGGCCATATTGGTCCTGAGTTCCCACGAGCGGATATCCACTTTCGGCCTGCAACCGAGAATATCCATGCTTGTATGGTAGTATTCGTCGATCGTCCGTGTGTATCCCCAGTACCCGGTGTGCTTGTACCCGTAAACCCGATGTTTTTTAAGGAGCATGGGTATAATGTCCTTTCCAAACTCGTGGGATGTGTTTGTCGCGTTATCCGTGAGCGCCGAGATAAGAAGATCTGTTTTGAAAACATAGATGGTCAGAGAAGCCCATTCAAGGTTGGAGCTCTTGGGTTTTTCCTTGTACTCGGTTACGCGTCCACCGCGTGAATCCTCATCTTCGATGGATGCGAGGCCAAAACGCGAGGAACCCTGCGGGGACACGCGGGTAAAAGCGACAGTGAAGTCGGCTTTTTTCTCTATGTGAAATTCAATAAGCTTGCGATAGTCCATGCGGTAGATATGGTCCCCTGACAGGACGATCACGATCTCAGGATCGTTGAGCCTGATAAAATCAATGTTCTGGTACACGGCATCGGCAGTCCCTTTGTACCAGTCTGACGAACCCCGCCCCTGAAAGGGGGGTAATATAACAGCGCGCCGCTGCCTGCCCATCATATCCCACGGCTCTCCGTTCGCGATATGGCTTATCAGCTCGAAAGGCCTGTATTGCGACAAGATTCCAACGTTCTCAATATCTGAATGCATGAGGTTGCTCATCGGAAAATCGATGATACGGTACAATCCTCCGTAGGGAACTACGGACTTGGGCCGAAAAAAGGTCAGCACATCCAGTTCTCCGACCCGGCCGCCCGCGAGAATCATTGCAAGTACCTGTGCCATTATGAACTAACTCCTTTGTCGATCGTTCATGATGTCTTTTGAAGAAGAGTGACAGGGAAATTACGAAAAATCTCCGAACATAAAAGTACGGGCCCCTGTACCATCAGCTCTTCACCGCTAAAAATATTTCTGAAGACTCCTTCGCCAGTCGCTGCAGGCAATATTATCGTTGTATCTTCCCATATACCATCGAACCGTGAATCCGGCAATAAGAATATTTTCGCAAGGAACCTCGGAACGGCTACCACGATCATTGAAGTATGAAGACGGCGCGCAAACGCTACGATGTTTCCTGACCGGGCCCCTGCCGCCTCAAGTGGTATGTATTCACCCTTTTCAAAGACCTCCCGTAGTTCTTTACGAAGCTTAAGGGCCCTGTGCGTTATATATAATTTAATTCTGCCGTCTTCCATCGAGTTTGTCAATTCTCTGGCAAATTCAGCGTGGTCTTTCCTTTCAAGATCATCCTTGATTCCGGCAAGCATCCGGATGCGCAGTCCGTAATCTACCGGCTTCCTGTTGTCGGGATCGACGAGACTGAAATTCCACAGTTCCGTTCCTTGGTAGAAATCGGGCACGCCCGGCGAGCATATTTTGAGAAGCGTCTGGGAAGCCGAGTTATACATACCGCATACCGCGATACTCTTCTGAAAAGGCAGGAAATCATCGAGGAATGCGTCTGGCCTCGACCGATCGAGAGCCGAGTCTATAAAGGCGTTCAATGCCTCCTCGTACATCAGGTCCGGATTGATCCAACTCGTATTGACCTTGGCCTCTTTGACGGCTTTACTCATATACATCTTTATCCGGGCCTTGTACGCTTCATACTCCTCGTCCGTTGTTTCTCCGAGTGGCCACGTCCCTATAAGCGTCTGATAGAGCAGGTATTCTTCATTGCGGTCAGGCACCTGCCGGTTGTTAACGAGGATCTTCTTTTTCCTGTTGGTCTTTGCCCAGAGAACGATATGCTCGCGCCATTCGCCGGGTATTTCAGACAGGACGCTGATCCGGGCCCTGACATCTTCGCTCCGCTTTGTATCATGTGTTGAGGAGGCGATAAGGGCAAATGGCCAGTTCTTGAGTCTTTCGATATTCTGTCCATGGAAAGTATCGACGAGCGTCCCGAACCTGTCCGGGTTCCCTCCGACCTCATTCAAGGACACAAGCCTGTTGTAGACATAGAAAGCCGTATCCTCCACACCCTTTGCCATGACCGGGCCCGTTATCTGTTGGAATGTCATCGTGAAGTTGAGCCATGATGACTTTTCATCCTCGGTCATATCGGGATAAAAGCCGAGGAGGAGAACATTTTTCATAAACAGGAAAATGGATTCATTCATGACCGGGTTCCTTCGGATCGCCCGCGATACGGCAAGCTCGATATAATGCCTGTCGCGCTCTCTGACATACGGTCCGTTAACGTAGGTCCTGTAAACGGGGAAGCAGGCAATGACCTCGGTGATGGCCTTTGTCAGGCTGTTGAGCGTGAAATCACGTGTCAGGCGGTTCTGTTCCGTTATCATGTTTAGCCGATGGCCGAGCGTATTGACCTCGCTCGACATGGCCACTTCCATTACGAGTTTTTTGTTCCTGTAGAGCACATCCTGAAAATCCGATTGGACTCGGGTAAATCTGCGGTACAGCGTGTCAAATGTCTTTGCGTTCTGGCCATCGACAAAGATTCCTGTCAACGAGTTCAGGAAGACATAGCCTGTCGTGCTGAAGAGCGGCCACTCGACGGGCATGATCTCGCCTTTTCCGAGTATTTTTTCGGCTACGATGTAAAAAGGCTTGAAGTGTTTCTGCACCTGCAGGGCTTCTTCGTACCGCTCGGTTATGGCTGACTCGATATATCTCTCGTCGTAGGGCAGGTTGACATCCCCCTTTACTTCCTCCAGGTGGGACTTCATCGCGATCTGAAAACACCGCCGCTGGAGCCGGTCAAAATACTCAGATGGGTTATACAGGCCGTCAGGATGATCCACCCTCAAGCCCGTCACTTTTCCCTGTTCGACGAGTTCGAAAACCAAGCGATGGGTTTCTTCAAAAACGTCAGGATTTTCAACCCTGATCGCTGCAAGGTTGTTAATATCAAAGAACCTGCGGTAATTTATCTCTTCGGTTGCAACCTGCCAGTACGAGAGCCGATAGACCTGTTTTGCCAGCAGTTCGTCAAGGAGGTCGAAGCTTTTGGGCTGCCCGGCGGTTCCGTTGAAGATCGTGACATTCCTGTCGATAAATTCACGGACCGCAGGGTCATTCGTGTATATATCATTTAATCGTTTCTTTATTATCTCTTTTTCCCTGTACCTCTCCTCGACCTTGAGCGGGTCCGTTTCGAGACATGTCGGCAGTTTTCCCGCCGATGTGATGATGCTCATCAATTCATTGCGGCTATCGTCCGTGGCGTCTGTCGATCTTCCGAGCTCTTCTGTCCTGAAAGAGAGGATGTCGCCATATGTCTCGGGAAGTATGGGGAACCTGTTCTCATATACGCGGATAAAAAAAGAACCATTTTCGAAGAAGACCTGTATGTCTTTATTTTCGAGTGCGGTCCCATACTGTTCACCGAGAAAAGGCAGAAGTACCTTGTCACGCAGCTCTTTTTTGACCGGGGCCCAGTCAATATCGAAAAAACTGCTACAGGTCGCTGCAGGCCCGTTTTCGAGAAGGTCCATCCAGTACTTGTTGTTGTGGTTTATGCACATGTGGTTGGGGACGATATCGAGGACCTGGCCGATATCGTATTGTTTCAGGGTATTCGTGAGAAGCTCGTATTCCTCAGGTGTTCCTGTCTCGGGATTGAGCCGTGTCGGGTCGGTAATGTCGTACCCGTGAAGACTGCCGGGGCGGGCCGTAAAATACGGCGATGTGTAGAGGTCGGTTATACCGAGGTCGCTTAAATACGGGACGATCGCAGCAGCGTGCGTGAAACGGAAATTATGGCCCATCTGGACCCGGTATGTCGAAAGGGGTATCCGGAGATTCCTAAAGACGGGCTTTTCCATGCCTATTTCCTTTGATGCTTTGCAATAGGGTCATAGTCAAATTCGAATGCCTGTCCCAGCGCGCGGAATGTTTCTATCCAGTATGCCACCCCATTCTCGGTCTCCTGGCCTATCTTGATAAGGTCGGGATAGACAGTTTTCATCATATGAAAATAGATATTCTGGACGTTCCAGAGGTTTTTGGTAACGGGAACGGAACGCGCTGCGTCCATCGTTTCTTTGACCTTCTGCATAAGGGATATGTTGACGGGGTCCTCGTAGAGCTCCGCCACTTCCGCTTCAAGCCTTTTCCTGATCACACGTTCAACCTCGGCATCATACGATAAATGTGCTTTCTCAACCTGATTGACTATGGCTCTGACCTGTTCGAGGTCTATTTTTTCCTGGCTGAATGCTTTTTTCAGGTCGAGATTGAGGGTATATTCCGCGGCCGCCCTGAAAACGAAGGGAACCGGCATTCCCATTTCAGAGAGGACATTGATCAGGACCTGCTGAGATTCGAACAGGCTCCGGTAAATAGCATCCTGTTTTTCGAGCATCTCTTTGACGACAAGGCCGAGGATCTTATGCTGGGTGTCGCGGAAAAGGTGCTGCAGGGAATAACTGTGCATGCCGAAATGAAGGTCCATTGTGCGGACGATCCACGCAATATCACCCTTTTCGAAAACCTTCGACATTTCCGCCTTCATGGTTTTATACGCCTCATCGCTGGCATATGTTCGCGCACCGCCGATAAAAATGTGGCCTCCGAGGTGCAGGACGGAAAAGGATACGCGTTCCTGCCCACCGGTTATCTCTGAGATGACAATGGCGTTTCCGATGATAAGTGTGTTCGTTCCTGTCGGTACCTTCATATGGTCTTTGCGTTCCACGGTGAAGGCGAATATCCGGGCCCTGTCGCCAAAGTCCTCGATAACCGACGTTATGGCATAATGTATCGCGACATGCTTGAGGTCTATTGACGCTGGTGCCACCCATTTTTCGTAAATGTCGGCGCCGTTCCCATACTCGGGAATATTGCTTTTTGCTCTGCCGAGCAACTCTTGAAATTTTTCTTCGGTCTCCTCTCCGTTCCTGTAGACCTCCGACATAAGTTGAATGGCCCGTCCGGCATATTTGATGACCTGCACGGTTTCGATGCCCGAAAGATCGTCGAAGAACCAGCCGCAGCTCGTGAACATGAGCATGCAATGACGCTGGGCCTCGAGAAGCTTCAGTACTAGTACCCGCTCCGCACTCGATAATGTCCTCTTGCCTTCACGGTCGAAGAAATCATCCACGTTCGTCTCTCTCCGGTCGAGGATAACATCTATGTAATGATCGCGGGCCAACCACGGATCTTTGAGATACTGGGAGGCATATTCGACGTATTTTTCGGCGAATTCGTCCCGGAGCCAGTCAAGTGCACCCTTAAGCGGGGCTCTCCACCCCTGGTTCCATCCCCAAGGCCCGCCCGAATTGCAGCCGCAATCGCGGCGCCACCGCTCGATCCCGTGCACGCAGCTCCAGGAAGTGTTCTCGTAGATCTCCACCTCATGGTCCGGGGGATTCTTTTCCAAGTACTCGGCGTAATTGGTAAGCGTCGCCAGTTTATCTTCCTCGATGTGTTTCAATGCGTACGCAAGCGCCATATCGCCAAACCGTTTATGATGACCGTATGTTTCACCGTCCGTCGCGACATGCATCAGTTGAGGCCAGTCCCTTGTATCCGAAAAACCTTGGACCAGCCTGTCTGCAAGATGTTCCCCCGAGCTCAAAACGTTGCCGAAGGCTATCCCCCCCGATACGGGCCCATCGTAAAAGAAAAGCACAATCTGTGCACCCGATGGAAGACGGCAGACGTAAGGGCGGGTAGGGTCGATGGTTCCCCCCGTTGTATCCCGCCAGTCTTCGTCGTCGATTTTCTTGAAGGCCTTGGCCTGGTGTGGAGCTAGGATGGTAAATTTAATCCCTTCGCGGGCCAGGCATTCAAGGGTTTCGTGATCTACCGCCGCTTCTGCGAGCCACATTCCCTCGGGAAAGCGTCCGAATCGGAAGCAAAAATCCTGTATACCCCAGCGGACTTGGGTGATCTTGTCGCGTGTGTTCGCAAGAGGCATAATCACATGATTATATACCTGTGCGATGGCGTTCCCATGCCCTGAGCACTCTTCGACGCTGCGCCTGTCGGCCTCGATGATCGCGTCGTAGACACCCTTTGACCTGTCTGCCATCCAGGAAAGCAGGGTGGGGCCGAAATTAAAGCTGATCCTGGAGTAATTGTTGACAATATCAATGACATGTCTGTCGGCATTTACGATCCGAGATGCGGAATTCGGGCCGTAGCACTCGGCTGTGATACGTTCGTTCCAGTCATGGTACGGGGACGCCGAATCCTGGACCTCAATCGATTCCAGCCACGGGTTTTCGCGCGGAGGCTGATAAAAGTGGCAGTGTATGCATATATAACGTTCCACTAGTTCCCCCTGTGATATGCAACAGCGTTAAAAGGGCCGAGAGAGATCCCGGCGGTATATGCATCGATCCGCGACAGCGCTATTTCTCCTCGACCTCCCCATTGCGGCGAGAGTGTGTCAACTACTGAAACCCAGGGGCCATCTTCCAGGTCAGGCGTGATAAGAATCTCTTCGGTCCCGAAATTGTAAAGGCAGGCCAATCCGCCTGTGGGCAGCGATATTGTAACACACAAGGCTCTTTTATTTTCCCACGATTGCACGTGCGGCCAGTTTACCTCAAGGTCAAAGGGCCGTAAAGACTTTCTCAATTTCAAAAGATGCTGGTAAAATGCGAAAAGGCGGGCGTGAGGTTCGTTGAATCGTAGCTCCCTGTCTATATTCGATCGCTGGAATGTGTCGGTGAGTTGCGGGTCCGGCACCGTGTATTGGTCGGGGAATGACGCAAATTCCTCCAACCTTCCCGTCCTGACAGCCTCAATGATCTCCTCATCCTCATGACTGACAAAATAGAGAAAGGGGGCAGTCTCGCCATATTCCTCACCCATGAAAAGAAGTGGGATCGAGGGGGACAAGAGGACCACGGTCGCAGCCATGCGGAGTCTGTCGAAAGAAACAAGATCTGTTAGACGTTCCCCCAGCGGCCTGTTCCCGATCTGGTCATGATTTTGAGAAAAGATCACGAACTGGTGACATGGTCTGTGCTTAGACGGACTGCCATGTCTTCTTCGTCGATATTGCGAGAATTGCCCTGTAAAGACGAACCCCCCGCTCAGCGTTTTTTCCATATCGCCTATCGTCCCGAAATCCTCGTAATATCCGATCCTTTCACCCGTAAGCAGGCAGTGGAGGGCATGGTGAAAATCATCATTCCACTGGGCGTTTAACCCTTTGCCGCCGCTCTCCCGGGGAGTTATGACATGGATATCGTTCAAGTCGCTTTCGGCAATGAGGTATGGCTCGGGCCCAGCGGCGCATTCCCTGTTAACGGTCTCGGCAAGTTCTTCGAGAAAAGTCCGGGCACTGAAGTCATATATCCCCTGCAGGGCATCGAGCCTCAGCGCGTCGATGTGATAATGGACCAGCCAATCGAGCGCATTCTGTATAAAGAAGTACCGGACCTCATCGCTCAGGGGCCCATCGAAATTCATCGCATCGCCCCATGGTGTCCGATACCTGTCGGTGAAATACGGTCCAAACCTGTTGAGGTAATTCCCTTCCGGCCCCAGGTGGTTGTAAACGACGTCCAGGATAACGGCCAGTCCATTTGAATGGCATGCATCGACTAGCGATTTCAAACCATGAGGCCCACCATACGTATTCTGCGGGGCAAAAGGGTATGTACCATCATACCCCCAGTTCCGGCCTCCTGGAAATTGACTTATCGGCATCATCTCTATGGCATTTATACCGAGTTCCTTGAGATAACCGAGACACTGTATGATCGCTTCGAATGTCCCCTCCCGGGTGAATGTACCGACATGAAGCTCATATATGATGTATTCCTTGAGCGGGATCCCACGCCAGTCGTCATCACTCCACTGAAAACGTGAATGGTCGACGATCTCGGAGGGCCCGTGTACTCCTTGCGGCTGAAAACGGGATGCCGGGTCGGGCAGTCCATGGCCGTCTACGACGTACCGGTAGATGTCCCCGTCGCCTACCTTCTCGAGTCTTGCTTCAAAGTAACCCCGCCACGAGCCCTTTAGTGGGGCGAGCCTGGCCTGACCGGCCTGAAAGATATTGACGAGTACCCGATCGGCATACGGGGCCCATACGCGAAAGAGCGTGGTCCCATCCCTATCCGGGAACGCCCCTACAGGCAGCCGGGCGCGCGGGTCTTCCGATAGATTCATTCTTAATTACTAAAACAGGTGGGAGATATGTGCAATGCCGACCGGCAGCATCCCAGTATCCTATTATAATTCTATGAGGCTTTTCATTCCTTCGGAAAGCGCGTACCATACGGCGAGATAGTCCCGTACCTGTCGTGTTATGAGGAAGTGCCGACGGACATATTCCCGGGCCTGCTGGCCCATTCTCCCGGCCATATCGCTGTTATTTAAAAGCTGCCGTATCCTGAATGCGGTTCCTTCGATCGAATGTACAAGAAAGCCCGTCACGCCGTGGGTGATCTGGAGCGGAATACCCCCCGCCGCTCCCCCGATGACGGGTTTGCCCTTCCACATGCCTTCGGTAACCGTAAGACCGAAGCCTTCCTTGAGAGACTTCTGAAGAATAACGGCCGCTATTCTTTGTAGGGCGTTAATATCCTTGTCGCTGAAAGGCGGCAGAAGAAGGATCCTGACATCAGGGTCGTTCGATGCGAATTGGCGGACCTCGTTCAATACTGCGGCACCTTCGGGATCGTCCGTGGCCGGGCTCCCGGCCAGGACAAGCACACAGTCATTGTATTTCTTCACCTTCCGGTAGGCCATTATGACACCGGTCGGATCTTTGAACCTGTCAAAACGGGAAACCTGGAGAACGACGGGCCGGTCGAGCGGGATGTCGAGCCTCCGTGCCGTTTCTTCGATCTCGTTGCGTCCCAATTCCCTGTTCTTCTCGGCGAGCGGGTCTATTGAGGGTGAAACGATGAACTCGTTCCTGCTCATTCCGCCGGCGAACCGTGACACGGAATAGAGCGCAGCATCGAACTTCGAGACGTATTTTCCAATTTCACCGAACACGTCTTTTTGCGGGTTCGAAACATCGATGTGGCAGCGCCATATCCATACTCCATTTTTGCGAAAATTTATGAGCGGGAGAGGCTGGGGGTCATGGATGATCGTGGCGTCCGCCTCAAGGTCCAGTAACGTTGCGTTCGTTTCATTGACCGCGCGGTGGTGGTCCCACATGTCCTCGTCGATCGTTTCAGGATAGCCCTGTAGGGCATTGTGGACTTTTTTGGTCATATCGAAGAATCTGTCATCGCCCGTGATAACGTCCCACCGTGCCTTTATCCCGAGTGAGGACATTATGGGGATCATTCGCTGCAATATCTCTGCAACCCCTCCCCCTTCCCGTGTCGAGTTGATATGCAGGAAGGTCTTGTCTGCGAGCCTGTCCGCAAGTTTTCTGAGGAGTATGAGATCTCCTTTCGGTGAAATTCCCGAGTATCGTTCTATCACAGGTTGACCCCCGTTCGTTCCATGTCCCTGCTTACTTCCTGCATGACAATTTCAGAGATATACGCACGTATCTCGGACGTACTATGCATGAAAGGATCGATCGCCCTTACCTTATCGGCCAGTTCCTTTTTATTCAGGGCTTGGTCCATCCAGAGGGAGAAATCATCGAAGCTGCCGGGGACACGCATGCGGGCCTCGTAAAAATGATAGTAGATGCTTCCGGCGTCCACGAACTTCAAGGCCATGAGGAACTCCGCCAGGTTGCGGGCCCAAACCCCTGCAGGGAAGACATATGTTATAGTTTCGTTAAAAAAGAACTCGTCTCCCGGCAACGTGTTGCGGTCCCCCGGGACCCTGGCGAGGCAGGAATCGATGACGGATAGAAGGGCCGACCTGAGTTCGCCTATCGAGCCGCACTCATATGGGTCTATATTGGACAGCTCTTCGGCTATGGCGCGCTCTTCGAGGCTTTCTCCCGCCCAGTGTGCAAAATCATTGGTATATTCAAGGATATGCTCTTTCAAGAAATATTGATACGTGTGGTGGAATATGGAGTCGTCACTGACTATTGAAATAATATGCCTCAGCTCTTTAAGGTTTGATGCCTTCATGCCCGTTGCTTTCAGGATAGTCGTACACTGCCGGAATTCAAAGGGCCATTGAGTTTCTCGGGATAAACGCTCTTCCATATCTCCTCTCTTTCATTTTCTGATCGGTTCAATCTGTTCGAGCATTATGGACCGGTTCCCGGACCCTCGTTTTCGCCTTTTTCGATACGCGGAACACGAATGACGACACAAGGCCGATGACGAATCCGAGTGCAACGGAAAGAAAAACTATGATAGCAAGCGATGTCTGAGATGACCAGGTGAAGATCGAGATCGAAATTGGCTGGGAATTCTGTATTGAAAAGATAGCGACGATAATGACAATGCAAATAAAGATGATGAGGATCATAAATCGCATAGCGCCTCCTTGCCCGGCTTCAAGCCCGGATGATGCTCCTTAAGTTCGGTTGTCTTCCTCCACCGCTTCACGGATCTTGTCGAGTATCTCGGGCACCGCTGCAATGACCCGGTCCCAACTCGCAATGAGAGGAACACCGAGGGGATCTTTCGTGATCACTGCAGCGGCGGTTTTGATGCCGTTTGCAAATGTCTCCATTGAAAGGCTCTCTTCGTGACGGTCAAAACGCAGATTGTTGATCGAAGCGTCATCTTCATAGCGCTTCAGAACGTCCTGTGCCGTACGTGTATACGTGGCGAAAAGCGTTTTGAAAAAACCGTCGGAAAAGACAATTCCTTCGGAAGCAAGGGTCCGAAATATCGATTTGGCGATATCAACACCCATTTTATTGAGTCCTTTTGACGCATCTTCCGGGGACAGTTCTTGGTGTTTATGCTCATAATTCTCGGATAGATCGACTTGGCATACCCGGTTGATAGACGTGTTCTTATACACTTCGGCCAGGGTGCCCACCTCGAGCCCCCAATCACCAGGTATCTTGTTCACTCTGGCGAGATTGACATCCATGGAAAATTCACCGGCCAATATATAGCGGAAACTGTCGAAGAATACGAGAAGTGGATGAAAACCTATCATGTTCTCGAGCGCCCGTATAAGAGGGGCCACCAAAAGCCTTGTGACCCGTCCATACATTTTATCTGTTACCCGGGCGTAATAGCCCTTGCAGAAATCGTAATCGAGGCTTGGGTTCATAACGGGATAGCACAGACGCGCAAGCATATCGCGCGAATATGTAATGATATCGCAGTCGTGCAGGGCTATCGTGTTGAATTCGCGCCGTGCGAGAACATACCCGTATGCCATCCATACCGACCGGCCCTTGCCTTCAATACCGGTCGGCAGGTCTTCGGCCTCGATGATGCGATAGAGCTTTCTTATTCTCTTGCCGTTATTCCAGACAACGTAGGTCTTTTGAGGCAGGACCGAAAAGAATTGACGGGCTGCGGCAAACTCGGCATCGGAGGCCGGTCCTAACGTTACGATGATGTCTTTGATATATTGTACCTTCTTAAGCTCGTCTACTATTTTTCTTAATGCCTCACCGTTAATTTCACTGGAAAGGGACGGAAGGACAAGGGCGATGGGCCTGTCCCGCGCATACTTTAGCAACCTCGACTCAAGCTCCTCGATATTGTCTTTTCCCAATCTATGCAGTGTAGCAATCGCGCCGGCCTGGTAGAAATCCGACATGTGGCGCCCCCTTGTGGATATGATTCTCTATTTCATCAGCAAAACACAGCATTATTCCGGACTTTCCTTATGCCACCCGGAGGTAATATATTATATGCATGACCGATCATGGTGTCGACAAGAGCTGGCTGCAAAAGGGCTTCAGCAGTACTTTAGGGGTGTCCCGCAAAATCATAATTTTCACCGACCTTGACGGGACCCTCCTTGACGTCGTCTATTCATATCACGCAGCGAACGAAGCCCTTCATAGTATCCGGGAACAGGATATCCCCCTCGTCATCTGTTCAAGCAAAACGCGGGCGGAGATCGAGTATTACCAGGCAAAAATAGAAATAGCCGGCCCTTTTATTCCCGAGAATGGAGGTGCGGTTTATATACCACGGGGATATTTTTCCCGGGAAACGGAAGATTCGATCAATTTCGACGAGAATGAAGAGGGTTTCCGGATCATCCGGCTCGGTGCGGACTACCGGGATCTCCGGGCAGCTTTGGTCGAACTGCGCGATAGCGGATTTGATGTGCAGGGTTTTGGGGATATGTCGGGCCCGGAGATAGCACTATTGACGAAACTGCCGGAAGATCAGGCGATGTTAGCCGCCAGACGTGAATTCGATGAGCCTTTCATTTTTGAGGGAACCGCGGAAGAAACCGGAAGGATGGCGGATGCCATACGTTCGAAGGGATTTGACCTGGCCCGTGGGGCTTTTTTTCATATTTTCGGCCAAAGCGACAAGGGCAGGGCGGTATCGATCCTTATCGATATATACCTTAGGGAATTTGCCGGGATACTTACTGTCGCTCTCGGGGACAGTTCCATTGATCTTCCCATGTTGCGGATTGTCGATGTTCCGGTTATGATCCAAAAACCGGACGGCTCGTTTGACCCGGAACTCGAAAGAGAGAATTTTCAAAGGGCTGATGGCATCGGCCCTCACGGATGGAACAAAGCGGTTATGAAGATCCTGTCGTCTTCGCCATGACCCATTGTGTCATGCACTGAACATATCTCGGGCGGAGTCGTTTTACCGCTCCTTTTCCGTCTTGACATACAGGACGGGTTTGTATTATAAAAGACAACACGCGCGGGAATAACTCAGCGGTAGAGTGCAACCTTGCCAAGGTTGAAGTCGCGGGTTCAAATCCCGTTTCCCGCTCCATAGATTATTAGCGAGCATAAACGCTCGCTGTTATAATAAGGTAATCGCGGGCACGAAGCGCAGGTCGCCCGGTCCTTCAAATATGGCGGCATAGCCAAGTGGTAAGGCGACGGTCTGCAAAACCGTTATTCTCCGGTTCAAATCCGGATGCCGCCTCCATTAAAAACCAGTTTCAGGTTTCAAGTTTCAGGATGAACAGAAAAATATTGAGCTTACGAACAACGGCCTCAGGGCACACCCCGTGCTTTCCGAGCGTTCCTTGTTGCTAATAGTGTTAATATTGCCTTTGGCAATGCCGATTAGGGGTGTTTATAAAATGTTGTGGGTTTTGTTGACCGGGACCATTGACGGAAAATAATGATTCCGGTTTTTATTTACCAGCTTTTGTCGGTATCGCAACTGACTTGTTTTCTGCCGAGCATTTGGTTGATTATCGCCCTCGCACAGCCGACTCCCGCACTTACGGTCACTGCCCCCAGGGGGCAATTGCGCTGGCACGCGCCACATTCTATACAGGCGTCACGCAGGACAATCTCGATCTTTCCATTGGAACGCCGAAGGACCTGGCGCGGGCAGACTGAAAGACATATGCCACATCCGTTGCATATTTCCGGGTTATGGGACAGGGTGACGACGTCTCTGAGATAGATCATGGGTTTCATCATTTTCTACCTCCCTGAACGAGCGATGAGCCACAAAAGGAGCCCTAAACTCGCGCCGGCAATCTCGAGCGGAAGAGCAAATCGCATCTCCTTTCTTACACCCGAAAGCGAAGCGAAAGTCGAAGACCCAGTAAAATTCATTGCAAGGTAAGCGGACATGGCTGGAATTGAGACAAGAAGAACGGTTTTTTCGAGCAGACTTGAAGCGTGACCAAAGGAAATGACAAAAAGGGCGGCCAAAATACCGATCACTGTTCCTTTTACCGAAAAGGCCCGACCCGGCAACCAAGGGAGCAAAAGTGGGGCAAGCACCGCGCCCGCAAGTATAGAGGCCACAATCGCCTCGGCGGGAATTGCAAAGTACCCGAGTGCTTCCGATATCGAGAACCCTGCAAAAAGAAAACACAAAACGAGAAGGGCAGCAGCAGCAAACAACCCAGCTTTTACGGCGGGCACCACTTCCATCGGGACAAGGGCCAACCTTTCGGGAAACCCGAATTCCTTTGTTCTCATTCGTTCTTCTGCATAGAGACATTTCTCGAGAAACTCAGGTATATCTTCGGCTTTAACGGGCCCGTAAATAACCTGAAAACCTGAACGTTTCTTTACCTCATGGCCTGCAACTCCCGGTCCGGCAAGTTGGGGAAGTATCAGCTTTCGGTGATTCACAATGTCGGTGAGACGGCTCGATTGAATCCGATCAACCAGTTCGTCAGTCCCGAAGGTCCCCTTCCCTGCAGCGCACCACACGTTGATGCCC
>DHQV01000034.1:22093-22836 GCA_002408185.1 Deltaproteobacteria bacterium UBA5329
CAGCGCACCACACGTTGATGCCCAGCGTGTCGAGCACGAGGACCCATCCGTCTATCGACGCGACAGCCTTTCTGAGCAGATCGAATGTCAGTTTATAATTTGCTGTGACGAAAACCGGGGACTCTGCGGTTGGTTCGCCTGTTGCGTAAAGGCCGGCGTCAATCCTGTATTTCATGCGCCCAATCCCCCATCGCACCTTGAACGCACCCATGCGGTCGGCCTGGCTGAATATCTTCGATATCCTGGGGACAGGGCCGGCACTGGTCGTAATGGTACCGATGACGAAAGACTGATCGAGACGAGGAGGCCTTACCGGGCCCCGCTTCTCTGAGGGGCCTCAGCAGGGTGCATCATCACGTACGACTTGCAGAGTGGGAAAGGGTTCCATAGTGTTTATAATAAGGCTTCCCGTTGCTTTTGTCAAGATTTGTTATATCAATAAATTTTTATATGATGGCCGAATAACATATTGACATAACATCAAATGATATGTATACATATAAAAGAGAATTGATATTATGCGAGGCGAGCAATGAAGGAACTTCTCTCGGTGTTCAAGGCATTATCCGACGAAACACGGTTAAGGATCGTTAAGCTTCTTGAACGGGGCGAACTGTGCGTATGCCACATCGTAGCCGCTGTCGATATGTCCCAATCGAAGGTCTCTTTTCATCTGAAGACCCTCAAGGAGGCAGGGCTCGTCAAAGATAGACGGGAAGGGAAGTGGATGTATTACCGCCTCA
>DHQV01000034.1:22928-23492 GCA_002408185.1 Deltaproteobacteria bacterium UBA5329
ATTACCGCCTCAACGAATCCGACCTGTTCAAACGTCTTCTCTTTCTTTCCATCGCCGAAAGGGTAAGGGAAGAAGCCGCAGTGGGCGATCGACAAAGATTGGAAGCCTTTATCACGTCAAGGCCGGAAGAGTTCGCGGTTATGGGGTCCGGACCTTGCTGCCGGGTATGAACATGGATGATACCGCCCGAAGGCTTTCTTTTCTCGACCGTTTTCTGACCCTGTGGATCTTCTTAGCCATGCTTGCCGGTGTTGCCTGGGGATACCTTTCCCCAGGTGTCGTACAATTCTGGGATCAATTCCAGTCCGGGACCACAAATATACCAATCGCGGTCGGCCTTATCCTCATGATGTACCCACCGCTCGCGAAAGTTCGGTACGAGGAACTCGGCGAGGTATTCAAGAACGGGAAAGTTCTCCTGCTCTCTCTGGTTCAGAATTGGGTGGTGGGGCCTGTTCTCATGTTTATCCTCGCCATTCTGTTCCTGAGGGGATATCCGGAGTATATGATCGGTCTCATCCTGATCGGCCTTGCCCGATGTATCGCCATGGTCATCGTCTGGAA
>DHQV01000034.1:23555-24704 GCA_002408185.1 Deltaproteobacteria bacterium UBA5329
ATCGCCATGGTCATCGTCTGGAACGATCTCGCGAAAGGAGACACTGAATACTGCGCCGGCCTTGTCGCCTTCAATTCGATATTTCAAGTTTTATTCTTTTCCCTCTACGCCTATATTTTTGTGACTATCCTTCCGCCAATGCTCGGGCTTAAAGGAATTGTCGTGGACATCACGATCGGGCAGATCGCGAAAAGTGTTTTTATCTATCTGGGCATTCCGTTTATAGCAGGTGTTATAACAAGATTTGTCCTGATCAACGTAAAGAACAAAGACTGGTACCATCAGCGTTTTATTCCCAGGATCAGTCCCATAACGCTCGTTGCCCTTCTTTTTACAATACTCGTTATGTTTTCCCTCAAGGGAGAATATATCATCAAAATACCCGTTGATGTGGTACGGATAGCTGCTCCCTTATTGATGTACTTCATTATTATGTTTCTCGTTTCCTTCTTCATGAGTGCCAAAGCGAAGGCCCACTACGGTCAGGCTGCAACACTCTCCTTTACCGCAGCCTCGAATAACTTTGAGCTGGCTATCGCCGTCACGGTCGCTGTTTTCGGTATTAATTCCGGTCAGGCGTTCGCAGCAGTTATCGGGCCGCTTGTTGAAGTTCCCGTCCTCATCAATCTGGTTCACCTTGCTCTCTGGTTGAAAAAGAGATACTTTCCATATGCCGTGGAGATGCCGACAGGTGTCTGTTACTACACGTGCAGGGACTGACCGCAGCGGATTTCTCGCTTCGAACCAGGATCACCAAGCGCTGCGTCCGCAATCAACAAAATGGAAGACCACTCGCTTTGATCCATTTCCACCGGATCTGAAGACGCAAGTCAAGAAAGGAAACAACCCTGGGACCCCGATCGTAATCCAGTTTTCTGCTTTTGTCATCCTCTTGTCATCAGAAGGACTACATTCGAATTGTTGTTTTGATGATATACACTTTGGGCTTATCATAATAACCTTATTGAAGGTTGTTTGTTAAAATGCCTGATGGCGGCATAGCCAAGTGGTAAGGCAATGGTCTGCAAAACCGTTATTCTCCGGTTCAAATCCGGGTGCCGCCTCCAACAAAAACCAGTTTCAAATTTCAGGATAAATACAAAATATATACAAGACGTTAGCTTCGGAGGTTGGCATGAGAGAGCCTTG
>DHQV01000034.1:24833-25146 GCA_002408185.1 Deltaproteobacteria bacterium UBA5329
GGTTTGCACCGGACAGGTCGGCGAAGGTGAGATCGGCAAAGGACAGGTGGGCACCGGTGAGGTTGGCATGAGGGAGCCTGGCACACGTCAGGTCGGCACACGTCAGGTCGGCACCGGTGAGGTTTGCACCGGACAGGTCGGTATAGGTGAGTCTGGCGTGGGTGAGGTTGGCATGAGAGAGCCTTGCACCCGTGAGGTTGGCACCGGTGAGGTTTGCACCGGACAGGTCGGCGCCGGACAGGTCGGCAAGGTAGGACTCGGCAAGGTAGAGGTCAGCAAGGTAGAGGTCGGCACCGGACAGGTCGGCACCGGA
>DHQV01000012.1:0-5729 GCA_002408185.1 Deltaproteobacteria bacterium UBA5329
CTTCAGGGGACGGGAGTGTCAAGAGACTCCTGTCTTCCCGTAAACGGACCGCAATGCTTTTACAGCCCACTCGAGCGCAAATTGCCGCAGCTTCAACAAGGTCAGGTACGCCTGTGCCCTGCACTGCCCGTGATCCTGTGAAATGGCTGAGATTCACGCATAACAAAGTGCGTGATGCCTGAACGCCTCCCATTGCCATTAGAAACCTCCCGTTAGCCATATTGTGATTCGGGGTGTATCCGGTAAAATTGAAGCCGCCCCTACCGGGTAGATTGAATTACCGCATCGATAGACGATATTTTCGATACATTCTCCGAGAAATCATTGTCAATCAAGATATCGCAAATGCACGAAAATATCAAACGGCAACGGTTTGGCGCCGGCATTCCTCCCCCGCCTTACGGAAGGGGACTCCTGCCGGGGAAATGTTGAAGTGCTTGCCAAGACGCAGGGCGGTATCGGCGGATATCACCCTCTTTCCGCGGATGATCTCACTGGTACGCCCCGAAACGGTCAGCGGGACCGGGGGTCCTGCTTGATTTTCACACATAACTGTGATACACATATTTACGTGACATTAAAGAGGAGGTTCATATGGAGAGGCAAAACGTTACGTTGTCCCTTCCCAAAGCGCTTCTTAAGAAGGCCAAGACCCTTGCCGTTATGAACGACAAGTCCTTGAGCGATTACCTGCGCGAGACCCTCGAGGAAAAGGTGGCGGCGGAGACGGGATACCGGCGCGCCAAGAAGCGTCAGGCGGCGCTCATGGATAAAGGCTTCGACCTTGGGACCGGGGGGAACATATCTGTCAAGCGGGATGAGTTGTATGAAAGGTGACAAACTCTTTGTCGACACGAACATATTGGTCTATTCATATGACATATCTGCCGGAGAAAAACACACAGCGGCAAAGGACGTTCTCAATGAATTGTGGGACACGGGCAATGGCCTTGTAAGCACACAGGTCCTGCAGGAGTTTTTCGTTACAGTCACGAGGAAGATCTCTAAACCGATGGACGTCGCTGTCGCGAAGGAGATCGTAAAAGACCTCTTGACGTGGAAAGTCATTACCGTGAACGGCAGCTTGATACTGGATGCCATCGAACTCCAGCAGAAATACGTGTACTCCTTCTGGGATTCCCTCATCATCGCTTCAGGCATTCATGGAGGCGCATCGACGATACTGTCCGAAGACCTGTCGGACAAGCAGAAGATAAAGGGCGTTCTGATCAAGAACCCCTTCTCTGCCCTGTCGAAGCGATAGGTCTCCCGGCCTTAAATTCCAGCCCGGGAACCACTCCGTTAAGGATTCCGGATTCCGGGGATTCCAGGACGCTCTTCAAGAATTGAACAGGACATCGGGGGATATTCAAGCGCGAGTCCGTGGAAAAGCGGGATATTCTTCAATAACAACAACGCCTTCGATTCCGGTGCCAAGTACCGTGATGACGGCGAGAGTGCCAAGCTGGCACCGAAAATATATCCGCTCTGGATGCTATTAATGAATTGCAGCACAGCCTCCTCGACTCCGCAATGACGCATATACCTCTTGTCTTTTCCCTGAAACATGAAACGGCCCGCTTGAACCGCGGGCCTTCTTTATTCCGGCTTTATTCGGCCTGGACCGTTATTCTTCGCGGTGTCGCAGCTTTCACTTTCGGCAGCTTCAGCCGCAGGACGCCGTCTTGAAGCTCGGCCTTGATCTGTGCCTGGTCGATGATCTCCGACAATGTGAACTGGCGGTAGTATTTTCCTGTGCGGTATTCCCTGAACACATCTACCTCGTCGGGACCATCGGGTGGTTCCACATTGCCGTCGAGCGTAAGAACGTTCTCATGGAGGTCGATGACCAGATCCTCGCCTTTTATGCCGGGCATATCGGCGAGCAGTGTGATTTCCTTGTCCGTTTCAAATATGTCGACCGCCGGTGTAAATACGGGTCCGGGCCTCGTCTGCTCGGCCGGCGTGACCGCTTCCGTTTTGTCTTTTGCCTGAAGGGCCTTGCTTTCAGTTTCTGTCATTGTATCTCCCTCCTTTATGCTCATGAAAGATTCACGGTAATGCGTTTGGGCTTTGCACTTTCCGCTTTGGGAAGAGTGACCGCAAGGATCCCGTCGGTACAGCGCGCCGTAACTTTTTCCGTTTCTATCTGGGTGGGAAGGCTTACGATGCGATTGAACTTCCCCCCTTCTCTTTCTCTTCGATGATACTGGGCTTTTTCGTCTTCAACGGCGAGCTTTCTTTCTCCCGAGATGGAGATCGAATTGGCCGTCACCGTGATGGCCAGCTCATCCGCCTTCATGCCGGGAAGCTCGGCGCGTATATAGTAGTTGTCACCGTCCTCGGTGACATTCATCATCGGGAATACACCGGCTGCCGTCTCGACTGAGGGGGCCCTGAAAAGAGCAGCACTCATCAGGTCCATCTGCCTTCTCATCCGTTCCAATTCTTCGAACGGGCCTCTCCATCCCGATGCGGGCCAATAATGTGGTCTTCGTAGTAACAACATGGTTTTAGCTCCTCCTTTCATGATCGGTTGTAAATCAAAAAGCTCCTTGAACAGTGCCGTAAAATCCCGAACAAGCGACTTTGGCCAACTATTTTCAGAGCTCTTTAGGTTACTGCGAACGCGTTTCGTAAGAAATATAATCAGTCTGTCGAGGTTGTCAAGACCGGGGCATGGGCACCCCTGCCGGGGCGTGAAATATATTTTGCTTGCAATATTTGCCCCAAGGCAACATCCTGTATTTATATGGTGCATTGGGGTCTGAACGGCAATACCGGGCAAGCCTGCCTAAGTAATTTTAAAAAGGAGGATTCACCAATGAAAGGAAGAAGTTTGCGGACTCTATTCTTATTTGCTTTTTTTCTTACGATCATGCTGGTTGCCGGCCCGGTCTCGAGTTATGCGGCCGAGCCCCAGAAGGCGCCTGTTGACCTGAACACCGCTTCGCAGAAAGAGATCGAGGCGATCAAAGGCGTGGGCCCCGCGACTGCGAAGAAGATCATTGAATCCCGGCCGTACGCATCTGTCGATGAACTCTCGAAAGCCGGTCTGTCCCCGAAGATGATAGAGAAGATCAAACCTTTCGTGACCGTCGGCAAGACGCCGGCTGCGGCCCCCGCAGTCAAGCCCAAGGCCCCACCGCAGACCGGTACAACAGCGCCTGCACCTGCAAAGACGGTTGCACCGACGCCGGGAAAGACGGCTGCAACGCAGAAGACCGAAGCCGCTACAGAGCCCGCCGCCAAAAAGACGCCCGCGGCGGCGAAACTGGCCCCGGGACAGGTGGTCAACATCAATACGGCAAATAAGGAACAGATCGAGATGCTGCCGGGAATCGGCCCGGTCAAAGCTCAGGCCATTATCGACGGCCGTCCCTACAACACAAAAGAGGACATCATGAAGGTCAAGGGGATCAAGCAGGGGACCTTTGACAAGATCAAAGATTCAATAACGGTAAAATAGCACGTAAGTGAAGGCTGTTGCAGCCGTTAAAGGCTGTATAATTCTACGACAGGAGGTTTGTATGAAAAAATTTGTCCTGGTAGTGATCGCTTTCATGTTCTGCGTAACTGCAGCATATGCCGCAGGCCCAAACACGTACCAAGTCACCGGCCCCATCCTGGAAATAAAGGCTGATACCATAGTCGTCCAGAAGGGCAAGGAAAAATGGGAAATAGCCAAGGATGCGGCCACGAAGGTGACGGGGGACCTGAAGGTCGGGTCAAAGGTCACCGTCGAGTACACGATGAAGGCCGTCAAGATCGAGGTTAAGGACACGGCTAAGAAAGATGCCAAGGAAGCGCCGAAGAAACCCGAACCCAAGAAAGGTGCGACGGAACCGGCAAAGAAATAAGGTCCCCGGGATACCCTTCGCTTACGGGCACAATGATGCGGGCTGTCTCTGGCAAACCTGAGGGATCAGCCCGCACTTGACTGAAAGACCGTATTGCATCATTTCCCTTCGTCATCCTAGTTGCCACACTCGATCTCGTCCACGCCGCCGTGGTGCAGACGCTCTTCGTATACTTTTTTTCTCTCGCCGGTCTGCAGGTCCCTTGCTGCCCGCCGGGCGTCACCGAGTTGGGCGTATAAGTTCCCGCGTTCCAGGTATGCGGTTGCATTTTCGGGTTCTAGTTTTATGGCTATATCGAAATCCCGCATCGCCTGATCGTAGGCGCCGATCTTCCTGAAGGCCTCTCCCCGGTTGACGCGGGCGTTGACGTGGTCCGGGTGAAGGGCAATCACTTTGCCAAAGTCATGTATCGCCTCCTGGAAGCTGTGCGTCTTCATATAGGCGAGCCCGCGGTTATAATGGCTCGCTGTATCCCTCGGATCGAGTTCGATGGCCTTGCTGTAATCCGTTATTGCCTGCCTGTAATCGCTGCGGCCGGCATAATGGGCGTTTCCCCTGTTGAAATAGATGGCGGCATCCCGGGTATTCAGTTCTATGGCCCTGTCGAAATCCTGTATCGCCGCATCGAAATTGTGAAGCCTGATGTATGCCAGTCCACGGCGAGTGAGGACCAGGACATTGTCCGGATCAGCCTTGAGGGCCTCCGTGCAGGCTTCCACGGCTTTGTCGTAATCACCTGCCGCATAGTGCGCTCGCGCTTTATCTAACCAGGTCCCCTGCATGCGCAGCACCCCCTTTAAGTTCCGCCCGGGACTTTAATTGATCCCGAGAAAAAAACGATGCCCCTGGTAACCGAGAACCGCACCGTCCGGGGTGATCCGTTCCAGCTTTAATTCGGGAGCGACGAACTGCCCTTCCTTCATGTTCTTATTGTTGATGATCACAAATCGCGAATCGGAGCGTTCATCATATGAGTGGACGGTCATTTTCAGGTCGGGAAGACTGCTCTTGAGTTCGGCGGGAAGGCCTTGAATATTATTGACCCTGCCCCCCGGTGCAACCGGTTTGTTGATTCTCGGAGGCATTTCGGCCCTTGCGTTGCCCGACATTGTAGACGGTGCAGGCGGGAACACGACGGCGGGGGATCTCGAGGCCGCTTTTGCGTTCAAGGGTACCGCAGGCAGGCCTCCATCGGGTTGACCCGCCTTCTTTTGCGTGGAGAAGGGGACCTCCTTTTTAACGGCGGCACGTTGCCGTTCTTTGTTTTCAGCAGACACGGCCGGATATGGCGCAGATACACTTTCCCGTACGGGCGGTGTACGGACCGAGGGAGGCCGTCCGGCCTGCCGCCAGGAGGTGGTCCACAGCAGCGACAGGGCCGCGCCGTTCAGCAGTATTATTCCCGCTACCGCATAGGGCCACAGGAGCCGTTTTTTAGGTACCTGCGCGATCCCGCCGGCCTGCAGGGTGAGAATATTGGGTGTTCCCTCCTGCTGGCGTTTCTCTTCCAATTTCTTAATGGCTTCGAGAATGTATGACACGTTAGCGACCCCCTTCAGGGTCACGAGGCGCCTGACTATCCCCGGACAATGTCAACTGATCGTCAAGCCGTGTAACAACGTTGCGGTCGCCCCTTCCGTCAAGGTAGCGCGCGTCCCCGGCCTGTGTCCGTTCACAGGCCGGCGCGGGGTTAGGTGATGTCCGCCACACACCGGACAGTACCCGGTAGACCCTGTCCCTTATCCTGACAAAAAGGGTCTCCCTCGCCGCCTGGCCCTCCGCAGATGCCGCGATACCCATTTCCACGGTGCGACCAGCCTTTGACGGGCCCCGGGGATCGAGAACCGGCTTTTGCATGTGATGCAGCAC
>DHQV01000012.1:5823-21333 GCA_002408185.1 Deltaproteobacteria bacterium UBA5329
TGATGCAGCACTCCCCCGGCTATCGACACATTGAGCAAGAAAGCGGTGAGCGCCCAGAAACAGACCTTCCTCGTTTGCTTGCCCGCATCTATTTTCTTGCCGGAAACCTCCCTTGCTGCACGGACGAGGGTCTGTTTGTCAATCCTGTCTTTTCCCTCTATATACGTTCCGAGAAGGGCCCTGTCACATACGATATTGAGAAGCCTCGGCACCCCCCCTGTCAACCTGCAGAGCGTCTTTGTGACCGGCCGTGGAAACAATTCACCCCGGGCCCAACCCGCTACGGAAAGCCGGTGGCCCACGTAGCCAGGGATCTCTTTCTTCGAAAGGGGACCGAGATGGTACCGTGCCGTAATCCTTTGCGAGAGCTGGCGCAGCTCGGGTTTCGCGAGCATTTCTCTCAATTCCGGCTGTCCGAGCATGATGATCTGAAGTAATTTACGCTTGCTTGTTTCGAGATTGGTCAATAGCCGTACCTGTTCGAGCACCTCCACGGTGAGGTTTTGCGCCTCTTCGATGATGAGGATGGCCCTTCGCCTTTTTTCGTGGACACCGAGGAGAAAATCGCTGAGCCTGTCCACAAGTTCTTTGATGCTCCCGGTGCCCTCGGGGTACGGAACCCCGAACTCGTCGCAAATCGCTGCAAGAAATTCCAGGGAAGACACTTTGGGGTTGAGGATAAAGGCGATCTCGCAGTTTTCGGGCACCTGTTCCAGGAGGCAGCGGCATATCATCGTCTTGCCTGTTCCGACTTCACCGGTGAGAAGCACGAAGCCCCCGTCGATCCTTATGCCATACATGAGATGGGCCAGGGCCTCGCGGTGCCCCTCGCTGATATAGAAATAGTGGGGATCCGGTGAAATTGAAAAAGGGGTTTCCTTCAGTCCGAAATATTCTCTGTACATGGGCCACTTCGAAGCCCGCGATACCGCGGGCTGTTCCAAGCTTCACGTTTCAGGCAAAAGATAAAAATTTCCATGAGAAATGTCCTCGTACCCCGCACCAACGACAAATGGTCGTACATCTCCGCACCACCCGATTATTTTGTGACACTTCCTGCTTCTTATAACCCTATTAGATACCGTGTAAATTGTCTGTCGCTCAATCAACAATTCTCCCGTAGTATCATATGACTACAAACAGGTCCAACATTGGAATTGTGTTTCCGTTTCAATTATGCGACAAATTAAGATTCGGGATGTGAGCGCTAAAGAGCAAAGAGTAAGGAGACGGTGAAGGGATATTTGGTTTTTGTCTGAAACATGAAACTTTAAACTATATTTTGATAAGGAGAAGAGGTGAAGATAGAATTCGATAGGGACCAATTCGAAACATTGATCAGACTGCTGTATCTCGGTAATTGGATGGCCAACGCTTACAGTGACGAATCGGAGAATGGTGAATTCGTGGAGCTTATACATTATATATGCAGCCAGGCGGCCGACAACATGGGGCTGGCGGAATACATGGCACAAGACATGGAGGCCCCGGAGTCGATCACTCCGGAGACGCTGAACGAGATCCAGTATTTGAACGAGCTCATCGAGGAGTATGATGACGCGGTGTTCCTCGACAAACTGATCTACAACCTTGCCGACCGGGATATGCTGAACAAGTTCGGGGAAAAGAAGATCGAGGCGATGACGGAAGAAGATTTTTTCAGGGAAGAGGCGCCATTTGTGCAGAAATACCAGCGGGAATTCGCCAGGAGCGGGATACAGAACCTGGTGGTGAACATTGAAAAACCTGCGAAAGGGAAGACGACGAAAGGAAAAAGGTAGTTGTCCCGGTCGGAGTTGAAAAATGTTTGGAGGTTGAGTCGCCCGGAATGAGTCAATTATAAATTCTTTTTTAACCTCACGACTGACGACCTAAGATTCTTCAGAGGAGGTTCGAAATGCCTTTTGCTCAGATAAACGGACGCAACGTTTATTACGAGGTTCATGGGGAGGCCGGGGAAACCATCATTCTTCTGCACCATGGGTTCGGGTGCGTGAAGATATGGAGTGATATTTTCCGTCGGTTCGTCGAAGCCGGTTACCGCGTGATCATGTTCGACCGCCGCGGTTTTGGACGTTCGGAAGGCGGCCACGATTTCTTTGACTTTTATGTGAGCGATAAATACAGGTCGGATAGCGTGGAAGAATTGCGAAGCATGAAAGAGGCCCTTCGCATAGGTCCCTGCCACCTCGTAGGCCAGTGCGAAGGAGGGGTCGTCGCGGTCGATTATGCTGCGCGTTATCCGGAGGATGTCACAACCATCACGGCTGCCAGTACACAGTGCTACAGCGAAGTACCGATGACGCAACTGAACATCGAACGCCTGGTTGTCAATTTCACGGACCTGGAACCCCGCCTCAAGGCAAAGGTCATCGACTGGCATGGCGAGATGGCCGAGGTAAAATACAACCAGTTTGCACGGTGCGGCGGAGAGTATGGGATCGATTATTTCGACTTAAGGCCAGTCTTGCCAAAGGTCACGTGCCCCGCCCTCGTTCTCTATCCCGACCGCAGCTCGATTTTCCATGTCGAACAATCCATCGCCTTTTACCGGGGTTTGCCTAAAGGCGAGCTTGCAGTATTTCCACGATGCGGTCATAATACATATGAACAGAGGCCGGACGATTACGTTCGTACGATCCTCGATTTCCTGGACCGGGTCAAACGGGGGAACGGCCAGTCAGACCGGCCGTCGGTCTCCTGCCTGGCATAGCCGCCAGGCGGCTGTGCCAGTTTCAAGTCTCGGGGAAATTATCCCGGGAACATTTCTTGCGGGAATTGTTTTGCCTGAAACCTGGAGCTTGAGACATGGGACCGTTCGTGGGACCGCGGGCCTCGAGGCGGCCAGGATCGCACGTAAAGACGATATCGATACATTGTTCACAATGTTTATTCAAAAGAATGGAGGGGGATCACGATAACGTGGACCTGAAGGCTGATATAGTCGGGTATGTTGCAGCCGTTTTCACGACATTTGCTCTCCTTCCGCAGATCATGCGGATCCGCCGTCTCAAGGAGGCGAAAGACGTTTCCCTGTTGATGCCTTCAATGGTGGCTACCGGTTCCGCGCTATGGATCGTGTTCGGCTTCATGATATCATCCGCCCCCATTGTCGCGGCAAATTCCGTCGCTCTCCTGATAGCGCTGGCCACCGTGTTTTTCGCGGTCAGATACCGCGATCGACAAGCTCCATGAGTTCTCTTGCATCGTTCGGCGCATATCCGCAGGCGTCATTGTTGAAATAAACAAACACATCGAGCCCTTCGTCGAGATATGTACGGATCCTCCCGGCGTCTCTTTCGAGTGATTCCCGCGAATACGATGACGTATAGCTGCCCTGCTCGCCATGCCGCCTGATATAAACGAAGCCCGCAGTGATGGGAAGGATGGCGATATATTGAGGCCAGTCCGCCATGCACAACGCCGCTCCGTGATTTCTGCACATCTGGGTTACATCTTCATTCACCCAAGTATCGCTCCGGAATTCGAAGGCATTCCATGCCGGGTATTTATCGAGAATGGCAAGGAATTTTTTGAACCTGTCCTTTTCAAAGGTAAACGAGGAAGGAAATTGCCACAATACCACGGAGAGCTTCTCCTTAAGGCTCAATGCCCGGGCGAAAAATTCGTCAACGAGGCCCTCGACGTCCCGGAGCCGCTTCAGGTGCGTAATTAACCTGCTCCCTTTCAATGCAAAGGAAAAATCTGCCGGTGTCTCACCGTACCATTTCGTGAAAATCTCTGCCCCGGGGAGCCGGTAGAACGTGACATTCAGTTCTACCGTCGGGAATATCTCCGAATAGTACGCAAGCCATCTTTTCCCGGGCAGATCTCCCGGATAAAACGTTCCTTTCCAATCCTTGTAGCTGAAGCCGCTGCAGCCGATACGCAGTCGTGTCATATTATAAAGTATAAGTTTCAAGCTCCAGGTTTCAAGCCAGGGTCTGCGAGGACGCGGGCAGTCTCATGCCCCATGTCCCATGACTCAGGCAAAAACCTGAACAAAATATGTGACATGCCGGCCTCAAGGATATGAGGAACAATTCCCCCATGCCGTCATCCCGGGCCCGGAGGCTGTGCCGCAATTCGTCAATAGCATCCAAAACGGATATATTTTAGGTGCCTACGCAACACTCTCGCCGCCATCCCGGTGCTTGACACCGGGATCCAGGGTTTTTTACATCTTGTTTTTGGGTTTCAGGTTTCTGAAAGGACCCGGAAGAGAAACCCTGGAGACCGCCCGCCCTTTAAGGATACCCGGCGCCGGGATGACTCGAAATCATAATTATGACACAGCCTCCTTAATTCCGGAATGGCGAAGGGGAGCGCTATTTTCCCAGGAATTTATTTTTTTCTTGAAACTTGAAACCTGAAACTTGAAACTATTATCGTGGACCCGTGACGCCGCGGGCAGGAGGTTCGATGAAGGTGCTACTCATTTCGGCTAACAGAACGGAGATCAACATGCGGACGATGCCGCTGGGGCTGGCTTTCGTCGCACAGGCCCTGACAGACAGGCATCATAGCGTGAAAATGATCGACTGTGTCGGGATCGACGACATTGAATCGTACATAAAGGGTGCGATAGAGGAACTCGGGCCGGATATTATCGGCATTTCCATAAGAAATATAGACGACCAGACCATGCTCAACACGCGCTTCCTTTACGAGGATGACAGGGAGATCATCGCTCTCGTCAGGAGGTTATCCGACAGGCCCATCATTCTGGGAGGAGCCGGTTACAGCATGTTCCCCGATGCCATACTTGCGGACAGCGATGCCGATATGGGCATAGAAGGCGAAGGCGAGGCGGCCTTGTCCATGTTGCTTGAAAAATTCGAAAGGGGGGAATCCGTTGAAGGCATCCCCGGTCTTCATATCAAGGGCAGGACGGCCGTAGAGCCCCGTCAATTCATTAAAGACACCCGGAGCTTCCAGTACCCTGATCCGCAATATGTCGTGGGACAGCCCGTGACCCCGGACACGTGGGTACCCGTACAAACACGGCGAGGCTGCGCGATGAACTGCAGCTACTGTTCGACCGCGTCGATCGAGGGAAGGGCGTTAAGGAAAAGGCCGATAGAGTCTGTCGTAGAATGGATCGGGCAACTCGTAAGGGCCGGGGCCCGCCAGTTGTATTTCGTCGACAACATCTTCAACCTTCCCCGGTCCTATGCGTTATCGCTCTGCCGCGCCATGACAGACGCCGGACTGAACGTAAAATGGCGCTGTATCGTATATCCGTGGCGGATCGACGAAGAACTCGTTGCGGCGATGGCGGCTGCCGGGTGCTTCGAGGTGTCCCTGGGATCCGAAAGCGCGGACGATGAGGTCCTTCGTCTGATGCACAAGCGGTTCAGGCGCGATGATGTCGCCTACGCATCCCGTCTCTTGAAGAAATACAACATTACGCAAATGGGTTTTCTCATGCTCGGCGCACCCGGCGAAACCCGTCAATCTGTCCTGGATACCCTCGACTTCGCCGCATCCCTCGAATTTGACGCCCTGAAGGTCACAGTCGGCATCAGGATCTACCCGAACACGACCCTCGCCGAGGAGGCCCGGAAACAGGGTATCATAGGCCCCGACGATAACCTCCTCCGCCCCAGGTTTTATATCACGCCCGGCCTGGATGAAAAATGGATAAGGGAGACGGCAGCCATGTATGCCGCGAAACATCCAAACTGGATCACTTCCTAGGCGCTGTAGTTTATTTCCAGGATCCTGTCTATCCTGAAGTGCCTTTCTTCGTTGCGCAGGAGGCAGTGTGCCCGGAGGCCTTCGAAGGACTTTCCTTTGAATTCCATGGGCTCTATGGCTATGGGACGTATGGTGCGGCGGGATTTGGTGTCGTTTGGTTTGAGATAGAGGATCTCGAGGTTCAGGCCCCGGCGGATGGCGTCCCGTATGACGTCGCTGCGCTCATCATAGCTCGACAGTTCGTCCGCCTTCTGGTATTGAAACATTGTAAGGAATTTTGCGACGCGCCAATCCATCCGGATATGCTTTTTCGTGATCTTTTTCGTCAGGGCTATGCCGTCGAAATTTGTGCAGCGGCTCAATGCCACGTACACCTGGCCGTGCGCGAATGCGCCGCGGCCCAGATCGATCACGACCCGCTCGAATGTCTTTCCCTGGCTCTTGTGGATCGTTACCGCCCACGCAAGACGGATCGGGTACTGGGTAAAGGTGCCGGTCGACCTCGTCGAGATCTTTTTCGTTTCCCTGTCATACTGATATTCAAAAAGCTCCCAGACGTTTTGCGTCACTTCGGCCGTCTTGCCATCGGCGAGGCGAACGAGCACCCTGTCCTCCTCGCCGCTTATCCTGCTCAGGCCTTTTACTACGCCCAGTGTGCCGTTCACCCAGCGGCCAAACTTGTCATTATTGACAAGCATGACCTGGGCCCCAGGCTTTAAGGTCAGGTGCTCCTCCGCAGGCAGAGACGACCTTTCGAATATCCCGCTCATCTTGCCTGTCAGCGTAAACTCCCGGTCAGGAAGGGCCTCGAGCATCTCCAGATTACGTTCTGTCGCAAGATCGTTCGTGCTTGTCAGGGTAATGACAAATCCGTCGGACGGCATGATCCCCTCGGGCCGGTAATTCTTGTTGAGCCTCTCGATGTCGCTTTCGGTGCATGTCCGGTTCCGTATCCCGTTTAAAAGCTCAATGAAATCCTGCTCCGTCTGGCGGTATACCTTTTCCAGTTCTATGTATTCCATCGAGAATGTCCGTTCCTTGAATACCTGGGCCGAAAAAAAATAGGGAGACTCATAGCGGTGGCTGAATATCTCCCTTTCGGCGGACGAAACAACGGGCGGCAACTGGTAGAGGTCGCCGACAAAGACCATCTGGACCCCGCCGAACCATTGCTTCCTGTATGGTCCGTTAAGACGCATGAATTTCTCGACGCAATCGAGAAGGTCCGCGCGGACCATCGAGATCTCGTCAATTATAATTGTATTGAATTCCTTATAGATCGCGGCATCCGGACCGCTGATCTTTTTTACCTTTTCGGGGGTAATGCTGGGCTTGAAGCCGAAAAATGAATGGATCGTCTGTCCTTCGACGTTCAAGGCTGCAACGCCGGTCGGGGCGAGAACGGCAACGTCTTTTCGGGTATTATGGCGAAAATATTCAAGCAGGGTCGATTTACCCGTTCCGGCCTTGCCGGTAATGAAGACGTGCCTGTTCGTTTCCTCCATGATATGGAGGGCCTTTTGAAATTCGGCGTTGATCTCGATAAATGATCTGCGCACGGGATCATTGTATCATAAAAGATCGTTCTGTGTTCTGTGTTCTACGCTCTGCGTTATAAATAATTCTTTCTGCATGGAAATTATAAACCTGGAAACGCAGATACGTTGTCAAAGGACTTGACTATCCCTTCAGTGGTGCACAAGCTGAATCTATGGACAGAGAGGAGTTGATGTCCAGGGAGGTGTTTTATGGGCAACGAGGAACAGCTGGATGAAAATACAGGGATGACCGCAGATTCTACAGGCCCTGAACGAGATGCGGGTGAAGATACATCCCGGGTGGATGAGTTCATTGATAAGGTTGGGTCTTCGCTATCCGGCGGCAGTGCAGCACTCGCGGGCAACGCCAAGTCCCTTGAAAAGAGAGCGCACGAAACTTACTCCGAACTTAGCGAATCCCACGATGCGCTTTTGGATGAGCTTGAATCATCTATGGACCGGAGCATGCAGGAACTGGATGCCCGGTATGATAAAGAATTCGCCCGTCTCGATGATGAGACCGGAGCCGGACAAAAGAGCGGACCGGAGCCGGACACAGACGCTCAACGCGCCGACAGGATAGAAGCACGGCTTCACGAATGCGGGGAAAAGGTGGCGATACTTGAGGCCCGCCTTGAACAGTCTGGGGACCAAATGTACAAACAGTGCGCACGGGAAATTGAATCGCTGAAGGAGCAGCTGGCTGCGGCCCATCGTAAACTGGCACGGTTAACAGAAACCAATGAAGAAGGTTGGGGGCGGATCAGGGAGGGCTTGTCGAACATAATGGAAGACATCAGCAGGACCGTTAAGTCCGTGGTCTCACGATTGAAGGAGACAAGGCCGGCCAGGTGACGGGGAACCCGGCAGGAATACGTCACCCGGTGTCTCCCGGCATAAAACCATCCACCGCCATCCCGGTGCTTGACCCCCGGATCCCAAGTTTTGTATTTATTCTTGTTTTTGGGTTTCCGGGTTCTGAAAAGACTTCAAAGAAGAACCCTGGATTCCGGCGTCAAGTGCCGGGATGACGGACAGGGATACAAGCCTTACTCCTTGTGTTTCAGGTTTTACGCCGTTTTTTCGGTTTATCCTCGGGTATCAGTTCGTCTGGCACGTCGAGGGATGCGCCCGACGTTCGGGATACGTAGGCATCCGACGTCTCGTCACTGGATAAGGCCTTGCGCGCTTCTTCGCCGGGGCCGCGTTTTCCGCTCGTCCTGTCGTCTGTTTCCCACAACAATGGATCTATTGATATGTGATCCGTCAGGCTGGCGATGCCAATGCTGTCGAGAAGGATCTCCAATAATATCTGGTGCTGGGCTTCGCTCGGTAAAAAGCCGTCCACGTGAATTATCCCGCGACTGCACTCGATGGTCAATTCTTCGAGGTCGACCCGCCCGTCTTCCTGGAGTTCATCGAGCACGTAGCGCAGGATCTCGTCGTCCGACAGGCCCTGAAGGTCCGGGGGCAGCTCGGGCAGCTCTACATCTTCAGAAAGGCCGCGTACCGGCCCTCTCTCCGCTTCTGCCTGGCAGGCTGAACACAGGGTTGCCCACGGCAGGGCGTCAAGGCGCTTCGGTTCTATCTGGCGGCCGCACCTTTCGCAGCGCCCATACTGTCCCGATTCGATCTTTTCCAAGGCATCGGTTATTGCATCGAGCCGGGCCTCCTGGGAATCATCGATCTCTGACACGGGCTCCAGCAGGCCGTCTTTTTGGGCATTTTCCTCGAATTCAACCTCGGGTGCCACAAGATCTTCACGATCTTCCCTGAGCCGGGCGTGGATATTGAACACGCGGTCTCTCTCACGCACGAGCCTTTCTTTCAATCTGGCTATTTCTTTCGGGCTGAGCATGGATGTTCTCCTTAAGAGAACACGTAAGGCAACTGATTCCGCCTGTCAAGCGGGGCTTATGAAAAGGCAGGATAGATAAGTGTGCGTAACAAGATTACTCTTTCGCTATACAGGGTTTCGATGCGGGACATTGACAAATTATATCTGCAGACCTACGGTGTATGTGTCCGGTATAAAAGAGATGCCGTACGTTCATATCCATGAAGGAGGGGACCTTATGATAAAACCGACAAAGATTCTTGTACCTACCGATTTTTCACAACAATCAGCGAAAGCGTTCGACAGGGCGCTGGCCATAGCCAAAGAAGCGGGCGCCGAGGTTGTTCTTCTTCATGTCGTGGACCAGGATATACAGGCCTGCAACATGGAATACTGTATCGACGAGGACGAGATACAACGCCAGGAAAAGGCCATGGTCGCCGGAGCCGGTGACCGTCTTGGAAAAGAGGTTGAAAAATTTGAGCTTGCGCGCGATGTGAAGGTGAGAACCGAGGTCAGGGAGGGGATCCCGTATAACGAGATCCTGAAATACGAGGACCTCAACAACGTCGATCTCATTGTGATCGGCTCACGCGGCAGATCGGCCCTGGTGAAGTTTTTCCTGGGAAGCGTGGCGTCGAATGTCCTCAAGGGGGCAAAAGGTGAAGTCCTTCTCGTGAAGTGAGGCCCGCGGGACCGCGGGCCGTTTCAGGTTTCAGGTCTCAGGCAAAAAAGCCATTCATTCAATGATAGATCTCTTGAGGCTTGAGACGGATGAACTTCCAGCAAGGCCGTCCGCTGAACCGCGGGCGGCTTTATGGTTCCGCCGGGAAGACCCCTCTCCTCCAGGGGAGGGGATGAAAGGCGATATCCCGTGTTGCCTGAGAATCCTGTCCCATTCAGGGTGTGGGAGTGTCAATTGAAGGTCATCAAATACGACCGGAGGTTGATGTTTTTATTGATCAGCCCGAGCTTGGTCCTGATATTATTCCTGTGAGAATCTATAGCGCTCGTCGCGACGCCCATGATCTCGGCTATTTCTTTTGTCGTCTTGCCGTCCCTGATCAGCGATGCGACCTCTAACTCTTTCGGCGTGAAATTCAACTGCCGTATCTTGTTCAGGAACGGGGCCATGAGCTCGTTCAGGTTCGTGCTGATAATATCGAGATAGGCTTTATGCCGGAAGTCCATTTTCTCCTTCTTCATCTTCTCAACATACGGAAGGATCATCCCCTTTATATTACCGACGAACACGTCCTCCATTTCCCGCTTATCGTTTTCTCGCTGCTTCAGCAGGACGCGCAGGGCTGCATTTGTCTCTTTCAGGGTCTCCGCGTACGCCATTAATTGCTTTTCATTTTCCTGGAGCATATCCATCGTTCGTTTTTGCTCGGTTATATCGTGGCAGCTTCCGCGATATCCTTTGAATATGCCATCCTTGTCATAATATGGCTTCCCGCTCGC
Source organism: Deltaproteobacteria bacterium UBA5329 (assembly GCA_002408185.1). GTDB lineage: Bacteria > Desulfobacterota > Syntrophorhabdia > Syntrophorhabdales > Syntrophorhabdaceae > Delta-02. The sequence goes on from DHQV01000012.1 coordinate 16,363, forward strand.
TTCGACGAGGATCGTCCTTCCGTTCTTATGCAACATCGGGGCCTGCAGAAGAGTGAAGGGTTTGCGGTGACTGACGAATTTTTTTAATGCAGGGACAGCATTCCGCGGTATGAAATCATAAGGTGTCTTTCCCAAAAATTCTTCCTGGGCATATCCCAATAGTTCGGTTATCCTCGGACTAACGTACGTATGGATGAAGTTTTCATCCGTTTCCCAGACCCATTCCACGATGGATTCCACAAGGGCGAGGTATTGTTCCTCTTTTTCCCTCCGCCGTATGATCTCCTGGTTCATTTCCTCGGTGCGCTCGGCAACCAGCTTCCCGAGGTGGTCGCGATGCAGCATAAGCTCTTCTTCCATCTTCTTGCGTTCGTCAATATCCTGGATGAGCGCCACGATGTAGTCAATGCCGCCCGCAGGTTTCGGGACCCCCGCCATGGACAGCATGGTCCAGATATATGTTCCGTCCTTTCGGCGATAGCGTTTTTCGGTGGAATAATTGGACTGTTCCCCGTTTATAACACGTGTAAAGTTCTCGAGGTCCTTGGGCAGGTCATCGGCGTGCGTTACCTGGTCCCAGCTCATGCCGAGCAGTTCTTCCCGTGAATACCCGAGAATTTCACACGCCCTGTCATTCACCTCGACCCAGCCCTTTTGCGGCGTCATTATCACGATGCCTGTGAGCGGCAGCTCGAAATAGCTGCGGAACCGCGCCTCGCTTTTTCTCAAGCTCTCTTCCGCCGCTATAATTGCCGTCGCATCCTTTCCGATACAATAGAACAGGTCTTTCCCCATGACCGGGGTTGCGGTCCAGATAAACGTCCGGAGCGACCCGTCCTTACAGACCAGCCTGCATGAAAAATTAAGTACAGGATGCCCTGCTGCCAGTTCCTCGAGCTGTCGGATACTCTTGGGATGATCCTCGGGATATATGATCTCGAAGAGGGACCTGGACATCAATTTCTCGTTTGAAAAACCAAGCATCGTTTCCCAGGCAGGATTGAGATATTTAAAATACCGGTCAAACCCCACTATGCAAATGAGGTCAAAAGAATTATTCAGGATATGGTCCCGTTCTGCTTCGGCCGTTACACGATCCGTAATATCGTACGAGAAGGCGGCTATCCAGGTCACATTGCCGTCTTCCCCCAGAATGGGATATGCCGTACTGTCATACCAGCGACCGTTTACCATATCTTCCATATGTACAGGTTTTTGCGTCCGTACTATTTCCCGGACCTTTTCTTTCCTGATCGCCACGGCATCCGGAGGCAAAAGATCGTAAAGGCTTTTTCCGATGACCTCAGCCATGTCCTTCTTCCCCAGGCGATCGGGCAGGGCCTGGTTACATTCAAGGATCTTCCCGTCAACATCCACCAGGACCACGACATGATTCAATGGAAGATCGAGAAGGGTCCGGATGAGTTTTTTGCTTCCTTTAAGCTCATCTTCCAGCATTTTCCGTTCATGAATATCCTGAAAAGTACCTTCATGACAAAGGACATCCCCGTTCCCGCCCCGAACCATCCGGACATTTACCGTCACCCACCTGGTCTGTCCCCTCTTGCACCGTCCCTCCATCACGTAGTCCTTTAAATTCCCGGACTTCTCCAAAAATTCGTGGGCCCGGGCACGGTCCTCGGGGACTCCCCATATGTCCTCCGCCTTTTTTACACAAGCAAAAAAATCTTCCCGGGAATCATACCCCAGTATGGCCGCAGCCGCAGAGTTAATATCGAGAATCTCCCCCGCCGGAGTGATACGAAACATTCCTTCGACCATGTCATCGACGATATTCCGGTATTCCCGTACATCTTCCCTTAATTTCTCACGCTCTTCTTCAAGTTCGGCTATATGCTGTTTGACCACCATGATCTCACCATGGGGTTTGTTCAGGGTTTGTTCCATTTATATCCTCGAATTACTACCAGCAAATCATCCCCAGTATAGGAACGGACATCATAATATCATGGGGATGGACACCATAATATCACAATTGCGTGACAAAAGGAACCAAAATACAGGACAAAATTGGCCTAAAACCAGAAACAAGTTGAAATTGATACAAATTTGTTACATATTGTAGGAGTGGTTTTTATGAACCATCGTTGGAGAATACGTGAGCATACATAGCTATGAAGAACTTGCTGCATTGCACGCCATAGCTAAGATCCTGGCACAGCCGACCGATCTTCGCGACGGACTGGACCAGATCCTCAACGAAATGCACACACGCCTGGGAATGCAGAGGGGAATGATATCGCTCTTCGACCGGGAAAAGAACGAGGTCTGGCTCGACATTGCGCATGATGTCAACATCGAGGGAATGGACGTAACGTATAAGCCGGGCGAAGGCATAACCAGCGAGGTCGCCCAGTCGGGACGCCCGATGGCCGTTGCGAACCTCGGGCACGCGAAGCACTTTCTCGACAGGACAGGGGCCCGCCGACGCCTCAACCGTTCCGAGCTTGCGTTCCTGTGTGTTCCGATAATGTACGACAACCAGGTGGTCGGGGTGCTGTCGGCCGACAAAGTCGCACGCGAGGTCGAGGACCTCGACAAGGAACTGGCCATGCTGGCCGCCGTTGCTCAACTGATAGCGAAATCGGTACACATACGGGCACTCGAGGAAGAGAACAAGCGGCTCAAAAGGCTTGTGGGCATCCCCCGCGCACCGTCGCTCGACATTATCGGCCACTCCAAGGTCATGCAGGATGTCTTTGCGCTTGTTTCCCAGGTTGCCGACTCGCGGACCACGGTCCTGATAACCGGGGAAACGGGGACCGGAAAGGAACTGATAGCCCAGGCGATCCACATGAACTCCTCCCGGAGGAAGGCCCCTTTCGTCCAGGTCAACTGTGCCGCAATCCCCGATACCCTGATCGAAAGCGAGCTTTTCGGGCATGAAAAAGGGGCATTCACCGGAGCCCTTCATCAACGCAGGGGGCGATTTGAAGAGGCCAACAATGGCACCATTTTCCTCGATGAGGTAGGTGAATTATCGGCAGCCGCACAGATGAAGCTCCTGCGTGTTTTACAGGAAAAACGATTTCAGCCGCTCGGCTCGTCACGTGTCGTAACGGTCAATGTCCGCATCATTGCAGCAACGAACAGGGACCTCGAACAGGATATACAGGCGGAGCGCTTCCGTGCCGACCTGTATTACCGGCTGAACGTTTTCCCGATATACATGCCCCCGTTGCGTGAGCGCGGCAGTGACATCATCCTCCTCGCCGACCATTTCGTTTTGAAATACGCAAAAGAGATGGGCAAGGACGTCAAGAACATCTCCTCCGCCGCCATAGAGGCGTTCCTCGCACACAAATGGCCCGGGAATGTCCGGGAACTGGAGAACTGCATCGAGCGGGCAGTTCTCCTGACAAATACAGACACCGTCGATATCATGCACCTGCCGCCTTCCCTGCAGGTCAGGAGCACAAATGGGGGTAAAAAAGATGCCGGCAAGCTGTCGACGCTGGTCGAAACCCAGGAGAAGGCCCTTATCATAGACATGCTCGAGGCGACAGGCGGCAACCAGACACAGGCCGCCAAAATGCTCGGCACCACCAAGCGCATCATCCAGTACAAGATATCAAAACTCGGGATCGACCCGAAGGTGTTCAAGAAGAGCAAGAAGGGCTGACGGAAGACAATAACGGCAATCCTCATTCCCTTTCTGCGTCATTCCGGATTTATGGAGACTGCGGCGCAATTCCCGATCCCGTCCTCCAGGGCCATTTATTGTATTTCCGGACACAACCTGTGGCCGTCATCCCGCCGTCAAGCGCCGGGATGACGGCCGTGGGGGAATCCGGGCCCCGCGTCAGCTAAAGAAACACACCATCTTCTGGCCGACTATGTCGGATGCCAGGACGAGCTTTTTCTTGCTCACGTCGTAGACACGGACGATGTCGACAAATTCCTGATTGCCCGGCACGAGCTCTTCGAGCATGTTCGGCAACGATTCGAGCAGGGAAAGGTTGAATATGACATCCTCCTGCTCCGGATAGATGGCCATGTAAAAAATGTCCATTTCGACCATATCCTGAAAGAAATGCGTGCCGAAAGACAGATCCGGTATCAGGCTTCCTTCCTTGTACGCTATTTCGGCTATTGCCGCCACGTTGTTGATCTCGGAAAAGGTCACGGGCACACCCATTGCCGGTGTCGTCGTTCCCCAGCGGCCCGGGCCGAAAAGTATCGTCGGCATGTCATCCCGGCCGGCGATCGTCTTGTTGAGCTTTCCCACCAACCGGGCGACACTGTATTTCTGGGAAAGCCGCAGGCCCGTATACCCTTTCGGATCGACGTAAATGACCCGCGCGATATTCTTGGAGACACTGCCTCCCATGAAGTTGCCTTCCTGCCTGACCAGTATCTTGTTCTTCTTGATGTTGGCCGGAATCTCGGTGGAGGTATGGTTCTCTTTGGTCTGGAATGGCCGGCACTGCAGGAGGTTCACCTGGATCTCGCCGTCGAGATTGAAATTCGCCGTAAATTCGATATCGACGGGGTAATCGTAGACGGATTCCAGTCGTTTGAGCATCTTCGACATCAAGCCGGGAAATTCTGTCGAGGAAAGAAGCTCGTCAAAAGTGAGTATCCAGATATCCCTAAATTTTCCCAGCGCCCGCATTCTTTCGCTCGCCTCGCTGTCACGCGTGGCGATCAGGTCGAGGCGCGCGTTGAAACCTTCAGCGAGCACATCGGCAGACGGGAGGGACTCGAAAAGATTTTCCTCGAGATTGAGGACGTCGACGTAGTGCTGGGAAAAACGCGCCGTATCCTCAAGCTTGACGAACGGTTTTATCGCGGGGTTGTCCAGAGCGACGACACGGGGATAATCGTTTTCGATCCGGTTGACAGCGCGCGTGCCGAGGCCGAAGACGAGCCTGAGCATCCCGGCCCTGGGATCGAGCCCTTTTTGCCATACGAACGTATTGTATGAAAGGCCGACACCCGCCAGTTCCG
>DHQV01000012.1:21451-27606 GCA_002408185.1 Deltaproteobacteria bacterium UBA5329
CCCCCGCCAGTTCCGGGAAGAAATAATATTTACGCTGAGACCCGGAGACGCGCTGCACCAGGAGTGCCATCTGCTCATCCTGCTGATCGAGCCCCCTCTGGAGGCGGTATGCAAGGGCATCCGTGTTCATGGTGCTTGCGAATATCTTTTTTACGGTCTCTTCGAATTTCTCGAAACGCTCTTCGGGGGAACCCTGGTTTGCACAAAAGTAACTCTCGTATTTGCCGGCGAACGCGTTCCCGAAGGCATCCTCAAGAAGACTGCTCGACCGTACGATGATCGGCGACTGACCGTAATATTCGAGCATGAGATGAAAAGGTTCCAGGACCTCCTCCGGAAATTTCCCCTTCAGTATCTTCTCCTTCAATTCAACCGCGCTTTCGAAGTAATTCTCCCTGGTCTTGTGGGACATGAGCGTCCGCCACAGGCCATTCTGGACGATGAATGAATAGAACACGTCCGACCCGATATAGAACGAATCGTGCATTTCAAGGTGCTTCGACCAGTCGAATTCGGGGTCTTTGCGCAGTATGTTGCGCGACAGCAGCATTCCCGTCGATTTGCCACCGATGAAGCCCGTCCCGATAAGCCGTTCCTTTATCTCTATCAGGTCTTCCAGCCTGAAATACTCCCTGGTCAGGGACAGCATTCTTTTTTCCCTGCTGATCATCACGCGGGAGAGCTGCTCCACCATGTGCTGCTTTTCTTCACTGTCTTCCGGCTCCTCGAGCATGTCCTGCGCCTGAATGAAAATCCTGTCCCAGTAATCGAGGTTCCTTTCCGGCCCGGAGGTGCTCGCAATGTTGAGATAGGAAAATATATTGGACGCGTCGGCACTGCTCAAGATCGGCACAAACCCATCTCCCTCCATCAGGTGGGGGAGGAACATCGTCGGCGAGTAGCGCTGCCAGACCTTTATCGGGTGAACGCAGAGCTTGCCATGGTAATTATACACATCGAGAAGGATCTGGGTTGTCTCCCTGATGCGGGCGATCGTCTTGAAGGAATGCCGGTTCCGCAGGATAACGAAATAGGCGACCGTGTTCAGCTCGAAAAGGTACGGGCATGTAATGACGAAAAAATTGCCGATCATAAGGTCGGTGGCCCAGGTCAGGAGCAGGTCCGACAGGCAGTCGAACACGTAAAAGACATCGCGCCCTTCCTGCCTTATGATGTAGTGGACCTGGGTGGAAAAGGACTCGAAACCGATGTCCGCGTTGAGCTTGTAAATGACTACCTGCCCGCTCGATTCGACGATCGGGGCGTGCTGGGCGAAGCGCATGTATACGACGCGCCGCCCTTTTGCAAGGGCTTCCTTTATGTAGGGGTCGGCGAATCTCCTGTAATCGTCGACATTGTCGACCTGAAAAACGACATTGTCGCCCATCTGCAGGTAATTGAGTGTTTTATCGAGGCCATGGATCCCTGTGCTGACCCCGGTACGAGGCTTCATAATTCACCACCGGATATCGCCGGTACGGCCTTTGCGTTATAAGGCCGGTGCTTCTTTCAAGACGACAATTTTAACATGTTTCCGATAAGCCGTCATTGTCTTTCTTGACGGCCGGCGCCTTGAAAGGCCGTATCTTTCTATAGACATCCCCAGGGTCCTTCTTTGTGCCGTCCACGGTCAGAAGCCTGTCTATGGTGATCCCGAAAAGCTTCTCGTTCTCTTTCAGGTACGATTCGATCAAGCCCCAATCGGCATCGGTCATCGCGGCATATTCTCCGCCGTTAAATTGCTCGTCTACGAGTTTCTTGCGGGGGTCGCGGGCATAGATCGCCCCGCCGGATGCCAGCGAAAAGATGTTCGACCCGGGATACGGCGTGTCATGTTCGGTGATGGACCCGTCCTCACCATTGAAGCCGATCCCGTTCAAGATCATGAAACCGCCGCCATCCAGGGGATCACCCGCCATGAAAGACTCGGCGAGATAATCGAGAACCGTGCCGTTGATGACGACCCGGGGCCTGCCGGCCGCGTTGACGAGCGGCCTTCCCGCCGCGTTCCCCATGATATAGGCAACGCCTCCCTTTGCGCCGTACATGAAGGTCTGGCCGACATCGCCGAACACCACCAGCTTTCCATCCTTCATGATCTGGCAGAGCTGGTCCTGGGCGTTGCCGTGAACGTATATTTCCATACCGTTAATTCCGGACGCAAGGTAACCGCCGGAGGAACCACACACATCTATCCTCACGCCTGCGGCGGCCGGGCCGAAACCGCACCCGGTAAAACGCTGACCGCGGTATTTACAGACAATAAAGCGCTTCCAGCCCAGTTTAACTTCCACGCCGGGAAGTCCCCTTCCGTAAGGTGGGGGATAGAAGGCGGCACAAGCGTCAAACCGCTTGATAAATAATCAGTTCTACTATATCTCATAGGTATGAGATACACATTGGATAAAGGTTCGCACTCAGTATAATATGGTATATGTACCCATATTATCTTCAAAATAAATCCATATCACATGATGCAACTTTTCGTGATACGATAACCCTGCGATTGAGGTTTAGGGGGGCCTGGGGCATCGCGTCATATTTATCCCGAAAGACCTTTACATGACCTGCCCCTACCCCCGCTTTTTAGCGGCTCCCGGTGCTCACGGCCTTTCCATCCTTTCGCATCTCCAGGCCTCCAGGAGAAAAAATCAAACAAAATTCAGATACTCTGTATAATATAGATATAAATAGACAGGCATCCCCATTGGCTTTCTAGATTAAGGAAACTGCGGATGATACAGGTGGCACAGGCTTCCTGAGGAATGAAAAGAATGAGATTTGGCGACATCTCCGGGAGGCTAACATGTTCTGGGACAGGGACAAACCACGAAGAACCCGAAAATCCGGGGCCCGCGCGAACCGTATCCAGGAACTGGCGAACAAACTGTACAACGAGGGGAAGTTTGGCGATCTCGAGTCCGAGCTTTTAAAGTTCGACCCTGCGGACCTCAACGATAATGAAAAAGAATCGTGGTACCACGCTTACGGGGTCGTGTCCTTTCGGAGGCATGATCGCGAAACCGCGTTCGAGCGCTTCAAAGAGGGTGTAAAACAGTGCCCCCGATCGGGTAATTTATCTTTCTCCCTCGGGCAGGAGTACGAATTGCGCGGCGACGTAGAGAACATGCTCGCATGTTTCGACAAGGCCTTGTTCCCCTCTGTCCCGGCCCAGTATGTCCTTGCAGAGGCAAAGTATGCCTACCTGTGGGACCGGACCGATAAAAGCCGGTTCTATATAGATTCCCTGTTGCCGGTATACTTCAAATTCAAGGTCCTCGATACCACGTTCCTGATGATGCGCGGACTGCCCCCTTTTGAACAGGTCTGGGCCTACCTGGCCGCATTTTCCCAGCTTGAGGACAATTTTGACATGCTTGACAAAATTACCGAGAGGGTGGAAAGGACATGCTCCGACCTCAACTGTGAATTCCTGAAAGCCGAGCTTGAAGGGTTTCGTTCGGGTGATTTTTCTTCTTTGAAAAATATGCTTCGCTCATTGATCCTTGACTCGATCGCAAGAAAGTATCCTTACGGACATCAGGCAATGCGCCTCAACGTTCTTCTCACCCAGGAGACACGCGGCTTTGTGGAGGCTATGACGATGCTCGATTCTGTCGTATTGACCGGCAAGGATTTTCCGTGGCTTGACGACATCCGCCTGCTCGCAAAATGCGAATTGATGGGCAGGACAAACAACACGGCCGAGGAGGCGCGGCTTAAAAGTCAATTTGTTGAACGGCAGCCGTTTCTTTTCGAACCGGACATTGCGGTCAATTTCAATCTTCTCCGGTACCAGGAGAAGCTGAAGCAGGATTTCCGGAGAACAAGGCCGGTATGGTAAGTCTCGTGGTGGCTGGCAATGCGTATCCTTCGGGAAATTTTCCGCTTGTCTCGACTTGTACTTCTGAAAGGCTGGGAATGACAGGAAAATGTTGCAAAAACAACGGGAGTTCTGATGGCCGATCTGAGAAAAATGCTTGATCCGAAGAACGTCGTTCTTATGGGCTCCGATGAGGTCGAGGGCATCGCTGAAAAGACCATGCTGGCGAACCTGACCCGGCCCGGGACACGACGGATATACCAGGTCAATCCGAACCGTCAGGCGGTCAGCACGGATTGCTTTCGATCGCTGTCGGATATCGATGAACACGTCGATCTGGCTGTCATTATGGTCCCCGATGAAATGGTGCTGGGAACATTCGAGGAGTGCGCGAAAAGCGGCATTGAAGGCGCCATTATCGTGTCGGCAGGCGGAAAAAGCCCGACGGGGCGGTTCGTCGGCATCGGGAAGGGATTGTCCGGGATAAGGAATACATATGGGACCAGGATAATCGGCCCCGGCAGCCGCGGCGTAGTTCTTCCCAACAATACACTGAATGCGAGTTTATTGCAGGACCCTTCGCCGGGCGGCACCGCCTTTATCTCTCAGGGCGGCACCCTGGGGAGCGCGATATTTTACTGGGGCATCAGCAACAATATCGGCTTCAGCATGTTCGCGTCTCTCGGCTCCATGGCAGACGTCGATTTTGCAGATATTATCGATGTTTTGCAGGAAGACTATTTTACAAGAAATATCATGCTCTACATGGAACACGTACCCGATGCGAGAAAATTCCTCAGCGCCTCACGCTGTTATGCACGAAACAAGCCGATCGTCGTGTTGAAGCCCGGCCGGTACCCGGAAAGCGCGCCAGCCCTCGATGCGCACACGGGGGTTGAGACAGGCAATGATGCCATTTACGATGCGGCATTTAAGCGCGCAGGCATCGTCAGGGCAAGGGAGACCGAGGATTTTTACGACGCCGCAAGGATACTTGTTTCACGGTCTTTGCCCAGGGGCCCGAGGCTTGCCATAGTTACCAATTCAGGAGGTCTTGGGATTATTGCCTGCGATATTATCGTCGAACAGCGGGGACAACTCGCGGCATTCAACGATCAGACCAGGGAACGCCTGAAAACAATGGTCCGGGAGGGCACGGTCATTCATAATCCCGTTGACCTTTCCGGCGATGCGGGCATCGAGAGATATTGCGATGCGGTGGACATTTGTATAAAGGATGCCGGGGTGGACGGGATACTCGTTATGTATGCCCCAACCCTCAATTCCCATCCGGGGGAACTGGGAAAGGAGCTTGCGAGGCTCGCCCAGAAAACGGCCAAACCCACGATCGCCGTATGGACGGGCGGAAATTATTCGAGCGAAGGCGCATCCGCGCTCAGGCAAGCGGGGATACCGACATATGACACGGCGGAGGATGCGGTCCGCGCCTATATGTACATGGTAAATTACAGAAAAAACATCGAACTGCTCAACGAGACCCCGGAAGAAATGCCGGAACATGATATGAAGCTGTCAAATCACCTAAAGGCCATTCTTCGGAATTGTGCACGGGAGAACAAGGAATTTATTACGGGCACGGATACCCACGGTTTCCTGCGAAATTACGGCATTCCCGTATCCAGGGCCGGCAACGAAAGTATGGATACGCAGGGGCCCGTCATCGGGGAGTGGGCGTTGAGGTCGATGAGAGACGCCGATTTCGCCACCGTTATCCTTCTTGTCTCCATGAATCCTCAAAATATGCCGGCCAGGAAGGGCTTCGCGGTAGGGCTGCCCCCGCTCAACCAGGTCCTCGCAAGGCAGCTCATGGAACAGGCGCAGTTCGATCTTTCGAACAAGGAAACCGCGTTCAACATGCAAAGCCTGATCGTAAGCTTTTCTGACCTTATCACCGATCTTCCCGAAATAATGGAAATTGAAATAGAAACCTTTGTCGCGTCCAACAACAGAATATTTGCCCGGAACGCGGCGATCCACGTTGACAGGAATTATGAAAAGGGCATTATCCAGTATCCGCACCTTGCAATCGTTCCATACCCGTCCCGGTACGTCACGCAATGGAAGCTCCGTGACGGCAGGCCCGTGACGATACGGCCTATCCGGGCCGAGGATGAGCCCCTCGTCAAGGAAATGATGCCCGGGTTATCCGAGGAAACGATGCGGGTACGCTTCTTTGTCGCCCCTGCCGAGATCGGTCACATGATGCTCATGAAATTCTGCAATGTCGACTACGACAGGGAGCTCGCGATGGTGGTCGAACTCACCGAAGACGAAAGAAGGAAGATCATCGGCGGCGGCCGGCTCATCGCGG
>DHQV01000012.1:27720-28543 GCA_002408185.1 Deltaproteobacteria bacterium UBA5329
GGGAAGCGGCCAGTTCGCTCTCCTTATATCCGATAGCTTTCAAAAACAGGGCATCGGAGAAAAAATACTCGACGTGCTGATCGGGATAGCACAGGATAAGGCCCTTCACGAGATATACGGCATCGTGTTGTCAGAAAATTCAAAGATGCTTGGTCTTGCGGCCAAGATGGGGTTTAAACCCCGCAGGCTTCCTGACGGCATAACGCGCGTCAGCCTCGTCCTTGATTGACATTGTCCGGCATATTACCGTACAAAAGTTGGCCGCTTCATATGGCGCGAAATGAAGGGGATTGCCGTGATCGTTTTTGCCATATCGCCATCCATGTATGCAGACAACCGCAAATTGACAATATTCGGTGCGGGTAATAAGATTACTGTAGAGAGCCGCTGCATGCAACGGTCGGCCAATGCTGGAGGATAGCGACGTGTCGGCGCTTTCGTTAATGTTCGGACTCTTGTTCATCGTAATACCTGTTCTCGCACTGGCAGGCGCGGCGGTGTTTGTCTACCTGAATCAAAAGCGCGTTATGCAAAAGGCACCCGCTCCCCGGGACTTCAGGGCGGTGACGGCCCATATCACGGCTGCGACTGTAGAGGAAGCCGCCCGCAGCCGCGTCGAAGATAATGTTTTGTACTACCCCAGCATCCAGTTTGAATATACGGATGGAGAACGGATCTATAAGTGCACCCAGGCAGTTGGCAGGCCGCACAATGTCATCTCCCGGGCATGGCAAACATTATCGCGTTACGAGGTGGGGAAAGAGATCACGGTATATTGCAATCCCGAGCGTCCCGGAGAAGCCCGTCTGTGGCTGAAGTGAAT
>DHQV01000012.1:28630-54944 GCA_002408185.1 Deltaproteobacteria bacterium UBA5329
GCCCGTCTGTGGCTGAAGTGAATCAGGGCTCCTTTCAACGTTCAGGTACACGGCGGAAAATATCTGGATATCGTTATTTACTTAAGCGGGCTACCTGCGGTAAAGTTTAGCAGAATGTTTCTGAAACGGGGGATCCTTGAAGATATTCCTGATACTGGTTATGACATTCATTCTCGCGGGATGCAGCAGCTGGCCGAAACAGGTCAAAGACAGCGATTTTCTTACGAAACACGTATCGGCAAATGTCCCCGTGGATAGGGCCTACACCAATTTACAGCAAGGGTTCAGGTACTGCGGCGTCGCACAATACGGATTCCCGGAATGGAGAAATCCTGAAAAAGACGGGACAGTCCTTTGCGATGTCTATCCTGACAAAACTTCCTCAGGGAAACCGGATAAGGTATCAGGCACGATAAAGCTTTCCCCTGCACCAACGGGTACACAAGCGGTCTTAAAGGTTCGAAGGAATGTCTCGAACTATGAAGATATGCTGACAGCCTGGGAGATTTTCATGTCCGGGAGGGTACGGGAAGCCTGCCCCTGAACCAGCCAGCCGATTCCCCTTATTTTTCAAACGGGATCATCCATACCATGCTCTGTGACGAGATGTTCCGTCAGGTCTCACAAGAGTACTCGGAAGTACGCGCCGACCAGTTCCACATATACGAGCTGGCCGCCGCCCTCGTGCTCCGTCCTGAAAAATTCGACGTGCTCGGGGGGAGTAAACTCTTTGGTGATATCCTCTCAAACCTGGCGCGGCCCTCGCAGGGGGCCTCGGCATCGCCCTCTCGGTAAACCTCAACCCCGAGCGTGAATACCCGTCCATATTTGAGCCCACCCACGGTTCTGCGCCTGATATCTCGGGAAGCGGCATTGCAAATCCCGTAGGGCAGATATGGTCCGGTGCGATGATGCCCGATCACCCCGGTTACACTGATGCGGCAAGGGCAATGGAGGATGCCATAGAAGCAGCACTGGTACAGGAGACGGGAATGATCCCGGACCTCAAGCGAAGTGCATCTACCGGGGAAGCAGGCAGGGCAATAGCAGAATTCGTCACGACAGGGATGAAGAGAGTGGAAAAATAAAAATGATCAGACGCCCGGTTTCCAGCACATGGCCCCGGCAATGGAGTGGCCGGTTCATTCCCGATCAGGGAACCCTTGAAAACACGAGCGATATCCCTTCCTCCCTGTGTACCATATTTTCCTCCTCGAGCAGTTCAAGGTGGCCGATAACTTCCGATATCCCGAGAAGGATCTGCCAGTCGGAAAGGTCAGGAAAAAGGTCGATCATGATCTCGTAAGGGGTGCAGACACGCCTTCGTGCCAGAATAGAAAGGATCAGGCCCCTTCTATCTTGGATTGACGACAGGATTTCCCCCGTTCTCACGGATACGTCCGGGATACGTGCGCCATGGCCCGGAAATGCAGTCCGTACACCGAGGTCCCGCACCTTCTTCAGAGATGATATATAACTTTTTAAACTCTTATACCCGCCTCCTGCTATTGCCGGCCTCTGGAGAACTGCATTCGAAGAAATATCCCTGATAAGGAAATCACCCGTAAATGCGATCTGCTTTTTCGCGTCGTACATCATGAAACACCACGGTGTATGCCCAGGCACATGAACAGCCCTGAACAGGGTGGATCCAAATGCGATCTCATCCCCCTCTTTAAGGTATCGTGAAACCCTTGCTTTGCTACCCAGGCGCAAAAGGGTTTCCAAAAATCCCTCCAGGTATTCGCTTCCACGACCGGGCACGCCTGCCTTTTCAAGAAGGGACGAGTAGTATGCGAAATCCTCTTTTGATTCTTCCGGAAAGTTCTCCAGGTATCGGGTGCTTCCCGTGAAAGCCCAGATCTCCGCCCCGCATTCCTCGACAATCCATCCCGCCAGCCCGCAATGATCGAAATGGGGGTGAGTGACAATAACTCTCTCGATGTCCCTCGATAGCGAGTACCCCTGACGTCTTAGCGCGTTTTTCAGCTGTTCGCAGTAGTGCGCCTCGTTTGGCGGTAGATCGATGAGGGCAGGTACGGGCTTTTCGGCGAAATAGACGTTGACCGTGCCCGATGCATACGGAATGGGAATAGAGATCGTGCATACGTCCATCGGTCTCATATCGAAATGCTGCCGGCCTGAGAAGCGGGCAGAAATCTCCAGCATGCAAAACAGTATTACCGAACGCTCCCGGATCAGGACTGCACGAGCAGGGACCTGTCCGGGTGACGTCCGGTTACATTATAGCAGTCTAGACCACTTATGTTCATCAAATCTCTCTGTGCATCTGAGTATACGGCTTGAATAATTATGGACATAGTCGCTCTTGAGCTTTTGCGTGACCCCCCTGAAGTCTTCATTATCCAGAAGCCTGCCAATATCTACAGGCCCCTTAAAGGTAAATTCGGCGATGATCTCACTGACCCCCCCAAAATATACGTTCCATCCTCTTATCGTCTTCACGTAGTCGATCTTTTTAATGGCAGGAATATATTCCTGAAGGACAAAATCCGAATACTCCTCCTTCCGGTCGGTCCTTATGTCGTAATACTGATTGAACTTCCATACCCCTTTCTGTATTATATATTTTTCGATCCTCGTCCTGCCGGCGGGCTCCAGTACGTATATTCTGTAGTTGCAAACAATCGATTTCAGCTTGCGGATAAGGTCTCTGAACTGTTTCTTAGTGACAATGCCGGATAATGTATTGAGATCTTCAGCGGTCTGCACCGCAACGATCCTTGGACCGAATCCCGCCTCTACGTAATACCCGCCCACCGAAATAAAGCCCATGCTCGTGGTTTCAGGTATGTAGGTGTCAGATACAAATTGCAAATATTCATCTTCCCTTCCCTGCGTAATGTCCCAGTTCTGAACAAACAGCAATGCCATACGGTCATCCTCCTTCGGAGCGTTCCTGTTTTCATGGGATATCCTGCACCCCGTCATTTCCTTTGCCCTCTTTATCGGCGCATAGGACAAGGCTATTGTGCCAGCTTTCAATCTCTTACGATATCCATCGTCTTATGAATCAACTCCACGGGCAGTTCAGGGTCAACCTCCCAGGGGGTGGACAGAAAAAAACCCTGCCCGATATCCTTGACGGATTCAAGAAGTTCTTCCAGGTGCCCGGCCATCTCATTATTGTCAGCGAGAGGACATCCGATCCCTGCGCATACGCTGTACTGATCTACAAGTTCCGCAAGGGAGCGGACGGAAAGAGCGACCGCCTTATCGCCGCCGAAAAAGACCCCGTCCGATCCCATACCGAAATATTTTTCAATGTTATTAATGTCGTAGTCATGGAAGGCCATTACGCTTTTCACGTCAAAATATTGCGTAACCTTCCAAAACGTGTCGTACAGCGGGCTCAACCATTCCATATCGTCTTCGGTCATCTTGCTCCAGTCTTCCTCGATAAACCATATGGCATCCACGCGGTGATTACAGTATGCCTTTATCAGGTCAAGTATAACCGCTTGGGCATCATTCAAGGGCTCCTTGAGGATATCACGGTGCCCTCCCCACAAAGGGTATTTGTCGCCGAGTATTATATTGACAAGCGTTACCGGGCTGTTGAGGACCCCGATCACCGGGGTTTCCCTCCCGACAACTTCACACAACTGGCCGACAGATTCATACACAACAGGGAGCTGGCCGATCTCGAGGAGTGAGCTTAAAGCCTTGCCCGTAATGAGGCTTTTCCTCTTTTTTGAGACCAGTTCGTTCATTATCTGCTTGTCGACCCAGCCAAACGAACTTCCCAAAAGCTCGATCTCGAGGTAGTTGTCATAGTTTGTAAATATGCCGTCATACCCAAAAAGCTCCTGCGACATTATAAGGCCCTTCGAAAGTTTCAGCGGGTCTCCCATCATTTCTTCAAGGGGCACCTGGCTGATTTTTGAAGCATAGCCGTATACCAAGGGAACATACACCGGGCGTGCCAATTTTTTCATATCGAACAAATCCTTCATGAGCTTTTTTGCGGATTTGTGTTTTGTCGAACCCGTTCCCATTTCAGGTCCTCCTTTCTCGTATCACACAGTGAGGATATTTGCCGTGCAGCTTCTTGCATCGCCGTCTTTGTCTCCCCCCATACACTGGGCAAAGAATGCCTTCGCGCCCTCTACCTGCCTTCCGTTCGCCTGTCCGCGAAGCTGGCGGACCCCTTCGACGATCTGGGCGACACCCGTGGCGGCAACCGGATGCCCTTTCGATAAAAGACCTCCGGATGTATTGACAGGGATACGGCCGCCCAAACACGTGGCACCGGATTCAATAAGACGCCCGCCTTCGCCCTCCGGGCATAACTGCATGGCCTCGTAATGGAGTATCTCTGAAATAGTAAATGCGTCATGACATTCCGCTACGTCAATGTCGGAGGGACCGATCCCTGCCAGATCATATGCCTCCTGGCATGCCCTTGCATCCGTTTCCCACGGAACCAGGTCCAGCGGGTTCTCGTAGCTTCCCGTGACAAGAACGGACGCCGCCAGCCGCACCGGCCTGCTTTTAAAATGGCGTGATTTGCCGGCAGTGCACAAGATGACTGCCGCAGCTCCGTCTGCGTTCGGACAGCAACTCAGACGCGTTAAAGGATCTGCGATCATCGGTGCATTGAGCACATCCTCCACACTGATAGGGTCTTTAAACTGTGCAAGGCTATTGAGGCTCGCATGGAGACGGTTCTTGACGGCCACAAGTGCAAGCTGCCCCGGAGTGGTCCCGTATGTCTTCATATGGCGGACCGCACGCATCGCAAAGCTCGCCGGCGTTACAAGTCCTTCGAGAGTATCAAGTTCCGTGTCACCCGAACTTATGAGCCCCAGTTGCGAAACTATCATTTTTTCAACCCCCACGACGATTGCCGTGTCATACATGCCTGCGGCGATACCGGTCCACGCAAGATTGATAGCTGTTGAACCGGACGTACAGGCATTTTCAACATTGACGATCGGAATGCAGTTGATGCCCGCCTCCCAAAAAATGGTCTGACCGGATGTAACCGCCCCGAAAAGCCGGCCTGCCAGCACGCAGGCGCTGAATCCGGCGCCTATCTGGGAAGGTTTTATGTCTGCGTCACGCATTGCTTCGAGGATCGCCATTGCGCCCAATTCTACAAAAGTCTTGTCCACGTGTTTCCCGAAGCTCGTCATTCCCACACCAATGATGTCGACCTTTCTCATATCCCTCCCCCCCGCTCCTTCGTCGTGAAGAAATAACGGAGGCATGGTTGGCCGGACCGGTCGAGCCCTATGGGGGCAACGGAAAGCGTGACCTCCCTGCCGACCGATAGCCTGTCTAGCTTCTCGTGGTCAAGAAGGCCGATGACGCGAAGGTTGTCATCTACCAGGTCCACGTAACCCACTGCATAGGGTTGCGGCAGTCCAAATGGCGGCTTTGTTCTTATTATCGTAAAACTGTATATTACACCTTCCCGGGAAAGAGGTACGGATCTCACAGTCATCAAACATCGGGGACAAACAGCCGGCGCCGGAAAATATTTTCGACGGCATGCCGGGCAGTATCCTCCGAGCAAACTTGGAAATGGTCCGGTCTGGAATATACCTTCCAGGATCGGTTTAATGTTTTCGTTCACTTTAGCCTCCCCTTTATGTGTTAAGAGGTTCCGGTTTTATGATCCCCTCGAGCAGAAGCCGTAGAATATTGTTCGCTACGTCATGAGGGGAAAGCTGGCCTTCCTCCTTGTACCATTTATAGAACCAGTTGATTATTCCGAAAATACTGAAGGTTAGAACCGTTATATCGATGTCGTTCAATCGCCCTGTTTCGGCGATCTGCTGCAGTTTCTTAAAGTAAAGATCGTAGATCTGCCGTTCATACTTTGCTACGGCTTCTTTTCGCTTGCCGGTCAGCCAGTAGTGTTCCTCAACAACGATCTTGGATTCTTTTCTTCTTTTCAGTCCAAAACCTACTATGTGCTCGGAGAGCATTTCTTTCAGGCACTCGAGGGGGTCTGTGACCCTTGCATCGATGTCCTTCAACACGTCTATAAGGTCCTGAGACGTGCTTGAAATGACCTGGAAAAGCATCTCCTCTTTGTTCTTGAAATAGTGATACAAGAGGGAATTGCTCATTTTGGCTTTTACGCCCACCTCGCGGATCGAGGACCCGGAATATCCCTTTTTATAAAATAGTTCTGTGGCACAGCTTAATAAGAGTTCCTGAGTATTTTTAACTGCCAAAATATGCCCTCCTTACCAATTTTCCGGGTATACACCAGATTGTTCCGTGGTATATACCCGTCATGAATTTACCCATCAAGGTTTAAGTAAAACCTTCAGACATTTATCCTTCTCATTTTCAAAAAGATCATACGCGCTCATGGCCTCGTTGAGACTGAACGTGTGGGTGGCTAAAGGTCCGAGATCAACTTTACCTCTTTCGATCAGACCCATCAGTTTCGGCATTTTTGTGAGGCTGCCCAAACCCATCTTTATCTTTACGCCATAGAAAGCAGTCTCGTGGATGGGGATTTCCACCGGTGCGGGAAACAGCCCGACCACGGAGACCGTACCGCCTCTCCTCACAGATTTCAATGCCTGTAGAAAGGCCGGGGGAGAGCCTATCGCTTCTATTGCTACGTCCGCCCCCTCGCCTTTGTTTGCTTCCCACACCTGCTCCACGACATTACCGCCGTTGGCATCGATCACCTGCGCTCCATAATTTTTTGCCAGCTGCAGCCGGTTTTCAAGCATATCTACGCAGATCACCTGTTTTGCCCCGAACTGCCATGCCGAAACCAAAGCGCCCAAACCGATGGGCCCGCACCCGAATATGACGACGCTGTCACCCGCCTCTATATTTCCCTCGTTTGCGGCGTGAAATCCCGTACTGAACACGTCACCGACAAAGACGGCCTGTTCGTCGGGTACACCATCGGGTATGTGGACAAGGCAATTGTCTGCATAGGCAACCCGGATATACGACGTCTGGGCACCGGGCAGTCCTTTGCCAAATACCTCTCCGCCTCCCCATACACCGCCGTTCACGCAGTACTGGACATCACCGCGTTTGCACGAAGGGCATGTTCCGCACCAGGTGGCAGCGGCCGCATTCACCCTGTCCCCCGGCTTGAATTTCTTTACCGCCCGGCCCGCCTCCTCGACCACGCCAACAAATTCATGGCCTAATAAGGTTCCCGGCCCCGCCCCCGGTATAAATCCATGCTTGGCATGTACATCTGAACCACATATGGCGGACGTCGTGACCCTTACGATAACGTCACTGTCTTCTTTGATCTTCGGTTCCTGTACATCTGTCAGGGCCAATTTATTTTCCGGCTGTATCACTACACCTTTCATAATTATTCCCCCTTTTGAGAAAATTAGATACTGCCTAACGCCTTACCTTATACCCTGCCTTTTCCATATCCCATGTATCCCCTGTCACCCCTTCCTGTCTGAGCTGGTGTTTCAGGACCCTTTGCGTGGGCGTCTTTGGCAGCTCCTCCATGAAGCGCAGGTATCTCGGAACCATAAAATACGCCATCTTTTCCGAGCAAAAGTCGATCAGGTCCTCAGCCCTCAAGGTTCTGCCAGGTTTCAGCGACAGGCAGACCATCACCTCGTCCTCCCCCATGGGAGACTTTACGGCTACCGCCGCAGACTCCATGACTGCCGGGTGGGAGTTTATCGTGGTTTCAACCTCAAAAGACGAGATATTTTCACCCCTTCTCCTCAATGCATCTTTCTTACGGTCTATGAAATAAAAATAACCGTTCTCGTCGTACCGCAGGTAATCGCCCGTGTGGAACCACAGGTCCTTCCATGCATCAACGGTCTTCTCGGGCATCTTGTAATATTCAAGCATCATGGAGTATGGTTTCGACGGACGGATTAGTAATTCTCCAGGGGTATTGGGCCCGACCTCAAACCCGTTGTCATCCACCACCCTCAGGCTGTATCCGGGATAGATCTGCCCGCATGTACCCGGCCTGTTATTCTTCAGGGTGTTGACGAGCGGTATACCTATCTCTGTCATCCCATACCCTTCTATAAGCCTGACGCCGAACCGTTTTTGAAACGGCTCAAAGAGCTCCATGGGGGCACCCGCACCGAACATGATTCGCAGCGGGTTGTCTGCATCGTCGGGCCTGGGTTCCGCCTTGTAGAGAATTGGCACGATCCCACCTATATAATTGAATTCGGTGCAGTTAAACTTCCGCACGTCCTCCCAGAAACGGCTCGCCGAGAATTTCTCGCCCAACACCATCCTGGCGCCGCTGAGGAGCGCCGGCAAAGTGGACAACACCTGCGCATTACCGTGGAAAAGAGGCAGTACATTGTATAAACAGTCTTTCTCGCTGTATTCCACCGCCTCGCGGCAGATGTCAGCCATGTAAAGGCCATAGTTATGGGGCATAAGCGATCCCTTCGACGGACCCGTAGTTCCCGAGGTGAACATGATAATAAACGGGTCCGACCAGAAGACCTCTTCCTTTCTGTAAGAACCGTCGTTATTGATAACTTCGGCCCATTCAACGACCACCCTGTCATATCCCGGAACTTGCTTGCCCTCGCTGTTAAACACAACGATGTATTTCAGTCCGGGCACTTCGTTCAGGATAGGCTCTATGCGGTCGAGGTACTGGCTGTCAAGCACCATCATGTTTGCATCGGACAGGTTTAGCATGTACGCAAGGAGGTCGCCCTTGTGGGCCGTGTTTACCGGGACCTCCACCGCCCCGAGTTTCGAGATGCCGAACCAGGTGAACAGATATTCAGGGCAATTATCGAGCATGATCGATACCTTATCGCCCTTCTTGATGCCGATCTTCTGCAATCCGCAGGCGACACGGTCTGCCGCCTGATTCACGTCTGCAAAGCTATACTCCTGGTCCTTAAAGTACAGGAACGTCCTGCTCCCGTCTTTTGCTGCCCGGCTTTCAAGGACCGCATGTATCACCCTCTCGCGGGTGGGATTATTGTTGTTGCCCATTTCATACCTCCTCTTTCAGGCTGAAAAAGCCTCCTTAAGCCTTACCAAGGCCCGCGGAAGGATTTGGATAGGTCCCGTAATATTTCAATATCTCTGCCGGAAGACTTTTCTTCAACCATTCACTCTCAAACTGGTCGTACGAAACTGACAATTTGAGCCTGCTCGCCCTTTCCTCGTCCCTCAGCCTGTTTGTCTCCTCCGTGTTCACTCTCAAGGTCGTTTCATCATAGGCTACCTTGTAGACATTCCGTGCCTGCCATGGCGTTGCGCGGCCAAGTTTGACATCTTGAACTTCAGACTCCGGGTCCCTTTCAAGGACATCGCCGTATCCCGCCCCCCCGCCGCCCGAGACAAATATGACGTCACCCTCCGAATAAGGCCCTACGGATGTCGTGATCTGTGTTACAATCTTGTTCCCCTCAAGCGGTTTATCGTTAAAAAGCTCCATGAGGTTTGTGGGAATATCCGGGCTGCTCTGGGCCTGCAATTCTTTCAGGTTCGGCTGCCGTATGGCAAGGACCGATGAGGTTGCCGCCGCATAACCCCCGAAGACGCCCATGCTTGCCGGAAATTTGGAACCATAGCCCTGGCATCCCATGAACAGCCACGGCACTCCATGCACTTCAAGGCCGAAACCCATGCCGTTGCCGCCCCTGAATTTACCCAGGCCGTGGTTTTGGAAAAAATTGCGGAAAACATAAAGGAACGGCCTGTCGGATTCCGTTATCTCGACGTCGCTGCAATCACTCATTGTTGCAAAGTACGAGCCTCCGACGTCCACACCGTCCATGTCCGGCCGTGCGCCACATCCGGTGGCGTTCATCTCAGCCGAGATGTCGGCGATCGGTTCGCCCCACTGGTTAAACCCGCCGTAGTATGGGAAACCAAAACCATGATACCAGGATGCTACGGCCCTCATCCTGTCGGACGAATACGTCATCCGCGCCCCGATCTGGAAGATCCCGTGCGAATATGCTACCTGTGTAAAAGGCGCGAGCGCTGTCGGCACCTCTCCCGAGGCGTTGACAAAGGCGTTCTCGGGAAACTCCCATTCAAGGATTTCCAGAAGGGCATTGTTGGCAGGCAAGTCGTAAAAGAACCACCCGCAGAAATAGACCATTGTAAGGCCGATGATCCCCTGGAAGAACGTATTCAGGGGTTTATCGGCGATCATGGGCGATGTATCGTGGAGTTTTAGCTTTATTTTGTCACCCTTTTTCTCCATTTCGATGTTTATCTTGATGAGTGCGGGCTCGGAGCCGACGGTGTCCATAAACACGGGCTGCCTGAATGTGCCGTCGGGAAGCTCGGCGACCTTTTTTCTGGCCGCTTCAGCCGTATCCACGAGTATCTTGCGCAGGGCGCCCACAAAGAAGCTCACGCCTTTCTTCTCCACAAAATCGATTATCCTGCGCTGACTGATCCGGCACGCGGCAAGGCGGGCCTTGATATCGAGTATCAGTGTCCGCGGGTCCCGGACCATGTGCGCGAACATATTGAGGACGTCTTCGCGAATATTATAATTTTCGCCTATTTTCATAGGGGGAACGAGGAGGCCTTCATCATATCTTGACCTCGCGCTCATAGGTGTTCCGCCGGGCTCTGTCGAACCGTTCTCTCCTGAGTGCACAACGGCCCCGGTAAAGCATATGAGCTTGCCCTTATAGAACACAGGTACCGCGAGGCCCATATCTCCGCCGTGGACGCCGCAGTAAAACGGGTCGTTGAAGAAAAAGGAATCGCCTTCCTTTACGCCGACGGAGGGGTTGTTGACCCAATGCTTCACGATATACTTCATCGGAATCTGTCCGAGGGTGGCATGGAACCATATACCGGTTGCGCAGACGGCGAGGTCCCCCTGGGCCGTATAGATGCCGAAAGCAACGTCGCCCCAGCGCATGCCGGTGCTTGCCCCCAGCTTCATCGTCGTTTCCTTTCCTTCCTGGCCGATCATGTTCATCTTATGGTTGAATATCTCATAGTCCACAGGGTCCATATTCTTCATTGCCTCGGCTTCCTCGCCGGTAATAGGTTCGGGCCTCATGCGCTGGACCACCTCGTAATCTCTGGCAAACAACATGTTTTTCATATGTCCTCCCTTATAGGCCCGGGGTTGACCCATTGACCTGTTTCAGAATCCCATGCCTGTACTTGTCCATAGCAAACTTCCACCCCGGATTTATCACGCAGGTGGTATCCTCGGCTTCGATAATTGCCGGGCCGTTGACAATATTCCCAGGTAAAAGGGATTCATACTGGTAGATGTTGGTATCCACCATGCCGTCACACCCCACAAAGAACACCGGGCGTACGTCTTTGAGTGCGGTCTCGGGCGGTCTTTCCCCGGCCAGCGGTTCAGCCGGTATGTCCACGTGCCTGGACAGCACAATTGCCTTGAGGAAAAAATTCTCCACATTTATGCCGCCTTGGGGAAATTTTGCTTCGGGTGTGTAGATCTGCGCATAGGTATCTTCGAACTTCTTGCATATGTCCATGACATCCTGGGCCGAATGGATCTCGACGTGCGGAGATTCTATCTTTGTATAGTTGTACTGCATCCCGTAGCGCATCTCCAGTTCGAGTACAAATATGACGTCCGCCTCATTGTGCCCTTCCATCTTGAGGTCCCTCAATGCGAGTTCCCTGAGCTCCGCAACAAGGCTGTTAAAAGTTTCATAGTCATCGGTATATGACTGGTTAGCGTACTGGAACAGCTTGATCGCCCGTGTCCGGTCAAAGACCTGCATAACGTCCACCGTCGATGCACCAAATGCACCGAAAACAGATGAAAAAGGCGACATTATGACCTCTTTCGACTCGAGGTACGGTGCGATATCGAGCGCGTGGGATGCGCCAGCGCCGCCGCACGCGAGGAGCACGAATTCACGGGGGTCGTACCCCTTGAGGACCACTTCATTAAATACTTCCTGTCCCATGCGGGCATCGATTATACGGCGTATCCTGACAGCGGCTTCAACTACGTCGATCCCGAGCGGTTTGGCTATCTTGTCGCGGATCGCCTTTTCGGCAAGTTCCTTCTTCAACTTCATCTTGCCGCCAAGATAATTGCCCGGATTTATGTAGCCCAGCACCACATCGGCATCGGTAACTGTCGGTTCTGTCCCGCCCTGATCGTAGCATGCCGGGCCTGGCATCGAACCCGCCGACCGTGGTCCGACCTCGAGCCTGTTCCCGAGGATCGTGTTGATCCATGCGATAGAGCCGCCGCCCGCGCCGATGGATTTCACTTCAATGGCGGGTATATTGGTGCGCCACCTGTCTATAACAGGTATAAAATCGTATGTCTTTATCTCGCCGTCCGTTACGACGCCGATATCATAGGATGTTCCGCCCATGTCGGTGAATATGACGTTGTTCATCCCGTATAGCTGCCCGGTGAATTTACTGCCGTGTAAGCCGGAGACAGGCCCAGCATTATACGTCAGAACGGCCCGGGTGCGGGTTACCTTTTTCATGCCGCCCACATTCTGCATGAGGACAAGGGGGCGTGTGTAGCCATTGTCCTTGAGCTCCCATATGAGGCGGGTAAGCTCCTCGCCCATAACATTATGGATATACGCGTTTACGATGGTCGTGGTGAACCGGGTATATTCACCCAGTTTTGGAGAAATATTGTGTGAGAGGAAGACAGGCATGCTGCCAAGGTAATCCTCCGGATATTCCTCTTCGATTATGTCCTTCACCATTCGCTCGTGCACGGAATTGTAACAGGACCACAGAAGGCCCACTACATAACCCATTGCACCTTTTTCAACAAGGTACTGAAGTTTTTCTAGCACGTCTTCCTTGCGAAGCGGCTCTATTACCTTCCCCGAGGAGTCGATGCGCTCCCTTAAGCCCACGATCATGTCCCTCGGTATAAGTGGTTTCGGCTTTG
Source organism: Deltaproteobacteria bacterium UBA5329 (assembly GCA_002408185.1). Lineage (GTDB taxonomy): Bacteria > Desulfobacterota > Syntrophorhabdia > Syntrophorhabdales > Syntrophorhabdaceae > Delta-02. The sequence continues at coordinate 41,493 of DHQV01000012.1, forward strand.
CGATCCTGGCAAGGTCTTTGTTTTCATTGATCGAGACACCGTCTGCCCATGACCTGCCGCGGCCTATAGCGATGGTGTCCTCGAAACCGGCCGTTGTGATGAAGGCAAGTTTTGGCCCGGTCCTTTCAATGAGGGCGTTTGTTCCTATCGTCGTGCAATAATGGATCGCGTCGCACTCTGTAAGGAACTTGCGAAGCGGAACCTTAAAGCCTTTTGCCAAATCTTTGAGGCCCCGTAAAAACCCTACGGAAAGGTCGTAATGGGTCGTCGGGGACTTGGTCGTTATCACTTCAACGCTGTTCTTTGCTGCAAAGAAATCGGTAAAGGTCCCACCGATATCAACATCTACCGTGTATCCCATGTCCGCCTCCTTATATAGTGCCCAGATCGCTGGGTTTGGATTTTGCTTTAAAGCGTTCTTTCATGACGTCTATATCAAGCTCGATATCATGTGTAATAGGGTGGCCGGGAGTCAGGTACTGATTCTCGATCATGAAACCACACTGGGGGCAATAAAATTCAATTATCCTGCACCATTCCGGGTCAGGCGCAAAGCTGAAGGGAGCATTTTCGATCAGTGGCTGGTGGATCTCGTCGGGCATTCTCTCCCTCACCCTGCATCCCTTCTTGTAATTTTCCCTGGCACCGATCAACTCAGAGCCGCACCGGGTGCAGCACCACATATCTATTTCCAGGTCCAGATCCAGGGCTTCTGTAATTCTTATCTTCATAAGGGCACCTCCTCGAAGATACCGTTGCAGTATTCATCTACTGTATATTTCCATCCCTCGCGCACCACGTATGTCGTATCCTTCGCCTGAACTACGGCCGGTCCCTTCACTACATTGCCGGGTTTCAGCAGGGAACGCTCATATATTTCCGTATCCATCATACCGGCTGCCCTGTCGAAACAGACCGGCCTCATACCTGTGCGGGCTGCCGACGAGTCCGCACTGCTGAGATCGAGTTTGATCGTTTCATAGTGAGGGATCTTTGCTGTGGCATGAACAAAAGCGGCAGGCGAAAACACTTCCTTTGCATCAGCCATGCTCGGAACCTGTTTCCTGAGCTCTTCACTGAATTTCTCCGCCCAGTTCATTCCCTTTAACACTATCCTGGCTTCCGGTGCGCTATTCCCGCGGCTTAAAAAGAACTCAACCAGGTATGATACCTCCTCATCCGTGAAGCCTTCTCCTCGCATATCCCGCCTGGCCTCTTCGTGCATATCCTCCAGGGTTTTCTGTATGCCATTGGAGGACACACTGCCATTTTTCTTCAGCCATTGACCGACCCGTCGTGAATAGATATGCCAGACATCCATACTAGAGAGGGAGTTGGCCGAGAACACCGAGGCGAACTGAGGAGCGATGATCTTTTTTATCCCCGCATAGGATGCAATACCGCAGCAGTGTGCAGAACCGGCACCGCCATATATCACCATTACGGGGTCAAAATTGGACCCGCTGTTGTCTTTTATGTTTTTGAGCTCCTCTCCCGCATACATGTCTACCTTGTCCCGTATCGCCAGAGCTGCCTCGAGAACACTGATCTTCAGCTCCGAGGCAACCCTCGTCTCTATTGCCTGAGAGGCCTTTTCCCTATCGAGCTTCATTTTTCCGCCCAGGTAATAGTTCGGGTCAATGTAACCGAGGACCACGTCTGCATCGGTCGTAGTGGGGTTTGTGCCGCCGAGACTGAAACACGCGGGACCTGGTAGAGCACCTGCCGATTGAGGACCTACCTGTAATTCGCCCCGCTTTACGGACGCAATGGAACCACCCCCGGCGCCAATTGCCTTTATCTCGACCATGGGCGTACTGAGCGGCAGGCCTTCTATGACCGGTTTCAGAGTAAAGTTCGGCTGGCCGTTCTTTGCGACGCCGATATCGAACGATGTCCCGCCCATGTCCCCGGAGATCAGGTGTTTTGTCCCATAGAGCCTGCCGAGGCTTGCAACTCCCATAAGGCCGGCTGCGGGCCCCGAATTGTATGTATTTATCGATTTTGTCTTTGCCACCCTGGCTACGCCGCCTGTCGCGTGAACAATAAGGAGCGGACGGCTATAGAACCGCTTCCTCAGGTCCTCCTCCGCCTTATAAAGGAATTTGACAAGGCGGGCGTGGATATAGGCATTCACAACCGCAGTGTTTATCCTCTCGTTGTCGCCGGGAAGGTTCGTAATATCCGAGGCTAAAAAAACAGGCACGGAGCCAAGGTAATCACGCGGGTATTCCTCCTTGATCCACTGCCGCACCTGTTTTTCGTGGGCAGGGTTGTAAGTGGAGTTCTTGAGGGAAACCACCAAGCACCTGGCCCCCTGGTCGAGGAGGTCTTGCGCAGCTCGTAGCACCTCATCCCTGTCAAGGTCATGCACTATCACTCCGTTCTTGTCCACCGCCCCCGCAAGCGCCCTGATCATCTCTCGGTACACCAAAGGGGATTCGTCGTCGTCATCCGTTACTTCGCAGACAGGATCTTCGCTATCGCTTATAAGCAGACCTATTTTCGTGCCGCTGCGCTCAATAAGAGTGTTCGTGCCAATCGTTGTCGAAAACCTTATAACACTTGTCTCCGTCAACAGGTCTTCGACGGGGACCTCAAAACGCTCTGCCCCCGCCTTGATGCATTCCAGAAAACATACGGTAAGATCATGCGGTGTGGTAGGAACCTTGACCGTTTCGACCCTCGTGCCAGAGACAAAAAAACCGTCGGTTAAAGTCCCACCCGTGTCAATATCGATCGTATAACTCATTTCGACCCCCCTAAAATAGCTTTTTCTCTCGAAACTGCGCTCGGCAGATCCCCAAAATGTGCCTTGATTGATTGAGCGCTCGATAAATTCTCCAATAAGAAAACAGCTTTGTCAATGATCTTTTTTGTTCCACCGGGAAAAAGGTGCCTTCTTTGTAATCTCTTCATGTTCACCTGCCTTTAAAATGCATAGAAGAACTTGAGCCAGAATTTCTGTCCCTCCGGCCTGTTCTTCACGCTGGTATCCATCTGGTATTTGGCATTGAAGCACATGTTCTTGTAGTTGTACTGGAGCGCCGGGCCGATCGAGAAGAACTGCCCCTTGTTCCCGTCGAAATCGGGCGGTTCATTTCTCGCACTGTCGTCGGTGATCTGCTTGTAGTAAGCGCCGTTTATCCCGATACTCCAGTTGCCGATACGCTGCCCTACCAGGTAGTCGACAATAAATTCCTGGCCTGACGTATAGCCTGTAGCGCTGTTGACGGTGTTGATCAAGTAAAGGAACTTGGCCGATACCTCGAAACCCTTATTGTGAATGTACGAAAAAGCGACGATGGGGTTAAACGTCCAGTAGTTCCTCCCTATATTCGAGAGATCACCCTTATCGTATGCGCCCGATGGTGCCATAATATCCACGCAGGCGGTCAGATGCCAGTTCTTGTTGAAATGCCAACCAAGGACAAAGGGGCTGAACTCGATATCCGCGAGGCCGGTCTTTGACTGACTGCCTGCACCCTCCACCGATACATGCTGGTATGCCACAGGGACGATAACATGCCAGGCAACATCGGCCCCGAACAACTTCTTCTTTGTTACATAGATGAAACGCATCGCCTCTACCGTCGCATTGAGGCTGAAATCTGCCGGAACTGTCCTCCCGGCGTTATCTTTCAATTTATCTGCTGTGTAGTACATCAGGTAATTCATGAAGTACATGCCCGGCGGCGGCAACGCCCCTACCTGAAAATCCTCGTTGCCTCCCGGGTAATGCGAACCTCCTCCCTCGGTCGCGCGTACGTCGGTTGATATTACAAGAATGGCCAGGACAACGAAAAACACACATGCCAGTGAAAGACGGCCTGCAAGGCACCCTGTATGCATGCTTCTCGCAATTCGGATGAAGGACGGATATCCCCGTGGGACATTCGAACCAACCAAATCGTTTTTAACGCTTTTCATAAGCCCCCCTTTAATGTTTATTTTGCAAGCGTCCGCAAAAAAAAGAACGCAGGGCCTGCCCTGATCTCACAAAACCTGTTGATAAGAGCGAACAGGGAGAAACTGTCATTTGCCTCCCTCATACTTTTTATATCTTTTTCATTCATCATGATATTTATAATAATCTTAATATCTTATGTTATATTATTGAACGAGCGCTCAATCAAGTTATTAAAATATTACTTTTGCCCGATTGTTTTGTCAAGAAATTTTATGGCTGATTTTGTCGCAAGCGGGGTCGAAACAAGCGGAAACGTACATCAGAATAGGGTTTAAGACGAGAATATTTCTTTTAACCGACCGCTGATAGGGATGCTCTGTCAGCCGGGACCTTCGACTGTATTTACACTGTAACGCCGGTTGTCGGCGCGATATGATATTGGAGGCAGGTTTTGAAAGTGATCTTTCCCGGACACCTCAAAAGGTACCGGTGGATAGGGAAATGCCACCGATCACCGCAAGGCTTCGCTGCATTCCTGTTCCGGGAATGCTTCCATTGCGCTTCTCAGAAAAACCCGTGTGAGGAGTTGTCTATGGCGAAAAGGAGATTGTCCATGAGAAAGATCAAAGAGGTACCGCGGCTCGCACACGAGATGGGCCTGTCCGCCCGCCAGATCGCACGGAGTTGCGGGATCGGGGAGAGGCCCGTCTGTGGCTGAAGTGAATCAGGGCTCCTTTCAACGTTCAGGTACACGGCGGAAAATATCTCGATATCGGTATTTACTTAAGCGAACCACCTGCGGTAAAGTGTAGCAGAATGTTTCTGAAACGGGGGATCCTTGAAGATATTCCTGATACTTTACCGCGGCCGGCACTTTGATCTTCAAGGAGGCAGGATCATACAATTTGGTATCCGTATTATATAAGACTAAACAGGTCTTATTAGGATGAGATAGACGTGTTTCAGATATCGAGAAAAGCCGATTATGCGATACGAGGAATGCTACACCTGGCATTGGATGTACGGCAGGAATTAAGAGCGCTGCCTGGATGCGTGACCCTCGAGCGCCTCGCCGGAGCGATGCCTGAAACGCCGGGACCTTCCGGCCGCCACAATAGATCACAACTATAAGGAGATGCCAAGATGAAAACATTTCCCGAGGAAGCGATGCATAAAGCCCATGATGAGCTCGGGCCTCGCGTTAACGAGAGGGCCGCCGAACTCCAGAGCGCATACGACACCATTGCGGAAAACGAGAGGCTGTACAGGAGCCTCTTTGAGAACGCGTCGATAGGCATGTTCCAGTCATACCCGGATGGCAGCGGGTTCCTGAGGATCAACAAGGCCTATGCAACGATGCTTGGATACGAATCGCCGGAAGAGGTGATGTCAGCCATCACGGACACGGCAACCCAAATTCACACCGATCCGCGAAACCGGCGCGAGTTTCTTGCCGCACTGGAGCAGCAAGACTGGTACTATACCGAACAGCGTTATTTCCGTAAGGACGGGTCGGTCATGATCGGAAAACTGGCAGTCCGCAAGGTCAATAACCATGACGGTTCGCCAGCCTACCTCGAAGGGATCATAGAGGATGTCACGGAGCGCAAAAGCGCCGAAAAGGCCCTTCACGAGTCGGAAGAGAAGTACCGGAGTATTGTGGAAAGTTCCTTCGTCGGCCTTTCCATTGTACAAGACCGGGTTTTCCGGTTCGTCAGCAGGGGATTTTGCGAAATAACCGGGTACACCTACGACGAGCTTGTCAACAGGGTGAATCCGATGCAGCTCGTCTACTCCGCGGACAGGAAACCCACCGAACTTGGCATGAGGAAGTTGCTGGACGGCGGGGCCGAGAACATCGAATACGACTGCAGGATGGTGAGAAAAGACTCCCGGCTCATCCACGTCAAGATCTTCGGGAACTCTGTCATATACAACGGCAGGCTGGCCACGGCCGGTACCATTATCGACGTGACCAAGGAAAAGCACCTGGAGCAGCAGCTCCGCCAGTCTCAGAAGCTCGAGGCGTTGGGCACCCTCGCGGGGGGTATCGCCCACGACTTCAACAACATCCTTGCCGGCATCATGGGCTTTGCCGAAATGCTAAAGGACGATACACACCCGGAAAGTCCCGGGTACCGCCGGCTGGAACTTGTGCTCAAGGGAGCCTATCGGGGGCGTGATCTCGTACGGCAGATCCTGACCTTCAGCCGCCAGGCCGAACATGAACCGAAACCCGTCGCATTGCGCGATATCGTGGAAGAGGGCCTTAAACTTGTGAGGCCCCTGATACCTGCAACCACCGAGATACGCGTAAAAACTGTGACCGGCGGCGACATGATACTGGCGGACCCCGCCCAGATACACCAGGTCCTCATGAACCTCTGCACCAATGCCGCCCAGGCAATGGCAAGGAAAGGCGGTGTCCTGAAGGTCACGGTGACGAGAGGCCTTTTTAAGGACCGCGACCATGTGCCCGTTCCGGACATGAAGCCGGGAGAATACGTGACCCTCACGGTAAGCGACACAGGCCCCGGCATAAAGCCCGAGGTCCTTGAAAGGATATTCGATCCCTTCTTTACCACCAAGACCCAAAGAGAAGGGACCGGACTGGGCCTTTCTGTGGCCCATGGCATAGTGAAGAGCCACGGCGGGTCCATAGGGGTCGAAAGCAAACCCGGGAAGGGCGCGACATTCTCTGTGTATCTGCCAAGGATAGAACTGCGGGAAGTCCCTGTCGCGGGAGAGGAAGCACCCGAAAAGGGAGGAAAGGAGTGCATACTCTTCGTCGATGATGAAGACCTCAATGTTGAACTGAACACCGAGAGGCTGACCCGGCTCGGATATGAGGTTGTGGCCACGACAAGCAGCCTCGAGGCACTGAAGATCTTCAAGGGGGAGCCCCGAAGGTTCCATCTTGTCATTACGGACTATACGATGCCGCGCATGACCGGCGTGGACCTTGCAAGGGAAATGCTGAAGGTGCGCGGCGACATTCCCATCATCCTCTGTACCGGTTATAACGACAGCGTTTCACCGGACAGGGCCAGAAGGGCGGGGATCAGGGAGTTCCTGCTGAAACCGCAGGACAGGCAAGAACTGGACCGGGCCATCCGCCGGGTACTCAATAGAAAGACTTGAGAAGGAGCGGAAGCCATTCTATTTTGCTTGACACGATCCGGTGTCCCGTATTATATAAGACTAAAAAGGTCTTATTAGGATGAGATAGACATGTTTCAGATATCGAGAAAAGCCGATTATGCGATACGAGGAATGGTATACCTGGCATTGAAACCGCAGGACGGGGTTGCATCGATCAAGGATATTGCCGGTTTTGCGGAAGCCTCCCGGGCGTTCCTCGCAAAGATATTTCAGCAATTCAACAAAATGGGCATCGTGAAGTCATACCGCGGCACCGGGGGAGGTTTCATGCTCGGCCGGCCGGCCGGGGACATCACTCTTCTCGATATTGTGGAGGCGGTCGACGGCCCGATCCTCGGAAACACCTGCCTGCTTGGAAAAGGAACGTGCAGCCGGGACACGACATGTCCGGTTCATCCTGTATGGAAAGATGTGCGGCAAGAATTAAGAGCGCTGCTCGGGCGCGTGACCCTCGAGCGCCTCGCCGGAGCGATGCCTGAAACGCCGGAACCTTCCGGCCACCACAATAAATCACAACAATAAGGAGATGCCAAGATGAAAAAATTTGTTTGTTCTGTTTGCGGCTATACGTACGAAGGTTCAAACGCCCCGGATAAATGTCCCCAGTGCAGCGCGCCTGCCGATAAATTCACCGAGCAGTCTTCCACCGGCTTTGTCTGGGCTGACGACCACGTGATCGGTGTAGCCAGGGATATCGATGCCAAGGTCGTCGAGGGCCTCCGGCTGAATTTCAACGGCGAGTGTACGGAGGTTGGAATGTATCTTGCGATGAGCAGACAGGCGGAGCGCGAAGGGTATCATGAAGTCGCGGACGCCTTCAGGCGGTTCGCATTTGAAGAAGCGGAACACGCCGCGAAGTTCGCTGAACTGCTCGGCGAGGTCGTGACCGCCGATACACGGAAAAACCTGGAAATGCGCGCGAATGCAGAAAACGGCGCATGCAAGGGGAAAAAGGAGCTTGCCGTTCTTGCAAAACAGCTGAATTACGACGCTGTACATGACACGGTCCACGAAATGTGCAAAGACGAAGCGCGCCATGGCAAGGCTTTCCTCGGCCTGCTGAACAGATATTTCAAGTAAAACGCAGGGCTTTTACCCGGGCGGCGATACAGGGCCGGGTAAAGCGGGAAATGCGGCCATTTCATAAGCCATTCATCGCCGGGATATACGCCCGGCGATGAATGCTCACGGCAAGACCAGACGGACTGGAAATGCTCGAACAACGGTCCCTCGCCGTAAACGGGCATGATTACGATGCCCGGGCCCTTATTTCCCTGAATGTCCTGTCGATCTCTTCCTTGTCCGCCACAAGCTCCATGAATCCCACCTGTTCCTCGTACACGCTCTGAGGGACGGCCTCCTTTACTTCCGACTCGAGGATATGATACACGGGGAGCCTCAACGAGACTCCTGTCAGTGGACCTATGAAGCTGGGATCGCCGAATGTCATGGTCTCCGCGGTTACCTGGGCCACTTCCGAATCGACTGCCCCGATGACCACCACGAGATTTTCGGTTCCCAGGTCATCGGCCAATCTCTTGATGATGGCCTGCTTCTGGGTGTCCACTGCGCCCGCCGCCGTTCAGACAAAGCACTCGGTGACGGTCAGAACCACTTCCGCCCCGGCCGCCTTCATGCACGCGGCGATGGCCGGGCCCGGCACACCGTCCCTTTCCCCGAAAACGATAACTTTCTTTCCTTCAAACATGTCGTCAGTCCTCTGCTTTCTTTGAGAGTGAGTTCAGCGCTTCCTTCCCCGGGTTCTTCTCGACAAGAAGAGATAAACCGTCCGCAAGCTGGGTCATTCGTCCCAGGAAGAGACTGCCGCGGGCAACGAACATCGTGTTGTCCATTTCCCCACGGCCCATGGCGTCAATGGCGTGGCCGAGGAAAGAGACCGCGGCCGGTACGTGCCCCTGGGTCGGGGAAAATCCCGGCATGCCGTGCTCCAAAACAAAACGGCCGATCTCCTCACGTCGGATCTCCTGACGCAGGACCGCCAGGGCGCCGATCATCCGGTAGTTGTTCAAGGGTACATTGCCGCTCCCCGCGGGGACGGTCACTTCCGGGTTTTGCAATTCAACTGCGTACTTGTCCACATCGGTGATCTTCTTTCCCATGCGGTCGAGGGGCTTCAAGATCAGCGATTCCATAATGCTCTGCTGCGACGATCCGGAGCCGATGTTATGTATGCCGATGCTGTCCGGACGGATCAGGGGGCTCTTCCCGTCATCGCCGGTAACGAGGAAGGCAAGGGCGCCCAGCACGTCCTCCAGGATGGGCATGTCTTTGCCAAGATGCCCCTTGAATTTCATCCCCAGCTTGGCCATCGATCCGCCTCCCACCACGACGACCCTGTTGAACAAACCGGACCTGACCAGGCCGACCGCGTGCATGAGGGCATAGAGCGGCCCGACACAAAAGGCCTTGATATCGCAGCCCGTGGCACAGACACACCCGCACATCTCCCCGATGGCCTTGGCAAGGCCGCCTCCCCCCCGGTTATACCGGTCTCCCACCGCTTCCTCCGAACAGTTCAGGAGAAGATCGACTTCGGCTGCCTCTATGCCAGCCCTCTCCAGGAGGTTCTTCAAGGCCAGGGTCCCAGAAGCCTTGGTAAGGAGGTTTTCCATCAGCACCTGGGCCTTGAGGGTGTCATCCTGCTCATGATGGCGGTGTATGCAGCCCACAACGCGCCCGCGATGATACAGGGGGAGCGATCCGCGGTTTTCGATCCTGTCGCGGATGCGTGCCATTTCCATCCCTGCACCGATCTTTCCGAGATCCGAACCTTTCCAGAACGGATGGGCCCCGAGTGATCTTTTCAGCATCGGTGCGGCTTCCTGCTCGATCCACATCAGATCGAAATCGTCGGCGAGCTTCATCAACCCGAGGAACTCTTCTTGCGGCATGATCTCGCCATGGGCCCCGTAACGGGAAGCCCCCTTGACGGGATGATGGTACCATGGCCGCTCGATGCCGTTCAAGCGGTCAGGATGGAGATTTCCGATAAAGACCTGGTTGGCGGGATATTCCACCGCCTCCTCAAAACTCCTGAGATGCGCCTCGATGGCCGACAGAAGGGGGGCCCCGCTGCAGCCTGTTTCCCGGCTCGGCTTCGATCCGTACCGTACGAAGTCGGGGACATGGACGAGAACCTGGGAGAAGGCTTTTATAACAGTAGTGTTCATGGCCGGCCTTTCAAAAAACCGTCTGCCCTTCTATTTTCGTCTGCAGGGCCCTCAGGGCTTTCTCCACGAGCGCCCTTCGCAGCAGCTTTTCCTCCGTTCGGGGCCTGGCAGGGTCCCCCAGGGGGTGGGGAATGGCAATGGCGGGAACGATCCGGTTTGCCCCCACTGTCCTGGAGATAGGAACGATGGTGCAGATATGGACCGCAGGGATCCCTGCCCTTTCGATCTCCTTGGCCATCGTTGCCCCGCAACGAGTGCAGGTCCCTCAGGTGGACGTGATGATAACGGCCTTAACGCCGTCGCTTACCAGGTCCTTTGCGATCTGGCGGGCAAATTGCCCGGCTCTTGCGACCGATGTGCCATTTCCAACAGTGGCATAATAGTAAGGATAGAGCCTGCCGATGATCCCCTCCCGCTCGAGGTCCCGCACCACATCGAGAGGCAGCACCCGGTTCGGGTCTTCGTTGGCGCAGGTCGGGTCATATCCCCCGTGGACAGTTTCATGGGACTCGGCGGACAACCGCTGAAACGAGCTGATATCGTACTTGCCGTATCTCGTTGCGCTCGAGGATTCCACCCGGTCGGGGTTCCCCCTGGGGACGATCCCTCCGCTGGTAATGAGGGCGAGGGTGATCCCGTTCATCCTTTCAACCGGGGGCGCAGGCGCCACCCGGTCGAAAACCGGCATGGGATACTCGGTCGAGAAAGTTTCCCCTTTCAGTTTCCTGAGGAGCATCGCCACCGCCCTCGACGCGCCGGTCTCACGCGCAAAGTAGTTCTGGCGTATGCCCCGCGGAAGATACCCCTCCTCTTCCGGCGGCCCCATGGGCTGCCCTTTTGCCAGCTTCAGGGCAAGGCGGCCCATTTTCACGGCCGCGTCCCTCATACCGGCAATGGTGCCCCTTGTTTCCACGATATAAACGGTCTTCCGGAAGGATTCCACCCCGGGGTTTTCAGGGAACATCCCGGTTACGGCAGGGATCCCCAGCCTGTCCACGACTGCCGCGCATATCGCTCCGCAGGCCATTCCGTACCTTCCCGCATTGAATGCAGGCCCGGCCAGTACCAGGTCGGGACCGTTATCCGCGATCATGGCAAGCACTTTCTCCGTCGCCTCCTCGATGTGTTCGGCGAAATAATTGTCACCGCAGATGACCGTAGCAGCGATCCGTGCCTCTGGCCCCAGGAGCTCCTGAAAGAGGACCCCCGGGCCCACCGGGCCGGCTTTGACGAGCGGCTCCGTGCCGGCCTTGTCCTCTGCCCCGATCTGACCAAAAAATTGGTTGAGATAGTGAACGACTCTCATGCTCTGCACTGTTGCGGCCTCCTATTCCCCCCGGGCGGACAGAAGCTCGAAGCCCAGTTCATTGGTCGCCCCGAGGATGGTCTGAAGCTCGACCGTGATACCTTTCTCGGAAAGGCTGCCGGACCGTCCTCCCGCCATTCTTTCGATGACACGGATATCTCCGATCACCTTGTCCACGGGCGGAAGCGAAACCCTCTCGTTGGCATTGCCCGTGCTCACCACGGCATCGGCCCTCGGGGTCGTATCGGCCAGCGACTGGGACGATCCGTCGATGCCGGCGAACTCATCGGTTATTATGACCGTACGGACCCCGGCTTCCTCCAGCCCGGCGCAATACATCATGGCATCGGCATCGGGATTTCCAAAGCCCTCTTTCGTAATAACGGCCCCGTCGGCGCCCAAAAGCTCAACGAGTTTTGCCGCATATTGAGCGGAGCGGACCTTGTCCCGGAGCGTGACGTTGCAGTTAGCCACAACGGTCCCCAGGAACTTGAGGTCAATCCCATCCCGTTTCAGGAGTTCGCGGATCACAGGGTTGTTCTGGTGGTGATACGTGGTGTTCTTGTCGCAAGCGGAAACGCAGTTCCCGCTGACGATAGCCCCGTCCATAACCTCGCCGGGCATTACAAGCGTGGGAAGCAGGTTTTTCACATCCTGCCCGTAGAGGTACGTGTCGTGCAGGAGCCCCTGGCTCAAGAGCATGTAGACATACGCCACGCCGGGAAGGTCGCCCCTGCCCCCTTTCAGCCGAAACGGCGGGAACATCTCGAAGCGCTCGAGCTCGGCCGGCTTCGCGGTGCGGCCCGCTTCTCCCAGGTAGGCAGCCGCGCGCAGCCCTGACAGGCGAAGGGCTTCTTCATGCTCGTGCCGGGAGAGGCCGGGTTTGACGGATATCACCAGGACCACGTTCAAGAGTTTGGAAAAGATCGAATAACGGGCACCCGGGCCGCTCATGTCGATCAGCCCCTCCTGAACGCCCACGACCTGTCCCGCGGTGACCACGGCACACCCTTGAAGCACATGGGTCCGGCCCTCTCCCACGGTCTCGACGCCCGAGATCAAGCCGGGGAACACCCCTCCCTTCCCTTCGACCTTGACCCTGGGCTCGATGACGTCCTTCACGGGAAGGATCCGCACGCTCTCGCCCGGCCTTGCAAGGTCGACTTCGACACCGGCGATGCGGGGATCGCCAGCCCTTGTTCTCTCTATCAGCTCTTCGGGACTGATGTGAAGGACCTTGCCCTCAACACATGTTTTTGGTCCCCACCCGATTTCTTCGATCGGTATATTGCCCAGTTCAAGAACCATCGCAATCCTCTTGACCGCGTTTCATAAGGCCCCGACCTGCCCCCTTTTCATTGTACCACCTGCAAAGCGGGTTTCTCAACATCCCGGGCGGCCCATCCTCTTTAGCGATGCCCTGCCCTTTCCCGGTCCATGTGCCTTGCCGGGGCAAGATGCTTCACATCACATAACATGAGGAACGGCCTGTTAGCTTGCCTCCATCGCTTCCAGCGCCTTCGGCACGGTATCGTCAGGGCGCACTTTGTACCATACCGCCAGGACCTTCCCGTCGGCCCCTATCAGGAAGGAAGACCGTGTAATTCCCATGTACTTCTTTCCGTAAAGGGCCTTCTCGCCCCAAACCCCATAGGCCTCCGCAACCGAATGATCGGCATCCGAAAGCAGCGAAAAACTCAGTTTCAGCCTGTCACTGAACTTCTTCTGCGCCGCCGCGGGATCGGGGCTGATCCCCAGCACCTCCCCTCCCAGCACGTTTATCCTGGCCAGCGCGTCCCGCACGGCCTCCGTCTGCTTCGTTCACCCCGACGTTCCTGCCTTGGGGAAGAAATAGACCAGCACCTTCCTGCCCTTGAAGTCTT
>DHQV01000012.1:55026-57077 GCA_002408185.1 Deltaproteobacteria bacterium UBA5329
CACCTTCCTGCCCTTGAAGTCTTCCAGTTTTACCGTCTTCCCAAACTGGTCTGTGAGCGCGAACCCGGGGGCCGGGTCACCTTTTTTCAATAGCGTCATGGATAGTCCTCCTGATCATTTTGAGAACCTGAATTGCCCCTTCTGTTTTCCGAAAGAGGTATTAATGATTATACCCCGGCTGTTTTGAAACACAAGGGAAAGGGTGAAACTGCATCTTTTGTAGTTTACCTGAGTTGCAAGGGGTAACCCGCACATGCCGTTTACAAAACTCTGTGCGTGTCATAGGTTTTTTTGTGTGCGCGATAGGGCCTGGCGGGTCCTTAACGGCCACAGGCCAACTTCAAGGAAGGTGTAAAATGAATGCGATACGTGCAAGATTTCTGATCTGTTTGTTTCTCGCACCGATGATGATGGCCGCCCACTCATCGGCTGCGAGCGCGCCGGCCATCGAGGTGGGGCATGTATCTTACATGGAGGGAGAGGTCCTCCGTTATGTTCCCGAGGAACAAGACTGGGTTGCGGTGGTCAGGGACGTGCCCGTCACCACCGGGGATGCCCTTTATTCAGGAGACAACGGGAGGGCGGAGTTCATAATCCCCAATGGGAGCTGGATCAGGATCGGGAATATCACCCAAATACAGTTCATCGGTCTCGGTGCGGACCTGTCCGAGGCGGACGTGGCCTCCGGCCTGGCCCGGTTCTATAATAAGGGTGTCCGTACGGTTATCAAGGCGACAAGTCCTTTCGGATATGTCCTGGCGAATCCCGGCACGGCCTTCGACTTTTACGTCGGTGAAAATTCCGTTGAAGTGGTCGCCGTGAGGGGAACGGTCAGTTTCATCCACCTGGCGACGAATGCGCGGTACGACGTGGCGGCGGGGTCCCCGTCGGTCCTTGCGGACTTGAATCAGGTCTCGTCGGGTGAAGGGACAGTCGATGCGGATTGGGAGCGGTGGAACGCCGCCCGGGAGAGTTTCTGGGCAGCGAGGGCGAGGGGCCGATCAGCGGGATATCTTCCAGCCGCTCTCCAACCGGAGGCATACGTCCTCGACGAGAACGGGTTGTGGGAAATGCTCCCGTATCAGGGTAGAAACTGCTGGGTCTGGCGGCCTGCTGCCGTGCCCGCAGGGTGGTCGCCCTTTACCGCGGGCCGCTGGACCGATTGGTACGGAGACCAGACATGGATCCCCGAAGAACCGTTCGGATATGTGACCCACCATTACGGCAACTGGATCTACGCAAGGAACAACTGGTACTGGGCCCCGCCCGTAGCAGGCTTTACGATCGGCCTTCCTTTCATCAATATAGGGTTCTTCTGGAGTCCTGGAAGGGTTTCATGGATCCACAGCGGAAGGTATGCAGGCTGGGTGCCCCTGGCGCCAAACGAGCGGTACTATTGCCGCCGCAACTGGGGAGACCCTCGCGCGGTGGTCGTGAACAACGTAAATATCACCCGGATCAGCATCGATGTCCGGAATTACGCCTATGCAGGCCACGCCGTCGTGATCCCCCGGAGCGACTTCTATGGCGTGAAGGACTACCGGAACGTGCGGGTGGCCGACGTAAACCGAACGATGGTCAACAGCTACCGTGCAGCCCCTGTTATCGACAACACCGTGGTCACCGACTACACCACGAACAGGCAGCGGTACCAGTACGCCAACGTACCCGTGAAGGAGAAGCCCCACGGCGCCGTTATCAATCGGATCCGGCACAACGAAACGACTATTCGTGGAGCCAGGAAAGAGAATGCTGCCGTGCTTGAGCAACAGGTAAAGAGGATCGAGAAGGGAAAGATCGGTCGTGAGGCCAGGATAGAACAACCCCGGACCACTGACTACATTGTCCCTGCAAATGAGGTCAACCGGCCGAAATCGGAAATGAAGCTTCGGCAGAAGGAGATCAAGCATTCAGGAGTCGGGGTCCGGCCGGCTCAGCCCGCCCAGGTTATCGTGCCCCGGTATGTGGCACCTGCGGGACCGGGACAGGGAAAACAGGTGGTGGTACCTCAGCACGTGGCGCCAGCAGAACCTGAACATCCGGACCAGGCC
>DHQV01000012.1:57213-57433 GCA_002408185.1 Deltaproteobacteria bacterium UBA5329
TGGCGCCGGCAAGGAGAGGCCAGACGGGCCAGGTGACCATACCCGAGCATGCCACACCGGTAAAACCTGGTCAGAAGGAGCACCCCGGTCAGGTCGTTGTGCCGAAGCATACGGCGCCGGCAACGCCGGGCCAACCCGGCAAGGTCATGATACCCGAGCATGTACTGCCCGCAAGACCGAACCAGCCCGGGCCTCCCGGTCAGGTCATTGTACCGCAGCA
>DHQV01000012.1:57771-60064 GCA_002408185.1 Deltaproteobacteria bacterium UBA5329
CCGCCCGCTCATCCGCCACAGGTACAACCCCGGACCCCGCAGCCACACCGCGCTCAGCCTCCCAAGAAACCTGAAGTAGAGCGGGGTGAGCGGGGGAAATAAAGATAAAGGAACATGGGCACAGGTCTTTCAACAAATAAGGAGGTGCAGGATGAAAATATTCCGAATGTGTATCGTTTTCGCTGTTTTATTGAGTCTCCTGGCTGGCTGCGCGGGTATGAGCAGCCGGCAGCAGAGGGTCTTGAGCGGCGGCGCCATAGGCGCTGGCGCGGGTGCGGCCCTCGGCGCCATCACGGGGCATAGTATTGCGGGCGGTGCAGCTATCGGTGCCGCTGCCGGCGCCGTAGGTGGACTTATCGTCGATGAATCCAAGAAGAAAAGGCACAGGTAAAGGAGGTGCCCCATGAAAAGAGCAACATGTCTCGGCATCGCTTTCGTCCTATGGTTTTGCGGGTACGCCATTGCGGACGTTACCTATCAAAGCGAATACGGATTCAGGATAACGCTCCCGGATAACTGGACTATCATAAGCGGCAAGGAGATCAAGGACACGCCCGATGTCACCAGGGTTGCGCTTGCGGTTGCCGAAAAGAACAACACGCTCAAGGACTTGCCTCAAGAGTTATACAGCAAACTCAAGGAAAAACTCACGGGCGGTGAAATGGAGTATTATTACAGGACCGAACGCCCTGCCTTCAATATCTCGGTTTACCAGGATGTAGGGACAATAGCCGAGCCCAAAGAGGGCCAGAAGGCAGGATGCCAGATCATTTTGGAAGAACTCGGAAAGCTCTCGAATCAGCCCGTCAACCTGTTCGAATGCCGTTTTGAAAAGAGAGGTGATCTGGCCGCGCTCTATCTCGTTGCCGACGCCTACAGGGATAATCAGAAATATGTTCAGTACCTCGTCCAGAAGTCACCTGACAAGGTGCTGTTATTCACCGGGTCCGCTGACAGGGATGAGGATTTTGAAAAAGTGAGGGCGGAATTTGACAGGATCATGAGATCGCTCCAGATCCTGTGATTGAAGTCCCGCGGTTCATATTTGCCCTTCATGCCCGGGCCCAAGCTTCGCCGCCGCGGCCGTATCCACCAGCCAGTGCAGTTCGCCGCTCACTGGCTGGACCAATTGGGACGGCCAGACATCGGGCTGATAGGGCCCCTCGAGCACGTTCCAGAGCATCTGCGCCTTTGCGGCGCCTTCCACCAAAAAGGCTACATGCCGTGCCGCGTTGATGAGCGACGGGGTGAACGTTATCCGCCACTCTGTCATCGATTCAACATATTGCGCCACCACCCGGCGCCCCGTTTCGCGTAAAGCGGCCGTTCCCGGAAAGAGCGACGCCGTATGCCCGTTGTCGCCCATGCCCAGGAGAATGAGATCGAATGCCGGGCATCCGGCGGACCGGTAGAACCCGGCAATGCGGCGTTCGTAGCGCAAGGCTTCCGGTTCGGGGTCATCCTCACCGTGGATGCGATGAATATTTTCGACGGGAATGGGAGTGTGATCGAACCACGCTTCGCGCACCATGCGATAGTTGCTTCGGGTGTCGTCGGGCGGCACGCAGCGTTCGTCGCCAAAGAAGACATGCACGCACCCCCAGGCAATACGGTCGCGCCGGTCGGCTGCCGCCAGACGCTCATAAACCGGCCCGGGGGTTGCGCCGCCGGACAGGGCGATGACAAACCGGCCGCGTTCGGCAATGGCCCCGACGGCAGCATCTGCGATGAAATCTGCACAACCGTTGATGAAACTTTGCCTGCCGGGAAAAACGTGCAGATAGGTCATTTATCTCTCCACTGAGACGGCCCCGCGACAGCCTCCCTGTCGTCAGGTTCAAGGGATCGACAATTCGCGATGCCCTCCGAATTGAAAACGCATGGCGGACAGCAGCCTGTCGGCGAAATCGGCTTCGCCGCGCGATGCGAAACGGCCGTAGAGTGCACTGCTCAAGACCGGCGCGGGCACGCCTTCGTCGACCGCGGCAAGGATGGTCCAGCGGCCCTCTCCCGAATCCGATACGCGCCCGGCAAACTTTGCGAGCGCCGGATCGTCCGCGAGGGCGATCGCGGTGAGATCGAGCAGCCACGACGCAATGACGCTGCCACGCCGCCACACTTCGGCGATGTCATCCAGGTTCAGATCGTATTGATAATGTTTGGGGTTGCGCAGGGGCGTCATTTCGGCGCTCGCCTGTTGGCCCTGTTTGCCAACGTTGGCATGGCGGAGAATATTCATGCCTTCAGCGTACGCAGCCATGAGGCCGTACTCGATGCCGTTGTGGACCATTTT
>DHQV01000012.1:60132-60718 GCA_002408185.1 Deltaproteobacteria bacterium UBA5329
TCGATGCCGTTGTGGACCATTTTGACGAAGTGCCCTGCACCGTTCGGCCCGCAGTGCAGGTAGCCATCCTCCGCCGTGCCGCCGGGTTTTTCGCGTCCCGGCGTCCGGTCGATCGTACCGACTCCCGGCGCGAGTGTCTTGAAGATGGGATCGAGGTGCCTGACGGCATCTTCCGGCCCGCCTATCATCATGCAATACCCCCGGTCCAGCCCCCACACTCCGCCGCTCGTGCCGACGTCCACGTATTTGATGTTCTTGACTGCCAATTTCTCGGAGCGGCGGATATCGTCGATATAGTACGAATTCCCGCCGTCTATCACGATATCCCCGGGTTGCAGGCGGGCGCTCAGGCCCTCGAGCGATCTGTCGACAACCGCTGCGGGCAGCATCAACCATATTGCCTTCGGCGTGTCCAGCTTTCCGATGAATTCATCAAGGGACGAGGCGCCGGTCGCGCCTTCGCCTGCCAATTCCCCGACGGCGTCGGCGCTGCTGTCGTAAACGACGCACTCGTGGCCGCCCCGGATCAAGCGGCGCACCATGTTCGCGCCCATCCTTCCAAGACCGATCATTCCGAGCTGCATAT
>DHQV01000075.1 GCA_002408185.1 Deltaproteobacteria bacterium UBA5329
AACTTTTACCGGACACTACTGATTCGCGATGACAAATTCAAGCCCGATATCGCGCTCACCATGGCAAAAGACCTTATCTTGAAGGAGCGCGTAGACCTCATCATAGGGACTACGAACAGCGCTGCCACCCTGGCCATATCGGATTTTGCACGGAAAGAAAAGGTACCTTTTATCGTTACGGACGCAAAGAGCGAGAAGGTAACCGGGGAAAAAGGTCATCGATACGTATTCAACGCGAATGAAAATACGGCCATGATCGGCAAGGCAACGGCGCTTGTCCTTGCAAAAAAGCCTTATAAAAAGTATTTCATAGCAGGCGAAGACTACGAGTTCGGCCATGCGTGCGCAGATGCGGTGTGGAAAAACCTCAAGGCCTTGAAGCCGGATGTGCAGCTTGTCGGGGAGTCTTGGAGAAAGGTCGGAGAAGCCGATGTTGTTCCCTATCTGACGGCGGTGCTCCAGAAAAAACCGGATTGCGTGATCCATACATCGGGAGGCAGCGGCGTCGTGAACCTTCTTAAGACGATAAAAAGCATGGGTTTTAAAATTCCGTCATACCAGCACAATTCAACCGAACTTGCAGCCCTTGCACCGCTCGGGATGGAAGCCCCTGAAGGTATAATGGGTACGAGCAATTATCATTATTACTTCCCATCAAACCCGGAAAACAAGGCCTTTGTCGCAAAGTTCAGAAAGGCGTACAACCGTTACCCGAGGTCCACGGCCCTGTATGGTTATATTACCGGGCAGTTCATCGCCAAAGCTTACGAGAAGGCAAAATCCGACAACCGCGAGAAATTTGTCGACGCGTTGAGCGGACTTGCTATCGATACGCCGGTCGGCAAGATCGAAATGCGCGCATGCGATCACCAAGCCACTTTGCCCATGTTCTTTGGCGTCACAAAAAAGGTTAAGGGATATGATTTTCTGATAGCTTCCGACATCGTGACGATCCCTAGCAAAGATTATTTGCCGACGTGCGAGGAGGTGCTCAAAACGAGAAAATAAATCTCAGATATTTTTGATCCTTACAGCTGAACATCCCTCTATTTGTTCTAAAAGGTTACGCAGGGACGCAGCGACCGTATCATTCTGATCCATGGGAAGACCGCCTAGCTGGGCGGCCATTTCATATGCCTCAATCACGTCTTTGATCGTTGTATCGCTGGTGGGCCGTGCCGGCTGGTACGTAGACCTCCGCCTCGGGCCTCGTGTTATTTCGGATAAGAGGCTTGCATCGACAAGGCTGAGAAGGATGTGCTTAACGAAGCGATAGGGGATAGCGAGTTCCTTCGAGATCTGGTCCGGCGTCAACGGTGTCTGTCCTTTTTCAAACCTTATTGCCAGGAGATGGAATATCCGCAGCGTAAGCACCCGTTTTCCCGCAACGCCGATCCGTGCGAAGTCGGGGTGAAAACCGTAGGTTTCGTGATTTTCCACCGCGTTCGCTGTTTCAGCACCGAACAGGACGATCAGCCAGCTAGTTTGCAGATATGCCAGAAAGAGCGGAATCGCTGCGAAACTGCCGTAAATTGCACTCTGGGTTGCCACTCCGATCTGAAACTTTATGTAGGCCCATTGCACGATCTGGATGAGAACGCCGGATACAATAGCGGCAACAGCCGCGCTCCGAAACGATATCTTCGTGTTCGGCATGACAAGGAACAGGATGACGAGCAGCGCACAGATGGACACATACGGAAGGAGTTTGAGGAGAAACAGTATCGGGCCTCCCAGGAAGGCAATATCACTTATAAATCCTTTGACCTGACCGGCGATCAAAACATTGACGCTGCTCCATAACGCAAAAAAAATAGGCGCCAGCACGATCATTGACAGGTAGTCGGTAAATTTTCGCACAATTGTTCGCGACTGCCGCGCTTCCCAGATGGTGTTGAAGCTCTCCTCGATTCGGCTCAGTATCGAAATGACTGTCCAGAAAAGAATGACGACGCCGAACCCGACAATGACCTCGCCTTTGGCGTTTGCGAGAAGGGATCGCGAGAACTCTATGATCTTCGCGGTTATATCGGTTTGCCAGTTGAGGTCCTTCCCCAACTGCATTATCTGACGGACGATCAGCTTTTCGAGCCCGAAACCTTTGGCGATCGCAAACAGGACGGCAAAAAGAGGGACTATGTTCAGAAGCGAATAATACGTCAGAACGGAAGCACTGCGCTGGCAATCGTCTTTGTCAAACCTTACCGCAGCCAGTATGACTATTCGTAATATACGTAAAGGCCAGGCTTTGATGGGAGGGTACTTTTCCAGATTGGCCTTCCAGATCCCGTTATGAAGAAAATCCATAATTCTTGAAATCACGATCGGTGCCTCCCTGAAAAATGTTCCATATACCGGTACTGCAGTCAAGAACGAAGCAAGCGATCCTTCACATTAATATTTCCCAATACGTATAATTTTTTTCAACTTAAATCGATGAGACTCCGGTTCAGTTGATGAAAAGTTATTATATTGGAATATTGTTCCCAATCGTAGTCTATTGGTTTTTGTATTCAAAATCAAGTAGTTAGCGTTAGTCCGAATCACAAAAATATCGTTTTTTCGATTGGTAAAACAGATTGTAAAGGTATAGAATAAATTATTCTGGATGATTTAAAAGGTACATATGGGGGTTATTTTTCATGGATACAATAATTATCACGATTGACGGCAAACAGGTTACAGGGAAGAGAGGCCAGACCATACTGGAAGTGGCCAACGCGAATGACATCGATATACCGCACCTGTGTTATCATCCAAGGCTCAGCAAGACGGGTGCATGCCGGTTATGCCTTGTGAGAATAGACGGCAAGATGCTCAAGACGTCGTGCACTGAATTTGCACTGGATGGCATGAGCGTCGTTACCGAGGATGAACCCCTCAAGAATATTCGGAAGTGGCTGTTGGGCCTCCTTCTTCTCGAAGGCGATCATAACTGTCTGTATTGCGATGCAGACGGTGATTGCGAACTTCAGACATATGTAAAAATGTACAATGTCGAAAGGCCTGACGAAGATTTTCCCAGAAACCCGCGCGAAGTGGACTATGTTACGAGCAATGCCATAAAGAGGAACGAAAATCGCTGCATCGTGTGCGGCAGGTGCATCAGGGCCTGCAAGGAAGTGCAGGTCCAGAACGTGTGGGGTTTCACGGAACGCGGCAGCCAGACCCACCTTATTGCCGATGACGACAAGAGGATTGGCGAGTCGAGCTGCGTGAAGTGCGGGGCTTGCGTCCAGTTGTGCCCGACCGGGGCCCTGACGTTTCAGCCAGTCCTTGGCACAGGTCTTAACTGGGACCTGAAAAAGGAATCGAGCATTTGCATATACTGCGGTGTCGGCTGCAAGATAGACTTCTACACGAACAAGGAGGGCCTTCTTGTCAAGGCTATGGGAAATGACGACGGCCCGAACAAAGGGCACCTGTGCATAAAAGGCAGATTCGGGTTTGATTTTGTCCAGAAACCGAACAGGCTTAAAGCCCCGCTCATGAAAAAAGACGGGCAATTCGTTGAGGCGAGCTGGGATGAGGCCCTCGATTTCGTCGCCGACAAATTAAAAGCCATCAAAAAACAAGATGGTCCCGATGCGATAGCAGCGCTTTCATCGGCGAAATGCACGAACGAAGAAAATTATCTGATGCAGAAATTCATGCGCGGGGTTATCGGCACCAACAACGTGGATCATTGCGCGCGTCTCTGACACAGCTCGACGGTTGCCGGTCTGGCGACTGTTTTTGGTTCAGGCGCAATGACCAACTCCATTCGGGAGGTGCCGCAGTCAGAAGGTTTCCTGGTCATCGGTTCGAACACGACCGAGAACCATCCCGTTATCGGGTCGATGATAAAGAACGAGGTCCAGAATAAAAAGAAGAAACTGGTTGTCGTCGATCCGCGCCGGATCGAACTTGCCAAATTTGCCGACTATTATTTCCCCATCAGGCCGGGAACGAACATCGCCATTCTTAACGGGTTTATGCACGTCATCATTAAAGAAGGCCTGTATGATAAGACCTTTGTCGAGACCCGGACCGAGGGTTTTGACGAACTTAAGAAAACTCTTGAAAAATATACCCCGCAATATGTAGCGGAGATCTGCGGGCTCGACAATCCCGACGATATTGCTGTTGCGGCACGGTTCATGGCCTCGGTCAAACCGTTGGCGCTTTATTATTCGATGGGTATAACCCAGTTCGTTTCAGGCGTGAACGGCGTCAAATCGACCGCTAATCTCCAGATGCTTCTCGGGAACATGGGTGTCGCGGGCGGCGGGGTCAACCCGCTCCGCGGTCAGAACAATGTTCAGGGAGCCTGCGATATGGGCGCACTGCCAGCCTCATATCCTGCCTATCAACCGGTCGCAAGCGAAGACAACAAGAAGAAGTTCGAGGGATTATGGGGTGTGACAGACCTGTCGACAAAACCCGGGTTTACCCTTGTTGAGATGATGAATGCAGCACATGCCGGGGAAATAAAGGCAATGTATATCATGGGAGAGAACCCAGTGATGTCCGATCCCAATCAGAAACATGTTATGGAGGCCCTCGACAACCTGGAATTGCTCGTTGTCCAGGATATCTTTCTCACGGAAACTGCGCAATACGCCCATGTCGTCCTTCCTGCGTGCGCATTCCTGGAAAAGGAAGGGACTGTGACAAATACGGAACGCCGGGTCCAGCCGATGCACAGGGTTCTTGAACCAGCCCCGCTTGTCCGGGATGACTGGTGGATAACGATGCAGATAGCCAACCGGATGGGTGCCAAGTGGGAATACGAGGAGGCAAAGGACATTTTTGCCGAGATCCGTAAGGCCACCCCGTCATATGCGGGGATCACCTACAGCCGGATTGAAAAAGAATTGATCCAGTGGCCCTGCCCGACGATGGAACACCCGGGCACCCAGCTGCTCCACCGGGATACTTTTTCGCGTGGTAAAGGACTGTTTACGGCCATAGAATATACCCCCCCGTTTGAAGAGACGGACCGGGAATATCCGCTTGTTTTGACGACCGGACGGATTTTACCACAATTCCATACCGGTACGATGTCACGGAACTCAAAGGTGCTCGAGGAAACGGCCCCTGAGGGTTTCGTCGAGGTAAACCCTGTCGATGCGAGCGATCTCGACATTAGCGACGGAGAGCTGGTTTCTGTCTCGACGCGGCGCGGAAGCATCCGGATAAAGGCGAAGGTCGTTGAACGGTCAAAGCCCAATATTGTTTTTATCCCCTTCCATTTTTATGAATCCTGTGCGAACAGGCTCACCGTGGATTGCCTTGATCCCGCATGCAAGATACCGGAATACAAGGTCTGCGCCTGCAAGGTGGAAAAGATCGTAGTTTGATCTAAAAGGAGATAGTATAAGCCCGGGACAAAGTCCCGGGCTATTTTCGTGCGCCCGGCAGGGCGCACTGACCCGGAGGTGAAAGTCCTCCATGGGCCCTGATGTCGGGAACCATTGGCCGAACCGCAAGGGCCGCC
>DHQV01000037.1:0-3599 GCA_002408185.1 Deltaproteobacteria bacterium UBA5329
ACATATGGCTGCAGTGAGAAATGAGGTGCTGCAGGGGACTCTATTTTAACCGGACAGTAGTGATAAATAGTCAAAAATCTGCGTCAGGAGCTTAAAAAGCAAGAGAGCTGTCAAACCGGAAAAGAAAGGAGGACCTCATGATCTACGGTGCCACCAATAACCCGCTTCGCCCGTTAGAAGGCGAGATCAGGTCTATCCTCGATGGGGAGGCCTGAAGTTGCCCGTAGCCCACCTGCCGACCTTTATTTCGCTCGCCGATATTTGTGCTTCGATCCGTGAAGCTTCTCTCAGCGAGGCGTTCAAAGCTCTGGACCTATCGGCAGAGATTGGGGTTGAGAAGGTGGTGCTTCATCCGGCATATCTGACAAGGCTCATAGCTTTTACGCCGGACATCGGGAAAGGCTACATACTGGAATCCCTGGCTAGTATCCTCCAAAAGGCATCGGACTTAAGCCTAATGGTATGCCTTGAAAATATGTTCCCGCGGGTAGGCCACATGTACCGTCCCGAGGAGCTTGCCAAGGTCCTTCGCCAGATGTCCGGGCTCATGATGACACTGGACCTCGGCCACGCCAATATCCGCGCCCCAAAAGGCCAGGTTGCCGCCTTTATAAAAGCGGCGGGGGGACGGATAGGCCATGTGCATGCTTGCGATAACAGTGGCAAGGAAGATGAACATCTTCCCGTGGGTGCCGGCCGTATTGATCTTGTCGGAGGATTAACGGCCATCAAGGAATCCGGATACGATTTAACCATCACCCTCGAGATCTTTTCGGCAGACCGGAGCTACCTGGCCACATCGTTAGAGAAGATACGCGCTATCTGGGGAAAAGCCTGAGGGCGTTCGAATATCTTCGTAGTACGAAAGGAGGCCACGATCGCGTTCAAATTATCACAAAAAATCGATGTGTAAAGATGATATACACGACATTTTGAAACCGGATACCATTTCAAAAGAAAGGAGACACGTGCCGATCATTACCTATTCATAATATTCACGACAGTCATTTACGAATACCTTTGAAAAAGGAGTAAGGAGAGGCTTTGCCGAAACGCAATTAGAACAAAACTTAAATCCGGGGAGAAAGATATGAATAAAAAAAGAATTTTTCGATTGGTACTGGCAGGTTTAATAGCAATTTTGGCCCCTTCCCTCGCTCTGCTAGCAGCCAATGCGCAAACACCAAATGCACCATTCTGGCATGGCACGGACTATGGATATTTTCACCCTCAACTACCCTCTGGTACTTGCGATCCTACTATTCTTTACGATCCTACTCTTCCTGATGATGGGCTACCATGTGGTCCCACTATGGCATGTGCAGGGCCTGCTCCTTCACTCCAGGCCAACTTTACAGCGAATAGAATGTATAGCCTGGGTATCAATAATAATCCAGACGGGATAAAAGGTTTACGTATTAACAACACCGATAAATCCTGGGATGCCTATACCCTCTTGAGTTGTCCCGTGGGTTGCAGTCACCCGAGTGCGCCAGGAAGATTATTCGGCGTTCTCTTGATCGACAACAATGGGGATTTTGTGCAGGGCTGGGAAAATATTAAAGGATTTCCTGCAAAACTGTTTCCGGGTGGTGTTGTTGCTGGCAGTGATCCCGATTCACCTACTATTGAATCTCCCGCCCTGGTAAGGCAGGACTGGTGCGGAAAAGAGGTGTGGCGCTGGGATGCTCGCGATTATTCCTGGCCTGGCAAGAATTTTTACGAGTTCGGAACCCAGTTTCATCATGACTACCAACTGGAAGGAAACCCCGTTGGTTACTACGCTCCCCCCGTTGACGGCGATACTTTCCTCCCGAAGCCCAACGGGAATGTTCTGGCATTGGCTAACCATAAGCCGGAAGAAGAATACTATTACCCGAAGGGCTGGATTCCTGACGGGCATCCGGCAAGAGACACTAGTAATATCAGCAACTTTCCCCTGGTGGATGATGCATTTTACATCATTAACAATAAGGGCCAGATCACGTGGCAGTGGTTTGCCTGCGACCACTTTGATCAGATGGGATTCAGTGGCGCAGCGAAGTACGCCATAATGAACATCAGGGCAACAGGTAGCCAAGCTGCGGGCAGGTCGGACTGGACACATTTTAACGATGTGAATTGGCTGGGTCCAAATCAGTGGCACCAGAGAGGCGACAATCGCTTTAATCCCTCTAATATCATCTTTGATTCCCGCGCCACGAACATCATCGGGATCGTTGCCAATACCGATAATCCACGCCCCGGCGGATGGAAGAAAGGTGACATTGTCTGGAGGGTTGGACCGGATTACGGCCCGGGAACGCCATGGGAGTCCCTGGGGTATATTATTGGCCCCCATCATGCGCACATCATCCCTAAATCGCTCCCGGGAGGGGGAAACATCCTGGTGTTCGATAATGGAGGCTATGCAGGTTGGGGAAAACTTCGAGACGATTGTGAAGGAGTATTCCAGAATGTTCTGAGCGACTATTCCCGGGTTATCGAATTCAACCCCACCACCTATGAGGTTGTCTGGGAGTACAAGCAGCCAAACAAAACTACAGACGTGAACGGAAACGGGGAAACCAAAGGTAATGAGCGAAAATTCTTCAGCATCATGATGAGCAGTGCCCAGCGTTTGGTAAACGGCAACACGTTCATCTGTGAATCAAATACGGGCCGTATATTTGAAGTGACCAAAGAAGGAGAGACTGTTTGGGAATATATCGTTGAGGGCGCATCGATATTCAATTCGTTCGCCTATCGGGCTTACAAGGTTCCCAAGGATTGGGTGCCAAAAAACATGACCTGTTCCGAATAGGATAATCTCCATGTATTCCCGATATAGTTTGATCTCGGGAATTACGCGACAGGGAATTCCGAAAATGCAGGAAGGCAGGACCGGAAGCGGCCCCGCCTTTTTTGTGTGACCAACAGACAGGTTGCCGATAATCCGGGATAAAATGAAGGGGGCCAGATTTGGCAGCGTGAGGTGTTTTGTCTCGTTTATGCAAAAAAGATATCGTATTTTGGTCATGGTAAGTACATAATATTATTAATATATAATTATTATACGACAAAGTCCCACGAGAAATTTTGTTGCGGA
The DNA here is from genome assembly GCA_002408185.1 of Deltaproteobacteria bacterium UBA5329. GTDB lineage: Bacteria > Desulfobacterota > Syntrophorhabdia > Syntrophorhabdales > Syntrophorhabdaceae > Delta-02. Next base: position 3,089 of record DHQV01000037.1, read on the forward strand.
TATTGTATATTGTAGCTGTATTTCTTTTGGAGCCTATTATGCAGGATCGTCCCGGAACAAAAAAGGAGTTGCTCCGTGAACTTGCAGAATTGCGGGAGCGCAACCAGGAGCTTGAAAGAAAGCTTGCGGCATCCGGGCAGGCTGAAAAGAGTATGAACGAAGATGCACTTACCCGGAGCCTCGAAAGACTCTCCATCATATCCGACACAGCCAGTCAACTCTTGATGGCCAGATCACCGCAATCGATCGTCGAGGCGCTCTGCAAAAGGGTTATGGACTATCTTGACTGCCACGCCTTTTTCAACTACCTCGTCGATCATGAGCGGAATTGCCTCGCGTTGAACGCTTACGCGGGTATTCCCGAAAATATTGCCAGGGAGATCCATTTTCTGGATTATGGAGTTGCCGTGTGCGGAACTGCCGCCCGGGATGGGTGCAGGATCATCGCGGAGAATATTCCCACAACCCCCGATGCCAGGTGTGAACTCGTCCGGTCCTTTGGTATTAAGGC
>DHQV01000037.1:3711-5739 GCA_002408185.1 Deltaproteobacteria bacterium UBA5329
TAAGGGATACGCCTGTCATCCTATCATGGCCCGCGGACAGGTCCTCGGCACCCTGTCTTTCGGCACCAGATCGCGATTGCAGTTTTCGGAAGATGACATATCCCTGATGAAAATCGTGTCGGACCAAGTGGCAAATGCCATGGACCGCATACATCTCCTCCGGTCGGCGCAAGAACACGGGGAAGAATTGGAGATCCGCGTTATGGAGCGAACGGCCGAACTCAGACGCCAGGCGGAATTACTGGACCTAGCGCATGACGCTATTATAGTGCACGACATGGATGAAAGGATCCTGTTCTGGAATTCCGGGGCTGAGGACACCTTCGGATTTATCAGGAACGAGGCCGTTGGAAGGAAAATATCACGTCTGTTGAAAAGGGAGTTCCCGGGCCCTGCCAGTGATCTCATGAGTATCGTCAGAGAACAGGGCCATTGGGAAGGCGAACTCCTGCATACCAGGAAGGACGGCAGACATGTTATTTCGCACAGCCGATGGGTGCTGCGGCGCGGTCATTCCAAAACCTCGGAAATAATGCAGGTCAACAGGGACGTCACGAGCAGGAAACGTGCCGAAGAAGCCGTAAAGATGGAACGGGAGCGCTTTTATACCGTCCTCGAGACTCTGCCGGTTTATGTCACGCTTATGACCCCCGATTACAAAATCCCCTTTGCTAATCGCGTCTTTCGAAAATCGTTCGGTGAACCGTACGGCAAGCGGTGCTTTGAACATCTTTTCGGTCGTTCAGAGCCTTGCGAGGATTGCGGGACATACAACGTACTCAAGACCGGAAAACCTCTGCAGTGGCAATGGACAGGCCCCGATGAACACACGTATCAGGTTTTCGATTACCCATTTATCGATACCGACGGCACACCCCTTATCCTTGAAATGGGTATCGATATTACCGATCGGAAGCATGCGGAAGATGAAGTACGCTTTGCCAACGCATATAACCGCAGCCTCATTGAGGCAAGTCTGGACTCCCTAGTTGCTGTTGATGCCGGAGGCCGGATAACAGACGTGAGTGCCGCGACAGAGATGATCACCGGATATCCACGCCATGAATTGATCGGAACAGACTTTTCAGATTATTTTACGGATCCTGGCAGGGCCCGGGCCGGCTATCAAAAGGTGTTCAAAGAAGGAGCCGTCAGGGATTACGCACTTGAAATTCGACACAGGGACGGTCATCTCACACCCGTATTGTATAACGCTTCAACCTACAAAGATGAAACAGACAAGGTCAAAGGCGTTATCGCCGTGGCCCGGGACATCTCATATCACAGGAAAATGGAAACGGCCCTGCGGGATAGCGAAGAGAGGTATCGCACTGCAATTGAAAAAGCATTTGACGGAATCGCCCTTGTGAAGGAGGACAAACACATATATGTGAACCCCCGGTTCGCGGAGATATTCGGATACGATAACCCTGCCGAGATCATTGGAAGGCCTCTTTCCTTAACAGTGCACCCCGACGATCTGGATATGGTATCGACGTTCAACAGAATGAGACAGAATGGGGAATCACCGCCTGCGAGGTATGACATCAGGGGTGTCAAGAAAGATGGCGCACTACGGTATATAAATGTGTCCGCGGTCAAGACGGACTACCTGGGTGAATCTGTATCCCTAGTATATCTTCGGGACATCACCGATTACAAAAACCTGGAAGACCAACTCCGTCAATCCCAGAAAATGGAGGCAATAGGCACGCTGGCCGGGGGAGTGGCGCACGATTTCAACAATATACTGGGCGCTATTATCGGATTCTCCGAAATGATCGAAGAAGACCTCCCCGAGAGTGACCCCAGTGCTGCAAACATAAGAAAGGTCCTCTCTGCGGCAGGTCGAGGACGGGACCTAGTAAAACAGATCCTGACCTTCAGCAGAAAGACGGAATATGCGCGGTCTCCCCTGTGTATCGCTCCCCTTATTAAGGAGACCGTCCAATTCCTGAGGGCCTCGATCCCCACGACCGTGGCGATCGATCTCAAAATTCGCGCCCTTCATGACTCGGTGGTCGCCTC
>DHQV01000046.1:0-18356 GCA_002408185.1 Deltaproteobacteria bacterium UBA5329
GTGGCGGGGGAAAATGCGGCGGCGGGCAACCACGCGATATTCCCGGGCACCATCCAGACGGGAATATGCAAGGTCTTCGATTACACGGCAGGCTCGACAGGGTTGTCCGAGAAGGCTGCCCGTGGTGCCGGGTTTACTGACATCGAAACCGTCATCAACGCGAGCCCCGATAAACCCGGTTTCATGCAGGGTAAAATGCTGGTATCGAAGCTGGTGGTCGAAAGGACATCTGGCCGGATACTGGGTGCGCAATGTGTCGGCATGGGTGACGTAAGCAAGCAGATCGCTCAATGGGCTATGACAATCAAGGGATCGCTCACCATCGATGATATGATCAACGCCGATCTTCCTTACGCCCCTCCTTTCTCCCTCGCGATCGATCACGGAATCGCCTCTGCACACATCATTCAGAACAAGATACGCGGCTTTATGAAAGGCATCTCTTGCGCAGATGTGAAAAAGAAGATCGAGAACAGGGAAAAAGTCTTCTTTCTCGATGCCCGGGGCCCTGACGAATACGAGCAGATGCGGCTCGGTATAGGCGAGACACTCATCCCCATCGGAATGCTTCGAAAGCGGCTCAATGAACTGCCGCAGGACAAGGGTGCCGAGATAATCTGCTATTGCAAGATATCGCTCCGGGGATACGAGGCGGCCCGCGTACTGGAAGCGAACGGCTGGAGAAACGTGAAGGTGATGGAAGGCGGCCTCATGGCATGGCCTTTCCACCGGGAAAAATAGGATCGATTCCTGGACCAGTCCCCGGGCCTGTTGACTCCGGCGGGAATTATTATCTTGGTCCGCGCCGGCTCCATGCCGGAGTGCCATCCGGGCCTCTCAGTTTCAGTATCTGATCGCCTTTTTTAATTTCTGAGGCAATTATGGCGGGTTTCTTGTCAAAAGTGATCCGGGAACCGGTTACCTCGACCTTATCACCAGCCGCGAGCTTAACGTTTTGCCCTTCAATATACCAGGATGGCCCCAGATGAACGGGAATCGATCCCGTATCAGTTTTAAGGAACAGATGGATTCCTTGGCTCATGCCTTTACGGGGAGTGAACGCCTCTATTTTGTCGATCTCCCCGCTCAGGTTTTCAACGGTTTTTGGATCGTACAGCCTGCTATAACTTGTTCCGGGGCCCCAGCCCCCGCCCCCCCTTTTTCCTTGCGCAAAGGACACGCCTGAAAGGAGCAGGGAAAGGGCGGCCAATACCGCTATTGAAATCAAGAAATACTTTTTCATAAGATACTCACCTCTCTGCTTTTTTATCATGATAAGTTCTCCTTGTTCGATATACAATAGGGAAGTACCGACGTCACCGCGTATTTTCTAATTCTTTTTTTCATGTTGACGAACTGATGCCCATAATGAAAGCGGGAGTCTGGTCGAATCGAGGCATAGTTTGCCCTAAATTTGAATTGTAACCTGTTACTATATATGATATTTTTTGACAGGTGATGGGGTTCACCGTTTAACCGCCCTCATGGGATGATGACTCCTGATATCATGAGAGACTTCCTGTAATTTGTCTTTTCAGGTTGCGTCCGGAGGAGTTCATGAATAACCTGCCAAACCCCGCCTTTTATTTGAAATCGATTCTCGATTCTATCCAAAGTATTTCCGAGAGGTATAGGATCGTGTCTCTCACTCGCCATATTGTCACGTGCAAAGATCTGCTCGACAAAGACCCTTTGATCGATATTGCTATTCTGGGTCAATTCAAAGCCGGCAAAAGTTCTTTTATCAATAGCATTATTGATAAACCTGTTCTACCCGTCGGCGCCATCCCTGTAACAACTGTCATAACACGTTTAATGTACGGTGAAAATGAAGGCGCGATAGTGACATTTCTCGATAACAGACAATTGCGCGTCAATCTGGACCAGATAGAATTTTTTATATCAGAAGCAAAGAACCCGGCCAATGAGAAGAATGTAGAAGTTGTCGATATTCAATTACCAGGCCTCCAGTCCTACGAAGGATTGCGTCTTGTGGACACACCAGGCCTTGGCAGTGTATTCAAATACAATACCGAGATATCACAGGGGTGGTTACCTGAAGTAGGCATGACAATCGTGGCAATTAGCGCTGACAGACCATTGTCAGAAAATGACCTGACGTTGCTCAGGGACCTTGCAGAGCACACACCAAAAGTCGTTTTGCTCCTGACAAAGGTAGACCTTCTGTCGCCGGAGCAGCGGAAAGAAGTGGTGCAATTCTTCAAGACCACGTTAAAGAGGGAGTTGAATCGAGACTTTTCCGTGTTGCTCTATTCAGCCATTGACGAAACGGAATGCCACAAGAGATTCCTCGATCACCTTTTATTGTCGATGTCGACAAGCAGAACCATTGAATTTCAGGGCATATTGCGTCACAAGGTGAGGTCGCTGACAAGAAGTATAATCAGTTACCTTGAAATAGCCTTGAAGACGTCTATGCAGAGCGATCAGGACCGCGCTGCGCTGAAGAACTTAATTCTCGATGAGCAGGTCAATTACGATCTGATCGAGTCAGAACTGTCACTTATTGCAAGAGATAACAAACAGAAAACACGTGCCGTTATTGCCGATTATCTCGATTCAACTCAAAGAATAACCGTTACCAAAAAAGTGCGAGTGGCTCTGGCTGAAGATATGCCCCAATGGAAAGGCAACCTCTGGAAACTTGCGAGAAGCTACGAGCAGTGGCTTATGGACACTATGACCACCGAAATGGGTTATGTTTCAAAAACAGAGTATAAACACTTCCTGGGTACCCTGAAGAAGGCGCACGCCAGCATATCCCGTTCGATGATGCTTTTCCGTAATCTTCTCGACAAGAATATCGAAAAGGTGCTGGGCATTGCACCAACTAACATTGAATGGAACATCACGGTCACTGAGCCTTCACACCCAGACATAGCTTTCGTGCATCCGTTCGATTTTCACTTCGATCTTCTCTGGTTTCTGATCCCTATGGCCATCTTTCGACGAGCCTTCGAGAATCATTTTCAGAAGATGATCCCAAGGGTAGCGGAGTCTCATCTGTCCCGTCTTGCGTACCAATGGGAGGTGCAAATCAACAAAACGATCGACGAGATGAAAAATCACGCAATCGATTATGTACAGGACGAATTGTCAACCATCGATGCCTTGTTGTCAGGATTGCAACCTGAATCTGGAGAGATCTCAGCTACTATTGAGCAGTTAAAAAGCACGTTAGACAGAACGGAATGAGCCCGGGAGAGCTGGCCGAAGACGCCCAGCGGGCTGGCCTGTGCAGTTTTTGAAGTGTGGAGCGACTCTCATAAAAAGTGATATAGTTTGATATAGGGGCACTGTAAAGATGACAGAAAAAGAACTGAAAAGTATTCTGTTCAGGCATGAGCAATGGTTTCATGGCAATGTTGACGGCGTGTGTGCCGACCTCGCGGGTGCGGACCTCACCGATGCCGATCTTTCCGGTGCCAACCTCTCCGGTGCCAACCTCGCCCGTGCCGATCTTTTCGGTGCCAACCTCGGTAGGGCCAACCTTTACATTGCCAACCTCACCGCAGCCAACCTCACCGCAGCCAACCTCACCGCAGCCAACCTGAGTGGCGCCGTCCTCACCGATGCCGTCCTGACCGACGCCGACCTCGCCAGTACCGACCTCACCCGTGCCAACCTCACCGACGCCGACCTCACCCGTGCCGACCTGTTCGGTGCCAAACTCAAAGGTGCCAACCTCAAAGGGGCCAAACTCGGCCTTGCCAGGCTCGGCCTTGCTACCCTCACAGAGGCCGTCCTCACCCGTGCCAAACTCGTCAACGCCGACCTCTTCGGTACCGACCTCACCCGTGCCGACCTCTCCGGTGCCGACCTCTCCGGTGCCAACCTCGCCCGTGCCGACCTGACCGATGCCGACCTCACCCGTGCCAACCTCACCGCAGCCAACCTCACCGCAGCCAACCTCACCCGTGCCAAACTCACCGGAGCCGATCTCACCGGAGCCGATCTCACCGGAGCCGACCTCACCAACGTCAAACTCACAGGGGTCATCCTCACCGGCACCAAACTCTGATCTCTGATTACAGCGGGTGGTGCGTGTCGACATAACGATCATTCCAGTGACACGTCGATGTCATGCCATGTGTCCGGTCCTGTCGGCATGCTCTTGGGGTCCATGTGCACAACTGCGGGATCAGTCGGTTTCCGTCCCCCATCTCCTGAAGAGGTCATGCTCGATATCCAGCATATCAAGGATCTTTCCCACGGTGTGGTCGATAATGTCGTCAAGGGATTTTGGCCTGTGGTAAAAGGCCGGCATCGGAGGAAGTATGACGGCGCCGAGACCGGCCGCTTTCACCATAAGTTCGAGGTGCCCCCTGTGTAGCGGGGTCTCCCTGACGACGAGGACGAGCTTTCTTTTTTCTTTTAAGGTGACATCGGCTGTCCTGACGATCAGGTTCTCAGTGTATGAATTTGCTACACCGGACAGCGTCTTGACGGTGCATGGCGCTATTACCATGCCGCCAGTCCTGAAGGAACCGCTCGATATCGGAGCGGCCAGGTCGTCCGGGTCGTAGACCCGGTGGGCCATCTTTTCCACCTGTTCCACGGTGAATGCCGTTTCGATCAGGATGTTCTTCCTTGCGGCGCCGGAAATCACAAGGTGGGGCTCGGCCCCGTGCGACCTCAGTGTGTCCAGGAGGCGGATACCGTATATCACACCGCTCGCACCCGTCATACCCACTACGATGCGCTTCATATGTCACCCTTCCTTTTCACGATCTCTCTGGCAAGGGCCCGGCATGCCTCTATTATCGCGGCTATCTCATCATCGTTGAGGTCTTCCCAGTGGAGCCCGGCGATAACAACCACCCTGCGGTCCATTTCTTTCGAAAGGAACTCCGAGATCTCCTTGACGACCACATCTTCTTTATGTCCCGGATAGGTGAAGACCGAGCTTGTCGAACTGAGCCTGCCCGGATGCCGCATGCTCGGGCGCACATCCGCCATGCCTGCCGCACCTATGTGCCCTTCGCCGCCACAGAGCGCAACAAGAAGGTCTTTTCCCATGGACACCACGTGCCCTTCGACTGCGAATGGGCCAATTGCCTGTCGTAACGTAAAAGCGTTCACGTTTATCCCCTGTATACGGGCGCTGCCGGGATGGGCCTCGCTGTCCATTGTGTCATGGGGACGTCCTGTAGAACAAGATGTCAATAACGGAAAAAATGAAGAAAAGGACGCTTACTGCCCCATTCACGGTAAAGAAGGCTTCGTTGACGCGGGAAAGGCCGTGTTTTTTCAGTATCACGTGCTCGTAGAAAAGACATATTGCGATACAGAAAAGGCCTGTATAGTAATAAGGGCCCAGGCCGCTTGCGATGCCGGCGGCAAGGTACGTGCCGACTGCGGCAACGTGGCACAATAGCGAGATGATGAGCGCTTTGCCGATCCCGAACCTGGACGGAATTGACTTGAGACCTTCTTTCCTGTCGAAGTCCAGATCCTGGGTGGCGTATATGATGTCAAACCCGGCTACCCACAGGGCCACGCCCGTTCCGAGAAGGATGCCGACCGCTTCGATATCCGCACGGACGGCAACCCAGACCCCGACCGGTCCTAGGCCCAGGCAGACCCCCAGCACCCAGTGCGAAAGCCATGTCAGGCGTTTCGTGAAAGAATAGCCGAAGAGTACCGACAGGGCCACGAAAGAGAGCATGAACGAGGGCATATTGAGCATCCATGATGAAAAGACGAACACCGAGGCCATGGCGACCGTGAAAACCCACGCTTCGACAAGCCTGACCTTGCCGGTTTGGAGAGGGCGCCCGCTTGTCCTCACATTTTTCCTGTCGTAATGGTAATCGGCGATCCTGTTGAAGGACATGGCCGCGCTTCGCGCGCTCACCATGCAGGCGATGACCCACAGGGTGACACGCATGTCCAAGCTGCCGTTGGAGACGAGGAAAAGCGACATCAACACGTAGGGCAGCGCGAATACGCTGTGCTCGAACTTGACGAGTTCCGTAAAATGAAGTATCTTCGCCCTTATAGTCCTAATCGGCTCCATAATGCGTCCACGTTCTTTTTTGTCTCGTCGTCCACCAGCGCTCTCGCCGGCCACGGCCGTTTATGGCCTTCTTCGGGCAGTTTTCCGGTCGCGTCAATCCCCATCTTGCCGCCAAAGCCTTCTTCGGACGAAGCATGGTCGAGAATGTCAAGCGGCCCCTTTTTGATCACAACGTCCCTGAGAGGGTCTATATTGTTGCCCAGATGGAACAGTACTTCATCCTGCCGGTGAATGTCGACGTGGCTGTCGAATATAACGACCACCTTAGAGGTGGAGAGTTGCCCCAAGCCCCATATGGAATCCATAGCTTTGTAGGCCTGGCCCGGGTATCGCTTGTCTATCGATGCAAAAACGAAATTGTGAAAAAGGCCGGCTGCGGGCAGGGCCATATCCTTTATGTCGGGGATGATGAACTTGATGAAGGGGAGGAATATCCTTTCCGTGAGTGTTCCCAAGATCGCATCCTCGAAAGGCGGCCACCCGACGACGGTCGAGGGGTAGATCGGGTCATTGTCGGTGGTGAGGGCGGTGATATGGAAAACGGGGAATGGCCTCTGCGGCGTGTAGTAACCTGTGTGGTCACCGAAGGGCCCCTCGAGGAATGTCTCCGATCCCTCCACGTACCCTTCGAGTACTATCTGGCTATTTGCAGGGACGGTCAGGTCCACGGTCCTGCATCGCACCGTTTCCACCGGCTTGTCCATAAGCATCCCGGCAAGGATCAGCTCATTGATGTCGGGGGGGAGCGGAGCGGTGGCGGAATAGATAACGGCAGGCTCGCATCCGAGCACACAGGCCGCTTCAAGGGGCTTGCCGAGCTTCTTCGATCTCTGGTAATGGATGTCGGCGCCCTTTCCAGGGTGCCAGTGCATTGCGGTCGTCCTCTCGTCGATCACCTGCATCCTGTACATCCCGAAATTCTGAACGCCCTTTTCGGGGTCTTTTGTGACAACGACCGGCAGGGTTATGAACCTGCCCGCATCATCTGGCCAGCATTTCATGACCGGAAGGTCTGCCAGATTTATCCCGTCTCCCGTAAGAACGCGACTCTGGCACCGGGCCTTGCCGACCTCTTTCGGCAGGTTTCCCGTGACCCCTTTTATCTTCCACAGGGCCCGGGCCTTGTCAACGAGGCCCTTCGGAGGTTCGATCTCCAGGAGGGGCTTTACGCGTGATATCAGGGCATCCTCCGAATCAACCCCGAAGATGTCCCATACGCGTTGCCACGTGCCGAATATATTGGTAAGCAGGGGCATTCCTGCATTCTTCACGTTCTCGAAGAGCAATGCAGGGCCTTTTTTTTCGAAAACACGGCGTACTATTTCGGTAACCTCGAGCTCGGCGCTTACCGGCTGACCGATCCTCTTGAGAAGGCCCTTTTCTTCCCATGTGGCGACAAGTTTTTTCAGGTCCATTACGCATGCCCTCCGGTCGTTCGATCCTTGTACCCCCGCGTGTTTTTGCCTTTGTCAACCGGGCGAAGGGTAAAAGTGCCTTGTGAAGGAAAAATACAATAGCATATTTTTGTGGCCATTTCATGCTTTTCGTCCTGTGTGGGGTAGCCCTTTTCCGGCCGATCGCGTTTCGTTCTTCTATTGCTGTGTTGCTGCCGCTTTAGCGGCGATCAGGCCGGGAAGTATGGAGTGACGGAAGAAATGTGCGCAGGCGTCACGATGTGACTCGATATTTCTTACAATGTCCGAGTTCAGTGTATGCTCCGGGGTGTCGGAAACGAACTTGAATAGAAAGCACCTGACGTTGAAATGCCGGCATACCTGTGCCACTGACGCCCCTTCCATATCGGCAAGCTGGGCGTACGCCGCGGCGCCCTCTCTTTCCCCGGGGTCGCGCAGCGGGCTGTCCCGGGTGGACAGGGTGGCGAGAGGGAATCCTGGCAATATGTCGGGTGTGTGTTCGTGCGGGGTGCCGGCCTTCAGGTCCAGCCGGTCCGGTTCGATGATCTTTGCAATATGGTAGATCTCTCCCGGCAAGTGCCGCCCGCTGGTGGAGCCCGAGGCGCCGATGTTGCATATGCAGGAAGGCTGGCAGGCCTGAATGAAATATGTGGTTGCCATGGCTGAACACGTCTTCCCGATCCCCGAGATGACGAGGCGGACCTGCTCGTTGCCGTAGACGGGGAAGGGGCCGTCCTTTTCCTTGACGAGGGAAAGGCCTGTGATGAAGGGGGCCGCCTCCAGCATGGTCGCCATGACGATCCCGATCACAGAAGGCCCCTGTTTCGTGCCATTTCTTCGAGAGTTTCAACGGCCTGTGCGCCGGTACGGCCGAGGGAGAGCGAAAAGCCGTTCACGTACAGAGCTATGTGGTCCTGGATCACCTGGTCGTCCAGTTCTTGTGCATGCTTCTTGATAAAACCTTCCGCTTCTTTCGGGTTTGCCATAGCATGGCCGATCGTTGCCCTGAGCAGGACCTCGATGGCCTCTTTATGCCCGGCCATATCCCGGCGCAGGGCGATGCAGCCCAGGGGGATCGGCAGTCCGGTCTGTGATTCCCACCATGTGCCCAAGTCGATGATCTCTATGCAATCATACGCCGGATATACGAACCGTCCTTCATGGATGATGAGTCCGGCATCATATTTGCCCGAGGAGACGCCCGGCAGTATCTCTTCGAATGAGGTGAAGACGATATTCTCACATTCTCCTTGCCAGAGCCGCAGCAGGAGATAGGCCGTTGTATGGGGGCCCGGGACGGCGATCCTGGCGCCGCGCAAGGACCCGAGGGGTTGTTTCGCCACGACGAGCGGGCCGCATCCGTATCCGAGGGCCGCACCGGCATCGAGCAGAGCGTAGTGTTCCCGGACCAGCAGGTATGCGTAGAAAGAGAGCTTGGTGACGGAATGAGTCAGGGCAAAGGCCCGCCGGTTCAATTCTTCGACGTCGCTGATGAAAGGCTTGAAGCGAAAGGACTTCGTGTCGATCCTGCCGTTGACGAGCGCATCAAAGATGAAAGTATCGTTCGGGCACGGCGAAAAAGCGATATCCATTTCGACGACGTCCGTGCCGCTCATGGGAAAACCTTCAGGACACGGTAATCGGAATCTCTCTGGGCAGGTGTTTTGCCGGCATTTTTGATGATGTCGATCAGTTCGGTCATATTCGTCCTGGTCTTTATGCCCGTGGCCTTGACGACCGTTTCCTCCATCAGCACCCCACCCATGTCGTTGGCGCCCATGGCCAGCGCGATTTGCGCGAGCTTGAGGCCCTCCGTGAGCCACCCGGCCTGTATGTGGGCGATGTTGTCCAGGAAGATGCGTGAAACGGCGACGATCTTCAAATAGTCTATCCCTGTTGCCGACGGCACATTGTCCATGCGTGTATGGCCCGGCGAAAACGACCAGGGGATGAAGGCCCGCAGAATACCGGTGCGGTCCTGTGCGGTACGGACCATTTCGAGATGCTCGATACGCTCCTCCAGCGTCTCCCCCATCCCGTATGTCATGGTAGCGCTTGACTTGAGACCGTGACGCGACAGGGTATCGATGACCTCCAGCCATTGCGCAGTGGTATGTTTCCTCGGGCTTACCCTGCTCCGTATCCGGTCGACGAGAATGTCCGACGCCCCGGGGACCGAGTCGAGGCCGGCGGCTTTCAGGCCCTCGACTGCCTCATCGAGGGAGATCTTTGACCGGCGTGCCACGTGGATGATCTCTGCTGGGGAGAACGAATGCAGGTAGATGTCGGGGAAGCGGTGTTTGACCGTTTCGATCATGTCAAGATAGGTGTCAATGGTGTGCCGGGGATTGAGACCGCCCTGAAGCATTACCTGTGTTCCCCCGATGGATGCGAGCTCTTCGACTTTGGCCAGGATCTCATCCAGCGTGAGCTCGTAAGGCGCAACGCGCCCTGCAAGTGCGTGGAAGGCGCAGAAGTCGCACGAGGCTTCACACACATTCGTGAAATTGATTATGCGGTCCAGGATGAAGCCCACCGTGTCCCCCGGGGAAACCAGAGACCTTCGGAACTCCGCGGCCATGCCAAGTTCGGGTATATTCCAGGAAAAAAGGCCGAGAGCTTCTTCCTTGTCGATCCTTTTCCCGTCGTATATCTTTTCTTCCAGGGTCATTTTCTCAGTGCTCCATTGTTCTTCAAAGATATGTGCATACCGTCTTCCGTCGCCCGTTGCGGAAGGTCCAGTAATTTCAGCCCTCCCACCTTCCTGATCAGCCCGAGTTCGCCGGCGCTTAGCAGATAGAAGACAAGCGCCTCTTTCCGAATGTCGGTGAAGGAGTACTGGAGCACGCGGTAGTATGCGTCGATATCGCTTTTGATCAGCGGATACTTTCCCCTGGCTTTTTGGATGAGCCTTTGGCGTTCCGACTCCAGGCAGAAAAGGGATCGAGTGTAGGAATGCACGATCGCCTCGACGGCCTTGAGGGAGTTGCTGACCGCGGATTCCCGGACCGCAAAGACGGCAAAGACCACGGGGTGACCGGTCTTCTCGAGCCACAGGGAGCCAAGGTCATAGACGTGTTCGGCTGGCTTTTGCAGCATCGCGTCGTTCCCGATGATGAGGGCGGCATCAATTCCCTGGCCGGTCAACCAAGGGTTCGGGTCGGCGGGGACATAGACGGGCTCAATGGCGTAGTATTTCCGCATCAGGACTTTTAAGAGCACCTCGGAAGTATGCGATGCACGGGACAAACCGACGGTTTTCCCATCGAGTTCTTCGATAGGGAGCCGGCTGGCGAGAATGACAGACTGTACATAACCATTGGAACTGATGCAGAAATCGGGAAGAAGGACGACGCTCTCTTCGAGGTTTGCGTATGAGGCGGCGGAGATCGGGCTCAAGTCGAGCTCCCCTGTGCCCATCATGCGATTCAGGACGCTGGGATAACCGGGGTGGATACGGACATCCGGCAGGGGTTCGTTTTCAAACATGTGATAGTAGAGCGGATAGCAGTTCAGGTAATCGATGTAGCCGAGATTCATGACGCTCGTATTACCCCGTAGCTTGCCACAGACCTTACCGGCTTAAGGCCGGAGCTTTCGATGAGTCTCTTGATATGCTGCTCGCTGCCCGCGTCCGGTGTGGAGGCTCCCGCGGCATGCACCACCTTTTCGTTGTTGTAGGTCCCGCCGAGGTCATCCACGCCGAAATGCAGGAGCACCTGCGCCATTTTTTCCCCTAGGTACATCCACAAGGCCTTCAGGTGGGGAATGTTGTGCAGGAAGATCCTGCTTGCCGAAAACAGGCGTATCTCGTCAAGGCCTGTAGGCTGGGCCCGCTTTGAACTGATCCCCATCCCGGAGTCATGGTAGCACAGGGGCACGAACGTCTTGAATCCCCCGGTCTCATCTTGGAGGGACCTCAGGTGCGAAAGGTGATGCACGATGTCCTCCGGCCGCTCGAGGTGGTTGTAAAGCAATGTGGCATTGGTTTTCAGGCCGAGCCCGTGCGCGATCTTCATGATCTCGAGCCAGCGCTTTCCGGAGATCTTCCGGGGAGCAATTTGGTTCCTTATGGCCGGATCGAAAATCTCAGCCCCGCCTCCCGGAAGGGCCCCCAATCCTGCGTTTTTCATGCGGGCAAACACCTCTTCGATGGAGAGGTTGTTGACGCGCGCAAAATAGTCATATTCCACGGCGGTGAAGGCGACGATGAATATGTCGGGCTTTACGGATTTGATCCTTGCAAGCATTTCCTCAAAATAGCCGATCTTCAGCCCGGGGTTGAGGCCGCCTACAATATGAACCTCATCGATACCCGACAAAACGGCCCCTCTTACCCTCTCCTCGATCCCCTCGAGGGTCAGGGTATAAGCGTCGGCATCACCTTCGGAACGCGAGAACGCGCATAACGGGCACCGCAGCTCGCAGACGTTCGTGTAGTTCAGGTTCATATTTACGCCATAGTATGTAGTGTCCCCGTGCAGCTTTGTCCTCAAGGCGTGGGCGATCAGCCCGAGTTCGAGGATATCGGATGTGGTGAGCATGTACAGCGCGTCGGACTCGTCCACAGCGAGGTCGCTGCCAACCTTCTCAGCGATAGCCTGAAGCCTTCTGTTCCTGACCCTGCCGATTAGCTTCTCGAACATTGTTTCCATTTACTATATTTTTTCCGATAGGGTTGGCGGACTGCGGAATGGGTTACTCGTATGCAAGCGCCTGTCTCTATAGAAATATGAATATATAAGAACAGTGCCGGTGAGTCAAGGACAATCTCCCGCCGCTATGTGGCAGACGCCAGATATCCCGTCTATCTCCATACAGTTCATTGCATGCTGTCAATAAACTGATGGAGCGGGCGTACTTTTTCCATCATCATCAGGAACTGGTCGGGGGTCAGAGTCTGCTCTTTGTCGGAGAGGGCGTTTTCCGGCCTTATGTGGACTTCGACGATGATGCCGTCTGCTCCCGCAGCAACGGCTGCAAGGCACATCGAGGTCACGAGGCTTGCTTTGCCCACCGCGTGTGAAGGGTCGATGATAATTGGAAGGTGCGTGAGTTCCCTCATCACGGGAATTGCGCTCATATCGAGGGTGTTCCTGGTATATGTTTCGAAAGTCCGTATCCCTCTTTCGCACAGCACGACGTTGGGATTTCCTTCGTTGAGTATGTATTCGGCGCAGTTCAGCCATTCCTCTATGGTGGAGTTCATGCCCCGCTTCAGCAAAACCGGCTTGTTTGCTTTTCCCACCTCTTTCAGGAGAGAGTAGTTCTGCATGTTCCTTGTACCGATCTGGAGCATGTCCGCATACTCGCATACCAGCGGTACGTCGCGCGAATCGACCACTTCGGTGACGATCGGCAGGCCCGTTTCTTCTTTTGCTTTTTTAAGAATTTTCAACCCTTCCAACCCGAGCCCCTGAAATGCATAGGGCGAGCTTCTCGCCTTGAAAGCGCCTCCGCGAAGGGCATCCGCCCCCCTTATCTTAACCGCGCGGGCGGTTCCGACCGTTTGATCTTCGCTTTCGACGCTGCAGGGGCCCGCTATAACGGTGAATCCTTCACCTATGCATATGTTGTCGACCAGCACGGCAGTTTTGTCCCGGTCCTTCAACGAGGCGAGTTTTATATTGTTCATAGCGGTCTCCGGTCACGTATGCCTGGGTTGGTCAAGCCAGAAGAAGCCCCCCGCACTAAAAAAAGGTCATGAGAAATTCCATGACCTTCATATAATGAAAAAGAATGGATGTGCCTGCGGCCCGTTGCGTGTTCATAGTCAGATAAAGAACTCCCTGCGTGCATATTCTTCCCGCAGGTATCAAAGCCTTTCATGGTGCATTTCCCCAGAGGAGAAACATATCGCGTATACTTTAATACAATGCGTATTTCCAGTCAAGAAAACCAAGGGTTGGGCCAGTGTCTCCCCGGTCCTCCAAGCTGCCTTGACATGCCCCCCGTCTGTGCTATTAAGAAGATATATGCCTTTATAGAGTGGAAAAGTAAAAGGAGGCTAATATGTCGGGCAGTGTGTACGTTGTCGATGAAATTGTGGGCACCAGTACGGAGTCGTGGGAAGATGCAATCAATCACGCCATAGAGACTGCCGCAAGGACACTTGAGGATCTCCGTGTTGGTGAGGTGGTGAAGCAAGACGTCACTCTCGAAAATGGAAAAGTGGCGATGTACAGGGTAAGGGTCAATATTTCGTTCAAGTATCACCCGGATGCGATCGGACCGCATTACGTTGAAAGGGTCTACGGAGGTAAGGGTAAGGCCGAGAAGTGAAAAGAGGAACGTCTCTCTTATTTATGATGGCAGAACAATAAAAAGACCGGGACAGGAAACAATTGTTAAATTGTTGAAATAATTAATGCCTGGGACGAGAATCGAACTCGTACAGTGACAAGCACCGAGGGATTTTAAGTCCCTTGCGTCTACCTATTCCGCCACCCAGGCATCCATTCTTTATAATAATAAAATATCGGGTTGTCAAACAGAAAGACCCGCTTTATTGACAGTCGGCGGTTTTTCACATATTCTGTGAAATATGGCTAATAATGTAGTAAGAATTGGTCTGGTGGTATTCGCATATCTTGTCGGCTCGATCCCGGTCGGGGTCATTCTTGGAAAATTGAAAGGCGTCGATCCGAGGAGGACGGGGAGCGGTAATATCGGGGCGACCAATGTCATGCGGGTGGGAGGAAAGGCGCTTGGTATCGTGACACTTCTCGGGGATGCAGCGAAGGGTTTCGTGCCGGTAGCACTTGCCGGGGCGCTTGGCTGCGATGCGTTGACCATTGCGATCGTGGGGCTCGCGGCATTCCTGGGACATATCTTTCCTGTCTTTCTGGGGTTCAAGGGCGGGAAAGGGGTTGCGACCGCCCTCGGCGTCTATCTTGCCATAAGGCCGCTGGTCATACTCGGTGCGTTTATCGTATTTCTCATCGTATTCCTTGCCTGGCGGTACGTGTCGTTAGCGTCCATGGTAGGGGCGATAGTAGTGCCTGTCGGGCTATACCTCATCAAGGCACCCTGTGAGCTCGTCTCAATGTCCGGGATCATCGGGATCCTTGTAATAATCCGCCATAAAGAGAATATTTCCAGGCTTCTGAAGGGAACGGAGAACAAGATCTGAGGCCCGCAGGCCCTTTGGGTTAGAGGTGAAGCGGGACGAGGCGACGGTTCTTGATGTCGGCCAAGCCCTTATCCGTTATGCGCAGAAATGGAAGGCCGGAGAACGGGATGGTTTGAAGGGTGAGAAAGGGCCGCTCCAGCGTAACGCCTATCCGGCGGATGCTCCTGACCATTTCTTGCGTGGCATCGGCAATCTCTTCAATGCTGCCGATTGGTATTGTCCCGAATACGGGCATGGGGAGTTCGAAGATGACACTGCCCTCCCTGACTATGACCGTGCCTCCCTGAAGGTCGATGAGGCTGTTGACTGCCGTCGCCATATCGTCCTCGGAGCTTCCCATGGTGAGGATATTGCCTGTATCCCAGATCAGAGACGTCGCGAATGCGCCCTGTTTTATGCCTGTACCGGTAATGAACCCCTTTCCTTTGATCGAACTGTTATAGCGGTTTATTACGGACACGGGGATTATATCGGCCGAAAGGTCTTTTTCAAGATATCCGTTTTTGACCAGGGGTTTCCAGGAGATCTCCCGGGTTATGGTCTGGTTAAGCACTTTAATGACGCGCACGTCCCCTGAATGGTCGCCATGCGCGACTTTCAGATCGACAGGGCTGATCTTTCGTGCTTTGATCGTATTGCGGGCCGTGTCGGGATAGTTATAAGGTTCGATCTTTTCGCAATATTGCCCTGCGTCAAACACCATTTTCCCGCCTGCCATAACCCGCTCCACCCACACGTCTTCCATGCTGTTCAGAAAGAGGATATCGGCATGGCGCAGCGGCGCAATCGCGCCCAGATGCCTTAAACCATAATAATCTGCGGGATTTATCGTCGCCATCTTTATTGCATCGATGGGCCTGAAACCGTATGATATCGCTGTCCGGACGATGGAATCGAGGTAGCCTTCCTCCCTGAGCATGACCGCGTCAAAGGCATCCGAGGTCAGGATCAGCCGTCTTGTATCGATATCCATATCCTTCAGGCCGGAAAGCTCGGGCAACTCCTTGCGTACAAAACCCTGCCTGATCATGATATAGATCCCGAACCGGAGTTTTTCGAGGACTTCATCCACGGTAATGGATTCATGGCACGATGTGATGCCGGTCAACGCATATTCGATGAGTCTTTTCCCGTGCGCGCCTGCGGCGTGCCCATCGAGCTTCTTGTTGAGCCCTAACGCGGCTTCGGCCTGCTTCAGGATACGGGGGTCCCCCTCGACGATCCGGGTCCAGTAAGCCTCGCCAATACCGACCACATCATCCCGTTGCAGGAATTTTTTGAATTCACCGAGCGTCAGGCCTTTCGATCCTTCCATCTCAGGAAACGGAGGGGTTAGCGGAGGGGCAAGGAAATAACAACGAACGGGATAACCCTGCGTGCTTTCCGTGAACGAAGCGACGCCTTCCATCCCGCACGCGCACGCAACGGCACTCGTCTCGGTCACGACGGTCGTGGTGCCGCCACGGACCGCGTAGGGTACCAGCGCGTAGAACGGATAAAGGCTGTCAAGGTGCGTATGCGCGTCGATAAAGCCGGGACAGAGATATGCTCCACGTGCATCTACGACCTCGGACGGGCTATACCCTGACGCCTTGTCCTCGTCTTCGATAGATGCTATCAGGCCATCTTTGATAATTATCGCCGAACCTTCGTCGATGCCGTTCGTAAAAACGTTGATGATCTTTCCATTGACGATGATGGCGTCGGGCCCTGCTTTGCCTTTCGTGACATCGAGAAGCGATCGTATCGTCGCGGCTTTCATTCCGGTCCTTTCTCACCAGTTGTGATCCTTTTTATTTTACTTGAAAAAGTCCTCCCGTGCAAAGTATTGTTTGTAGTTATTCCACGAACAGGGGAAAATTCTCGTGAACCGGCACAGATGGTTGCTTTTTCTTATTCTTTCTGCACAATACCTTATAGTCTATTTTCATCGGGTATCCCCTGCCGTTGTCGCACAGGATCTCGTCTCCAGCTTCGATATATCGGCGACCGCCCTTGGCGTCCTGGCGTCTGCGTATTTTTACCCCTATGCAATGATGCAGGTCCCTGTCGGCATCCTTTCCGACTCGTGGGGCCCAAAAAAGACGATAGTCGTTTTCAGCCTGGTCGCCGCATTCGGCGCTATCGGGTTCGGCCTCGCACCCCGTTTTGGTTTCGCGATCGCGGCCCGTGCCTGCGTGGGCCTCGGCTTGGCGGCGGTTTTTGTGTCGACGATGAGAATATTCGGACTGTGGTTTCGCGGAGCGCAGCTCGCGAGGGTTGCCGGGGCACTGATGGCTGTCGGCGGGATCGGCTGGTTCTCGGCGACAACCCCGCTTGCTTTCCTGTCGGGCCTCGTAGGCTGGCGGATAGCGATCATCCTGGTCGGGTGTGCATCGCTCGTGGTCATCTTCTTCATCTGGAGATTCATCGAGGATTCCCCGGAAGCCAAGGGGCTGCCGCCTGTCGTCGAGGCGGGGGAGGCCGTTTTTTCAGGAAAGCGCAACATCTTCGATGACCTGGCTATAGTCCTGAAAAACAAATATTTTTGGAGCATAGCGGTCTGGTTCATAATGAGGGGAGGGGCCCTGTTCGGGTTCTTCGGCTTGTGGGCGGGCCCGTATTTGAAGGACGTCTACGGTCTAAGCAAGGGTACGGCAGGTGGTATTCTCTCCATGATCGCAGTGGCGATGATATTCGTGAGCCCCATCATAGGGCACCTTTCTGACAAGACGTTGAAAAGCCGCAAGAAGATCCTCGTCTGGTCCTCGCTCTTAAATGTGCTGTGCTTTGCATGTGTGCTCTATTTCTTTGATCGGCTCGGCATAATTTCGCTGTACATACTCTTCTTCCTGATGGGCATCACGATCAGTTCGGTGGGAACGGTCGCAATAGTCACCGCAAAGGAACTTTTCCCCGGTGAAATTGCCGGGACATCGATGGGCATGATCAACCTGTTCCCCTTTATCGGGGCCATCGTATTCCAGCCTTTAATGGGGTTTGTTCTAGACCGGGCGGGCATGGCTAAAGGGGCCTACCCCCTCTTCGCGTACCGCCAGATGCTCTGGATCTATTTTATCACAAGTGTTTTCGCATTTTTGAGCATCCTGAAATGCAAGGAAACCTATCAAGGGTAAGGGATGCCGTTACAGGCCTTATGCTAATTTCTTGCCAAGAGGGGGGCTTTTGCGCTACATTGAAACGAATACCCGAGGCTAAAGATACAGGGAATGATCAAGAAGACGTTACAGGACTTGAAATATCTGGTTGCCGTCGCAAATTCAGATCGGGCACCGGATGTTGTCATAGAGGGTGGTTCCGTTTTTGATGTATTCACGGGCGATGTATATTCAGGGGACATCTGGATATACGGCAGCTGGATCGCTTATGTCGGCAAGGCAAAGGCGAGAACAAACGAAAAGACCCGGATCGTCGATGCAAAGGGTCTTGTCGCTCTTCCCGGATATATCGACGCCCACGGACATGCCGACCTCTTCTACAATCCCGCGTCATTTTCTGATGTTGCCGTCACGAAAGGCACAACGACCGTTTTTTCGGACAGCCACGACCTCATCAACTCTGTCGGTCCGAAAGGCTTCCGTGAGATATTGAGGCAGGCCCCGCATTACAACATAAAATATCTCTGGGGCGTACCTGCCACGTATCCCCCGTATCCGGAGGTTGAAGGCGGCGATATTTTTTCACTGTACGATGTTTGGGGGCTTTTGTCGGACCATCCCGAGTGCGTGTCTCTGAGCGAGGTTTCGCCCTATCTCAGGATAACGAAGAA
>DHQV01000046.1:18453-29350 GCA_002408185.1 Deltaproteobacteria bacterium UBA5329
CCTATCTCAGGATAACGAAGAATGAGGATGACATACTGCAGAGAATTCTTCTTGCGCGCGCGATGGGAAAGAATGTAGAAGGCCATACCCTGGGAGCATCGTATGACCGTCTCAACGCGCTCGCTGCCGCGGGGATAACATCATGCCACGAGTCTATCCGGCCGGATGACATAAAAAACCGCATCCGTCTTGGACTGTATACACTGGTACGGATGAGCTCTATCAGGAATGATCTCGAAGCGCTCACTCCCACCATCAGCTCCTTGCCGAAGGATACGATCATTCTTGTTTCGGATGGGATATTTGCCGGTGATCTGACGGAAAAGGGTTATATGGACCATATCGTAAGGGAGGCTATCGGTTTTGGCATTAAACCGGAGGATGCCGTCAGGATGGCCACATTGAACCCGGCCCGTTATTTCAGGGTCGATTATGATGTGGGAAGCATTACGCCGGGCAGAATTGCGGACATACTGCTCTGCCATGATCTTCAAGGCCCCTCACCAGTCATGATCTATGAGCGGGGCACACTGGCTGCACGCGACGGGGTTCTCGCAAGGGAAAGGTCACCGCAGCCTGTGATAGATACAGGATCCTATCCCTATAATTTTTCGTCCGTCTCGTCGTCGGATTTCAGGATCGTAAGGAAGGAGGCCGGAGAAGTCCCGGTGATCGATATTATCGACCGGACCGTTACGAAAAGAACGGACCTCGGCCTGCCCCGCGAGGGAGACCTCATCCTGGCTGACCGCAGTCGTGATATCCGAAAAGTATTGTACAGCCGCAGAGAACAGAGAAAGTGGGGGCAGGGCTTCTTGCACGGTTTTGGCGCGCGCGCTGCGATCGCATCAACCGTTGCCCATGAGACACACGGCATCATTGTCCATGGCTTTGACGATGATGATATGGCTATCGCCGCAAATACGGTGCTGGCAATGAATGGGGGTATTGCGATCGCGGAAGGAGGGAAGGTGCTCGACGTTCTGCCCCTGCCGGTCGGGGCAACCATGTCGAACCTGTCGGTCCTCGAGATAAGCTCGGCTTACAGAAAATTGAACACGATCCTGCATGCATCGGGAAGCTTGCTAGACGACCCCATCTGGACCACCTGCTTTTTGACCTTCACGTCTATTGTAGAACTCAGGATCACCGTGTCGGGTACGTATGATGTCAGAAAAGGTTCAATAGTATTTTGAGGAAGGATCCCCCCAGGACACGGAAGACATCGAAGACATCGAAATCATCCTCGAGAAAAATATTCAAGTACTTCCTTACACTCCTCATTGCGTCCGGGGTATTGTGCATAACGGCCTTTATTTTCTTCCTGATCAATGATATCCCTTCGGTGGTTGCCCTGAAAGATCTCAAAAATAAACCGGTTACAAGCGTTTATGATGCCCAGGACCAGTTGATATATCTTTTCGTGCCCGACAACCGGGTTTTTGTTCCGTACAAGAAGATCCCCAAGCATGTCCGTGCAGCCTTTCTTGCGGCTGAAGATGCGGATTTTTTCAAGCACGGAGGCGTCGATCCTCTAGGGATACTGAGGGCGTTTGTCAAAAATGTCATGTACGGCAGGATGGCGCAGGGCGGGAGCACCATAACCCAGCAGGTTATAAAGTCACTTGTGCTCGGTCCCGAAAAAAGTCTCAACAGGAAGATACGTGAGGCCATCCTTGCCTATAAGCTGGAAAATTACCTGAATAAGAACGAGATATTGAATCTGTATCTGAACAATATTTACATGGGCCATGGGGTTTACGGGATAGAGGCTGCGTCCCAGGTATATTTCGGGAAGCATGTCTGGGATATAACGACGGCAGAGGCCGCTATCCTGGCAGGCATCGTTCAGGCACCGTCCCGTTATACGCCGAAAAAACATCCAGGCAACGCCCGGATCAGGCAGGAATACGTAATAGAACAGATGTTCCATAAGAAATTCATCAATGAAAAAGCAAAGCAGCAGATACTGAAGGAGAGAGTCGTCATACGGGAAGATGACGGTGTTTTTCAGGACAGTTATTACAAGGACCATATCTTCCGGTACATTGAGGCAAAATATGGCAAGGGTGTTCTTTCCCGGAAAGCCTTTAAGATATATGCCGCGGTTGACAGGCAGATGCAAAGGGCGGCGGAGGAAGCCATCGTGCGGGGCCTTAACCAGTATGAGCAGAGAAACGGCGAGTTTACCGTCCTCAACCAGATACCCCACAGAAAATGGGACGATTTCAGAAGGGCCGAGGAGCGGGACTTCAAACTGTTCCCCGCCGTCAAAGGCAAAAACTGCAATCTCCTCATATCCGAACGGGTGAAAGAGGGTTACGCCGTTTTCGTCGGCGAGAAAAAAGGCATTCTGAAAATGGATGATCATCCTTTTAAACCGGGTGATGTCGTAAAGGGATTATGCACAGGCGAGGACCCGAAGAAGAAATTGCTCCTGTTCCAGCCGACGCGTTCGCTCAAAGTTGAAGGGTCGCTTGTCAGTATGGACGTCAATACCGGGTATGTGTATGCTCTTGTGGGTGGAAGGGATTTTGAAAAAAGCCCGTACAACAGGGCTACGACGGCAAAAGTGCAGGCAGGCAGCGCCTTTAAGCCGTTCATTTATGTTACCGCCCTCAAGAAAGGCTATACCGTGGATTCGATTCTGCATGATGAGGCAAAGTCCTATGGCGGGTGGACTCCCAGGAATTATGACGGCCGGTACTCCGGCGAGATAACGATGCGGGATGCGATAGCCTATTCAAAAAATGCAGCAACGGTAAGGCTCCTTGAGGAAATAGGAGTGTCTTCCGTCAAGGAAACCATCAAGGACTTGGGGATCAATTCCGATATTCCCAACAATCTCTCCATTGCCCTCGGGTCATCGAACATTACATTGCTGGAACTCGTCAAAGGATTTGCCGTATTTGCAAACGGAGGCAGCAGGGTAAAACCCGTTTTCATTCGTAGGGTTATCGAAATGAACGGATATGTTGTTGAAGAGGCTGTAATTCAAAAGGAAAGGGCATTGCCGGAACACGTTGCCGCATCCATGAACCTCCTGCTTAAAGGGCCCGTTCAATATGGAACAGCAAAGGGGGCGTCCAGGCTGGGCTATCCCATTGCAGGAAAGACAGGCACCACGAGCAATTATTACGACGCGTTGTTTGTCGGTTATTCACCTCATATCGCGACAGGGGTCTGGGTAGGCTTTGATGCGCGGACGTCGCTGGGCAAAGGTGAAAGCGGGGGCAGGGTCTGTCTGCCCATATGGATGAATTACATGGGTTCGGCGTTACGGCGTTTTCCACCCGATGATTTTCCGCTGACGTATTCGGCCCCGACAGCCCCGGAGGAATCACCGGCTGCGGAGCCACAGCGCCCCGTGATGGGCGAAACCGATGCACGGAACAATCCTTATTAGCGGTAAGGACCTGGCATCACGTAGATCACACTGTAAAGGAGCGGCCATGAAAAGGGAAAGGGTAATTATTCTATTCGCGGTATGTTTTGCACTGTTTGCACTGTCTTCGTGGGCATCCGCAGAGGTCAAGGCCCCCGTGCAACCGAAGGCCCCGGACCAGGACCCGACATGGAAGGTCTATCTCGAGTCCGACACCAAGAGGTATTATTTCAGCCCTGCCAGCGTGCAGGTCCTTGACAGCCGGAAGGTGAGGGTGTGGGAGAAGATAGCTGCCAGGACCCCGGACGGCGAGACCGATACCCTGAAAAGTCTCATCGAACTTGATTGTTCGTCGAGCAAGTACCGCGTTGTCGCCACAAAGGAATTCGACCCCGCAACCGGTGCTGACAAACCGGAGGCGGTGTTCGAAAATGAACCCTGGCAGTACTTCAATCTCGAATCGATCCTTGGCGTGCTTTATGACAACGTATGCTACAAGGGTGGCATGAAGATACAGGACACGGCCAAACCCGCAAAACCGGCCAAGGAAGATAAGAAGAAGGAAGAAGGCAAGTAATGATGTTTCAGGTTCCAGGCTAAAAGCTCCATTGAAATCATCGACCCGGAACCCGGGACCTGGAGCCGCCCCTATTTCCCTATACAGAACTGGCTGAATATCATCTCCAAGATGTCTTCGGAACAGGTTTCACCGGTGATCTCTCCGAGATGGTGCAGCGCTTCGTGAAGCTCAAAGGCCAATAGTTCTGCATGGTATCCATCATTTTCCAGGTCTTTCACAACGGTGTCGATGTTGCGAGAGACCTTTTCGAGTATGTCTCGATGGCGGATCGTCGTAATAAGAAGCGAGTTTCTGCGTCTGGTTTTCAAAAGATTCGAAAATATTAGGGTTTTAGCTTCATCAAGGCCAAAACCTGTTTTGGCAGATGCTTCGACATATGATTTAATATCTAATGATATTAATATATTAACGTCAATCTTTCTTGTCAAATCTGATTTATTTATAATAACTATCTTTTTATATTGTTTAATTACCTCATAAACCTGTTGATCTTCAAAAGAATAGGGCTGTGAGCCATCGAGGACCCATACGATAAGGTCCGCCTCGGCCGCTCTCTCCTTGACCCTGCGGATCCCTTCCTCTTCCACGACATTTTCGGGGGTGCGAATGCCCGCGGTATCTATGAGATGCACCTTCATGCCTTTGATGTAAAGCGTCTCTTCGATTAGGTCGCGGGTTGTTCCGGGCAGATCGGTTACGATCGCCCGTTCTTTCAATACAAGGGCATTGAGCAGGCTCGATTTTCCGACATTTGTCCTGCCGGCTATCAACACCTCAAACCCGCTTTTCAGCCTTTTGCCTTCATAATATGAAGAAACAAGGTCGTCTATATCCTTTTTTGCCCTGCTGAGCGGAACCGTGTGTTCTGAAAGATCGATGTCGATGTCTTCGTCAGGGAAATCGATCGATGCTTCGATGGCGGCCAGGGCGTTCTTCAGGATATCGCGAAAAGCTCTGACCTTTTTCGAAAGGCGGCCTTTGAGGTAATCTACAGCATATTTCAGCTCTTCGTCGGTTTCACTTTTGATGACATCGAGGACCGATTCAGCTTGTATGAGGTCGATCCTGCCGTTCAGAAACACCCTTTTTGTAAATTCACCGGGGTCGGCAAGGCGGGCCCCCTGGCCTAATATGACCCTCATGATCGAGGATTGCGCCCCAAATCCCCCATGCGCATGGATTTCGACAATGTCCTCGCGCGTGTATGTTCCCGGTGCTTTCATGAAGACGGCAAGAACTTCATCGATATCCGCTTCGCTGGCCGGATCGAATACGTAGCCCAGACGCAATGTACCGCTTTCGGGCTTCTCCGTTTTCTTCCTGGGCCGGAATATCTTTTCAAGTATATGACGCGAATCAGGGCCGCTGATGCGTATTATGCTGATCCCACCCTCACCGGGTGGTGTGGAAATAGCGCATATGGTATCAACGGTTTCCGCGGGTGTTTCCACGAAAGCCTCCACGCCGGGCACGGGGATTGCCGCGATCTGTGCCGTATGGTTTGCCGGTCGGGGTAATAATGACCTTCTTGACGTGCCCTTCGCCTTCGCTCTTTGTTGTAACGCCTTTATTGTGCTTGAAAAGCGTATGTATTATGCGGCGTTCGTAAGGGTTCAAAGGGTCGGTTTTCAACTTTCTTCCTGTCCTTTTTGCCTTGTCTGCCATTCGCTTGGCCATGATTGTTAAAGTTTTTTTTCTTCTTTCCCTGTAACCATTGATATCTATTAATAATTTTAAGTTATGTTTAAATCTCTTGGCAACCGCCAGCCTTAAAATGTGCTGTAATGCCTCTAATATCTCGCCGTCCTTACCGACAAGGATGTCTCCGTCATCACACTGGATAAGGAAAAGGATACGGTCCGTTTTCTCGCTTATATCGGTTACCATTACCTGAAAGTCGAGGCCGACATGCCTGCCGAATTCCTTGAGAAACGCCTCACCAAAGCTTTCAGGTGTTTCTTCCGGCGGAATACCGGTTGTATCGGGGGAGGGGATGACAGCAGTTTCATCCCTGGCTGACCGTAATGTAACGGTGATGCGGATCTTTTTCGTTCCCAAAAGGCCGAGGATGCCTTTTGTATCGACCTCTTTAACGTCGATATCCAGTTCCCGCTCCTCAACTCCAAGCTGGACACACGCTTTTTTGACAGCCTCTTCGTATGTCTTTCCTTCGAATTCGAATGTTTCCATATATCTCCGTTATCCTTACTTTTTCATCTTCTTGTTGATGTAATATTGCTGGGCTATGGAGGCCACGTTATATACGAGCCAGTAAAGTACGAGGCCCGACGGGAAACCCCAGAAAATGAATGTAAAGACAATGGGCATGAACATCATCATTTTCTGTTGCATGGGGTCTGCGCTTGTCGGCGTCATTTTTTGCTGAATGACCTGAGTTGCCCCCATGATGATCGGAAGCAGCCTGATCGGCAGTGTATATCCCATCACCGTAAGCGAGAAAAGGTCTTCGGGTGCCGACAGGTCGTTTATCCACCAGAGGAACGGTGCGTGCCTCAGTTCGATTGCCCCCGACAATGCCTTGTAAAGTGCAAAAAATACAGGAATTTGGGGCAACATGGGCAAGCACCCGCTCATAGGGTTTACGCCGCGTGATTTATAGATGGCCATCAATTCCTGGTTAAGGCGGGCCTTGTCGCCTTTGTACTTTTCCTGTAATTTCTTGATCTCAGGCTGAACGGCCTGCATCTTGGCCATATTTTTGAAGCTCATCACACTCAAGGGGTGAAAGATTATCTTGATAAGGATTGTAAGCAGGATAATATCGATGCCGTAATTGTGGGTGAAACGATTAAAGAAGTCAAGGAGCCATACCAGGGGTTTGGCAATAACGTCAAACCACCCGAAGTCTATGATCTTTTCTGCTTTTATGTTAAGACTTGCAAGGATATCGCCTTTTTTAGGGCCGAAATAGAGCTTGCCCGACAACGTGTTGGTTCCCGATGCAAGGCGGATGTATGGTATGTTCGTATCGGTCTTGCCTATCGATAATGCGGGCTTTGCGGGACCCGCGGGAATATAGATGAAGGTGAAAAAGCCTTCATCAAATCCTGCGTACTGATAATCGCTGCTGAAATTCAGGGTTTCCTTGATCTTGTCGATATGGTTCAGGCTTTTCCCGTTGAATACGAATGGACCTTTAAAAACATAGCTGGATTCGTTCTTGTCGGATATTACGGCGAAATCCGCATGAAGTCCTTGAGTTTTGGGCTCGGCTTCAAGGGCCAGACCGATGGTATAGGTGTCAGGATAAAAGGTATATGTCTTCTTGATCCTGGTCCCGTCCGGGAGGTTCCCCGTCATCGTGAGAGTGGCTGATGTATCCGTAACATTGAGCTTCTCTCTGTCAGCCTTGAAATAGACCTTGTCCTGGACGCCGTTCTGGTACACGGTAGGGTTGTAGCTGTACGGCGCTACATTTTCGACGATCTCTTTTTCCTCCGGGCCCTTAACGGTTGCTTTATACTTCTTCAGCTTTACACTGGAAATGCCTCCGCCGAGGTCTGTCAGCGTGACATCGAGGTACGGGGTAGATACGGCTATTGTCCTGGCTGCCTTCTTTCCCGTCGTTGCATCAGAAGGTGCAGTCGTACCCGGTGCGGCACCGGGTGCTTGCTGCCCGGCCTTTTCGGCCGGTTTCGAGGTATCGGGCGGAGGAGGCGCCGGCTGTGTCTGGGTCTGCGGTTTTTGCTGAGGTGTTTCCTTTGGCATGAAATATGTCTGGAATACAAAGAGCATAGCCATTGTAATCACAAGCACTATGATGGTGCGTTTGTCCATCGTTACCTCCGTTAGGGTACCGGGTCGTATCCGCCCGGGAAGAGAGGGTTGCATTTCAATATACGTTTGATGCCGAGGAGCGTACCTCTCCAGACGCCCCTTTTTTCAACAGCTTCGATCATGTACTGGGAACAGGTCGGAAAATACCGGCATTGAACGGGCAAAAAGGTAGAGAAAGTTGCCCTGTATAACTTTACAGCGAAGATGATGATTTTTTTCATTACCTGATGCTTCTGTGCGCAGGTGCTGCCGAAAGAAGGGCCTCGAGCTCTGGCCCCATCGCTTTCATGGAGAGCTCATCCGGTAATCCCTTAACTCTGACAAGACTGTTCGATCCTTCTTTGAAGAGGTCCTTATGCAGACGGAAGTATTCCTTTACGATCCTCTTCACCCTGTTGCGCACTACGGCAACCCCCGTTTTCTTACGTATGGTGACGGCAAATCGTCTGATACCGCACTTATTGACCGTGGCGAACAGGACGAAATGTGCCGTCTCTGAGCATCTGGTCCATCTTACGCCTCGGAAATCCCCCTTTTTAAGCCTTTCTTGCTTCGTCAAGGTGCGGGTCATCAGATATAAATAATAAGCGGCTTCCGGGTAATAAGCCGCCACATGGTTATCACTGCTTTAAGGACCTCAGACCGCCAGGCTTTTGCGCCCTTTTGCACGTCTGCGCCTTATTATTTCACGACCTGGGGCGGTTTTCATTCGTACGAGAAATCCATGCGTTCTTTTTCTGCTTTTGTTATGCGGCTGATATGTTCTCTTCATCTGTCATTCCTTGTTCTGATTTGAAATTACTACTTAAACATAAAACTGATAGCGAGTCAAGACACAAGCGTCATACATTGTCGCCTGGCTCCGGACGTTTCCGGTTTACGCTTGATTTCTGACAGAAAATCGTGTTAAATTCACAGACTTTAAACGATCTTAGGAGTATCGAAAGGAGTTTCTGATGAAAAAGTACGAGCCTGGTGCAATCAGGAATGTTGGGATTTTTTCTCATGGCGGGGAAGGGAAAACTTCAATCGTCGATGCAATGCTCTTTCTGGCGGGTGAAAATACGAGGCTCGGCAGTGTTGATGATGGCACATCGCTGATGGATTATGAGCCGGAGGAAGTGGAGCGCAAGATAACCATATCGTCGGCGCTCGCCTGTTTCGAGTGGGGCAAGAACAAGATCAATCTTCTCGATACTCCGGGTGATGACAATTTCATATCCGACGCCAAGCTGTGCATGAGAGTCGTTGACGGCGCCATTATTGTAGTGAGCGCAGTATCGGGCGTCAAGGTCCAGACCGAGAAGGTGTGGGGATATGCCAACGAGTTCGGCGCAACGGCCGGGATCTTTATCAACAAGATGGACAGGGAACGGGCTGATTTCGCAAGGACGATCGAAGACATCAAGAAGAACTTCACCGACAAGACATGCCTCGCAGTTCAGGTGCCTATCGGGCAGGAAGAAGATTTCAAGGGGATCATCGACCTCCTTTCGATGAAGGCATACATATATAAGGATGATGTGTCCGGAGTGTTCGACACGGTGGATATCCCCGCCGCCGAAGCCGACCTCGCACAGAAGTATCGCGAGCAGCTCGTAGAAACAGCCGTCGAGATGGATGATGAGGTCATGGAACGTTATCTCAATGGCGACGAGATAAGGCCCGAGGAGATCGAGAAGTGCCTGAACTCCGGGATCGCGGGCAACAAGATCGTCCCCATTTTCTGCGGATCGGCTGTAAAGAATATTGGTATAAACACTCTGCTCGACAATATCGTCAAATTGTTCCCGGCCCCGACCTTCAAAAAAGAGATCGACGGCATCAACCCGAAGAACGGGGAGAAAATGGTCCGGGAGCAGTCTGGGGCCCAGCCATTCAGCGCCCTCGTCTTCAAAACGATTACCGACCCTTTCGCCGGAAAATTGACGATGTTCCGCGTTTATTCGGGCGAGATCCATCCGGACATGACCGTCTTGAACGTTCTCAAGGATGAAAAGGAACGTATCGGGCAGATCTTTTATCTTGTAGGAAAGAAACAGAAGCCTGCGGGCGCCGCGAGCGCAGGCGATATTGCCGTCGTCGCAAAACTGAAGGATGTTCAGACGGGAGACACTCTCTGTGATGAAAAGGCCCCGATCAGATACGAAGGCGTAACGGTCCCGAGCCCGGTTATATCATTTTCACTTCAGCCGAAGGCCAAAGGGGACGAGGATAAGCTCAACACGTCTCTTGCGCGGCTTATTGAGGAAGATCAGACAATCAAGTATTCACGTGATGAACAGACCAAGGAATTCCTGCTTTCAGGTATGGGTCAGGTCCATATAGAGGTTGTCGTCGAAAGGATGAAGCGTAAGTTCGGCGTTGAGGTTGACCTGAAAGACCCCAAGGTCCCTTACAAAGAAACGATCAAGGGAACATGCAAGGTCCAGGGAAAATACAAGAAACAGTCGGGCGGCAAGGGACAATATGGTGACACTTGGCTCGAAATGGGTCCGATGCCGCGCGGTGAGGGTTTTGAATTTGTGGACAAGATCGTAGGCGGGGCAATACCCAGGCAGTATATCCCTGCGGTCGAAAAGGGTATTGCGGAGGCCCTGAACCAGGGCATCCTTGCCGGGTATCCTGTGGTAGACTTCAGGGTCACTCTTTATGACGGCTCCTATCACGATGTCGACTCGTCCGAAATGGCGTTCAAGATCGCGGCGTCCATGGGTTTCAAGAAGGGCTTGGAACAGTGCAAGCCTGTATTGCTCGAACCTATCATGAAAATGGAAGTGATCGTTCCTGATGAAAATATGGGGGACATCATGGGCGATATGAACGCCCGCAGGGGCAAGATAATGGGTGTCGAGACCAAGGGCTCGAACCAGGTTGTAAAGGCTGTCGTCCCTATGGCGGAAGTCCTGCGGTATGCTCCAGACTTGAGATCTATGACCGGCGGCCGGGGAACTTTTACCATGGAATTCTCGCATTATGAAGAGGTGCCGGCACAAATCTCCGAGAAGATCGTTGAAGCTGCAAAACGCGAGAAAGAGGCACAGGAAAAGTAGTCTGCCATGAGTACCGAACACCGAAAGGGCCCTTGAACGGGCCCTTTTTTTCGTGCGCCCGGCAGGGCGCACTGACCCGGA
>DHQV01000011.1 GCA_002408185.1 Deltaproteobacteria bacterium UBA5329
TAAAGGGGAATTACAATGCGGCAGAGAATCAGGATTTGCCTGAAAGCATTTGACCATAGATTGCTCGATCAGTCTGTCAAAGAGATCGTCGATGCAGCCAAGAAGACAGGGGCGCAGGTGATCGGGCCTGTTCCGCTACCCACGAGAATACAGAAATTTACAGTCTTGAGATCGCCGCACATCGATAAGAAATCACGGGAACAGTTTGAGATCCGTACGCATAAACGGTTGATGGACATCGTTGATCCTACCCAGCAGACGGTTGATGCCCTTATGAAGCTCGAACTGGCAGCAGGTGTCGATGTGGAGATCAAATCTTAGGAGCAGCCATGGCGGTTACAGATATATTGAACATAGAAGGAGCAAAGGTCGGAGAACTCGAGATCAGGGACGAGATCTTCAACTGCGATGTGAAACAGCATCTCATCCACGACGTGGTCAAGATGCAACTTGCAAACCGTAGAAGGGGGACAGCGAAGACAAAAGGCCGGTCCGAGGTTTCCGGTGGCGGGCGCAAACCGTACAAGCAGAAAGGTACCGGCCAGGCAAGGCGCGGCTCATCCCGTTCACCGGTCATAGTGGGCGGCGGTACGATATTCGGGCCCCAGCCGAGGGACTACAGCTACTCGGTGCCGAAAAAGGTGCGCAGAAGCGCGCTTAAGTCTGCCCTTACCGTGCGGCATACCGGCGCGAACATGAAGATACTCGACAAACTCGAGCTTGCCGACATCAGCACGAAGAAATTCTTCGGTATAGTCACGACACTAGGACTTACCAAACCCTTGTTCATCATAGGCAAGAAGGATGAGACGGTCGAGAAATCGGCGCGGAACATCCCGCACGTGAAGGTGCTGAGGGTCGAAGGGTTGAACGTCTATGATATCATCCGTCACGAACAGCTCATCATGACTGTCGATGCGGTGAAAAAAGTTGAAGAGGTGTTGGCATCATGAACGAATATGACATCATCCTGAGGCCGATCATAACCGAGAAAAGCACACTTGTAAAAGAGACGGGAAACCAGTACGTCTTCGAGGTCTTACGCAGCGCGAACAAGATCGAGATCAGAAAAGCGGTCGAAAGGCTTTTCAAGGTCAAGGTAATAGATGTCCATGTACAGAACATGGAAGGAAAGAAGAAGCGCCTCGGACGGTACGCTGGTAAACGGCCAGACTGGAAGAAGGCCATCGTAAAACTTAGTCCGAAGGACAAAATCACGATTTTTGAGGGTGCGTAATGGGCGTGAAAGAATATAAGCCAACCTCCGCCGGACGGCGTTTCATGAGCGGGCTGACCTTTAACGAGATATCAAAGGACAGGCCGGAAAAATCGCTCCTGAAACCAATCAAGAAAACGGGCGGACGAAATCACAGCGGGAAGATCACCACACGACATATTGGCGGCGGACATAAACGGCGTTTCCGTGTCATCGATTTCAAGCGTGACAAATATGAGATCCTCGGAAAGGTCGCGGGCGTCGAATACGATCCGAACCGGTCGGCAAATATCGCGCTCATCCATTATATGGATGGTGAGAAACGCTATATCTTGGCACCGCTCGGTGTAAAGGCCGGTGATACAGTTATCGCCAGCATGAAACCCGATACCGAGATCAAGGAAGGCAACGCCCTTCCCTTGAAATACATACCCCTGGGAACTTTTGTTCATAACATCGAAATGAAGCGCGGCAAGGGCGGGCAGTTGGCACGCAGCGCCGGAAGCTATGCGCAGATCGTGGCTAAAGAAGGCGATTACGGTCATTTAAGGCTTCCGTCCGGCGGGGTACGCCTGGTCAATCTTGCCTGCATGGCCACTATAGGCCAGGTAGGCAATATCGACCACGAAAATATAACAGTCGGTAAGGCAGGAAAGCCGAGATGGCTCGGCGTACGACCCACTGTCCGTGGCAGCGCGATGAACCCTGTCGACCACCCCTTAGGCGGCGGCGAAGGCCGCTCCAAGGGTGGCAGACACCCCTGTTCTCCTTGGGGCCAGCTGGCAAAGGGTCAGAAGACCAGGAAAAACAAACGGACAGACAAGTTTATCATTAAACTGAGAGGTTAGGAGGTTTACGTGGCACGTTCCGTCAAAAAAGGGCCATTTATAGAAGAGAAATTGATCAACAAGGTCGACGAGGCGAAAGAAACAAAAGGCTCAAAGGTTATCAAGACCTGGTCGCGCCGTTCGACAATAACTCCTGATTTTGTGGGACTTACATTTGCAGTTCACAACGGGAAGAAATTTATACCGGTTTTCGTAACGGAAGAAATGGTCGGTCATAAACTCGGTGAGTTCTCACCGACACGGACATTCCACAGCCATTCCGGCGACAGAAAGTCTAAAGTGGCGAAGAAAAAGGATTAAGAAATGGAGATCAAGGCGAAAACTCGAATGATACACATATCACCAAGAAAGGTGAGGATCGTCGCTGACCTTGTCAAGCAGAAAAATGTCAACGACGCATCGGGGCTTTTGACATATATGCCGCAGAAGGGCGCTTTTATACTGAAAAAGCTCCTCGACAGCGCTATAGCCAATGCCCGACAGAAAAAATACGTGGATATAGATAATCTCTACATTAAGACCATCATGGTGGATGGTGGCCCGGTAATGAAACGTTTTATGCCGCGTGCCATGGGTCGCGCTACGAAGATCCGCAAAAGATTAAGCCATATAACGCTCATCCTGGATGAAGCATAGACTTTTTTGGAGGTTCAATGGGTCAGAAAACTAACCCTTTCGGTTTCAGGCTCGGGGTCATCAAGACTTGGGATTCAAAATGGTTCGCGGCACGGAATTATGCGAAATTCCTTCACGAAGATCTCATCATCAAGAAATTCCTGAAGAAGAAGCTCTATCAGGCCGGGATATCGAAGATCGAGATCGAACGTGCGGCAAATAAGGACAAGAGGGCCAAGATAAACATCCATACATCACGGCCAGGGCTTGTTATCGGACGCAAAGGTGTCGAGGTCGAGAACCTTAAGAGAGAATTACAGAGGATAACCGATAAAGAGGTCATCCTGAACATAACAGAGGTCAAGAGACCGGAGATCGATGCCCAGCTCGTTGCGGAAAATGTTGCACTGCAGATCGAGAGAAGGGTTTCATTCAGGCGCGCGATGAAGAAGAACGTTCAGCAGGCGTTGAAATTTGGCGCAAAGGGCATCAAGGCGATGTGCGCCGGGAGGCTCGGCGGTGCTGAAATGGCGAGGACCGAGTGGTACCGCGAAGGGCGCGTACCCCTGCAGACCATTCGTGCCGACATAGATTACGGGTATGCTATCGCATCGACGAAGTACGGTGTGATCGGTATAAAGGTTTGGATATTTAAAGGAGAAGTATTTCAGGAGGCTCGGTAATGCTTGCACCAAAAAGGGTAAGATATAGAAAAGTTCAGAAGGGTACCCTTAAAGGGGTTGCGCAGCGTGGCAACGTGGTCAGTTTCGGGGATTTCGGTCTCCAGGCGACGGAAGGCGGATGGATCACATCCCGCCAGATCGAAGCGGCCCGTATCGCCCTTACGAGATATGTCAGGAGGACCGGAAAGGTCTGGATCAGGATATTTCCTGACAAGCCGATAACGAAGAAACCGGCTGAGACAAGGATGGGAAAGGGAAAAGGTCCTAATGAAGGCTGGGTTGCAGTTGTGAAACCCGGCAGAGTTCTCTATGAGATCACAGGCGTTCCCGAGGAAAAGGCACGCGAGGCATTGAGAATCGCTTCTTTTAAACTTCCTATAGGCACCAAGTTCATTGCACGAAGTGAGGAACAATGAAAGCGAAAGACTTCAAGGAATTGACGAAAGAAGAGTTGATGAAGAAAAAGAAGGACCTCAAGGAAGAGCTCTTTAACTTGAGGTTTCAACATTCTACCGGCCAGCTCGAAAATACGGCACGTATGAATACCTTAAAGAAAGATGTCGCCAGGATAGAAACCGTCTTGAGCGAGAAGGAATAAATGCTTAAAGAGGTTCCCATGGAAGCCAAACGTGAAATAAACAAGCGAAAGATGGTCGGCAGGGTCATCAAAGACAAAATGGATAAAACGGTTGTTGTGGAAGTTGAAAAATTCCTCAAGCACCCGAAATATCACAAGTTCATCAAAAGGAAACTCAGATATAAAGCACACGACGAGAATAATTCCAGCAAGACGGGCGACAGAGTGTTGATCGTCGAGACAAGGCCTCTCTCCAAAGATAAACGGTGGCTCGTGAAAGAGGTTGTCAGACACGAGGAACTTTTCTTGGTCAAGAACGAGGTGGCGCATGATTCAGGAGAGATCTAAACTCGAAGTTGCCGATAATTCCGGTGCGAAGAAACTTGGCTGCATCAAGGTTCTTGGCGGGTCGCGGAAACGGTATGGAACAGTGGGCGATATCATTGTTGCATCCGTAAAAGAGGTCATTCCGAACTCCAAAGTGAAAAAAGGCGAAGTGGTCAAGGCCGTTATCGTCAGGACGAAAAAAGAGATCCGCCGGAATGATGGTTCCTATGTAAAGTTTGACGATAATTCCGCGGTCATAATAAACCAGTATAATGAACCGGTCGGGACACGTATATTTGGCCCTGTTGCACGGGAACTGAGGGCAAAACGGTTTATGAAGATAGTGTCTCTGGCACCTGAGGTTGTGTGAGGGAAATATGGAAAAGCTCTATCATGTCAAGAAGAATGACCTTGTTATGGTGACAACCGGAAAAGACAAGGGAAAAACCGGGAAAGTCCTCAGGATAAACAAGAAGAAAGACAGACTGATCGTTGAAAAGGTCAACATGGTCAAAAAACATGTCAAGCCGAGCCAGAAGGCTAAAGGCGGCATCATGGAGAAGGAAAGCTCGATCCATGTCTCGAATGTCATGATCTATTGTGAGAAATGTACAAAGCCTGTCCGGACGGGGACGAAGGTCCTGGAAGACGGCAAGAAGGTTCGTTTCTGCAAGAAATGTGACGAGGTCATTGATAAGTAAGCGGGAGGCGGTCGTTGAATACGTATATGGAGTTTTACGAAAAGGAAGTCAAATCGGCGATGATCAGACGTTTCCAGTATAAGAACGTCATGGAAGTGCCGAAGATCGTG
Source organism: Deltaproteobacteria bacterium UBA5329 (assembly GCA_002408185.1). GTDB lineage: Bacteria > Desulfobacterota > Syntrophorhabdia > Syntrophorhabdales > Syntrophorhabdaceae > Delta-02. The sequence goes on from DHQV01000011.1 coordinate 5,078, forward strand.
AAGATTACCTTGAACATAGGTCTTGGCGAGGCCCTGCAGAACATAAAGGCCCTCGATGCGGCATCAGGCGACATAAAACTCATCACGGGCCAGAAGCCGGTCATTACCAAGGCGAAAAAATCGATAGCATCCTTTAAACTGCGCGAAGGAATGTCCGTGGGATGCATGGTCACTTTGCGCCGGGAAAGGATGTATGAATTTTACCGGAAACTCGTAACGATCGTTTTGCCCAGGGTCAGGGATTTCAAGGGAGTTTCCCCGAAGTCTTTTGATGGTCGCGGAAATTACACCCTTGGCCTCAAAGAACAGATCATCTTTCCCGAGATCGAATACGACAAGATCGATAAGGTCCGTGGAATGAACATAACTATTACAACAACCGCAAAAACGGATGAAGAAGGACATGAGCTTTTAAAACTCATGGGTATGCCTTTCAGGAGCTAGTGGAGGACTTTCATGGCAAGAAAAGCAATGATAGAGAAAACAAAGAGGGCGCCTAAATTTAAAGTGCGCATACGTAACAGATGCGCCGTCTGCGGCAGGCCAAGGGCATTTATCAGGAAATTCCAGATGTGCAGGGTCTGCTTTAGGTCCTATTCCCTGAGGGGCGAGATCCCCGGTGTTCTAAAATCAAGCTGGTGAGGTGGTAATATGGGTATGGTTGATCCAATAGCAGACATGATGACAAGAATACGGAACGCCATCATTGCACGTCATGAAACGGTAGACATTCCTTATTCAAATATGAAATTCGCGATATCCAAGATCCTCAAGGAAGAAGGGTACGTGAGAAATTATAAGACGTTTGTCGATGAATCCCGGAAAAAATTTCTCAAGGTCTACATCAGCTATGACGAGAACAGCAAAAGCGTTATAACCGGCCTGAAGACGATTAGCAAACCGGGCAGGCGCGTATATGCCGGTGTTGCCGATCTGCCGAGGTTCAGGAACAGAACGGGAGTGGTCGTCATTTCAACGTCGAAGGGTCTGATGACCGACAGAAATGCAATGAAGAACAAGGTTGGGGGCGAGCCCCTTCTCGTAGTCTGGTGAGGTGTATTTATGTCGAGGATAGGAAAAAAGCCAATTATACTCCCGCAGGGGACGAAACTGGAACTCAAAGAAGGTGAAGTCCTTGTCACAGGCCCGAAAGGTTCGTTGAAAAGGCCTTTCCTGAAAGGATTAGATCTGAACATTGACGGCAGCAGCGTGACGGTCACCCGTACGAGTGATGAAAAAACCATCCGCGGGTATCACGGCCTGATGAGGACCCTTATAGCGAACATGGTCGACGGTGTGTCGAAAGGCTTTGAGAAAAAACTTGAGATAGTCGGGATCGGTTACAGGGCGGAATTCCAGCCGGGAACGTTCACATTTTTCCTCGGTTATTCACACCCAATAGTTTTTAATCTTCCCGAAGGTATTGTCGGGGGGCTCGAAAAACAGACCCAGGTCTCCATTCAGGGTATTGACAAAGAGTTGGTGGGACAGACTGCAGCAAAGATACGGGCTTTACGGAAACCGGATGCCTACAAGAACAAGGGCATCAAGTATGCTGATGAGGTCCTTAAGAAGAAAGCAGGCAAAAGCGGGAAATAAGGAGTAGCGGTATGCAGAGAAAGGATAAAGTCGAAGCCCGGCAGAGACGCAAACGGAGAATACGGAAAAAGGTCCACGGTACCCCGACGAAGCCAAGGCTCACCGTTTTCAAGAGCTTAAGGCAGATCTATGCACAGTTGGTCGATGATACCCAGGAGAAGGTGATAACCGGGGTCTCCACTTTAAACAAGGAAGTTCAGACAGGGTTGAAGAACGGTGGGAACAGTGACGCCGCCAAAAAAGTTGGTGAAGCCATTGGCAAAAAGGCTATAGGACTTGGTATAACCGAGGTCGTTTTCGACCGGAACGGGTTTAAATATCATGGCAGGATCAAATCGCTCGCTGACGGGGCTCGCGAAGCAGGGCTAAAATTTTAACGGGAGGTTGTGTTGGTCGAAAGAAAGCGAATAGATGCAGGCGATCTCGAGTTGCAGGACAGACTGGTTTACATTAACCGTGTCGCGAAGGTTGTCAAGGGTGGCCGGAGATTTTCTTTCAGCGCCATCGTCGTTGTGGGCGACGGTAATGGAAAAGTCGGTTTCGGACTGGGCAAAGCCAACGAAGTCCCTGATGCAATACGAAAAGCCGTTGAAAGGGCAAAGAAAAGCCTTATAGAAGTCCCCGTTGAAAAGGGAACGATCCCCCATGAGATCATGGCAAAATTCGGAACAAGTCAGGTTTATATGAAACCGGCACGAGAAGGTACAGGCGTTATCGCTGGCCGGGCCGTCCGGGCCGTCGTTGAAGTAGCGGGGATCACAAATATCCTTACGAAATGTTACGGCTCCCGGAATTATCATAACGTCGTCAAGGCAACGATCAGGGGCCTGTCCCTTATGAAATCGCCCGAACTGGCACTGAAACAGAGAGGCAAATTGAAGGTAGAAGAGGGTTAAAATGAGCCACCTTAAAATAAAATGGACAAAAAGCTTCATCGGGTGTCCCGAAGACCAAAGGGCAACCGTGAGAAGCCTGGGTTTCAAGAAGCTCAATCAGGAGAGGGTTGTCAAGAACACTCCGGAGATCAGGGGCATGGTAAAAAAGGTGATTCACCTTGTTACAGTATTGGAGGATGCTCGGTAAATGAAACTATCAGACCTAAAACCAATTCCGGGATCAAAGAAGAGCCGCAAGCGTGTCGGCCGGGGGACCGGGTCGGGCCTGGGTACTACGGCGGGTTATGGAAACAAAGGACAGCGGTCAACGAGCGGCGGCACAAAAGAAAAGAGTTTTGAAGGCGGTCAGCTTCCTCTGACGAGAAGGATACCGAAACGCGGATTCAAGAATCCTTTCCGTAAGGAATATGCGATCATCAATATTGCCGATCTTGAAGTCTTCAAAGGTATGGAAAAGGTTGGCATTGAAGATATCCTGAAAGCAGGGTTGTTCAAAAAATTGAAGGACGGTATCAAGCTTCTCTCTATGGGAGACATTGATTTCCCGATAAAAATCTCGGTTCACAAGGCATCGCAGAAGGCCATCGAGAAGATTGAGGCCAAAGGTGGTGCAGTGGAGGTAATTGCTTAATGGGAGGTTTCCAGAATATTGGAAAGATCCCCGAGCTGAAGCGAAGAATCATATGGACGCTGGCTTTGCTTGCAGTTTATCGCGTCGGCATCCATATACCGACACCGGGAATTGACGGAAATGTCCTTGCGGGCATCTTCGAACGTGCCAAGGGAACTTTGCTCGGGTTTTTTGATATGTTTGCCGGCGGCGGCCTCGAGCGGCTTTCGATCTTTGCACTTGGAATCATGCCGTACATCAGCGCATCGATCATCCTGCAGCTTCTTACTGTAGTCATTCCCACACTGGAACGACTATCGAAAGAAGGAGAAGCGGGCAGGCGGAAGATAACCCAGTATACCCGCTACGGAACTGTTGTCATAAGTATAATCCAGGGGCTTTTCATAGCCATCGGCCTCGAACAGATGCGCGGCGCCGGCGGCGAGGCGGTCGTCTTCAACCCCGGCTGGGGCTTCAGGCTTATGACGATGATCACCCTAACGGGCGGGACATCGTTCATTATGTGGCTTGGGGAGCAGATAACTGAGAAGGGCATCGGCAACGGGATTTCCCTTATCATATTTGCGGGTATTGTCGCCCGAATGCCGAACGCCATTGCAGGGACTTGGAGTCTTGTCAACACGGGCGAACTCAACTGGTTTATTGTTCTCGTCCTTATCGCGATGATGCTGGCTGTCGTTGCATTCATCATATTCATGGAAACATCGCAGCGCAGGATCCCCGTGCAATATGCGAAACGTGTTGTGGGACGCAAGATGATGGGCGGGCAATCGACCCACCTTCCGCTGAAGGTCAACACGGCTGGTGTTATCCCGCCGATCTTTGCCTCATCTATCATCATGTTCCCCGCAACAATCTCGAATTTCATAACGCATCCATATGCCAAGAAGATAGCCGAGCTTTTTACACCCGGTTCCGCGCTACATGAGATCTTTTACATAGGGTTCATTATCTTCTTCTGTTATTTTTACACTGCTATCGTCTTCAATCCGGACAATGTCGCGGACAACATGAAAAAATACGGCGGTTATATACCGGGTATAAGGCCGGGCAAACGCACTTCGGAATATATTGACAGGATCCTTACACGGGTAACGTTCATAGGTGCGATATACATATCCTTTGTATGCGTATTGCCGACAATACTCGTGAAAAAATTTAATGTTCCCTTCTATTTCGGCGGAACAGCGCTTCTCATTGTGGTTGGCGTCGCCCTGGACACCATTCAGCAGATCGAATCGCATCTTATTTTAAGGCACTACGACGGTCTGGTGAAAAAATCACAGAGGGGCATGAAGGGACGACGGTAGTTGATATGTCCGGCAGTGATCCGGATATTGATGCTTGCCAGATACTATGGTACCAGAACTGAAGAATGATCTTTTTAAAAACGAGTGAGGAGATTGAGAAAATGCGCATCGCCAGTAGCCAGGCGATGGAAATTCTCCTCTCCATCAGGAACATTGTGAAACCGGGGATCAAGACGATGGATCTTGAAACGGTTTGTGAAGAGAAGATAAAAGAGGCAGGGAATTTTAAAGCTGCCTTCAAGGGTTACAATGGATTTCCCTATTGCCTCTGTATTTCGGTGAATGACGAAGTTGTACACGGCATGCCGTCCGAACGGCAGCTGAAAGAGAATGACATCGTCAGCATCGATTTTGGCCTTCTCTACGAAGGATATTATGGAGACGTCGCAATGACATATGCCGTGGGAGACATTTCGAAGGCTGCGCAGAAACTTCTCGATGTCACAGAAGAAGCTCTTTACCGGGGCATCGCCGAAGCTCGCGAAGGCAATCGACTGTACGACATATCTCATGCGATACAGGAGCATGTCGAGGCATCCAGGTTTTCGGTCGTAAGAGAATTTGTTGGCCACGGGATCGGAAGAAGTCTTCATGAAGACCCACAATTGCCAAATTATGGGACGAAGGGGACAGGGATCAGGTTAAAACCGGGAATGGTTTTTGCTATTGAACCCATGGTAAACATGGGAAATAGCGATATATACATTAAAGAAAACGGATGGACGGCCGCAACAAAGGACGGGAGCCTGTCGGCTCATTTTGAACACACGGTTGCCGTTACGAACAATGGACCCGTTGTACTGAGCAGGGTATAGAGAGGTAAAATGCCAAAAGGCGAAGGAATCGAAATAGAAGGAACGGTCGTAGAACCGTTGCCAAATGCGATGTTCAGAGTAGAACTCCCCAACGGCCACAGGGTGCTGGCCCATGTATCGGGAAAGATGCGCATGCATTATATAAAGATACTGCGGGGAGACAAGGTAGTTGTCGAGTTATCACCGTATGATCTTACAAGAGGCAGGATCATTTATCGGGTTAAGTAGGAGGAAAAAATGAAGGTAAAACCTTCGGTGAAGGTAAGATGCGACAAATGCAAGATCATCAAGCGTAAGGGTGTTGTCAGGATCATATGCGAGAACCCCAAGCATAAACAGAAACAGGGTTAAGGAGGCAAAACGTGGCACGAATTGCAGGTGTTGACATACCCAGGGACAAAAGGATAGAGGTTGCCCTGACCTATATCTACGGGGTTGGGAGAACGCTTTCCAACAAGATCCTGACCCAGGCGGGCATCGATCCGAACAAGAGAACACACACACTTCTTGATGATGAGATCGCAAAGATCAGGGATATACTCGAGAATGAGTACAAGGTCGAAGGTGATCTGAGAAAAGAAGTGAGTATGAATATAAAGAGGCTCATGGATATTGGATGTTACCGTGGCCTTCGGCACAGGAGAAGTCTTCCTGTCCACGGGCAGAGAACACGGACAAACTCCCGGACCAGGAAAGGCCCGAGAAAGACATCGATGAAACGAAAATAACGACGAGAGGGCGTATATGGCGAAAGTCAGAAGAACTGGAAAAAAGAAAGTAAAAAAGAATATACCTGTCGGCGGAGCATATATACAGTCGAGCTTTAACAACACCATTATCACGATCACCGACCAGCAGGGCAATGTCGTGTCTTGGTCAAGCGGCGGGGTCGTCGGTTTTAAGGGATCGAGGAAAAGCACCCCGTTTGCCGCACAACTAGCTGCCGAAAATGCCGCAAAAAAGGCCATGGAGCATGGGCTCAGAACGGTCGATGTCTATGTGAAAGGCCCCGGGGCAGGACGCGAAGCTGCGCTTCGGGCGTTGCAGAGCGCCGGTCTGAAGATACACTTGATCCGAGACGTTACGCCCATCCCTCATAACGGGTGCAGACCGCCGAAACGTAGAAGAGTTTAAAGGAGGCAAAATTGTCACGATATGTAGGACCGATATGTAAGTTATGCCGCCGGGAAGGCATAAAGCTTTTTATAAAGGGCGAGAGATGCTACACAGAAAAATGCGCCATCGAAAAACGGAACTATCCGCCCGGCCAGCATGTTGACACGAGGAGCAAGGTCATGGAATACGCCATGCGGCTCCGCGAAAAACAGCGTGCCCGCCGGATTTACGGCTTAAGCGAAAAACAGTTCAGAAGATTTTTTGTGATGGCCGAGCGTAAGGAAGGCATCACCGGTACAAACTTTCTCATCATCCTCGAGAGACGGATCGACAATATGGTTTTCCGCCTCGGTTTTGCAACATCACGTGGTGAAGCACGCCAGCTTGTGTCGCATAAACATATTGCAGTAAATGGCAGGACGGTGAATTCATCTTCGTATCTCGTTAAGGTCGGGGATGTGATAGAAGTCAGGCACAAAAACCTGCCTTCCGTCATCAATGCACTGGAATCAGTCGTTCGCAGGGGAGTTCCTGCATGGATCGACCTTGATAAAGATAATATGAAAGGTACTATAAAATTATTCCCGACACGTGACGATATTTCATTGCCCATTAAAGAACAGCTGATCGTAGAATACTATTCAAGGTAGTTACTACCCCAAGGAGGGTACATGCCTATGTTTGAAAAAAACTGGCAGGAGCTTATCAGGCCGACCAAGATCGAGATAGAGAAGAAGGAGAACGATTACGTAAAGTTTTCTACCGAGCCTTTCGAAAGAGGGTACGGAGTAACCATCGGCAACTCCCTTCGCAGGGTGCTACTCTCTTCGATAATGGGTGCTGCCATAACATCGGTCTGGATAGACTCTGTTGACCACGAATTTTCAACAGTTCGCGGTGTCAAAGAAGATGTTACTGAGATCATTCTCAATCTCAAAAAAGTTGTCATCCGGATGACCGACGATAAGCCTGCTCTTTTAAAGATTGACGTTAAAGGTAAGAAAGATGTAAAGGCGAGTGATATTACTCATGACGGCGGGGTTGAAGTAGTGAGCCCCGACCTTCACATTGCTACATTATCGAGTGATGCCAGACTTTATATGGAGATGAAGGCAAAAATGGGCCGCGGCTATCAACCGTCCGAGCATAACATCGATGATGCGGAACCCATCGGCACGATACCGATCGATGCGATCTTTTCCCCGATCAGAAAAGTGAGTTACAACGTGAGCCAGGCACGCGTCGGCCGGCGCACGGATTATGATAAACTGACCATGGAGATCTGGACCGACGGCAGCGTTGACCCGCTCGATGCCCTTTCGTTTGCAGCCAAGATAGTAAAAGAGCAAATGAGGATTTTCATCAACTTCGATGAAATAGAAGAAGCCGAAGCTGCGGAAGAAAGAGGCCAGGAAAAAACCGATTTTAATGAAAATCTTTATCGCAGTGTCGACGAGTTGGAATTATCTGTGAGAAGCGCGAACTGCCTGAAAAATGCCGACATAAAGTATATTGGAGAACTTGTTCAGAAGACCGAGCAGGAGATCCTCATGACCAAGAATTTTGGAAGAAAATCGTTGAACGAGATCAAGGAGATTCTCTCTTGCATGGGACTCAGGCTTGGTTTAAAATTGGATACTTTTCCCGTCAGAGAAGAACTTGACAAGATGGTTCTCAAGAAAAAAGATCACATGTAGGGGTTGACAAATGAGGCATCAGAACAGAGTTAAGAAAATGAATCGAACCAGGAGCCATAAAGACGCATTGTTCATGAACCTTGCCAATGCTCTTTTCGATCATGAAAGCATACAGACGACGAATCCCAAGGCAATGGAACTGAAGAAAGTGGCAGACAGACTTATCACGCTGGCCAAGAAGAAAGACCTCCATTCCCTACGCTTGGCCTTCGCAATCTTGAGAGACAAGAAGATAGTGCGGAAGCTGTTCTCCGATATCGGCAACCGGTACGCCGCCATAAACGGAGGCTACACCCGCGTTGTAAAGATCGGTCTCAGAAAAGGCGATGCCGCCCCGATGGCGATCATAGAACTCACACAGAAGAAAGAGCCAGAAAAAGAACCGGAAAAGAAGGGCAAGGCTAAACCAAAGAAAGAAGCCAAGGCCAAAGAACCCAAAGAGAAAAAAGAGAAAGCGTCGGCGAAGACAAAAGCCGCTGCAAAAGAAGCCTCGGGCGAAGAAAAACCAAAACGGGCACGCGCACCGAAGGCCGAGAAAAAAGTTGAAGAAACCAAGACAGAAGACGCATAAACTGGTATAATAGCGTTGGAAATATTGGGAGATCGTTCAACGGCAGGACAACGGACTCTGACTCCGTGAATCAAGGTTCAAATCCTTGTCTCCCAGCCAAATAAAATCAGGGGGTTAGCCGACACGAGGTTAACCCTTTTTTCTTGACCACCTGATTTCATCCCACTATGGTCCCACTTTTTAAATTCCTAAGGCTTATTTTTAGGGTATATTTTGTTGCCTTATGATACAAAGTCGCAGCGGGAATGACGGTGACAGGACGTATGACAATCAGGGGGCAACATCTTGGTATCATTTTGGCACAACGCCGGGGGACATAGCTTGTCAGCAAAAAGAAGGACCTGCTGTTGCAGAAGGGAAGGAAGAACCAGACACACGGTATGACTGCACCAGGCAAAACGCTTTTATCAACGAATGATAAAAGCGTTCATAACACTCAACGCGAGTTCGTCCGTGAAGCTGGGGCATCGAAAGGTTATACTTCCCCCCTCTGTCAA
>DHQV01000047.1 GCA_002408185.1 Deltaproteobacteria bacterium UBA5329
TCTCGATCCCGTGAGTATGTCACTAGCAGATGAATAAGAGCCAATGATCTCGCCCTAACAAGCTCTTCTTTATTTGATTTATCTGGATGGTATGTTTTATATGACTCCGGGGCTTCACTTCTTATATTATCCAATAACTTTTATCAGAATATCGTATTGGTGGGTCACAATAACCTCAGATTATTTTACTATCTTACTTCCACATTGTGATGAAGTCTGTTTGCGCCGTTTGAGCGCGCGCAGAACAACGTCATCGAATGGCAACGGTTCTCGCCATTCTTCCGGATAAAAAAATGGTTTCGCCGGAGACGCCTCTCCGACCGGGCACCATCCATACAATTCATATGCCCTATATTTCAGTGTGGCTTGTATGTCTGAATCGTGATCCGTAAGACTTGCGAGTGTGCGCGGCAATAACAATAGATTTGCGAACACAGTGTGGCAATTCGTATCGTATGCTGATCCGGACCAGGTGTGGCAGACTTCAAACCCATCCGGGCCCTCGCGGCCTAAACCTAATGCCTGTTTGGTAGCATGATTGGCATAAGAATTGTCATCCAATCTAAGACCGCTCATAATCTGGCCCCTACGCTACCCGTTGTTTGCTCGATGTCTGCATGTATTTGGGAAAAAGACCCCAGTTCCATTCTATTTGAGAAGGTATTGATGCTCATCGGGATGCACCCAAAGACCGGTATCGGCGACAAGGATACTCAACTTGATATCGCGGTGCTCGCAAGCATCTCGCAGCATTTGTACGGCGTTATATTTTTACCCATCGATGTTCTCTCAGTCGACTTATCCAGCAAGTACGATTGTGCCTTCGACTTTCCACGGCCTCAGACTATTCGAACTCTTAGAACTTTTATCCCGGCCTCTTTTGCGGCAAGGCGGGGCTTTGACCGGAAACAAACAGTCTTTCCAATAAAAATATGCAACCCTGATAACATACTGCTTCTTCATCGGGGCCCCTTCTTTTAACCCCGTTTGAAGGTTCAGATGCTTATCCTACGCTGAAACAACTGATGAACTTTTCCTAATATCGAACAAAATATACCGATGAAAATCATCATATAATTAGATAAAAATGTACTTTTTGCTGAGAGTGCAATACGGCAAGTTTTTATACCATAGCAGAGTGAGATCGTTATGTTATGCGAACTGCCCGTCGTTTTCAGAAATGAGTCAACTCCGCCGGTCCAAGACTTTCTCAAGAATGTCTCTTGTGATTGTGTATATCCCCGGGCATTTAGATTCCCGCGGCCCAGCTATATTGAGGATTGCGGGTCTGGTTCGTCGTAACCAGTCATTGATCAGTGTAACGGTGGATTCGGAATCTGTGGTCTTGAGATCGATGATCAGGTGCGGTTTGTTATATTTCCGGGCGAACTCGATCGTGGCGGCGGTACCGCCAGTGGGGGCACCGATTGTAAATATCAGGGTGGCGTCGGGGTCGAGGACGTTTTGTTGTGTTCTTGCACGGTAGTCGGGGGAGGCAAGTTCGGTGAGTTTGTCGTATTTCGGGTCTATGGGGCCGTCTTCGGCTTTTCTTCCAAGGTGGATGGAACCGCCGTATTCGAGGCCAAGTTCGATCACGATATCGATCGCAGCCCAGTCAACCCCTGTTTGTCCGCCTGATATAATCTTCATGTTCTGAAAGTACTGCACAATTATATCAAAACCTTGTGACAGCGCTATGTCATCGTCGTATTCTTGGTCAGAGGACGAAAGAAAAAGACTTGCCTCTCGCCCGTTGCCACCCAACATTAGCTAAGCTTTGAGTTGGGTACCCGGCTCTTACAAAGTTCGTAGGGTTCGTGAAGAAAGGCTTAATAATGACATAAGCATCGAGGATGCCATAATTTCAGCAGGCATACCTTCCGTTTCCATGAGAAAACAACCTGTTTTCTTGGGAATGTCCCCCGAGCTTTTCTTAATACCCCGCATCTTCACTGCCGACCTTTCCCTTGAAGAGCCTGTATGTCCAGGCCTGACCTTTTGCCCGTTCCCATCCAATGGGAGTCGGGGCGGGGTATGTGCGAGGCTCACGGTACAGTACCGGGCTTGCAAAGCGTTCATAGTACCGCGCTACCTGCCGTGCCAACTTTTTTGGTAGCCTGAGCCTGCGGAAAAAGCAATAGACATGAAGAGTGTTAAAGTAATGTTGCAACGCTGTCAAGTATCGCCAAAACCAGTCCACTTTTTTCACCAATTCCAGCCCACCCTCCAAGCGTTATAATCTGCTACTGGTATCCTTGCTTTCACGGCTCGCTCCGGATGGTTCGTCCAAACATGGCCAATCATCAGAAATGCAAGGAGTATACCATGGTTGTTTAGTTATGGCCTGCAATGACAGCGGTCGGTAACGCCAGTATTAGCCGGCATATTCCGGGGCTACCTTCTATTGCCCGCCTTCGTCCATCCTCGCGAAATGGATCAATTGGTAACAATCGGAACACAATGGTAACACTTCTATATCCTTCATGGATACATATTCAGTTCTGAGGAATACAATCTCTGCGATGTGGATCCTCGGTATAGCAAACCCGGGATTTGTCAGGTATACTTAAGACCGCTAAAGTTATGGGATTGATCCGCATACATGATGTTTCTTTGAGGTTCGGGGATACGGCGCTCCTTGACCGCGTTGCGCTGCAGATCGAGGCGGGGGAGAAGATCGGGCTTCTGGGGCGTAACGGGTCGGGGAAGTCTACTATGATGAAATTGCTTGCGGGGAAGATATCGGCCGATTCGGGGACTATTGAGCGCAATGGGGTGAGTGTTGCGATGCTTCCGCAGGATGTCCCTGACGATCTGCCGGGGGCCGTGTACGATATTGTCGCGATGGGAGGGATGGAACATGCCAGGCTCCTTAGGGAATATCACGAGCTTGCAGGGCGTATCGCCCGGGAACATGACGCGGGGCTTATCCGGGCCCTCGAGAACGTACAGCATAAGATAGAGGCATCGGGGGCATGGCACTATCATCATCGTATAAAGACGGTCATAGAGCGAATGTCACTGGATGAGGACGTGCTCTTTCGGACCCTTTCCGCTGGAATGAAACGGCGTGTTTTTCTGGCGAAGGCGCTTCTTAACGAGCCGGACCTTTTGCTTCTTGACGAGCCGACGAACCATCTTGATATTGCGACGATACTGTGGCTTGAGGAATTCCTCGTCAAGTATGATAAGACGCTCATGTTCGTTACCCATGACAGGGCATTTCTGCAGCGCGTGGCGACACGGATCGTTGAGATCGACCGGGGGTGTCTTGCGGCGTATGCCTGCAGCTACAATACATATCTCGAACGCCGGCAGGCCATGCTCGATGCGCAGGACAAACAACGGTCAGAGTTTGATAAGAAACTGGCGAGGGAAGAGGTGTGGATCAGACAGGGCATCAAAGCCCGGCGGACAAGGGATGAAGGGAGGGTCCGGGCGCTTATGCGGATGCGCGAAGAACGTGCGCAGAGACAGGAACAAACGGGCGTGTGCCGGTTTTCGATCGAAGAGGCACAGCGCAGCGGACGCGTGGTCGCCGATGCCGCCGGTATTTCATTCGCATGGGGGGAAACAAGAATTGTCGATGATTTCTCTACGACCATCATCCGCGGCGACAGGGTGGGCATCATAGGGCCCAACGGGTGCGGAAAGACAACCCTTCTCAAGATACTACTTGGCGAACTCATACCACAAAAGGGAGACGTCAGGCTCGGCACGAACATCGAGGTCGCGTATTTCGACCAGCTTCGCTCGCAGCTCGATGGGAACCGGACTCTCAGGGAGAACATCGGGGACGGCAACGATATGATCGTCACGGGCGAGAGGTCCCGCCACGTGGTCGGCTATCTCCAGGATTTCCTTTTTTCGCCGGAGAGGACCATGGCCCCGGTGCACTCGCTCTCCGGCGGCGAACGCAACCGTTTGCTTCTCGCAAAGCTCTTTATGGTTCCGTCCAATATCATGGTCCTCGACGAGCCGACAAATGATCTCGATACGGAAACGCTGGAATTGCTTGAAGAGAAGCTGCTCGAATATAACGGGACGATCCTGCTGGTCAGCCACGACAGGGAATTTATCAATAATGTTGTGACGTCCACCATTGTGTTCGAGGGGAATGGTTTCCTGCAGGAATACGTTGGCGGGTATGATGACTGGCTCAGACAGAAAGCAAAACCTGCTCAAGCGGCACCGGTGGAGCGCCCGCAGAAGAAAGAGAAGAGGCCCCGGGAGAAGAAGAGGCTCTCCTTCAAAGAAACGAAAGAGCTTGAATCCTTGCCTTCCCTCATTGAAACCCTTGAGGAAGAGCAAAAACAGTTAATTGAGACCCTTAATTCACCGGACTTTTATGCCAGCCGCGACCTGTCCATGATACAGACAACAAACGAACGCTGGCAGGCCGTTGAAAAAAAACTCGATGCCGCATACCATCGCTGGTATGAACTCGAGCAGTTGCAGACCGAGTTAAGCGGGATCAAATAGGGGACTGATGGAATGAACACCAATGGCCTCGTCGTCTATATCCTCGAATGTTCTGACGGGACCCTGTATTGCGGTTGGACAAATAATTTGGAAGGACGGCTTCAACTTTCCCCGGCAGGAGT